>NZ_BAAAQD010000004.1:0-209233 GCF_039531485.1 Dactylosporangium maewongense | reverse complement strand
GCCACCAACGGCACCCTGCAACACATCTGGTGGAACGGCACCGCGTGGAACCGCGAAACCCTGCCCTCCTGACCCACACCGCCCGGCGTCCCGCACCACGGGACGCCGGGCGGCCGGTTTCACGCGAGTGCGGCGGTGACCGTCTCCGCGGCGACCAGGCCGGTCGCGAAGGCGTGGGCCAGGCCGTTGCCCGGCAGGTAGGTGTCGGGGCCGTCGCCCGAGATGCCGGCGGCGGCGCCGCCGGCCGCGAACAGGCCGGGGATCGGGTCGCCGCCGGGGCGCACGACGCGGGCGGCGGTGTCGATGGTCAGGCCGCCCTGGGTGTGCACCAGGCCGCTGGAGACGGCCGAGGCGTAGTACGGCGGGTGCAGCCGGCGCCGGGGGGCGGCGCGGCCGAGCCAGCAGGGGGCGTCCACGGCGGCGTTGTAGCGCTCGACCTCGTCCGTCAGCGCGGCGGCGGGGAGGCCGAAGGTGTCCGCGAGCGCGTCGAGGGTGGTGAAGGTCGCGACCACGCCGGCCGAGAAGGCCTCGGCGTAGGCGCCGTTGGCCAGCGCCCGGCGGTGGATCGGCTCGTCGAAGATCTCGACGCCGCGCCCGCCGGGCTGGGCGGCCAGCGACGCGGCGAACCCCGAGTTGGAGACGTCCTCGCGGGCGAAGCGGCGGCCGTCGGTGCCGACGATGATGCTGCCCAGGGCCGGTAGGGCGCCGCCGAGCCGGGTGCCGTACTTCGGGTTGAGGTGGCTGTGCCCCTCGTAGGCGGTCAGGTAGGCGGTGCCCGCGCCCAGACGCAGCCCGATCTCCAGGCCCGTGCCGGTGCTGTTCTCGGAGCCGATGAAGTGGCTGTCGGCGGCGGCGTCGCCGATGTAGCGGCGCAGCAGGGCCCGGTTGGCGCCGAAGCCGGCGGTGGCGAGCAGGACGTGCCGGGCGCGCAGCCGGTCGAGGCCGGTCCCGCCCCGCCGGACGGCCACGTCGAGGGTGCCGTCGTCGGCGACGTTCACGTCGACCACCTCGGCGGCGTCCACGAAGTCGACGCGGTCGAGGGCGCGCACGTACGCCCGCAGGCCGGCGATCAGCTCCTTCCCGGTCTCGGCCGGGGTGCAGTGCAGGCGCCGCACCGAGTGCCCGGCGTACGCGACCGCGTCGATGTGCAGGTCCAGGCCGACGGTGTCGGCCAGGGTGTGCACAACGTCGCGGGACCGGTCCGCCACCAGCTCGGCGACGGCGGGGTCGCACCGGCCCCGGTTCTGCCGCAGGATGTCGGCCAGCAGCGTCGCCGGCGAGTCGTCGATGCCGGCGGCCTCCTGGAACCGGGTGCCGGCGCCCTGGACCAGCCCGCCGGAGAACTCGGCGTTGCAGCCCCGCCGCATGTCCTTCTCCAGCAGCAGGACGTCGACGCCGGCCTGTGCCGCGGTGAGCGCGGCCAGCAGCCCTGCGGCGCCGGCGCCAGCCACCACGAACGGCGACGCCGGCTCGGTCATGACCGGCCCGCGATCTCGTCCGTGATCGCGGTGAAGAACCAGCTGTGGTGCTTGCCGTCGAACAGGTCGGAGCGGGCCGAGATCCACGGCTTGCGGCCGGCCGCCAGGGCCTCCGCCCGTTCGGCCCGCTGTGCCCGGATCGCGGCCTGGGCGTCGGCCAGCTTGCCCTCGGGGATCGTGTAGATCACCAGGTACTTCCAGGTCGCGCCCTCCTCGACCTGCTGGTCGGCGAGCTTGAACCGCTGCGCGGTGGCGAAGCCGTCGAGCTCGTCGACGACCTCGTGCACGTGGACGTCGCTGTACCAGGCGTTGAACTCGTCCTCGACCTCCGGGCGGGTGTTGCTGAGCACGATCATGACATTCGATGGCATCGAAGGTTTCTCCGTTCCCGGGGGTGGTCGGTCAGGGCAGGTCCGCGGGGCGCGGCTGGTCGCCGTGCCAGCGCACCCGCAGGTTGTCGGCGAAGCCGGCGGCGAACTGGTCGACGGGCATCGCGTAGATGAAGTTGAGCGACCGGCGCTGGAAGAGCCACCGTCCTTCGGACTTCACGTAGAGGTCGTGGTAGCGGTAGGCGGCGACGTGCAGGATCCCGGACGGCACCAGCTCGGCGTGCCCGGAGACCCGGCCGGCGACCCGCTCCCGCGGTGAGGCGCCCTCGACCGGGTCGAGCACCTGGCCGTGGTTGACGTGGTTGGTCAGGTCGTAGCGGCGCATGGAGCCGAGGAAGAACTCCCGGATGCCGTCCGCCCCGTCGACGACCCGGCCGGCCCGCTCGAACTGGGCGTCCGGCGCGAACAGCGAGATCAGCAGGTCGATGTCGCGGTCGTCGCGGGCGAGGGAGTACCTCGCGATCAGCTCCTGCAGGAGCAGGCGGTCCTCGACGGTCACGTCGAGCGGGGTCATTGCCTCACCTCACCAGGAAGAACTTGTCACGCAGGCGCATGACGAGCAGCACGACGGCGCTGGCGACCACGGTCATCAGCACGCCCAGGGCGGCCAGCTTGGGGAAGCTGCCACCGGTCCACATGTCGAGGATCACGAATCCCACCACCGGCGTGTGGGTGCCGGCGAGCATGGACGACGCCGTGATGTCGCCGGTCATGAGGACGAACAGCAGCGACCAGCCGGCGATCAGGCTGGGCGCCATCAGCGGCAGGAGGATCCGGCGGGTCGTGGTCGCGTCGCTCGCGCCGGCGACGGCCGACGCCTCCGTCAGCTGCGGGCCGATCTGCTGGTGCGCCGCCGAGGCGTAGAAGGTCGCCTGCGGGATGTAGAGGATCACGTACGCCAGTCCCAGCAACAGGCTGGTCCCGGCCAGGTCGAACGGCGGGCCCGCGAAGGCGACGATGAACGCCACCGCCAGCACGACGTGGGTCAGCGTCGACGGGATCTTCACGATGCCGTCGACCGCGCCGGCGGCGAGGCCGGCCCGGCGGGTGACGGTCTGGGTGACCAGCACCGCGAGGAGGACGGCGATGGTGGCGCAGACGACGGCCAGCACGAGGCTGTTGCGCAGGCCGCTCCAGACCAGCTCGTTGTCGACGAGGTACTGGTAGTTGACGAAGGTGAGCTTGTCCCACTGGATCCGGGCGCCCCAGAACCGTTGCAACGACACCAGGACCAGCCCGCCCAGCGGCAGCACCGAGGTCAGCAGCAGGAACCCGACCATCGTCAGCCGGGCCACCCACTTCCAGCGGCCGAGGGGCACGGCGGCGCTGGCGCTGGACCGGCCGGTGATGGTCGCGTGGGACTGCAGCGCGACCATCCGCCGCTGCACCAGCCAGCAGGCGCCGACGACGAGGATGACCAGGATGGACAGGCCGAGCGCGCCGCCGGTGTCCCGGGGGTAGTTGTGCGTCATGAGGTTGACGATCTCGACCGGCAGGACGTCGATGCCGGCGGGCGTGCCGATCACCAGCGGGATCGAGAAGATGGCCATGCCCATCGTCGCGATCACCAGGATGCTCGCCCCGATCGCCGGCCGCAGCGACGGCAACGTGATCCGGCGGAAGGTGGTCAGCGCGCCCGCCCCCGAGGACCGCGACGCCTCCTCCAGCGCCGGGTCGAGCGACTGCAGGCCGCTGGAGATCGTCAGGTAGGCGTACGGCGTCAGGAACAGCACGTACGCGAAGATCAACCCCGGCCACGAGTAGATGTCGATCGGGCCCTCGGTCACCTTGACCCCGAACAGCTCCAGGAACTGGCGGATCCAGCCGTTGAGGAGCCCGGCCCGCGGCGAGGCCAGGAAGACCCAGCCGATCGCGCCGGCGATGGACGGCACGAACATCGGCATGAGCGGCAGCATCCGCGCCACGAACCCCATGCGCGCGTCGGTGCGCTCGTTGATCCAGGCGAAGACCGCGCCGATCGCCAGCGCCAGCGTCCCGCCGACGGCGACCGCGAGCACCGTGTTGCCCGCCATCCGCCAGGTTCTACCGGCGGTGAGGACCTCGACGATCCTGTCCGCGGTGGAGTCGCCGCCGACGCCGAACACGCCGAGCACGGTGCGGCCGAGGGGGTAGACGATGACGAAGACGATGACGACCGTCGCGGCCACGCCGCCGTACCAGAGAACTCCGCGACGGCGTGGGCGCGTGGCCGTGGAGGTCGTCGGTGCCGCGGCCGGCGCCGGCCGCATGCCGAGGTCAGCCGCCATCGGGCACCACCCACGCGGCGTCGGCGTCGAAGCCGGTGACGACGCCGGCGCCGGGCCCGCCCCACTCGTGGTAGCGGTCCCAGATCCGCACCGTGAGCTCGCCCACCTCGACGAGGTACTCGGTGTAGGCGCCCAGCAGGTGGCGGGCCTTCACCACGCCCTTCCATCCGTCGCGGGCCGACGTGTCCTGCGGCTGGAGCCACCAGTCGTTGGCCCGGGTCATCAGCAGCGCCGTGGGGCCGATGCCGGGCGGGCCGGGCACGTCCACCCGGCCGAGCGCGGTCTGCAGGCCCACCCGGTCGGCCGCCTGCGACAGCACCGTGCCCGCGATGAGGTTGCTGGTGCCGACGAAGTCGGCGACGTGGCGGGACATGGGCCGGAAGTAGATGTCCTGCGGGGTGCCGGTCTGCACGATCCGCCCGTGGTCCAGCACGACGATCTGGTCGGCCAGGTCGAGCGCCTCCACCTGGTCGTGCGTCACGTAGATCGCGGTGAACCCCCACTCCTCCTGCATGGCCTTGAGCTCGGCCCGGAGGTTCTCCCGGATCTTCGCGTCGATGTTGGACAGCGGCTCGTCGAACAGCACGACGCTGTTGCCCGCGACCAGCGCCCGGGCCAGCGCGACCCGCTGCTGCTGGCCGCCCGACAGCTGCCCGATCCGCCGTTCGGCCAGGTGCGCGATCCTGGTCTTCTCCAGCACCTCGGCGACCCGCCGCTGCACCTCGGCCTTGGCCGGCCGGGCACCCCGGGGCCCCGTGGTCAGCGGGTAGGCGACGTTCTGGGCGACGTTCATGTGCGGCCACAGCGCGTAGCTCTGGAACACCATCCCGACGGGCCGGTTCTGCGTCTCCAGCACGACCCGGCCGTCGAGGACGGCGGTCTGGCCGTCCACCAGGATGGTGCCCGCCGTCGGCGACTCGAGGCCGGCGATGCACCGCAGCAGGGTCGTCTTGCCGCAGCCGCTCGGGCCGAGCAGCACGCAGAACTGGCCGGCCGGGACCTCCAGGTCCACCTCCTGGAGGGCCGTCACCTCGGCGTGCTTGGCGTCCCGGAAGACCATGTGCAGGCCGGAGACCCGGACTCCGGCCTGCACGGTGCCGGGATTGCGGTGGAGCAGGTCAGGTGCCTGCATCACGAGGACAGTCCCACGGCAGCGAGCAGCCGCGACTTGTCGGCCTGCATGGCGGCGGTGTCGGTGGACCGGTAGTCCTTGGGCATCGGGATGCTTCCCGGGATGCCGGACAGCGGAGAGGCGGCGTAGCCCCGGTTGAGCTGCTCCTGACCGGTGCGGGTGAGGAGGTAGCCGAGCAGCAGCTTGGCGGCGTTCGGGTGGGGGCCGTCGGCGCTGGCCGCGGCGTACTGCTCGACGCCCACCGTCGGCGAGGGGGTCACCGTGGCCACCGGAGCGCCGGCGTCGACGACCTCCTTCACCCCGGACAGCACGTTCGGCACCATGAGGACGCGCTCCCCCGCCGCCAGCTGCTGGGCGCCCGGGACGGCGCTGTCGGTCACCGTCGGCTTCAGCGCGGCGAACTGGGTGAGCACGTCGGGCCCGTACTCGGTCTCCATCAGCTTCAGCCACGACAGGTAGAACGGGGTGTTGGCCGGGTTGACCAGGACGACCTTGTTCTTGAACCTGGGGTCGACGATCTTCTGCCAGGTGTCGACGTCGCTCTCCTTGACCTGGTCCTTGTTGTAGGCGATGCCGATCGGCTGGGTGTTGATGAGCGTGTACTGGTCCTTGTGGACGAGATCCTTCGGCCAGCTCGCGAGCATCGGCGCCTCCGGCTCGGTCAGCTTCGACCACCAGTTCTTCTTGACGCCGTCCTCGAAGAAGGCGGTCTGGGCGACGTTGATGACGTCGCCCTTCACCGCGCCGGCGTCCCGCTCGGAGGCGTAGCGCTGCATGAGGGTCGTCGACGTCAGCCGGACGACCTCGACGTCGATGCCGTAGGCGGCCTTGAACCCGGCGGCGACCTCTTTCACGGCGGCCTCGGGGATGGAGGTGTACCACACGACCTTGCCCTCGGCCTGGGCGGCGGCCTTGATGGTCGACTCGGCCAGCCCCTCCGCCTGCTCGGGCTTCTGGCCGACGGTCGAGTCGCCGGCGCCGCCACCACCGCAGGCGGCGAGCAGGAGACCGGCGGCGACGGCGACGGCGGCGAGACGGAATGAGGGCCGACGCCGCGACGATCTAAAGGACGTCATTGATTCCACCTTCTCGAGTGGGTGAGCGGTGCCGGTCCTCGGGGTGTTGACCGCGCAGCAGATTTCATGCTCACCATTTCAATGATTAGGCACAATCTACAGACGCGTGGCCGCCGTCACAACAGTCGAAGTGCCTGGATTTCGGACCGCCCCCCGTCATGCGAGTTCGAGCAGCGTGGCGTTGGCCATGCCGCCCCCCTCGCACATCGCCTGGAGCCCGAACCGCTGCCCCTCCCGGCGCATCCGATGCACCAGGGTCGTCATCAACCGGGCGCCGGTCGCGCCGAGCGGGTGGCCGAGCGCGATCGCGCCGCCCTGCGGGTTGAGCCGGGCCGGGTCGGCCCCGGTCTCGGCGAGCCAGGCCATCGGCACGCTGGAGAAGGCCTCGTTGACCTCGTAGGAGCCGATCTCGGCCAGGGCGACCCCGGACCGCTCCAGGAGGGCGGCGGTCGCGGGGATCGGCCCGGTCAGCATCGCGACCGGGTCGGAGCCGACCACGGTCAGCGTGTGCACCCGCGCGAGGGGGGTCAGGCCCCACCGCAGCACCGCCCGCTCCGAGGCGACCAGGACGGCGGCGGCACCGTCGGAGATCTGGCTCGCCAGCGCCGCCGTGATGCGACCACCCTCCCGCAGCGGGCCGAGCGCGGCCAGCTTCTCCGCCGTCGAGTCGGGGCGGGGCCCCTCGTCCCGGCGGAGACCGTGCACCTCGACGATCTCGGCGTCGAACTCGCCCGCCGCGGTCGAGGCAAGGGCGCGGCGGTGGCTCTCCAGCGCGTACGCCTCCATCCCCGCACGGGACAGGTCCCACCGCCGCGCGATCCACTCGGCGCCACGGAACTGGGAGATCTCCTCGTCGCCGAAGCGCTCGACCCAGCGCCGGCCGCCGCGGGGGTGGGCCATCCCGCGCTCGACCCCCATCGTGGTCGGCGAGGCGATCGGGACCTGGCTCATCACCTCGACCCCGCCGGCCACCACGAGGTCCTGGGTGCCGGACATGACCGCCTGGGCGGCGAAGTGCACCGCCTGCTGCGACGATCCGCACTGGCGGTCGATGGTCGTGGCGGGCACCGACTCCGGCAGGCCGGCGGACAGGGCGGTGGCCCGCCCGATGTTGGACGCCTGCGGGCCGACCTGGCCCACGCAGCCCCAGATCACGTCGTCGACGGCCGCCGGCAGCACGCCCGTACGCGTCATCAGCTCCGACAGCACGGCCGCGCCGAGGTCGGCCGGATGGACGCCGGCCAGCGCCCCATTGCGGCGCCCGACTGCCGAGCGCACGGCGCCCACGATGAATGCCTGGAAGACCACGCGACCCACCTTCCCTTCCATTGCTCTCATAACTATGATGAGCATAGATTATGCCGACCGATCGGGGAGTTGCGTGAGACTCGGAGTGATCCTGGGCGATGTCCGCAAAAGCCTGCCGCCGGCGGAGCACCTCGACGCCCTGCTGCGCCAGGTCGAGGCGGCGCAGCGCAACGGCTTCTCGCACATCACGATGGGCCAGCACTTCCTCTACGGCGACCTGCGCTGGCTCCAGCCGATCCCGACGCTCGCGCGCCTCGCCGCCGAGCTGGACGAGCACGTCACCCTGGCCACGACGATCGTCCAGGCGCCGCTCTACCACCCGGTGATGCTGGCCGAGGACCTGGCCACGCTCGACATCCTCACCCGGGGCCGGCTCGTCGTCGGTATCGGCGCCGGCTACCGGCGCGACGAGTTCGACGCCCTCGGCGTCGACTACACCCAGCGGTTCCGGATGCTCGAGGAGAGCATCACGATCATGAAGCAGGTGTGGACGCAGGACGAGGTGTCCTACGCCGGCAGGTACTGGACCGTGCGGGACGGGCACACCCACATCCGGCCGTTCCAGAGCCCGCATCCGCCGCTGTGGCTGGGCGCCATGGGCGAGCAGGGGGTCCGGCGGTCGGCCCGGCTCGGCGACGGCTGGCCGGTCACGCCCGAGATCCGGGGCCCCGAGCTGGTCCGGCTGATGTCGCTCTACGAGGACGAGCGGATCCGGCTCGGCCGCCCGCTCGTGCGCAACCCGCTCCGGCGCGAGATCATCCCCGCCGCCAGCACCGAGGCGGCCTACGAGCGGTTCGAGGCGATGGCCAAGGAGCGGCTGCTCGCGTACGCGAACCGGCAGCTGGCCACCCGCGACGCCGGCGAGCTCGACCGCGAGTTCCGGGAGGTCGCCCGCAAGGAGACCTTCATCGGCACGCCCGACGAGTGCGTGCGCCAGATCGCCGAGTTCGCGCAGGTCTTCCCGGTCGACCCGATCCTGGTCCGGGCGCAGTGGCCGACCATGAGCGGCGATGACGTCGTCGCCTACCTCGACGACCTCGGCCGCGACATCGTGCCCGCGGTCGCCGGGCTCACCCCGGTCGACCGGGTCGTGCGGGTCTGAGTTTCTCCCACGTCACGAAGGAGGTTCGCAGTGGTCGCTCGGCAACCCGCGGCGGTCCTGAGCATCGGCTCGGGATCGGCGTACGCGGACGACCGGCTCGACGCGGTCGCGGCCATGGCCGACAGCGGACGGGTCACCTATCTGGGCTTCGACTGCCTGGCCGAGCGCACGCTCGCGCTGGCCCAGATCCGGCGGATGGCCGACCCGGCCGCGGGGCACGACCGGCGCATCGGCGCGCTGCTGCCGCTGCTGCACCGCTATCTCGCCGCCGGCGGCCGGGTCGTCGGCAACTTCGGGGCGGCCAACCCCGGCGCCGCCCGGGACGAGTTCGCCCGCGGGCTGGCCCGGCTCGGCCTGAGCGGCGTGCGCATCGGCACGATCCACGGCGACGACGTGCGGCACGTGCTGGCCGAGCACGACGTGGAGCTGCCCGAGCTCGGGGTGACTGTCAAGGAGCTCGGCGACCGGGTCGTGTCGGCGAACGCCTACATCGGCGCCGACGGCATCGTCGACTGCCTGCGCCAGGACGCGCAGATCATCCTGGGCGGGCGGCTGGCCGACCCGTCGCTGTTCGTCGGGCCGATCTGCCACGAGCTGGGCTGGGCGCTGGACGACTGGGACCGCGTCGGCCTGGCCACCCTGGCCGGGCACCTGCTCGAATGCGGCGTCCACTCGACCGGCGGCAACTTCGAGGACCCGCCCTACCGGGTGGTGCCCGACCCGCACAACCTCGGCTTCCCGATCGGCGAGATCACCGACGGCGCGGTGACCATCACCAAGCTGCCCGGCACCGGCGGCCTGGTCGACGCCATGACGATGAAGACCCAGCTGTACTACGAGATCCACGACCCGGCCACGTACCTCACCCCGGACGTCACCGCCGACTTCAGCGCCGTCGACGTGGACGACCTCGGCGGGGACCGGGTCCGGGTCACCGGCGCCAGGGGCCGGGCCCGGCCCGACACTCTCAAGGTGCTCGTCGGCGTGGACCAGGGCTGGCGAGCGGTCGGCGAGATGTCCTACGGCGGGCCGGGCTGTGTCGCGCGGGCCCGCCGGGCCGAGGAGATCGTGCGCCGGCGGCTGGAGCCGTACGCCGCCGACATCGACGAGCTTCGCATCGACCTGCAAGGGGTGGATTCGCTGTACGGCGACCAGCTACGCGGGGGCGCCCCGAGCGAGGTGCGGCTGCGGCTGGCGGTCCGGTCGCGGTCGCGCGAGGTGGCGGCGACGGCCGCCCACGAGACCGAGCTGCTGTACTTCGGGCCCGCCGGCGGTGGCGGCAACACGACCTCGATCGTCCCGGCGATCGGGGTCACGCCGGCCTACCTGCCGCGGGAGCTGGTGCCGATCGAGGTGGAGGTGAGCGAGTCGTGAGCACCGTCAAGCTCCGCGAGATCGCGGCGAGCCGGTCCGGGGACAAGGGCGACGTCAGCAACATCTGCGTCTTCGTCTACGACCCCGCGCACTATCCGGCGCTGGTCCGGGAGCTGACCGCCGAGCGGGTCGCGGCGGCGTTCGGGCCGATCGCCCGAGGCCCGGTCACCCGCTACGAGCTGCCCCGGGTGCACGGGCTGAACTTCGTGCTGCAGCAGGCCCTCGGCGGCGGGGTCTCGATGACCCTGCGGGTCGACCCGCACGGCAAGGCGCTGCAGTCGCTCATCCTCGACCTGGACATCGACCTGGAGCCGGCAGCGTGAGCGCAGCGTTGTCGCCGCGCTATCTCGGGCTCGACGTGCGGTGGCTGGTCGAGACGTGGGCGCGGCGGACGCCCGACCGGCCCTTCCTCACCTGGGCGCCGTTCGACGGCGAGGCACGGACCTGGACGCGCCGGCAGTTCGCCCACGACGTCGACCGGGTCGCCGGTGCCCTGGCCGCCGCCGGGCTGCGCCCGGGTGGGCGGCTCGCGATCGTGCTGCCCAACTCCCCGGCCTTCCTGATCACCTGGTGCGCCGTCACCTCCCTCGGCGCGGTCGCGGTCTGCCTCAACCCGAAGTCGTCCCGCGACGAGCTGGCGTACGCGCTGGGCCACAGCCGCTCCACGTTCGCCCTCACCACGGCCGACCGGGCCGGCAACGTCGCCGCCGCGGGACCCCGCGTGATCGTCGACGGCGACCCGGGCCCGGACGGCTTCGCGGCGCTGCTGGCGGCCGGCCTGGCCGCGCCGGCGGTGCGGACGGACTGGTCCGACCCGGCGAGCGTGCAGTACACGTCGGGCACCACGGCCCGGCCCAAGGGCGTGATCTGGTCCCAGGGCAACTGCCTGTGGAGCGGCCAGACCGGCACGGCCCATCAGCGGCTGTCCCCCGGCGACGTCAACCTGGTGCACCTGCCGCTGTTCCACACCAACGCGCTGTCCTACTCGTTCCTGTCGTCGCTGTGGTCGGGCGGGTCGGTGGTGCTCCAGCCCCGGTTCTCCGCGAGCCGGTTCTGGCCCGCCGCGGTCGAGCACGGCGCGACCTGGACGTCGGTGGTGAGCTTCTGCCTGCGGGCGTTGCGGGCGCACGAGGTGCCCGAGCGGCACCGCTTCCGGGGCTGGGCCAGCAGCTCCGTCGTCGACCCCGGCCCCGCCACCGGCGGCGTCCCCGTCATGGGCTGGTTCGGCATGACGGAGACGGTCTCGCACCCGGTGGTCAGCGACCCGCACCACCCCGTCGCCGCAGGGTCGATGGGCCGGGTGGCGCCCGAGTACGACGTCGCCGTGCTGGCCGAGGACGGCGCGCAGGTCCCCGCCGGCACCGCCGCCACCGGCGAGCTGCTGGTCCGCGGCGTGCCGGGCGTCTCCCTCTTCGCCGGTTACCTCGACGCGCCCGAGCTGACCGCGGCGGCCTTCGACGCCGACGGCTGGTTCCACACCGGCGACCGGGTCCGGGTGGCCGAGGACGGCGGCGTGTGGTTCCTCGAACGGGACTCCGACGTGCTCAAGGTCGGCGGCGAGAACATCGGCGCCCCCGAGGTCGAGCGGGTGCTGCTCGGCGTCCCCGGCGTGAGCGAGGCGGCGGTGGTGAGCCGGCCCGACCCGATGCTCGGCGAGGTCCCGGTCGCCTTCGTCACCGCCCGTCCCGGCGAGGAGGTGTCGGTCGCCGCCGCCGCCCACCGCTGCGAGGAGCTGCTCACCCCGTACAAACGCCCCCGCGAGATCCGCGTCGTGGCGGAGCTGCCGCGGTCCACATTGGACAAGGTGGCCAAGGCGACGCTCCGCCGCCAGTTGCTGGCCGAGGCGGGCACCGATGAGTAGCGGACCCCTCGCGGGCGTGCGGGTGGTCGAGCTGGCCGGCATCGGGCCGGGACCGTTCGCCGTCATGCTGCTCGCCGACATGGGCGCCACCGTCGTCCGCGTCGACCGGACCGGCGGGCCCAACCCCGACTACACGCCCAACCCGGTGATCGAGCGGGGGCGGCGGTCGATCGCGGTGGACCTCAAGACCGACGCCGGCCTCGCGGTCCTCCTCGACCTGGTCGCGGCGGCCGACGTCCTGGTCGAGAGCTACCGCCCGGGGGTCGCCGAACGCCTCGGCTTCGGCCCCGACGTCTGCCACGCGCGCAACCCGGCCCTCGTCTACGGCCGGCTCTCCGCCTGGGGGCAGAGCGGGCCGCTGGCCCACGTCGCCGGCCACGACATCAACTACATCGCCATGTCCGGCGCGCTGCACAGCATCGGACGCGCCGGCGAGCCACCCGTCCCGCCGCTCAACCTGATCGGCGACTTCGGTGGCGGGGCCGCGTCGCTCGCGTTCGGGATCGTCTGCGCGCTGTGGGAGGCGAGAGGCTCGGGGCGCGGGCAGGTCGTGGACGCCAACGTGCTGGAGTCGACCGCCGGCCTGATGGGCCTCGTCCACGGGCTGCGGGCGCAGGGCCGCTGGTCCGTCGAGCGGGCCTCGAACCTGCTCGACGGCGGGTGCCCCTACTACGACGTCTACACCTGCGCCGACGGCCGGTGGATCGCCTTCGGCGCCATCGAGGAGCGGTTCTTCCGCAACGCGCTCGCGGTCCTCGGCGGAGCCGACGAGGAGCTTGCCGACGCGCACAAGGACCGTGACCGGTGGCCGGCACTCCGGGCCTTCCTCACGGATGCGTTCAGGTCCCGGACGAGAGACGAGTGGGCCCGGGCGTTCGACGGCGTCGACGCGTGCGTCACGCCGGTGCTGGACCTCGACGAGGCCCGTCTCCATCCGCAGAGCGCCGCCCGGATGTCGTACGTCCCGATCCCTGACAGCGAGTATCACCAGCCGAGCGTGGCGCCGCGCTTCTCCAGGAGCAGCACACCTGTCCCGCCGCGCGGGTCGGGTCCGGGCGCCGACACCAGGACCGTGCTGACGGGCCTCGGCTATCCGCCGTCGAAGATCGACCGGCTGCTGGCCGACGGGGCCGTCGCCGGACGGTGAGCGCAAGGTGCCCGTGCAGCCAGGCTGCACGGGCACCCATTCGGTCATCGGCGGCGCAGGGACCACATCTGCGCGGGGCGTTCGAGCTCGACGGCGACGTCCCACGACACCCCGCCCGAGGTCGTCTCGCGGCGGAAGTTCGCGACCATGCGCCGCGCCAGCTCCGGGTCCCGGGCCACGCGCCGCGCCATGGTCAGGGCCTGCTCCTCGACCTCGCCGTCGTCGTACGCCGCCCAGGCCAGCCCGAGCGCGACCGCACGCTCGCCGTCGACCTCGTCGCCGAAGAGACCGAGCGCGGACGCCGCCTCGCGGCCGGCCACCCGGGCGAGGAGCGTGTAGTGACCGCCGCCGGGGTGGATGCCGATCTGGGCGAAGCCGGGCAGGAACCGGGCGGTGCGGGAGACGATGCGCAGGTCGGTCGCCAGCGCCAGGTTGAGGCCGGCGCCGACGGCCGCACCCCGCACCGCGGCGACGGTCGGCACGCCGACCGAGCCGACGGTCGTGAACGCCTGGTAGACCGTCTCCAGGTTGCGGTAGGCGCCGTCCTCCGCCGGGTCCCGGCCCGCGTCGGCGAGCACGCTGCGGACCGCGCCGGCGCAGAAGTGGGCGCCGCCGCTGACCACGATCGCGCCCACGGACCTGTCGGCCCCGGCGGTGAGCGCCGCGTCGGTCAGCTCCCGCGACATCTCGACCGACAGGGCGTTACGCCGGTCGGGGGCGTCGAGGGTGATGCGGGCGACGCCGTCGCCGACCTCGTAGCGGATCTCGGTCATGCGCGAACCTCCTCGGTTTCCTGGCCGGAACGGCCCGTGGTGATCAGTGTCCACAGCCCGTCGTGGCCGGCGGACGCCGCCAGGTGGGTGATGGTCTCGTCCCAGTGGTGCACCGATCCGTACTCGCCGCGCCGGACGAGGATCGGCAGGGTCAGGGTGTGCAGCTCGTGCTCCAGGGTGGTGCCGATGGCGCCGACGACCTGGTGCGCCCCGCGGACGACGACGGAGGAGGCGTGGCCCGCACAGGACTTGGCCACGCCGACCGCGAAGAGCATCCCGGGGTCCTGCCAGTCCGACGCCACCGCGCGGGCGACCGCGGCGTCCGTCGCGGCCCGGGCCAGCGCGGTCTCCGCGGCGATGTCCGTCACGAGGTGCTGCATGGCCTGGAACCTGCCGATCGGGCGGCCGAACTGGACCCGTTCGTTGGCGTGCGTCAGCACCACCTCCAGGACCCGTTCCATCGCGCCGGCGACCTGCGCCGTGCGGGCCAGGGCGCCGCGCAGGCGGAACTGCTCGGCGACCGCCGGCGGCACCTCGACGCCCGCCGCGAGGTCGGCGCGGTCGAACCGCACCGTGTCGGACGGCTCGCCCGCGAGGTTGCGGCGCTCGTCGACGGCGAGCCGCGCGGCGGGCACGTCGGCGACCAGCCACCGGTCACGGTCGTCCCGCCAGAGGGCCACCACGGCGTCCGCGGAGCGCGCCCACGGCACGTCGGCGGCGGCGCCCGCGGGGTCGGGCCGGCACACCGTGCGCAACGCGCCGTCGTGGGGCAGCCCGGCGGTGTCGAGCAGCCACGCGCCGAGCACGTCGTGCTCGGCGAGCGGCACCGGCGCGGCGGCGCCCGCGGCGACCGACAGCAGGGCGGCGGCCTCGGCCCAGCTCGCGCCGCTGCCGCCGCTCGCCTCGGGCGCCGACAGCCGGGTCAGCCCGAGGTCGTCGAGCTGCCGCCACAGGTCGCGGTCCAGGTCGGCGTCCGCCTGCCGGGGCGGCCGTTCCTTGCGGTACCGGCCGAAGATGTCATTGAGCAGCGCGACGACGTCGGGGTCCGCGACCACGGGCGTCACGAGCTCGGTCGGGCGATCGGTCATCAGCGCAGCCCCAGTCCTCGTGCGATCACACCGCGGAGCACCTCGTTCGTGCCGCCGCGCAGGGTGAATCCGGGCCGTTGCAGCACCGCCGAGCGCAGCAGCCGGACCAGCTCCTCGTCGCCGGGCGCCCGGCCGGTCCCGATGAGCATGTCGACGTAGTCGGCGATGTCGCCCTCCCCCGTCGTGCCGAGCACCTTGACCAGCGCGGCGGCGGTGTCGGCGTCGGCGTGTTCCTCCAGTGCGGTCGACACGGCGAACGACATCTGGTGCAGCACGGCCGTCCGGGCGACGTGCCGGCCCAGACCGGCGTCGCGCGGCAGCCGGCCGTCGGCCATCGCCGAGGCGGTCGCCGCGAGCAGCCGGTACGTCGACAGGATGCGCTCGGGCCCGCTGCGCTCGAAGCCGAGCTCGGAGGTCACCTGCCGCCACCCGTCGCCGATCGCCCCGAGCACCCGGTCGTCGGGGACGAAGACCCCGTCGAGGTGGACCTCGTTGAAGTGGTGGTCGCCGCCCATCGAGACGATCGGCCGGATGTGCACCTCGGGCGCGTGCAGGTCGACGATGAACTGGGACAGGCCGTCGTGGCGGCGCGCCGGGTCCAGCGGCGCGGAGCGGGCCAGGGCGAAGAACGCGTCGGCGTGGTGCGCCCCGCTGGTCCACACCTTCGTGCCGGTGAGCCGCCACCCCGCGTCGACCCGCTCCGCGCGGGTCCGCACGCTGGCGAGGTCCGAGCCGGAGTCGGGTTCGCTCATCCCGATGCCGAAGAAGATCTCGCCCCGGCTGATGCCGGGGAGGTAGGCGTGTTTCTGCTCCTCGGTGCCGTACTTCAGCAGCGACGGGCCGATCTGGCGGTCGGCGATCCAGTGCGCGGCGACCGGGGCACCGGCGGCGAGCAGCTCCTCGGTGACGACGAACCGTTCGAGGAAGGTGCGTTCCTGGCCGCCGTACCGCCGGGGGATGACCATGCCCAGCCAGCCGCGGGCGGCGAGCCGGCGGGTGAACTCGACGTCCCAGCTGGTGACCCACGTGTCGACGCGCGGCACGAACGCCCCGGTGGCGATCTCCTCGGCGAGGAACCGCCGCACCTCGGCACGCAGTTCGGTGAGCACCGGCCCCTCGATGCCGCCGGCGGGAACGAGGCTCATCCTTCGGCCGGTGGGCGGCGCATGATCATGCCGGTGCGCTTGCAGAGGCAGACCACCTCGTCGCGCTGGTTGTAGCCGCGGTGCTCGAACCACACGATGCCGCGGGTCGGGTCGCTCTTCGACTCGCGCTTGTCGAGGATCGTCGTCTCGGCGCGCAGGGTGTCGCCGTGGAAGACCGGGTTCGGGAACTCGATGAGCGTGTACCCGAGATTGCCCAGCGACGTGCCGAAGACCAGGCCGGGCACGGTCATGCCGCCGATGAGCCCGACCGTGTAGAGGCTGTTGACCAGGCGCTGGCCGTACGGCAGCGTCTTGGTGTACTCGGCGTCGAGGTGCAGCGGCGCGACGTTCATCGTCAACGACGTGAAGAGCACGTTGTCCATCTCGGTGACCGTGCGGGTGAGCTCGTGCTTGAACTCCGCCCCGATCTCCATCTCCTCGAAGTACAGACCCTTGAGCGTCATGCGTGCTGCCCCTCTCCCTCGGCGGCCGGTGCCGCGTCGAACTCCGTGACCTGCTCGGCGCGCGCCAACCATTCGGTCGCCTTGTCGACGTGCGCCTTGTCGATGTGGCGGCCGCGGTAGACGGCCGCGCCACTGCCGGCGTCGGCCGCCGCCTGGTACGCCTCGACGAGCCCGCGGTAGAAGGCGATGTCCTCCGGCGACGGGCCGAACGCCTGGTTGATGACGTCCACGTGCGACGGGTGGATGGCGATCTGCCCGCGGAAGCCGATCTGGCGGCCCTGGTCGCAGAAGGCCCGCAGCCCGTCGAGGTCGTGGATGCGTTCCCACAGCCCGGTCATCGCGTGCACCCCGGCGACGCGGCAGGCGAGCAGCACGCGCGCCCGGTGGGCGAGCGTCTCCAGCCCCTGCGGGGTCCACTCGAAGCCGATCTCCCGCGCGACGTCGGCGTGCTCGGCGGTCGAGCCGAGGATGATGCCGATCCTCGGGGTCGACGCGGCGATCGCCTCGACGTTCGCGAACGCCTTCGCGGTCTCCATGGGGATCGCGAGGCCGACGTCGCTGACGCCGTTGCGCCGCTCGAACCACTCGACGAGTGTGTCGAAGCGCAGCGCGTCGGCGGCGTCCTCGATCTTCGGCGCGAAGATCCCGTCGACGCCCGGCACCATCACCGCTTCGAGGTCGAATCCGGTCATCCCGGTCGGCAGGCCGTTGACCCGCACGAGGACGCCGATGTTCGGCTTGAGCCGCTTGGCGCGGCCGACCGACTCGGCGACCACGGCCCGCGCCGCTTCCTTCTCCCCCGCCGGGACGGCGTCCTCCAGGTCGAGACAGATCGCGTCCGCGCCGGCGCGGATCGCCTTCTCCACCCAGGTCGGGCGGTGTCCCGGCAGGAACAGCATTGATCGGTACGGTCGCAGCATCGTCGGCTGGGCTCCCCACATCGTCCCGCGCCCGGGCGTTCCCAAGGCGTCGACCGGACGGTATGCTACGTATCATAATCATGAATTGCCAAGTTGGGGAGGTCGCCACGTGGTCGACATGTTGAGCGCCGAAGCCGAGCGGGACATCCGCGAGGGCGTGCGGGCGGTCCTGAAGGACTTCCCGGACGAGTACTGGATGCGCAAGGACAGCGACCACGAGTTCGCCTGGGACTTCTACCACGCGATGGCGAAGGCGGGCTGGCTCGGCATCTGCACCCCGGCCGAGTACGGCGGCGGCGGCGCCGGTGTGCAGGAGGCGGCGCTGCTCATCGAGGAGGTCGCTGGCAACGGCGGCGGCCTCAACGCGGCGACGATGGTCCAGGTGGCGCTCTTCGGGCTGGAGCCGGTCGTCAAGTACGGCAGCGACGCGCAGCGGCAGCGCTTCCTGCCCGCGGCGGCGGCCGGCGAGCTGCAGGTCTGCTTCGGGGTCACCGAGCCCGACGCCGGCACCGACACGACGAGCATCACGACGTTCGCCAAGAAGGTCGACGGCGGCTACCTGGTGAACGGCCGCAAGATCTTCATCTCCCGCGCGGAGCAGGCCGACCGCGTGCTGCTCATCACCCGTACCACGCCCAAGAAGGACGTCGAGAAGTCGACGCAGGGCATGACGCTCTTCCTCGCGCCGATGGACCGCGCGCACATCGACGTCCAGCCCATCCCGAAGCTGGGGCGCAACGTCGTGTCCACGAACACGCTCTTCATCGACGACCTGTTCGTGCCCGAGGAGGACCGCATCGGCGAGGAGGGCCAGGGCTTCAAGTACCTGCTGGCCGGCCTCAACGCCGAGCGCATCATCGTCGCCTCGGTCTGCCTCGGCATCGGCCGCGCCGCGCTGCGCCGCGCGGTGGAGTACACGAAGCAGCGGGTGGTGTTCGGCCGCCCCATCGGGATGAACCAGGGCGTGCAGTTCCCCCTCGCCGACTCGCTCGCCAAGCTCGACGCGGCCGAGCTGCTGATCCGCAAGGCCGCCTGGCTCTACGACAACGGGCTGCCGTGCGCCAAGGAGGCGAACGAGGCCAAGTACCTCACGTCGGAGTGGGCCTTCGAGGCCGCCGACCGGGCCATCCAGGTGCACGGCGGATACGGCTACACGAAGGAGTACCACGTCGAGCGCTACTGGCGGGACGTCCGCATCGAGCGGATCGCGCCGATCGCCAACGAGCTCGTGCTCGCCTACCTGGGCGAAAAGGTGCTCGGCCTGCCCAGGTCGTACTGAGGAGGCCGCGTGCTACGGGAGATCTACCTCTGCGCCTCGATGGTGAACGAGGCGTCCTTCGACGAGCGCCTGGCGGCGGCCTCCGCCGCCGGGTATCACGGCATCGGGCTGCGTCCGGCCCACGTCAAGGAGGACCGCGCCGCGGGCCGCACCGACGCCGACCTGCGGGCCCGGCTGGACGAGCACGGCCTCGAGGTGATCGAGGTCGGCTTCGCGGCCGACTGGTGGGCCGACGGCGAGCAGGGCGCCCGGGCGGTGGCGCACGAGCGGGCACTCTACGAGCTGGCCGAGGCCGTCGGCGCCCGGCACGTCCTGTTCATCACCGGCGCAGTCGACCTGCCCCCCAAACAGGCCCTTGAGATGCTCGCCGAAAGGTTCGCGGCGGTCTGCGACCGGGCCGCCGGGCACGGGCTGAAGGTCGCCCTGGAGTGCCTGCCGTGGACCGGCGTCCCGGACCTCGGCCTCGGCTGGGACCTGGTGCGACAGGCCGGCCGCGGCAACGGCGGCATCGTGCTCGACACCTGGCACCTGCGGCGGGGCGGCACCACCGAGGACATGCTGCGGGCGATCCCGCCCGAGCGGATCCTCACGATCCAGATCAGCGACGGCCGGCACGAGGTCGTCGGCGGCCACCTCGACGACACCTTCCAGCGCCGCGAGCTGCCCGGTGAGGGCGAGTTCGACCTCGCCGGCCTGATGCGCCTGGTCGAGTCGCTGGGCGTCACGGCACCGGTCGGCGTCGAGGTCCTCAGCGACCGGATGCGCGCGCTGCCGGTGCCCGAACGCGCCCGGCTCGGCCTCGAGGCCACCCGCGCCGTGCTCGCCGCCGCCCGCGACGGCGGCAGCGCCGCGCACTGAAGCCGCCGCCCGGCGCCCTTCCTGTCAGGGGCGCCAGGCGGCGACGACGGTGCCGAGATCGGTGGGCGCTGTGTCCCGGGCGGTGCCACGCGGGGCGGCAGGGGTGCGGGCGAAGCGGGGCGACGGAGCCGGCTGGACGACACCGTCGACGGTGACGAACGCGTCGCGGGCCCGGGCCTGCGGGTGGGCGGCGGCCTCGGCGAAGGACAGCACGGGCGAGACGCAGGCGTCGCGGCCCGCGAAGACCTCGACCCACTCGTCGCGGGTGCGCGAGGCGACGCGGCCGGCGATCCGGGCGCGCAGGGCCGGCCACGTGGTCCGGTCGTGCTGGTCGCCCTCGGCGGCCAGGCCCAGCCCGTCGAGCAGGGCCGCGAAGAACTGCGGCTCGATCGCCGCCACCGCCAGGTAGCGGTCGTCGCCGCAGCGGTACACGTCGTAGAACGGCGCGCCGCCGTCGAGGAGGTTGGACCGGCGCTCGTCGGCCCAGGTGCCGGCGCCGCGCATGGCCCACACCTTCGCGGCGACGACACCGACGCCGTCGACCATCGCGACGTCGACGACCTGCCCCCGGCCCGACACCGCGCGCTCGACAAGGGCGGCGAGGACGCCGGTGAGCAGGAACATCGACCCGCCGGCGTAGTCGCCGAGCACGGCCAGCGGCACCGGCGGCGCCGCACCGGGCTCGCCGAGCGCGCCGAGCACGCCGGTCAGGGCCAGGTAGTTGAGGTCGTGACCGGCGGCGTCCGCGAGCGGGCCGGCGCGGCCCCAGCCGGTGACCCGGCCGTAGACGATGCGGGGGTTCGCCGCCGTCACCGGCTCCGGGCCGAGCCCGAGGCGCTCCATGACGCCCGGGCGGAAGCCTTCGAGCACGACGTCGGCGGCGGCCAGCAGCTCCATGACCGCGTCGCGGTCGCCGTCGGACTTGAGGTCGGCGACGACGTGCGTGCGCCCCCGCAGGACCGGGTCGAACGCGCCCGCGAGCGGCGACATGGCGCCGCCGGGGCGGTCGACGCGGACGACGTCGGCGCCGAGGTCGGCGAGCATCATCGCGGCGTGCGGGACCGGCCCGAGCGCGGCCATCTCCACGACGCGGACGCCGCGCAGCGGCCCGCTCAGGACGCGCCCCGCTCGGCGACGGCGGTCAGGTGCACCGACCCGTCCGGCCGCGTGACCGTCGCGCTGAGGGTCGGGCCGTCCTCGCTGACCACGTAGGAGAGGACGTCGCCCGGCCAGGCCGTCGACTGGAACCGGATCCGCAGGCGGCGGACGGCGGCCGTCCCGGCCCGCTCGGCGATCCGGTTCGCCGCGACGCCGGCGGCGAGCATCCCGACCGCGAAGGGCCCCGGGTAGCCGGCGGCCCGGGCGAAGCCCGGGTCGTGGTGGATCGGGTTGAAGTCGCCCGACGCGCCCTGGTAGCGGACGAAGTCGGTCACGGTGAGCGGCGGCTCGTCGCCCGCGACGGGGGCGGCGGCCGGCGCCGCGGCGGCCGGGCCGGCGGTCGACTCCACGGTGATCGTCACCGTCCGCATGTCGGCGGCCGGCTCCGCCTCACCGGCGCGCCAGAACCGGGTCACGACGTCCGTGAACCGCATCGTGCCGCCGCGCCGACCCGCCTTCTCGTAGGTCCGCTCGATGAACTGCCGGGCGGTCAGCACGTCGCCGGCGCGCAGTGGGCCGGCGTGGAAGACGTACTCCTGCTCCCCGTGCAGCACGGAGCGGAAGTCGCGCTCCACGCCGTGCCACGCGCTGTGCTCCGGGGCCATCCACAGCTGCGACGCCGTGAGGAAGGTCAGCGGCGCGAGCGGGTCCTCCGGCCGCAGGTGCTCCTCGCACCGCGACCGGGTCGCCCGGGCGAACTCGTGGACCTTGCCCTCCTCCACCACGAACCGGAACGGGGCGCCGGCCGCCACCGGGTCCTGATCCGTCAGCCGGCCGGAAGAGTTCGACTGGCTCGACATGTCCACCTCCGTTGTGGCCGATCGATGTAGGAGGAGGGCCGCCCGCCGAGCGGCCCTCCTGGTCGCTCAGGCGAGAGCGTCGTACGTGTCCGGGGTGACCCCGGCCTGGCGCAGCACGTTCTTCTGGACCTTCTCCGACGGGGTCCGGGGCAGCGCGTCCACGACCCGGATGAAGCGGGGCACCGCGAACGCCGGCATCCGGCGGGAGGCGAACTCGCGGATCTCGGCGGGGTCGGCCGCGCCGGTGACGACGACGCAGGCGAGCACCTCGTCCTCGCCGGCCTCGACCGGTGCCGGGACCGCGACCACCGCGCACTCGACCACGCCCGGGTGGGCGAGGATCGCCTGCTCCACCTCGTAGCTGGAGATGTTCTCGCCGCGGCGGCGCAGGGCGTCCTTGTACCGGTCGACGAAGTAGTACCACCCGTCCTCGTCGCGCCGCAGCGCGTCACCCGAGTGGAACCACAGGTTGCGCCATGCCTCGACGGTCTTCTCCGGCATGCCGTAGTAGCCGGAGCTGAGGGTCCACGGGTACTTCGACCGCACGACCATCTCGCCGACCTCGCCGACCGGCACCTCCTCGTCGGTCTCCGGGTCGACGAGCTGGATCTCGAACCAGTCCGAGACGAGCAGCCCCGCGGCGCCCGGCGGGCGCTCCACCCCGTACGGCGAGAGGATCGGCATCGACGTCTCGGTGAGGCCGAACACCTCCACGAACGCCTCGACGCCGAACCGCTTGCGGAAGCCGTCGAGGATGCTGCTCGCGGTCGGGGCCGCGAAGATGCACCGCAGCGCGTTGTCGGCGTCGTCCGGCCGCTCCGGCTGCTTCCAGACGAAGTCCATCATGACGCCGAGGAAGTTGGTCACCGTCACGCCGCTCTCGCGCACCCAGTCGATCCACCGGCTGGCGCTGAACTTGCGACGCAGCACGAACCGGGCGCCGGCGACAAGCGCCGGGTAGGCGGCGAGCCACTGCGCGTTGCCGTGGAACAGCGGCGTCGTCACCATGTACACGTCGTCGGCGGTCAGCCGGGTCAGCGCGACGTTCTCGCACGCGTCGAAGTAGAACTGCGAGTGCGGCATCGCGACGCCCTTCGACGGGCCCGTCGTGCCCGAGGTGAAGAAGATGGCGCCGAGCTCGCGGCCGCGCGGCACGGGAAGCGTGACGTCGCGGCGCTCCAGGAGGTCGTCGAAGGGGTCCGCCTGCCAGCCGGCGCCGCGCAGGGTGGCCAGCGCCTCGTCCAGGTGGCCGGTGTCGATGACCCAGTAGCGCGTGATGCCCGCGCAGGCGTCGGCGACGTCGACGAAGCGCTGGGCGAACACGTCGTCGATGACCGCGCAGCGCGGGTCGCTCGTGCGCACCTGGTGGGCGAGGAAGTCGTACTCGTACGCCGTGTTGATCGGCACCTCGACGAGCCCGCCGACCATCGACCCGAACCAGGTGAAGACCAGCTTGGAGGAGTTGCCCGCCTGGATGAGCACCCGGTCGCCGACGACGAGCCCCGCGTCGAGCATCGTCGAGGCGACACTCTCACTGATGTCGAGCACCTGGGCGTACGTCCAGGTGCGCCCTTCCTCGGGTGCGTCGAGGTAGACGGCGTCCGGCCGCTCGGCCGCCTGGCCTCGCAGCACGTTGGCAAGTGTCCAGTCGCCCGGATCCTTGATCGGGATCGTCAGGTCGGTGTAGGTGAGCACGCGTCCTCCCTCGTGCGGTTGGGGTGTGGAGGGCCAGGCCCTGTGCTACGGCTGGCCGCCGTCGACGGCCAGCAGTGCGCCGGTGGTGTAGCTGGCGGCGTCGGAGGCGAGGTAGAGGGCCGCGCCGACGATCTCGTGCGGCTCACCGCCCCGCTTCGCGGCGAACGTCTCCGCCCGCCGCGCGAAGGCCTCCATGTCCCACGACCGGCTGATGTCGGTGAGGAACGTGCCGGCGACGATCGCGTTGACCCGCACGGACGGGCCGAAGGCGTGCGCGAACCCGGTGGTCAGCGCGTTCAGCGCGGCCTTCGCGGCGGCGTACGGCAGCAGCCCGGGGCGGGGACGGGTGGCGGCCGCGCTGGAGATGTTGATGACGCTGCCGCCGCGACCGGCGGCCATCCGGGTGCCGACCAGCGCGGTGAGCCGGAACGGGCCCTTGAGGTTGACGTCGAGGACCTTGTCCATCAGTGCCTCGGTGACGTTCTCGACGCCGTCGTAGAGCGGCGACATGCCCGCGTTGTTCACCAGCACGTCGACCTGGCCGAACTCCTCGTAGACCCGGTCGACGAACGGCTCCAGGTCGTCCCACCGGCCGACGTGCACGCCGAGCCCGAGCGCCCGGCGGCCGGTCCGCGCGGAGAGGTCCGCCGCGTAGTCGGCGCACGCCTGGCCGTCGCGGCTGGCGATGACGACGTCGGCGCCGGCGGCGGCGAACGCCTCGACCATCGCCCGCCCGAGGCCGCGGCTGCCGCCCGTGACGACGACGACCCGCCCGGTGAGATCGAACTGCTGGTGCATGGTGGACCACCCTCCGTCAGCGGGACACGTATCCGCCGTCGACGGACAGGGCATGACCGGCGACGCCGTCGCGCTGGCTCCTTCGGCGCCACGGGGGCTCGCCCCCGGGTCGATCTATGTATATCATGCGCCTAGTAATTCAGTGAAGGAGCGTGGTCAGGTTGACAGGACCCCTGGCAGGAGTGACGGTTGTCGAGCTCGGGTCGATGTACGCGGCGCCCACCGCGGGCCGCATGCTCCGCGACTTCGGCGCCGACGTCATCAAGGTCGAGGACCCGACGGCCGGGGACTTCGCGCGGCAATGGCAGCCGGCGCACCTCGGCCAGTCGATCGGCTTCGCGCGGCTCAACTCCGGCAAGCGCTCGGTCGGCGTCGACCTGCGCGCCCCCGAGGGGCGGGAGGTCGTCAAGCGGCTGGTCGCGCACGCCGACGTGCTCATCGAGAACTTCCGCCCGGGCCGCATGGAGGCGTGGGGGCTGGGCTTCGCCGCCCTCCGCGAGATCAACCCGCGGCTCGTGATGTGCCGGGTCAGCGGCTACGGGCAGGACGGCCCGAACCGCGAGCGACCCGGCTTCGGCACGGTGGCGGAGGTCATCGCCGGATACGCGTTCCTCAACGGCTGGCCGGAGACCCCGCCCACCGCCCCGCCGTTCGGCTTCGCCGACTCCATCGCCGGCATCTCCGCCGCCTACGGCACGGCGATGGCGCTGTACCGCCGCGGCATCACCGGCGAGGGCTCCGAGGTCGACATCGCGCTCTACGAACCGCTCATGTTCATGCTCGGCGACGCGGTCCTGCACTACACCGCGTCCGGCGAGATCATGCGCCGGCAGGGCAACTCCTCGGGCGCGGCCTCGCCGCGCGGCATCTACCAGGCTGGCGACGGCGGCTGGCTGGCCATCGCGGCGTCGAACCAGACGATCGCGATGCGCCTGTTCGACGCGATGGGCCGCGCCGACCTCAAGACCGACCCGCGCTACGCGACGAACACCGCGCGGATGACCAACAACGAGAGCCTGCAGAAGATCGTCACGGCGTGGATCCAGGAGCACGGCCGGGACGAGGTGCTGGCGATCCTCGAACGGCACGAGGTCGTCGCGGCGGCGGTCAACGACGCCAGCGACATCGCCGGCGACCCGCACTTCCGCGAGCGCACCCTGCGGCCGCTCACCGGCACCGTCCTCGGCGACGTGGTCGTGCCGGGGCCGATCCTGCACATCGACGGCTACGACGGCCCGGCGTACGCCGG
Organism: Dactylosporangium maewongense; assembly: GCF_039531485.1. Classification (NCBI taxonomy): domain Bacteria; kingdom Bacillati; phylum Actinomycetota; class Actinomycetes; order Micromonosporales; family Micromonosporaceae; genus Dactylosporangium; species Dactylosporangium maewongense. Next base: position 183,872 of record NZ_BAAAQD010000004.1, on the reverse strand, counting down.
CGTCCCGGGGGTGGGCGAGCACACCCGCGAGGTGCTCCTCGACCGCCTCGGCATGAGCGAGGAGGAGCTGGGGCTGCTGCAGGCCGCGGGCGTCGTGTCGGCACCCGCCGCCGCATGAGCTCCGGGGACCCCGGCGTGCACAGCGTGCGCGCCGTGCGGGTGACCCGCCTCGACGGGCCCGCGGCCCTCGAGGTCGCCACCGTGCCCGCGCCGGTCCGCCCGGAGGGGCACTACCTCGTCGACGTGCACGCGGTCGGCCTCGCCTTCCCCGACCTGCTGCTCAGCCGCGGGCGCTACCAGCTCAAGCCCGACCTGCCGTTCACGCTGGGGGTCGACTTCGCCGGCGTCGTGCGCGAGGCCCCGTCCGGCGCCGGGATCGCCCCCGGCGGCCGGGTCGCCGGCTGGCTGCCCGTCGGCGCCGCCGCCGAGGCCGTCGCGGCGCCGGCGACGCACGTCTTCCACCTGCCGGACGCCACGTCGTTCGCCGAGGGCGCCTGCCTGCCCCTCAACTACCTCACCGCCCACTACGCGCTCGTCGTGCGCGGCGAGGTCCGGGCCGGGACCCGGGTGCTCGTGCACGGTGCGGCGGGCGGCGTCGGGACGGCGACGGTCCAGGTGGCCAAGTGGCTGGGCGCCGAGGTCGTCGCCGTGGTGTCCAGCCCCGGCCGGGCCGGGACGGCCCGCCGCGCGGGCGCCGACCACGTGGTCGAGGCGTCCGACTTCCTGCGCCAGACCCGCGACGTCACCGCAGGCGCGGGCGTCGACGTGGTCGTCGACACCGTCGGCGGCGACGAGCTCGCGCTCGACTCGGTGCGCTGCCTGGCCCCGCTCGGGCGGCTGCTCGTGCTCGGCTTCGCGTCCGGCTCCATCGGCGCGCTGCGGCTCAACCGCCTGCTGCTCGCCAACGTCGACGTGCGCGGGGTCGCGTGGGGGCCGTACACCCGCCTGCACCCCGAGTTCCCGGCGGCCCAGTGGGCCGCGCTGACCCCCGGCCTCGCCGACGGGTCCCTGCGCCCGCAGATCCACGCCACCTACCCGCTCGACCGGGCGGTTCAGGCCCTCCTCGACATCGAGGAGCGCCGGGCCGCCGGCAAGGTCGTGCTGCTCACCCGCTGACCACCCACACCCCTCCGGAGGACGCCGTGACCGCCGATACCGTCGCTACTGCGAGCCGGCCCGCGCTCGACCTCGCCGGGCTGCTCGCCCCGCGTTCCATCGCCGTCGTCGGCGCCTCACCGGGGGTCGACCGGCACCCGGGCCGGGCGATCGCCAACCTGCTGCGCACCGGCTACCCCGGGCGGATCGTCCCGGTGAACCCGAAGTACCGGGAGGTGCTGGGGCTGCCGTGCGTCCCGTCGATCGCCGACGCAGGGCCGGTCGACACCGCGTACGTGCTCGTCGGCGCCGACCGCGTGCTCGACGTCACCCGGCAGTGCGCGGCGGCCGGCGTCGCGCACGTCGTCGTCTGCACGTCCGGCTTCGCCGAGGAGGGCGCGGCCGGCCGGGCGGCGCAGGCCGAGCTGAGCCGGATCGCCCGGTCGACCGGCACCCGGATCGTCGGCCCGAACTGCATCGGCGTGCTCAGCCCCGTCGACGGCGTCATCGCGACGCCGACCCTCAACATCGCCCAGCACCTGCTCCCCGGCTCGGTGACCGTGGTCAGCCAGAGCGGCGGGATGGGCGTCAACGTCGTCAACCTCGCCACGGCCCGGGGCCTCGGGACCCGCGCCCTGATCAGCGTCGGCAACGAGTGCGACGTCGACGTGGCCGACCTCGTCACGGCGCTGGCAGGCGACCCGCACACGTCTGTGATCGCGCTCTTCCTCGAACAGGTGCGGCGGGCGGACGCGTTCGTCGCCGCCGTCCGCGCCGCGCGCGACGCCGGCAAGCACCTCGTGGCCCTCAAGGTCGGCGCGAGCGACGCGGCGGCGCGCTCGTCGCTCGGGCACACCGGCGCGATGACCGGCTCGCACGACGTCTTCCGGACCGTCATGGCCGAGGAGGACGTCCACGTCGTCGACTCCCTCGAAGCGCTCGTCGACGTCGCCGACCTGCTGTCCCGCGGTGTGCTCCCGCGCGGCGACCGCCTGCTCGTCGTGTCCCCCTCCGGCGGCGAGTGCAGCTACGCCGCCGACCGGGCGGAGGCGGCCGGGCTGTCGGTGCCGCCGCTGGACGCCGAACGCGCCGACCGGCTGCGCCGGCTCATGCGCTTCGGCACGCCCGGCAACCCGCTCGACCTCACCGGCGCCGTCATCGGCGACCCGGCGCTGCTGCGGCGGATGCTCGACGAGGCGACCGCCGGCGACGCGTTCGACGCGGTCCTCGTCGCGCTGCCCACCTGGAGCGCGCACGACGCCGAGCGCCTGCTGCCGGTGATCCTCGACGCGGCCGCGGCGACCCGCGTGCCGACCGTCGTCTCCAGCTGGTCGGCGGGTGCGATGACGGCCACCGTCGAGCGGCTGCTGCAGACGTCGCGGGTGCCGACGTTCACCGACACGGACGCCGCCCTGCGCGCCCTCGGCGTCGTCGCGCGCCCGCGGCGGCCCCGCCGTCCCGCGCCGCAGCCGGTCGGCACCGCACCGCCGCCGGCCTGGGCGGGGAGCGCGCCGACGGAGGACGCCGCCAAACGCTTCCTCGCCGGGCACGGCGTCGCCGTCGCCCGCGAGGTGCTCGTCGCCCCGGGCGGCGACGTGCTCGGCGCGGCCGCCGGGCTGCGCCGGCCGCTCGTCGCGAAGCAGCTCTGCGTCGGGATCGAGCACAAGAGCGACCTCGGGCTCGTGGCCGTCGGCCTGCGCACGGACGACGAGGTGCGCGCGGCCGTCGAGAGCTTCGCCGCGGCCGTCGACACGCACCGCCTCCAGCCGCACGGCATCCTGCTCGCGGAGCAGGCGACCGGGGCCGAGGTCATCGTCGGCGGGGTGCGCGACCCCGACTTCGGCCCGATGGTGCTCGTCGGGGCCGGCGGGGTGCTCACCGAGGTGTTCAGCGACCGGGTGCTGGCCCGGTGCCCGGAGACCGCCGACGAGGCGCAGGCCATGCTGCGCGGGCTGCGGATCTGGCCGGTGCTCGACGGCTACCGCGGCGCCCGGCACGACGTCGCCGCCCTCGCCGAGCTGATCTCCCGCGTGTCCCACCTGCTCGCCGGCGGCGACTGGATCGCCGCCCTCGACCTCAACCCCGTCATCGTCGGCGGCGCCGGCAACGCCGCCGTCGACGCCGCCGTGCACGTCCGGGAGGTCTGATGGACCTGTTCACACCGATCCGCATCGGCGCGCTCACCGCGCGGAGCCGGGTCGTCATGCCGCCGCACTCCTCGGCGATCGGGAACCTCTGGGGCACCGAGGCGGAGGCCGGGCAGGCGATCGCGTACCTCGCCGAGCGGGCGCGGGCGGGCATCGCCTGGTCGACGATCCCGGGGCGGATCAGCAACGTCCTCGCGCCCGGGTTCGAGCCGTCCGGCATCAGCGCCGTCGTGCACGGGGCGTTCCGCGGCGCGAACTACGTCGAGCGGGTGCGCCGGTACAGCGCGGCGATGCACGAGGCGGGCGCGCTGGCCGCCACGCAGCTGACGATGAACGGCGGCTACCCGCACGCCCCGTCGGACCGGTTCGCGACGCCGGTGAACTTCCTCGCCCCGCACGCGATCACGGTGGACGAGCTCGCGCTGCTGCTGGACGAGTACGAGTTCTCGGCCGGGACCGCCCGGCAGGCCGGCATCGACGTGCTCGAGCTGCACATGAACCACGAGGACCTGACCCAGCAGTTCCTCTCCCCCAGCACCAACGACCGCACGGACCACTACGGCGGCTCCCTGGAGAACCGCATGCGCCTGCCGATCGAGGTGCTGGAGCGCGCCCGCGCGGCGTTCGGCCGCGACGGCGCGCTCGGCGTGCGGATGAACCTGGCGGTGCCCGGGTCCTACGAGCTGGAGGAGGGCGTCGAGATCGCCCGCCGCATCGAGGCGACCGGCCTGGTCGACTACTTCCACATGGTCTACGGCTCGACCTGGGGACACCCGAGCTACATCCAGCCCCACTTCTACGAGCCCGGCACCTGGTCGGGGCTCGCCCGGCGGTACCGGGAGACGCTGTCGGTGCCGGTCGTCTACACGGGGCTGGTCAACAGCCCCCGACTGGCCGCCGAGATCGTCGCGCGGGGCGACGCCGACCTCGTCGGGATGGCCCGGGCCCACGTCGCCGACCCGCAGCTGCTCGTCAAGGCGCGGGCCGGCGAGCACCAGTCGATCCGCCCGTGCGTCGGCGGCAACGACTGCATCAACCGGCGCTACGTCGACGGCCTGCCGTTCGGCTGCGCCGTCAACCCGCACGCCGCCCGCGAGGTCGACGGTCCGTGGCCGGGCAGTGCGCGCGTCGACCGGCCGGTGCTCGTCGTCGGCGGCGGACCGGCCGGGATGGAGCTGGCTGCCCTCGCCGCCGAGGCCGGCGCCGCGGTGACGCTGGTCGAGCGGGCCGACGCGCTCGGCGGGCAGCTGCGCACGGCGGCGCTCGCCCCGTCGTTCGGACGGCTCGGCGAGTACCTCGACTGGCAGGAGCGCCGGCTCGGCTCGCTCGGCGTCCAGGTGCGTCTCGGCACGGCCTTCGGCGCGGCGGACCTCGCCGCGGCGGACCCCGGGGCGGCCCTGGTCGTGGCCACGGGCGCGCGGGAACGCGTGCCCGACCTGCCGGGCGTGCACCTCCCCCACGTCGTCGGGGGCCGGGCGGCCCTGCGCGGCGCACCGGTGGGCCGGCGGGTCGCCGTCGTCGTGCAGGACGACCATCTGGCGCCGCTCGCCGTCGCGGAGGCCCTCGCGGACCGCGGCTGCGAGGTGACGCTGCTCTACTCCACGCACGTGCCCGCCCAGCTCCTCGGCCGCTACATCGTCGGCTCGGTGCTCGGCCGGCTCGACTCGCTCGGCGTCCAGGTGCGGATCATGGAGGAGGTCGTGGCGATCGGGGACGGGGTGGTGCACGTACGCCACACGTACTCGGGACGCGCCCACGAGCTCACCGGGTTCGACACCGTCGTGCTCGCGTGCGGCGGCACCTCCGAGGCCGGCCTGTACGCGCTGGCGCGCGAGCAGGGCCGGGCCGATGTGCACGTGCTCGGTGACGCCTACGCGCCGCGCCGGCTCGTCTTCGCCACCCGGCAGGCCCTCGTCATCGCCCGGCTGCTCGCCGGCCTGGACCGCTGACCGTCTCGGCCCGGCCCGGGACGGCGAGGCCCCCGAAACGCGAGCGTTTCGGGGGCCTCGCCGGTTTTCCGCCTCATGTCACATGGCGCTGTTGTTGTTCTTCCACTCCAGCGGCTTCTTCGTCACCCAGCTCATCAGCCGGTCGATGAGGAACCCGGCGATGAGCAGTGTGGCCAGCGCCGCGAAGGTGCCGGCGCTGTTGAACATGCCCGCGTTGCGCGCGACGAGGTAGCCCAGGCCGCTGTCGCCGGCGAGCATCTCGGCCACCACGACACCCACGACGGCCTGCGGCACGGCGAGCTTGAGCGCCGCGACGACCCAGATGAGGGCCGAGGGGAGCCGGACCCGCAGCATGACGTCGATCTCCGAGCCGCCCATGATGCGCACGGAGTTGACCAGCGACGGCCGCACCTCTCGGATGCCGAAGAAGGTGTTGAAGAAGACCAGGAAGAAGACGATCACGGCCGCGGTGAGGACGCCCAGCCCGCTGCCGATGCCCACCCACATGATGAACAGCGGGATGAGCGCGTGCTTCGGCATCGTGTAGAGGGCGGTGATCATCGGCTCGAAGATCTCGGCGAGCGTCTTGGCCTGGCCGAGCACGACACCCACCAGGATGCCGAGCAGGCCGCCGCACAGCAGGCCGAGCCCGGCGCTGCGGAAGGTCGCCGCCGCGTTGGTCAGCAGGGTGCCGTCGGTCACCCAGCCCCACAGCGTCGGCAGGAACTCGGAGGGCCGGCTGATGAGCAGCTCCTGCACGACGCGGCCGGACGCCAGCTCCCACGCGACGAGCACGACGGCGATGACGAGCGCCTGGATGCCGAGCACCATCAGGCGGTGCCGGCGGGCCGAGCGGCGCTGCGTCGCCTTGCGTTTCTGGGCCGGGCGGTTCCCGACGAGCGTGTCGGTCATGACCCGTTGCCTCCTCCGTCAGCGGTGGCCTTCGACCTCGCGTCGAGCAGACCACGGTTGAGCTCCTGCTCGACCCGGGCGAACTCGTCGGTGAACCGCAGCGCGTCGAGATCGCGCTCGACCCCGAACGGCAGCCGGTACTCCGCCACGATCCCGCCCGGAGGGCCGCCGCCGACGATCAGCACCCGGTCGGAGATCTTCGCCGCCTCGGTGATGTCGTGCGTGACGAACATGACCGTCTGACCGGCGCGCTTGACGGTCTCGCGCAGCTCGATGTGCATCTGGTGACGCATCTGCGCGTCGAGCGCCGCGAACGGCTCGTCCATGAGCAGCAACTTGGGCTCGTAGATCATGCTGCGGGCCAGCAGCGCGCGCCGGCGCATGCCGCCGCTGAGCTGTCCGGGCAGGAGGTTCGCGGCGTGGCCGAGGTCGAGGATCTCCAGGTACCGGCCGACCCGGCGGGCGATCTCGGCCTTGGGCACCTTGCGCATCCGCAGCGGCAGGCCGATGTTCGCCTGCACCGTCTGCCACGGCAGCAGGGTGTCGTCCTGGGTCATGTAGCCGACGTTGCGGTTCACCCCGTTGATCGGCTCCCCCGCGAACCGGACGTGGCCGGCCCGCGGCCGGAGCAGCCCGGCCGCGAGGTTGAGGATCGTCGTCTTGCCGCAGCCGCTCGGCCCGAGCAGCGTGAGGAACTCACCGCGCTCGATGGTGAGGTCGACTCCGTGGAGGATGTCGTCGCGCTCACCGAACCCGATGGCGAGGTCCTGCACCTCGAAGATCGTGCCCTGCCCCGTCATCAGTTCCCCCGGGCGACGGGCGCCACGAGCTTGTCGTACTTGAGTGCGGCGTAGTCGTTCTCCGACGTCGCGTCGAAGAGCGTGACGAGCGTCTTCCAGTTGACCTCGGTGAAGTTGCTGCCCGCCGGGTAGGCGCTCTTGCACTGCGCCCACATGTTGTCGAAGACCGCCTTGTCCATCTCCTTGAAGACGTTGCTCTTCAACAGCTCCGCGGCCTTGTCCGGCTGGTCGACGGTCATCTTCTGGCCGTCGTTGAGGGCGTCGTGCACGGCCTTGACGGTGTCGGGGTTCTTCTCGATGTACGACCGCGACGCGTAGGTCACGATGCCCTGGTAGTCCTTCAGCGACGTGACGTCGCCCTTGGGCAGCGACACCCAGGTGACGGCCTTGCCCTGGGCCACGGCCACCTCGCCGCTCCCGACCGCGGCGAAGCTGGCGTCGAACGTGCCCTGGATGAGACCGGCGGGGATGGCGCCGAGGTCGTTGAGCGGCACGAAGCGGACGTCGGTGTCGGGCTTGAGGCCGACACCCTCGAGGATCGTGCGCAGCACGATGTTGCCGGTCGAGCCGCTGGGGCTCACCGCGATCCGCAGGCCCTTGAGCGCCTTGAGCCGGTTCTCGATCGACGCGTCGGGGGCGACGCCGGTCTTCTGGGCCGCCTCGTTGCGCATCGTCAGGCTGAACAGCAGCGGCGCCATGCCGGCGATGATCTGCACGTCCGCGCCCTTGGCGATCGCGTCGATCACGGTGTTGGTGCCGCCCACCGCGACGTCGACGTCGCCGGCGAGCAGCGCCGCCACCTGGTTCGTGCTGCCGGCGCCGGCGATGTTCTGCCGGCGCAGGGAGATGCCGTGCGCGTCGCCGAGCTTGCCGTCGATGGCGAGGTTCATCGTCGCGTTGTTGATGCTGGAGGTGATTCCCACGCGGACCGTGGTCGGACCGCCGGTGCCGTCCGACTTCGAGGACTGGGGGTCGGAACCGCAGGCACTGAGCGACAACGCTACGGCGAGGGCCGTGGCGACGGCGGCGCCGGTGCGGCCGGCGAGCCGGGGGAGGCGAACGCCGAGCATTCGACGCTCCTTTCATCAAGACCAAGGGATTATGGTTACCATAATCATGAATTGGGGTGTGGTCAACATTACAAGGGATTCGAACGGCTCAGCCTGGTAACCGTTCGGACATCTCGGGGAGACACCCGCGACGCCGCAGGGGTGTGCGTCGCGCCGGGGGCCTCCGGCGTACCGGCAGGCGCGGGTGAGCCCGGTCAGTCGCCGCGGAAGTTCGGCCGGCGCTTCTCCAGGAAGGCCCGGGCGCCCTCCACCATGTCCGGGCTGCCGATGGCCTGGATGAGCATCCCGACGCCGGCGGCCATGTTGTCCTTCGACGCGTTCCACCAGAGGTTGGAACTGATCTTCGTGATCTCCAGGTAGCGCGGGCTGAGCCGGTGGATCTCGGCGAGCATCGCCTCCACCGCCGGCTCCAGCTCGCCGTCGGGCACGACCTCGTTGACGAGGCCGAGCGCGAGGGCCTGCTCGGCCGGGTAGCGGCGGCACAGCATCGCCATCTCCTTGGCCCGCTTCTCGCCGATCTGGACCCCGAGGACGTTCGTCGCCCCGAGCACCGGGGCCGAGCCCACCTTCGGGCCGGTCTGCCCGAACGTCGAGCGCCGCGTGGCGATCGCGAGATCGCACGCGATGACCAGCTCGTTGCCGCCACCGGCCGCCGCACCGTCGACGGCCGCGATGACCGGCCGGGGGCAGTTGCGGATCGCGTCGACGAGCCGGAAGGACGCCGTGAACAGCTCACGCAGGGCGTCCGGGTCGGGATCGCCCAGGTTGGCCAGCGCGCCGCCGGCGCAGAACGCGCCGCCGGACCCGGTCAGCACGACGGCGTCGAACCGGGCGGCGCCCTCGACGGCCGCGGTCATCGCCCGCGCCATGTCCAGGTCGTACGCGTTGCGGCGATCCGGACGGTTGATGGTCACCCACAGGGCGTGACCGCGCTCTTCGACCTCGATGTCAGCCATGTCGTCTCCTTCGGTGCCCGCTCACCGGCCGTGCCAGCGCGGGGGCCGCTTCTCCTTGAAGGCGCGCGCGCCTTCCTTCGCGTCCTCCGACGACCGCACCGGCTCGTAGATCTCCGCCTGCCGGGCGAACGCCTCCGAGGAGTGCCAGTCGCGCGACTCGACGATGATCCGTTTCGTCGCCCGGACCGCGAGCGGCCCGTTGGCGGCGACGCGACGCGCCAGCTCGAGCGCCGCGTCGAGCGCCCCTCCCGGCGGCGTGAGCCGGTTGACGAGCCCGACCTCGGCCGCTCTCTCCGCGGTGAACGTGTCGCCGGTGAGCGTCCACTCCATCGCCAGCTGCAGCGGTACCCGCGACGGCAGCCGGAGCAGGCCGCCGCCGCCCGCGAGCAGTCCCCGCTTCACCTCCGGCAGGCCGAACCGTGCGCCCTCGGCGGCGGTCACCAGGTCGCAGGCGAGCACGATCTCGAACCCGCCCGCGACGGCGAAGCCCTCCACCGCGGCGATGAGCGGCTTGCCGGGCGGGCGCTCGACGAGGCCGGCGAAGCCCCGGCCCGGGACCGACGGCCGCTCCCCCGCCAGGAACGCCTGCAGGTCCATGCCGGCGCAGAACGTCCCGCCGGCGCCGGTGATGACACCGGCGGTGATGCCCGGATCGGCGTCCAGCCGCTCCATGGCGGCGGCGATCCGGCGCGCGGTCGCGAGGTCGATGGCGTTACGGACCTGGGGCCGGTTGATGGTGACGACGAGGACGCCGTCGGACACCTCGACGAGCACCGGCGGCGGGCACCGGTCGTCCCCGGCCACGGCCGGGGCGGCGACCCGCTCCATGATGTGGTCGACCATCTCAGCGGGCCTGCATCCGGACGGCGCCGTCGAGGCGGATCGTCTCGCCGTTGAGGTACGCGTTGCCGATGATGTGCACAGCGAGGGCCGCGTACTCGTCGGCCTGCCCGAGCCGGGCCGGGTTGGGCACCGACCGGGCCAGCCCCTGCTTGATCTCGTCGGAGAAGCGGTCGAGGATCGGCGTGTCGAAGATGCCCGGCGCGATCGTGCAGACGCGGATGAGCTTCGTCGCGAGGTCGCGGGCCGCGACGAGGGTCATGCCGACCACGCCCGCCTTGGCCGAGGCGTACGGGATCTGGCCCACCTGCCCCTCCCACGCGGCGACGGACGCGGTGAGCACGCACACCCCGCGCTCGCCGTCGACCGGCTCGTTCGCCGCCATCCGGGCCGAGGCGAGGCGCAGCACGTTGAACGTGCCGACGAGGTTGAGGCGGACCAGCGTCTCGTAGAGCTCCAGCGACCCCGGCGATCCGTCGCGCTCGACGAGGCGCACGGTGCCGCCGCGGCCCGCGCAGTGCACCAGCGCCCGCAGCGGGGCAACCCGCTCGGCCGCGTCGAGGGCGGCCGCGACCTGGTCGGGCTCGGTGACGTCGGCGGGCACGAAGCACGCCCGGTCACCCAGCTCCGCGGCCCGCTCGGCGCCGGCCGACGTCGGCAGGTCGAGGATGACGGTGTGCGCCCCCGCGTCGACCAGCCGGCGGGCCGTCGCCAGGCCGAGGCCCGAGGCGCCTCCGGTGACGACGGCACTGTTTCCCTGAAGATTCATCGGGGCGACTCCTGAAGGATCTCGATGATGGTGGCGTTGGCCATGCCGCCGGCCTCGCACATCGTCTGCAGCCCGTACCGGCCGCCCGTCTGTTCGAGGTGGTTGATGAGGGTCGTCATGAGCCGGGCTCCGGACGCGCCGAGCGGGTGCCCGAGTGCGATGGCTCCGCCGCGCGGGTTCAGGCGCCCGGCGTCGACCGGGAACTCGGCCCGCCAGGCGAGCGGGACGCTCGCGAACGCCTCGTTGACCTCGATCGCGTCGATGTCGTCGATGCGCAGCCCGGCCCGGTCGAGCACCTTGCGGGTCGCCGGGAGCGGCCCGGTGAGCATGAGGGTGGGGTCGTCGCCGACCACGGCGGAGGCGACGATCCGTGCCCGCGGCCGCAGGCCCAGCGCCGACGCCCGTTCCTCGCTCATGACGAGCAGCGCGCTCGCGCCGTCGGTGATCTGCGAGGAGTTGCCCGCGGTGACCTTCCAGTCGACCTCGGGGAACCGCCGGGTGTAGGGGTCGGTGGCGAAGGCCGGCGACAGGTTCGCCAGAGTTTGCACGGAGCTGCCCGGGCGGATCGTCTCGTCCGCGCCGACGACCCGCTCCCCCGCACCGTCCGGCACCCGGATCGGGACGATCTCGCGGTCGAAGGCGCCACCGGCGCGGGCCGCGGCGGCCCGCGCGTGCGACTCGGCCGCGTACGCGTCGAGCCGCTCGCGGGTGAGGCCCCACTTGGCGGCCACCAGCTCGGCGGCCACGCCCTGCGGCACGAGGCCGGGATAGCGTGCGCGGGTCCGCGGGCCGAACGGGTCGGCGTCCATGCGACCGGAGCCCATCGGCACCCGGCTCATCGACTCGACGCCGCCGGCGATCACGACGTCGTAGGCACCGGCCAGGACGCCCCACACCGCGAAGTCGACGGCCTGCTGGCCGGAGCCGCACTTGCGCTCGACCGTCACCGAGGGGACATGATCAGGGAAGCCGGCGGACAGCCACGCCTGCCGGCCCGGCGTCGCCGACTGCTCGCCGACCTGACCGACGCAGCCGACGATGACGTCCTCCACCAGCGCAGGATCGACACCGTTGCGCTCGAGGAGCGCGGCGAGCACCTGCCCGAGCAGATCGACGGGGTGGAGCCCGGCCAGGGAGCCGGACGCCTTGCCCTTCCCCATGGGAGAGCGCACCGCGTCGACGATGACGGCACCAGTCACGAGAACCTCCTGCGAGCCGCTTGACCAACGTTAACTATATAAACCAATATCACAGATACGGGTGCAGGACTACAGGACGGAGACCCCGTGAGCGAGGCACTTTTCGAGCTGCCGGAGGCGTACAGAGCGCTGCAGGAGCAGGCCCAGGCGCTGGCCAGAGCGGTGCGGCCGTTCTCCGCCCGGGCCGACGAGGCCGACCACATCGACCCCGACATGCGCGCCCAGCTGGCGGCGAGCGGGCTCACCGATCTGGTCGTGCCGGCCGCGTACGGCGGGCGGCACGAGAAGGTGGACGCCCTCGCCGTGACCGTCGTGCGCGAGGCGCTGGCCGCGGAGAGCGCCCATCTCGACTCCCTCTTCGCGATGCAGGGCATCGGCAGCTACGGCCTGGGCGTCGGCGGCGCGGAGCGGGTCAAGGCGGAGTGGCTGCCGAAGGTCGCCACGCTGGGGGCCATCGCCGGGCTGGCGCTCACCGAGCCGCAGGTCGGCTCCGACCTGCGGAACCTGGCGACGACCGTGGAGACCGACGGCGACCACGTCGTCGTCACGGGGCACAAGTCGTTCATCACCAACGGCGGCGACGCCGACTTCTATCTCGTCCTCGGCCGCCAGGGCGACGGGTTCACGCTGGTCCTCGTGCCCGCCGGGGCGCCGGGCTTCTCGGCCAGCAACCCGCACCAGATCATCGCGCCGCACGTCCTCGGCGACCTGCACCTCGACGGCGTGCGCCTGCCGGCCGACCACGTCGTCGGCCCGCCGGGCAAGGGCTTCTCGCTGGTGCTCGCCACGCTGGCGACCTTCCGGGTCTCGGTCGCGGGCGCGGCCGTCGGGCTCGCGCAGGCGGCCCTCGACGAGGCGCTGCGCCACACCGCCGGCCGCGAGCAGTTCGGCGTGCCGGTTGCCCGCCTCGGCCCGGTGCCCTCGATGCTCGCGACCTCGTGGGTCGAGATCGAGATGGCGCGCAGCCTCGCCTACCGCGCCGCCGCGGCCGCGAGCCGCGACCCCCTCGCGGCGCTCAACCTGTCGTCGATGGCGAAGGTCGGGGCCACCGAGGCCGCGGGCCGGGTCGTCGACCGCGCCGTCCAGGTCATGGGGCGGTTCGGGCTGGTGCGCGGCGGCCTCATCGAACGGCTCTACCGGGGCGCGCGGCCGATGCGCATCTACGAGGGGTCGACCGAGGTCATCCTCGATTCGCTGGCAAAGCAACTGCTGAAGGGACTGCAGTCATGATCATCGACGCGCACTGTCACGTGTGGCCCGACCACATCGCCCCGCAGGTGCTCGCGCAACGACCGGCGGGGCTGGACCCGCGCCACGACGGCACGCTGGACGGCCTGCGGCGCACCATGGACGAGGCCGGCATCGACCTCGCGATGACGCTCGCGGTCGCCACCGTGGCCAAGAACGTCGCGCGGACGAACGAGTTCATCGGCGGCGTCGACCGGTCGCGGTTCATCCCGTTCGGCACGGTGCACCCGGACCTGCCGGTCGCCGCGAACATCGCGTCGCTGCGGGACAACGGCATCGGCGGGGTGAAGCTGCACCCGCTCTTCCAGGGGCTCTCGCTCGCCGACCCCGCGGTGCACGAGATCCTGCACGGGCTCGCCGCGGAGGGCATCGTCGTGATCACCCACGCGGGCGCCGGCGGCGACGCGCAGGCCAACGACCGGGGCGCCCCGCACCATCTGCGCACCATCATCGACACGGTGCCGGGCCTCAAGCTGATCGCGTGCCACTTCGGCGGATACCACCGGCTCGACGAGGCCGAGCAGGCCGTGCTCGGCACCGACGTGCACCTGGAGACCTCGTGGCCGCCCACCCTGCGCGGGCTGGACGCCGACCGGGTGCGCGAGATCATCGCGCGGCACGGCGCGTCCCGGATCATCTACGGCAGTGACTGGCCGATGAGCGATCCGGCGACGGAGATCGCGGCGGTGCGCGCGCTCGGGCTCCCGCCCGCGGACGAGGAGGCGATCCTCGGTGGCAACCTGGCCCGCCTCCTCGGGATCGCGCCGCTAGCGCACGACTGACCAGGTGATCGAGGCGTCCATGGTGGAGGCGAACTTCTTCTCCAGGTAGCGCGTCATCTCCGCGATGTGCTCGCGCATGGACTCCTCGGCCACGTCACCGTCGCTGGCGGCGATGGCGTCGTAGATGGACCGGTGCCGCTTGAGCACCGTCCCCCGGCGATGCTCGGGGTAGTCGACCCCGAGCACCGTGCCGTCGAGGATGTCGAGCAGCGCGTCGACCAGGAAGCCGAACACGGTGTTTCCCGACGCCCAGGCAATGACGTCGTGGAAGCTCTTGTTCGTCTCCAGGAAAACGCCCTGGTCGGCGATGTGCTCGCCCATTTTCTGCACCGATTCTTCGAGCTGGCGCAGCCGCTCGGCGTCGATGCGCTGCGAGGCGAGCCGGGCCATGAGCGGCTCGAGGGCGGCACGGGTCTCCAGAATGGACCGGAATGGCGCCTGCTCGAACTGCAGCAACAGAATCAGGGACGTCGCCAGATGAGAGGCGTCGGGCTTCTCTACGATCGGACCGCCGCCCGGCCCCGGCTTGAGGGAGATGACGCCCTGCAACTCGAGAAACCGCAGCGACTCCCGGAGGGTGCCGCGGCCGACCTGATACTCCTCGAGCATGACCCGCTCGGGCGAGAGCCTGTCGCCGACCTGCTTGTTCTGCCTGCTGATCTCGTTGACGATGCGCTGCGCCACGAGCATGGCGGTCTTCTGCGGACGGTCACGGTTCACTGCCGCACCCCCCTTCTGCGTCGGCCTCCCCTGAGGCTCATTGCTTCCTATGATATTCAGCAAAAGGGCGCGTTCGCTACCCGCCCCCACCAGCCCGGCGTCCGCATTTCCCCCCGATGTCGAGAATGTGCGAGGAATGTGACCATCCCTATCGCGCTGCGTGACCGCCGTCAATACGATCAGCGCCGACCCAGCGCGGGCAGCACTTCGTCGGCGAACAGTTTGAGGGTGGCGAGCATGTCCTCGTGGGGCAGGTCGTACCACTGCGCCCGGAGGATGACCGTCGTCACGCCGGCCTCCTCGAGCTCGCGCAGCCTGGCGACGCACGTCGCGGGGTCGGTGAAGAGGTACGCCTCGTCGGCCACCTCCGCGGCGGCCGCCTCGCTCTGCAGGTGACGATACTGGGCCGTCGCATCCGGGGCGTTGTACTTCGCGTACTGCTGGGTCACGCCGAGCCGGGCGCGGAGGCCGCGCTCGCGGGCCCGCTCCCGGTCCGGGTCGAGCACGAGCTCGCGGCGGACGACCACCTCACCGTTGAGCGGCCGGCCGAGCCGCGCGCGCTCCGCCCGCTCCACCTGGACGAGCTCGGCGAGCTTCGCCACCGACGCGTGCGGCGGCACGATCCAGGCGTCGCCGAGCTGAGCGGCCCGCCTGGCGCCCGCCTTGTGCATTCCGGCGCCGACCCAGATCGGCGGCCCGCCCTGCTGCACCGGGGGAAGGCTGATCCGCGCGTCGTCGAGCGAGTAGTGCTTGCCCGCGTAGGTCACCGGCTCACCGGACCAGAGCCCGCGGATGATCTCGACACTCTCGGTGTAGCGCGAGACGCGTTCGTCGAGCGGGATGCCGAACGCGGCGAACTCGTTCTCCCGGTAGCCCATGCCGAAGCCGGCGATCGCCCGTCCGCCGCTCAGGTGGTCGAGCGTCGCGAACGTCTCGGCGACCTGGACGGGGTGGTGCAGCGGCAGGATGAACATGTTGGTCCCGATCCCCATCCCCTCCGCCTGCTGCGCGAGCGCCGCCAGGGTGGGAATGGGCTGGAGGGTGGGCATGCTGCCGAGGTAGTGGTGCAGCAGCCAGATGCTGTCGATCCCGCACTCCCGCGCCACGGAGACCTGCTCCCGGAGCTCGCCGACCCGCTCGGCGGCAATGGTCCCCTGCGGGAAGTCATTCATGATCGCTAATCCGAACTTCACGGCCCGTAACCCCTTCGACGCCCAACGCTGCTGCACGATATAACGATTATAAGGATATAGTCGCCAGCAAGCGAGAGCGCACAGGGGCGTTCGCCAGTCGTCTCCGGGTGGGCGGTCACGGACCGAACGGGGCGGGCGGCGGATGGCGGTCCGCCTCCCGCGCGGCGAGCGTGGCCATGTCCCGCCGGTACTGCTCGGCCGACAGGTAGCCGGCGAGCAGCCACTCGGTCAGCACGGCCTCGGCCCGCTCGGCCCGCGGCGACGCCGGCGAGAACCCGAGCGACTCCCGGCTCCGGCGCCTGGCGATCCACGCACTACCGGACGACAGGATCGCCACAAAGATCAGGACGATCAAGAAGACGGCGAACTCCACCGCGACCACCCCCGCCGACATCCGGGGTCCACATTCAATCCTCGCTCGGCCGGTTTCCGGCGGCAACCGGTCCACGGGCAGCCCCGGGCGCGCCCCAAAGGCGCGCCGACGCGGATGGCGCAACTCTTCACATATTCAGCTTCATCAATCATCGGGTTCTCTCTACGATCCGCGCATGTCTGAGCATTTAGCGTCACCTGTCGATGAGCTTGATCAGCCGGGCGGCGAGCTCCCCCGGGCGTCCCCGCCCCGGCCCACGTGGGTCCGGCCGGCGCTGGCGGCGATCGTCGTGTGCGCCGCCGTCGTCTACGCCTGGGGGATCGGCGGCATGCAGCTGCACCTGTACTACGGACCTGGCGTCCGCACGATGGCCGGCAGCTGGCAGGCGTGGCTGTACGGCGCCTACGACCCGCAGCTGACCATGACCTTCGACAAGGCGCCCGGCACGTTCTGGCTGCAGGCGCTGTCCGCCCGCATGTTCGGCTACGTCCCCTGGGCCGTCCTGCTGCCCTCGCTGCTGGCGAGCCTGGCCTCGATCGTGCTGATGTACCGGGTGGTGCGCGAGTGGGCCGGACCGGAGGGCGGTGTGGCGGCGGCCGGGTTCTTCGCGGCGACGCCGATGGTCGCCGCGCTCGCCCGCACCCAGATCCCCGACCCGGTCCTCGTGGCCCTGCTGCTGGCCGCGACCCTCCTCTGGCAGCGGGCCGTCGCCACCGACCGGCTCAGGCCGCTGCTGTGGACCGGCGTGCTGGTGGGCCTCGCGTTCCAGGTGAAGATGGCCCAGGCGTGGCTGATCTGGGTGCCGTTCGGCCTCGGCTACCTGCTCGCCGCGGCCGCCCCGTGGCGCCGCCGGCTGACCCGGCTGGCCCTGGCCGGCCTGCTGACCGTCGCGGTGTCCCTCGTCTGGGTCGGCGTCATGGCGGCACTGCCGGCGTCGCACCGGCCGTGGATCGACGGGTCGGTCGACAACTCGATCTGGTCGATGGTGTTCGGGTACAACGGGTTCAACCGCTTCGGCGTCGACAACGCCGGCGCCGACGTCCTCGGCATCGGTGGGCCGCCGGGGAAGAGCGAGGGCCCGGCGTGGCAGTACCTGATCCGCAACGGCGTCGCGCCACAGATCGGCTGGCTGTACGTGTTCGCCCTGGCAGGCCTGGTGGTGGCGGTCGTCACCCTGGTCCGGGACCGGAGGAACGCGGCCCCCTCGGTGCTGTGGCTCGCCTGGCTGGCGGTGCACCTGCTGACCTTCGCCGGCAGCGTCAAGGCCCACTCCTTCTACAACGTCGCCCTCGCACCCGCCCTGTCCGCGCTCGCCGCGGCCGGGCTGGTCGCCCTGTGGCGGGCCTACCGGACCTCCGGCTGGCACCGCTGGCTCCTGCCCGCCGCCGTCGCCGCCAGCGGCTGGTGGGCCTGGCACCTCGCCGGGCAGTTCCCGGCCTTCGCCACCTGGCTCCCGGCGGCGGCCGCCGGCACGGCCGCCGTCGCCGTCCTCGCGCTCGCCGCCGCGACGCTGACGCCCAGGCTCCAACTCACGGCGCTCGCGATCGCCGTCGCCGCGGTGCTGCTGGCGCCGGTCACCTGGACGCTGTCGGTCACCGACAACCTCACCGTGTCCGACGCGCACCGCCCCGCCGCCGGACCGCCGTCGCGGGAGACCGCCACCATCCTCAGCGGCCGCCTGCTACGGATGCTGCCGGCCGCGGACGTCGACCGCATCACCGCCCACGTCCGCGCCAACCGCGGCGGTGAACGCTACGACCTCGCCGTGCAGTGGGCGCCGCAGGCCGGCCAGTTCATCACCCGCGGCCTCGACCCACTCCCGATCGGCGGGTTCACGGCCCAGATCCCGAACGTCGGCGTGCGGCGGCTCGACGAACTCGTCGCGGCCGGGGAACTGCGGTTCGTCCTCGTCGACGGCCCGCAGCTGAAAGGCAAACCGACCCGCGACTACCCGGACTACGCCGCCTGGGCGCCGATCGCCTGCCGACCCGTCGACGGGTTCAGCACCGGGCTCTACACCCTGTACGACTGCGCGCGGTAGCCGGTCACTCGCCTTCCTTCGAGCCGTCCGAGGTCATCGCCTCCTGACCGGGAGCCGACGGCAGGAAGGCGTGCTGGTGCCCCCGGCCGATGTCGACGTTGAGCTGGTCGAGTTGCGTGGCGCCGACCGACCAGCCGGCGACCGCCAGGTCACGCTGGCGGCTGGCGAGGCTCAGCAGCGCCGCCCGGTCCGCCTCGGGGGCCTTGACCGCGGCGGCGTACGTGTCCACCGCGAGGTCGAGCTGCCGGGCGCCGCCGGCGAGGCTGCCCCGGGCGATGTTGACCGCCGTCCCGGCCGACGGCGGGTCCTTGAACTCCTCGACACCCTTGCGCGTGGCCGCCTTCCACCCGTCGACCTTGCCCTGCTCAACCAGCGGCCCCGGCGCACCCTTGGGCGGAAGCGCCGTGGCCAGCTGCTCGACGGCCGGCCCGAGCAGCTCCAGGATCCGGCGCGCCTGGTCGGTGAGCGCCACGACCTGGTCGGCGTCGCGCTTGACCTCCGCGACCTGCAGCTCGTCGATGCGCCGCTGCGTGTCGCTGCGCGGGTCGGCGACGGCGCCGCCGACGAGACCCCCGATCAGCCCGCCGACGACGAGCGCGACGGCCGCCGCGATCACGACTGGCCGCCACCGGAAACCACCGCCGCCGGTGGCACGGGCACGGGCAGGCAACGGACGGGCGCGACTCGGCGAACGGGGTGGCATCACAGCTCCTGGGGGCGCGTTCGGCTGCCGCCGGGACGGAAGGCTCGCCGAAGACCGACCACCCGGGCGTGGTGACGCCCGATGCTATCGGCACACCCGACCGGCCGGAAAGTCCGGAATCGGGGGCATCTGAGGGTGTCGCGGGGAGGGCACGCCGGAGGTCATCGTTCCGGCGGGGCCGGTGAGAGCATCCGGATGGCCTGGTCGGCGTACGTGTAGGCGACCTGCTCCACGCTGTGCGGGCCGTCCGGGCGGAACCAGGCCGCCACGCCGATGCCCATGTCGAGGATGGAGTACGACGCCAGGCGCGGGTGCTCGACGGCGAAGACGCCCGCGTCGCGGCCCTCCTCGATCACGCCGCGCAGGGTGCGCTCGTAGGCCGCCCGCATGGCCAGGATCCGGTCGCGGGCGGGCTGCTCCAGGTTGCCGATCTCGCGGTTGCCGACGAAGGCCTGGTCGCGGTGGCCGGCGTGGTAGCGGACGTGGGCCTCGACCATCCGGCGCAGCCGCAGGACCGGTCCGCCCCCGGCGCCGGCGGCGGCGCGCTGCGCGTCCAGCAGCGCCTCCATGGTCTCGACCATGACGGCGACCAGCAGGTCCTGTTTGGACCTGACGTGCCGGTAGAGGCTCGGCCCGCGGACGCCGACCGCGGCGCCGACGTCGGCCATGGTGGTGGCGCGGTAGCCGCGGTCGGCGAAGAGGCGCAGCGCGGCACGGCGGATCTCCGTCGCCTCCAGGCCTGGCTCGCTAATCATCGTTAGCCTACTCGTCACTATTGCTTGACTTTGCTCGGATCAGCATACCTAAACTGCGCTAATGATGGTTAGCAGGTGGACGGCGGGCCGGCGACGGGAGGGGTCATGAGCTTCGACTTCTCGCTGAGCGAGCGGACCACCGAGTGGCGGGACCGGATCGCCGCGTTCGTCCGCGACGAGGTGATCCCCCGCGAGCAGGACGCGTTCGCCAATGGGGTCACCGACGCGCTGCGCGCCGAGCTGCAGCGGGCCGCGCGCGCGGCCGGCGTGTGGGCGCCGCAGGTGAGCGCCGGGCTGGGCGGCGGCGGGTTCCGCTTCGACGAGGCCGCGGTGCTGCTCGAGGAGGCCGGCACCAGCCTGCTCGGCCCGCTGGCGCTGAACTGCGCGGCACCCGACGAGGGCAACATCCACCTGCTCGACGCGGTGGCCACCGGCGAGCAGCGGGACGCGTACCTCCGGCCGCTGGCCGCCGGCGACGTCCGGTCCTGCTTCGCGATGACCGAGCCGCCGCCGGGCGCGGGCTCGGACCCGGCCGCGCTGCGCACCACCGCCACCCGCGCGCCCGGCGGCTGGCGCATCACCGGCCACAAGCACCTGATCACCGGCGCGGACGGCGCGGCCTTCGCGATCGTCATGGCCCGGCACGGCGACCGCGACGGCGCAAGCATGTTCCTCGTCGACGCGGACAACCCGGGCATGACGGTGGGCGCCCACGCGCGGACCCTGGACGCCACCATGCCCGGCGGCCACTGCCAGGTGGCGTTCGACGGCGCGTTCGTCCCGGACGCGGCGGTGCTCGGCGAGCCGGGGCAGGGTTTCCGGTACGCCCAGGTCCGGCTCGCCCCGGCCCGGCTGACCCACTGCATGCGCTGGCTCGGCGCCGCCCGACGGGCGCACGGGATCGCCCTGGACCGGGCGCTCGGCCGGGAGCTCTTCGGCGCCCCGCTGGCGAGTCACGGGATGGCACAGCAGCTGATCGCCGACAACGAGATCGACCTCGCCGCGGCGCGGGCCCTGCTGTGGCACGCCTGCTGGCAGATCGCCGAGGGTGCCCGCGGCACCGAGGAGTCGTCGCGGGCCAAGGTCTTCATCAGCGAGGCGGCCTGCCGGGTGGTCGACCGCGCGGTGCAGCTGGCCGGTGGGATGGGCACGTCGGACGAGCTCGTCATCGGCCGCATCTACGCCGACATCCGCGCGTTCCGCATCTACGACGGCGCCTCCGAGGTGCACCGGATGTCCATCGCCCGCCGGGTCGTGCGGCGCGCCGAGGGCCGGAGGACCACCGATGCCTGAGCTTCCGGGACTGCCGTCCGGCCGGATCGGGCCGTGGCTGCGCGAGCACCTGCCGGAGCGCTTCCCCGGCGGCTGGGACGCCGAGCTCATCTCCGGCGGGCTGTCCAACATCACGTACCGGATCGTGCCCGCTGGCGGTGAGGCGGTGATCCTGCGCCGGCCGCCGCTGGGTGAGGTGCTGCCGAGCGCGCACGACATGCGCCGCGAGCACCGCGTCCTCACCGCGCTGGGCGGCACGGCCGTGCCGGTGCCGGAGACGCTGGCGCTGTGCACCGACGAAGAGGTCCTCGGCTGCCCGTTCTACGTCATGACCGAGGCGCGGGGGCGGGTGCTGCGCACCGCCGCGGACACCGCCGAGCTGTCCCCCACGGTGCGGTCCGAGCTGGCCGACCGGCTGATCACCACGCTCGCCGACCTGCACGCGATCGAACCGGCGGCGGTGGGGCTGGCCGACTACGGGCGGCCGGACGGCTACGCGGCACGGCAGCTGCGGCGCTGGGGCGGGCAGTGGGAGCGGTCGCGGACCCGGGACCTGCCGGACATGGACCGCCTGCTGGCCCGGCTCGCCGAGCGGCTGCCGGCGCAGGCCGGGTCGGCGCTGGTGCACGGCGACTACCGGCTCGACAACACGGTCGTCGACCTGACCGGGCCGGCGCGGATCACGGCCGTGCTGGACTGGGAGCTGTGCACCCTGGGTGACCCGCTCGCCGACCTCGGCGTGGCGCTGTCCTACTGGCACGACCCCGGCGACGACGAGCGCGGCCTGATCCCGGTGGCCGCCGGCGTGACCGCGCACGAGGGCTTCCCGCGGACCCACGAGCTGGCCGAGCGGTATGCCCTGCGGACCGGCCGCGACCTGACGACCCTGCCGTTCCATCTGGCGCTCGCCGCGATGAAGCTCGCGGTGATCCTGGAGGGCGTGCACGCGCGGTTCCTCGGCGGGAAGACGGTCACCGCCGGCTACGACAACGTCGGCGCCGCGGTGCCGGTGCTCGTGGCCCGCGGCCTGCGCCGGCTCGACGGGTCAGGCGCCTGAGCCGTGCCGCGGACGAGCTCATCGAGCTGCTGATCGGCCGTCACCACAGCCGCCTCGGCGCCGGGCCGGGACCGGCCCGCGATGAGGACCGGTCCCGCGACGTGCGTGCGGCGCTCGTGGCGCCGGTCAGATCAGGCCGTGGGCGAGCATCGCCTCGGCGACCATCCGGAAGCCGTCGATGTTGGCGCCGGCGACGTAGTTGCCCGGCATGCCGTACTCCTCCGCGGTGGCGTAGCAGCGGGCGTGGATGTCGCGCATGATGCCGTGCAGCCGCTGCTCGGAGTATTCGAACGTCCACGAGTCGCGGCTGGCGTTCTGCTGCATCTCCAGCGCGCTGGCGGCGACCCCGCCGGCGTTGGCCGCCTTGCCCGGCGCGAAGCGCACGCCGGCCTCGGCGAACACGCGGACCGCCGCCGGCGTCGTCGGCATGTTCGCCCCCTCCACCACCGCCACGCAGCCGCCGGCGACCAGTGCGGCCGCGTCGTCCGCGTCGATCTCGTTCTGCGTGGCGCTCGGGATGGCGACCGCGCACGGCACGTCACGCCACAGCCCGCCGCCGGGCGTGAAGGTCGCCCCGGGACGGTGGCGGACGTACTGCTCGATCCGCTCCCGCCGGACCTCCTTGACCTCCTTGAGGACCGCCACGTCGATGCCCTTGTCGTCGCGCACGTAGCCGGACGAGTCGGAGCAGGCCACCACGAGGCCGCCGAGCTGGTGCACCTTCTCGATCGCGTAGATGGCCACGTTGCCGGAGCCGGACACCACCACGCGCTTGCCCTCGATGCCGTCGCCGGCGGCCCGCAGCATCTCCTCGGCGAAGAACACCGCGCCGTAGCCGGTCGCCTCCCGGCGCACCTGGGCACCGCCGTACACGAGACCCTTGCCGGTGAGCACCCCGGACTCGTACCGGTTCGTGATCCGCTTGTACTGCCCGAACAGGTAGCCGATCTCCCGGCCGCCGACGCCGATGTCGCCGGCGGGCACGTCGGTGTACTCGCCGATGTGCCGGTACAGCTCGGTCATGAACGACTGGCAGAACCGCATCACCTCACGGTCGGAGCGGCCCTTCGGGTCGAAGTCCGACCCGCCCTTGCCGCCGCCGATCGGCATGCCGGTCAGCGCGTTCTTGAACAGCTGCTCGAACCCGAGGAACTTCACGATGCCGAGGTAGACCGACGGGTGGAACCGCAGGCCGCCCTTGTACGGACCCAGCGCGGAGTTGAACTCGACCCGGAAGCCGCGGTTGATGTGCACCTCGCCCCGGTCGTCCTCCCACGGCACCCGGAAGATGATCTGCCGCTCCGGCTCGCAGATCCGCTCGATGATCTTGGCCTGGGCGTACTCCGGGTGCTTGCCCAGCGCGGGGGCGACGCTGTCGAGCACCTCGCGAACCGCCTGGTGAAACTCGCTCTCACCAGGGTTGCGGTGGACCACCGCGGTGAAGATCGAGTCAAGTTTGTCCTGTACCGACACCGTCGTCCTTCCGGTTTGGCCTGTCCGAGCACCCGCTGAGCCGAGTGCCGGGACACCCACACCGTTGTGGACCGGTCTCGCCTCGCGCGGGGCCGTGCCCTGCTGAAGGCCAGGCCGAGCAACATCGCGTGTTTACCTCCCGTTCATCGTTGCATCACTGCAACCACAGGCGCGACCGTCCGTGTTGATCAGCACACAGCCCGGCCGTCGCCGGACGGGCCGGCCTCGGGGGTGGACGGCGCCAGGCGACCTGCTGCGACGCGGCTGCCAGGAGTGCTCAGGCGGCCGGCTTGCGGGCGTGGACGCGTTCGATGGTGCCGGCCTTGTGCCGTTCCGCCTCCTCGACGTCGAAGCCGGCGGCGCGCACCAGGGGCAGCTGGCGGCGGGTGAAGTACTCCCCCGCCGCGCGGCCGGTGAGCTGCTCGAGCAGCCACTGGGCGGCGCGGACCGGCGGCCAGCTGCTGCCGATGTGGTCGAGCAGCAGCAGGGTGCCGCCGGGGACGAGGACGCGGTGCATCTCGGCGATCGCGGCGGCCGGGTGCGGGATGGTGCACAGCGACAGCGCGCACACCACGGTGTCGAAGGTGCCGTCCGCGAAGGGCAACCGCTCGGCGTCGCCCTGCCGCAGGTCGGCGGGGCGGCCGAGGTCGGCGGCGCGCCGCTGGGCGATGGCCAGCATCGCGGGGCTCAGCTCGATGCCGGTGAGGACGACGCCGGGCCGGTAGTGGGGCAGGCTGCGGCCGGTGCCGACGGCGACCTCGAGGACCCGGCCGTGCGCGCGTCCGCCGAGCCACTCCCGTCCGCCGGTGAACCAGACCCGTTCGAAGAAGCCGATCTGCTTGTCGTAGCCGGGTGCGTTGCGGTCCCACACCCGCTGCTGGCGGGCCGTGGGCGTCTCGGCGTCCCTGGTCACGGTGGTCCCTTCGGCGCGGGGAGGAGCGGTCGCCGCCGGCGGCGGCACCGCCCATGATGGTCGGCCCGTCGACGCCGGCGTTCAAGCGCGCGGCCGATCGCGCCGGCGCCCGTCCTCGCGGCGGCGGGCCGCGGCGCCCGTCCTCGCGGCGGCGGGCCGCGGCGCCCGTCCTCGCGGCGGCGGGCCGCGGCGACTATCCCTGCGGCGGCGGGCCGAAGTCGACCTGGATCGTCTCGAAGGCCTTGAAGCGCTGCGCGGTCGCGATCGACGTGTAGATGCGCCGGTCGGCCTCGGTCAGCTCGACGTCGTCGGTGAACTGGGTGAGCAGGGCTCGGGGCCACAGGCGGTAGGTCAGGATCATGTTGATCTCGGCGCAGAGCATCAGCACGAGCGCCTGCAGGTAGATCCAGGCGAGCGCGGCCAGGACGAGCCCGAACGTGCCGTACAGCTCGCTCGCGCGGCTGAGCCGGGCGGCGACGTACTGGGCGCCGACGGTCTGCAGCGCCATCCAGGAGGTCGCGGCGATCAACCCGCCGGTGATGACCTGGCGCACCCGCAGCTTCCGGGCGGTCAGCAGCTGCATCGCCGCGGTGAACAGGACGGCGTTGATCACGAACGTCAGCAGGTAGCCGAGGATCTGCAGTCTGGGCCCGGACCGGCCGGTGAGCTCGTTGGCGAAGGCCACGAACGCCGCGGCCGCAGCCGACAGCAGCACCGCGCCGCCGAGGATCAGCAGCAGCCCGAGGCTGCGCAGCCTGGACCGCATCGCATTGGGCTGTTCGTTGCGCGGGACGCCGTAGATGTGGTTGATGCCGGCCTGCGCGGCCTGCATCGCGCCCAGCCCGCCGTACAGCGCGCCGAGGATGCTGAGCACCAGGCGGGTGCCGCTGCCGACCAGCCCGCTGACGTTGCGCTGCAGCTCCGGCCCGATGGCCGGCAGGTCCCCCACCGCCGTCTGCACCAGTTCCTGGTGCAGCTCGGGGTTGGCCTCCAGGAAGTAGCCCAGCGCGGTGAGGAACAGCAGCGTCAGCGGAAACAGCGAGACGAAGCCGTAGTAGGTCACCATCGCGGCGAAGTACGGGCCACGGTCGTCGATGAACTTGTAGACCACCGCCAGCGGGAATCCCAGCCAGACATGCCGACGCTGGAAACGATCCAACCACCCGACCACCGCGACCAGTTACCCCGCCGCCCCCGCGTCACGCCGCCCGTCCGACCCCGTGCGGGGTCCGGGACGGGAGCGGTCGCGGCAGGATTGCCCGCGGTCCGCGGGGGTAGGGCCGATGCCGTCTGTCCCGCATCCGGCGTTGTGGACGCTGACCAGGTGACGCACCCGCGTGACCTGTTGCCCGGCGCCCGCTGAGTGGAGGGAGTGCCGAGCATGGCTGAACAGAGTGCGCAGCAGGAGACGGTGGCCGTCCGGGAGGAGCCCCCGGGCGGATGGGCCGGCGGCTTCACCGTCTTCGCCGGGATCATGATGATCATCGGTGGCCTGTTCCACCTGGCCACCGGCCTGGCGGCGATCGTCGAGAACAAGTTCTTCGTCGTCACGGCGGACTATCTGTACACGTTCGACGTGACCGGGTGGGGATGGATCCACCTCGTCGTGGGCCTCGTGGTGCTCCTGGCGGGCTGCGCGGTGTTCACCGGACGGCTGTGGGCCCGGGTCGTGGGCATCGTCCTGGCCGGGCTGAGCGCCATCGCCAATTTCATGTTCCTGCCCTACTACCCGCTGTGGTCGCTGCTGATCATCGCGCTGGACGTGTTCATCATCTGGGCGCTGGCGGTGCAGGGCCGCAGCGTCCCGGAGTGACGGCCGGCGCGGCGATCGTCACTCCTTTCGGGCGAGGCAGCTCGACAACGGGGTGACAACGGTTGCAGTTGGGCACCCGCACGCACGACAGCAGGCGTGCGGGGGTGCCCCGCAGCAACACGAGTCGGGAGGCCCCCCGTGAACGCATATCCGGCCATCGAGGATCACGGGCTGATCGGCGACCTGCAGACCGCGGCCCTCGTGACGAACGACGGCGTCATCGACTGGTTCTGCGCACCGCGCTTCGATTCGCCGAGCATCTTCGCCGCGCTGCTCGACCGCAGCAAGGGCGGCTACTTCCAGGTCGTCCCGGACGGCATCTCGTACGTCAGCAAGCAGCTCTACCTGCCCGGCACGCCGATCCTCATCACGCGCTTCCTCAGCGCGGACGGCGTCGGCGAGCTGGTCGACTTCATGCCGATCGCGGGCGACCACGCCACCGACGTGCACCGCCTCGTCCGTATGGTGCGGGTCGTCCGTGGCCAGATGCGGTTCCGGATCGAGTGCCACCCACGGTTCAACTACGGGCGCGACGCGCACGAGGTCGAGATCACCCCTGACGGCATCGCGTTCCGCAGCCCCGGCTTCACCGTGAACGTCAACCCCGCCCGCCGCGGCGAACAGCTCTTCCGGCCCGAGGACATCCAGCGCAGCGACGACGGCCTCCGCCTGATCGGCACCCTGTCCGCCGGCAACGTCGGCGGCCTGGTCCTGGAGACCCAGCCCGCGGGACCACCCCGGGCGGTGTCCGCCGACGAGATCGTCGAGATGTTCCAGCAGACCCGCGACTTCTGGCGCGGCTGGATCGGCCGGTCCCGGTACAAGGGGCGGTGGCGGGAGATGGTGGAGCGCGCCGCGATGACGCTCAAGCTCATGACCTACGCGCCGACCGGAGCGCTGGTCGCGGCGCCGACCGCCGGGCTGCCCGAGCAGATCGGCGGCGAGCGGAACTGGGACTACCGCTACACCTGGGTCCGCGACGCCTCGTTCTCCGTCTACGCGTTGCTGGGGCTGGGCTTCACCGCCGAGGCGCAGGCGTTTCTGAACTGGCTCAACGACCGCGTGCAGCACGCGAGCGAGCACTCGTCGCCCCTGCAGATCATGTACCGGATCGACGGCTCCCCGGACCTCGACGAGGAGATCCTCGATCACCTGGAGGGGTACCAGCAGTCGTCCCCGGTGCGGATCGGCAACGCCGCCGCGAGCCAGTTCCAGCTCGACATCTACGGCGAGGCCCTGGACTCGCTCCACCTCGCCGACGCGCACGGACTGCAGCTGTCCCACGGTGCGTGGCAGCACGTCTCGCACGTGATCGAGTGGCTCTGCGAACACTGGGACCAGCCCGACGACGGGATCTGGGAGACCCGTGGCGGCCGGCAGGACTTCACCTACGGGCGGGTGATGTCGTGGGTCGCCTTCGACCGGGCGATCCAGCTCGCCCAGCACCGGGCCCGGCCCGCCGACCTCGGTCGCTGGACCAACATGCGCGACATGGTCTACCGGCAGGTCATCCAGCGCGCCTTCCACCCCAAGCGGGAGGCGTTCGTCCAGCACTACGACACCGAGGTGCTGGACGCGTCGCTGCTGTACATGCCGCTGGTCGGCTTCCTCGCGCCGACGGACCCGATGTGGCACACCACGCTGCGCGCGATGGAGGAGGAGCTGGTCGCCGACAGCCTGCTCTACCGCTACGACCCGATGGCGTCCCCGGACGGGCTGCGCGGCTCCGAGGGCACGTTCACGATGTGCAGCTTCTGGTACGTCGACGCCCTCGCCCGCGCGGGCCGGCTGGACGACGCCCGGCTGACCTTCGAGAAGATGCTGACCTACAGCAACCATCTCGGGCTGTACGCCGAGGAGATCGCACCGACCGGCGAGCAGATCGGGAACTTCCCGCAGGCCTTCAGCCACCTCGCCCTCATCAGCGCCGCGATGAACCTCGACTACCAGCTCGACCACGGCGCGGGCGGGGTCGTCGAACCGGTGCTGCGCCACGGCATGGCGACCTCCTCGGCCTGACGGGCCGACGGCACCGCCCCCCGGCCGTGACGTCCGCACCGAACCGCGCTCCGGGGTTCAGTCGCTCCACACCCAGTCGCGGATCTCGGGCTGGTCCTCGAAGTGCTCGCGGGCGTACGCGTTGGCCTCGGCGATGCGCGCGTCGCACTCGGCCAGCAGCCCGGGAGCGCGGTCGCGCAGCCGCGGCACGCGCCGG
Organism: Dactylosporangium maewongense; assembly: GCF_039531485.1. Lineage (NCBI taxonomy): Bacteria > Bacillati > Actinomycetota > Actinomycetes > Micromonosporales > Micromonosporaceae > Dactylosporangium > Dactylosporangium maewongense. Next base: position 155,577 of record NZ_BAAAQD010000004.1, on the reverse strand, counting down.
ATCGCCTCGGCCGCCAGGTGGAACCGGCTCATCTCGTTCAGCACGACCATCTGGAACGGCGTGGTGGTCGTCCCCTGCTCGTTGAAGCCGCGCACGTGGATGCGGTCGACGTCCGGGTGCCCGTGCACGATCTCATGGATCGCCCGCTGGTAGCCGTGGAACGCGAACACGACCGGCTTGTCCGCGGTGAACAGGTCGACGAACTGGGCCTCGGTCATGCCGTGCGGGTGGTGCCGGGCCGGGAAGAGCCGCATCAGGTCGACCACGTTCACGACGCGGACGCGCAGGTCCGGGACGAGCCGGCGCAGATACCACGCGGCCGCGAGCGTCTCCAGCGTCGGGATGTCACCGGCCGATCCGAGCACCACGTCCGGCTCCCCGCCGTCGTCGGTGCCGGCCTCGTGCCAGATCGACGCGCCGTTCGCGCAGTGCTCGATCGCCGCCGCCATGTCCAGGAACTGCAGCTGCGGCTGTTTGTCGATCACGATCAGGTTCACGTAGTCGCGGCTGCGCAGGCAGTGGTCGGCGACCGAGAGCAGGCAGTTGGCGTCCGGGGGCAGGTAGATGCGGGTCACGCTGCCCCGCTTGGACAGCATCACGTCGATCAGGCCGGGACCCTGGTGGCTGAAGCCGTTGTGGTCGTTGCGCCAGCACGTCGAGGTGAGCAGGATGTTCAGCGAGGCGACCGGCGCCCGCCACGGGAGGTGCCGCGCCTCCTGCAGCCACTTGGTGTGCTGCACCGTCATCGACGCCGAGACCATCGCGAACGCCTCGTAGGTGGCGAAGAGCCCGTGCCGGCCGGTCAGCGTGTAGCCCTCCAGCCAGCCCTCGCACAGGTGCTCGCTCAGCACCTCCATGACGCGGCCGTCCGCCGACAGGTGGTCGTCGACGTCCAGGCCGGGTCCGACGAAGCACCGGTTCTCCACCTCGAAGACGTCGCCGAGGCGGTTGGAGTTCGTCTCGTCCGGGCAGAACAGCCGGAAGTTCGCCGCCCCGGCGTTGCGGACGAACACGTCGCGCAGCAGCTTGCCCAGCTGCCGGGTCGACTCCCGCCGCACCACGGCCGGCCGGTCGACGGCGATCGCGTAGTCGCGGAAGTCCGGGAGGTCCAGGTCGACCAGCACCGTGCCGCCGTTCGCCCGCGGGTTGGCGCTCATGCGGCGGTCGCCCCGTGGCGCGAGGGCGGCGAGGTCGGGCACGAGTGTGCCGTCACGGTCGAACAGCGCATCCGGCCGGTAGGAGCGCATCCAGGACTCCAGCTGGGCCAGGTGCGCCGGGTTCGTGCGGACGTCCGCCATCGGCACCTGGTGCGACCGGAAGGTGCCCTCCGCGGGCTGCCCGTCCACCTCCTTCGGGCCCGTCCAGCCCTTGGGGGTGCGCAGCACGATGGCCGGCCAGCGGGGCCGCCCGGTCACACCGCCGGCCCGAGCGTCGCGCTGGATGCCGCGGATGCGCTCGTAGCACCAGTCGAGCGTCGCCGCGAACGCCTGGTGCACGTGCCGCGGGTCGTCGCCCTCGACGAACCGGGCGTCGTAGCCGTTGCCCTGCAGGAACGCCGCGATGTCGGCGTCGCTGTCACGGGCGATCACGGCGGGTCCGCTGATCTTGTACCCGTTGAGGTGCAGGATCGGCAGCACCGCGCCGTCGCGGGCCGGGTTGAGGAAGGCGGTGCTGCGCCAGGCCCCGGCCAGCGGCCCGCACTCCGCCTCGCCGTCGCCGACCACCGCGGCGACGATCAGGTCCGGCGCGTCGAAGGCCGCGCCGAACGCATGGGCCAGCACGTAGCCCAGCTCGCCGCCCTCGTGGATCGAGCCCGGGGTCTGCACGCTGACGTGGCTGGGGACCCCGCCCGGGGTCGAGAAGCGGCGGCACAGCAGCCGCAGGCCCGCCCTGTCCCGCGTCACCTCGGGGTAGACCTCCGAGTAGGTGCCTTCGAGGTACGCGTTGCCGACCAGCGCCGGTCCGCCGTGGCCCGGGCCGGCCAGGTAGATGACGTCGGCGTCGCGCTCCCGGATCAGCCGGCTCAGGTGGACGTAGACCAGGTTCAGGCCGGGTGAGGTGCCCCAGTGGCCGAGCAGCCGGGGCTTGACGTGCTCCGGCCGCAGCGGCTCGCGCAGCAGGGGGTTGTCGCGGAGATAGATCTGCGCGAGGGTCAGGTAGTTGGCGGCCTGCCAGTACCGCTGCATCTGGTCGAGCAGGGTCGGGGGGAGCGGCCCGGCCGCCGCGGCCTCGCGCTCCTCGGTGGTGCGGACCGCGCTGGAGTGCTGCACGTCGAACTTGAGCATTGCGGGCCTACCTCCGGGAACGGCTGATCACGCTATCCGAATTGTCGGCCTTGTCCCGCAAGGATGGTGATCGCGACGGCGGGCATAGCCCGGCCGTTCACCCCCGGGATCGCGGGTCTGTGGGGCGAGTGTGTGGGCGCTGTGGGTGGGGTGGGGACGGCACCGCCCGGGAGGCTGGACGCACCAGATCCGTCCAGCCACGAGGAGTCACCGTGACCGCCCTGACCCGCACCGACCGGCGTCCCGACGTCCACGAGATGGTGGTCGTCCACCGCGCCTTCCGGCGGGAGTTCGGCGCCGCCGCCGGCCTTGTCCGCCGTACCCCCGCGGGCGACACCCGCCGCGCGAGGATCGTCGCGGAGCACCTGCGCCTGTGCGCCGCCGGCCTCGAGATGCACCACACCGGCGAGGACATCGTGCTCTGGCCGCTGCTGCTCGAGCGGTCCGCGCCGTCGACCGGGCTCGTCGAGACGATGCAGGCCCAGCACCACGGCATCGACGAGCTCGTCGAGGCCATCACCCCCGCGCTCGCCGCCTGGGAGGCCGCCCCGACCGGGGCCGCCGGCGAGCGCCTCGCGGCCCTCTGCGAGCGGTTCACGGCGGCCCTGCTCGAGCACCTCGACCTCGAGGAGCGCGAGGTGCTGCCGCTGGCCTCGCGCCACGTCACCGCCGCCGAGTGGAACCAGATGGGGCAGCACGGCAAGGACACGATGACCCCCAGCCAGCTGCCGGTCATGTTCGGCCTGGTGCTGCAGGACGCCGACGGCGAGGAGCGCGCCCGCATGCTCGGCAACCTCCCGCTGCCGGTCCGGTTGCTGCTGAAGACCGCCGGCGCCTGGCAGTTCAGGCGCTACGTCCGCCGCCTGCGCGCGTCGTGACCACCGCGGCACGGGCCTGGATCTCGGGACCGCTCGCGGCCCGCCCGGCGTCCCACTCGCGGGCGAACGCCTCGTCCCCGAGGGCGGCCCGGGTGGCGTCGAGCCCGCGGTCGGACAGCGCCCGCGAGACCGGGAAGGTGGGGTCGACGGCGTCGGCCGCCGAGATCGAGGCGCCCGCCCCGAAGAGCCAGGCCGCGGACACCGGGTCGCCGACCCGCTGCGCGAGGCTCGCCAGGGCGGGCAGCGCGTAGCCGAGGGTCCAGCTCATCCGGGCGGCGAGCGACAGGGCCACCGCCTCGCCGAGCAGCGTGGCGGTCGCCGGCTCGTCGCCGAGCAGCTCGGTGAGCGTCGCGTGCACGTTGAGCGCGGTGGCGAGGGTGAAGGCGTTGCCGGCCGCGCGGGCCGCGCGCACCGTCTCCGGCAGGGTCAGCCCGGCCGTCGCGAGGTCGCCCGCGACGAGGGCGAGCTGGCACCGCGCGAGCCGGGCGTGCACGGCCACCCAGCGACGTCCGGCGGCCTCCGCCTGCGCCAGCGCGCGGCCCAGCAGCGCGTCGGCGTCGTCGAGGGCGCCCGCGAAGACCGCCGCCTGGCCGGCCAGGGTCAGGACCTCGCACGTCACGGCCGGCTCGGCCACCCGACCGGCCAGCGCCACCGCGTCGCCGGCGTCGCGCAGCATCGAGGCGGTGTCGCCGGCCAGCAACTGCAGCCCGAGCCGGCCGGCCAGGGCGCGGCAGCGGGCGACGTCGGAGGCCCCGGGGCCGATCCGCTCCAGCCACGCGAGCCCTTCGCGGGCGTGGCCGCGCAGCGCGAGGTAGAGCCAGACGCTGCCGGCGAGCTCGGCGGCGTCGACGTCCCGGTCGAGCTCGAGCAGGCGAAGGAAGGCCGAGCGCAGGTTGGCGTGGTCGGCGTCGAGCCGGTCGAGCTCGGCCGCGAGGTCCGGCCCTTCCAGCAGTACCGCCGAGGCCGTAGCCCGCGCGTGGAAGTGCGCGGCGTGCCGGTCGGCGGTCGCGGTGGCCAGCCCAGACGCGTGCAGCCGCCGCATCGCGAACTGCCGCACCGGCTCCAGCAGCCGGAAGCGTGGCTGCGGGTCGGGCGACGGCACCCGGAGCACCAGCGACTGGTCGACGAGCGCGCCGAGGGCGGGCAGCACGTCGGCGCCTTCGCCGGCGACGGCCTCGATCGCGTCGAGGGAGCACCCGCCGCTGAGGACCGCGAGGCGCTCGAAGAGGGCGACCTCCTCGGGCTCGAGGAGATCCATGCTCCACTCCAGCACCGCGGCCATCGTGCGGTGCCGCTCGGGCAGGTCGCGCGGGCCCGCGCCGGGGCCCTGCCGCTCCAGCCGGGTGAGGAGGGCCGGCGGGGTGAGCAGCCGCAGGCCGGGCGCCGCGAGCTCGACCGCGAGGGGGAGCCCGTCGAGCCGCCGGACGATCGCGGCCAGGGCGGGAGCGTCGGCGGCGGTGACGGCCGTGGGGGACCCGGCGGCCGCGGCCCGGTCGAGGAGCAGCGCGACGGCGGGCGAGGAGGCCACCGCGTCCACGTCGTCGCCGGCGGGCGTGGTGAGCGGCCCCAGCACGAGCTCGTGCTCGGCGCGCACCCGCAGCGGCGCGCGGCTGGTCGCCACCACGACGAGCTCAGGGCAGCGCGCCACGAGGCCGGCGAGCGCCGGCGCCGCCTGGGTCAGCTGCTCCAGGTTGTCGAGCACCAGCAGCATCCGCAGGCCGGCCAGGTGGGGCACGAGCGCGTCGAGCGGGTCGATGCCGACCTCGTCGGGCAGCCCGAGCGCGGCGGCGATCCCGGGCACGACGAGCTTCGGCTCCCGGACCGCGGACAGGTCGACGGCCCGGGCGCCGCCGGGGAAGCCCGGCGCCGCGAGGCGCAGCGCCTCCATCGCGAGCCTGGTCTTGCCCACCCCGCCGGGGCCGGTGACCGTCACCAGCCGGCGCGTGCCCGAGCGGACGAGGGCCAGCAGGTCGGCGAGCTCGCCGTCGCGGCCGATGAGCGGCGTGCCAGGACCCACCGGAACGTGGGCCGGCGACGGGACAGCGGCCGCGGCCGGCGACACACCCGCGGCCGGGAACACGCCCGCTGCCGAGGACGGGGCCGGGGGCGGGGACGCCTCCCGGCTGGGGACCGCGGCGACGAGGGCCGCCCGGTCGCCGTCGTCGAGGGCGAGCCCGTCGGCGAGCGAGCGCACCGTGTGCGGGTAGGGCCGGCGCCGTTCGCCGCGCTCGAGGGCGCCGATCGCCTTCGCCGTGAGGCCCGACCGCTCGGCGAGCTCCTCCTGGGTCAGCGACCGCGCCTCGCGCAGCCGGCGCAGCACGGCGGCGAACTCGCCGGATGCCGCCGCCCCCTCCACAGCTCAGATGCTAGTCGCGCGGGTGCCGTGGGCGGCCGCGACACGGGAGGGCGACCGGCTGTGGTGCCGGTGTGGGCCCGCTGTGGGTGGGGTGGCGCCCGGCGCGGCCCGAGGCTGGGAGCCGACGGCATCCCCGCCCTCACGACGAGAGGACAGACCATGACCACGACACCGGCCACCGCCCCTACCACCAACACCGACACCGGCACCGGCACCGGCACCGCGAGCGGGAGGCGGACGGCACCGTACGGCCGCCACATGTCGAACGTGCTCGTCGCGGCCTTCACGCTGTCGGCGGGGCACACCGTCTACGCGAGCGTCGAAGGCATCGAAGACCCCACGTTCACCGTGACCACCCCGCTCGCGTGGGCGTTCTACGTCGTCGGGTTCGGGGCGGCGGTGCTGGCCCGGCGGACCGGGCGCGCGGCGCAGGCGGCGGTGCTCGCCTACCTCACGGCGCTGCTGGCGATCTCCGTCTTCTACTACCCGACGACGTTCGGGCCGCGGCAGCAGACGACGTTCGGGTGGTTCGAGAACGACGTCTACGTCGGGCTGCTCGTCACGGCGACGTACCTCGGCGTACAGCGGCTGCGGCGCACGACGCTCACCCCGCGGTGACGCCGCCCGGGACGGCCGCGGAGCCGGGGCCGAGCGCGGGCGGGCGTTAAGAAACCGTCAAGGACGCGGTCGCGGCGTATGGATCGCATCAACGCATCTGGGCAGGGCATGCCGCCGGGGCTTCACTTCGGATGCGGCCGGACGTCGGCCGCACGAAGTGGAATCAAGGAGGAGATCCCTCGTGGCTGACCTGTGGTTCGTGCTGCTGACGATCGCGTTGTTCGCGGTCCTCGGCCTGGTGGTGCGGGCGGTGGAGCGGCTGTGAACGCCGAGAACCTCGTCGGTCTCGTCCTCGCGGTCGCCCTGACCGCGTTCCTGGTGACGGCCCTGCTCTTCCCGGAGCGGTTCTGATGGGCACCGCGGGAGCGGGCGTCGTCTTCATCGCCTCGCTGATCATCGCCCTGGTGCTGGTGTACAAGCCGTTCGGCGACCACATGTACCGATCGGTGACCTCGGCCCGGCACACCCGCGCCGAACGGCTCGTCTACCGGGCCGTCGGCGTGAACCCCGACGGCGAGCAGTCCTGGGGCGTGTACGCCCGCAGCGTCCTGGCGTTCTCCGCCGTCTCGATCCTGGCCCTGTACCTGTTCCAGCGGGTCCAGAACCACCTGTGGCTGTCGCTGGGCTTCGACCCGGTCAAGCCCGACCAGGCGTGGAACACCGCGGTCAGCTTCGTCACCAACACCAACTGGCAGTCGTACTCGGGCGAGTCGACGATGGGTCACCTGGTGCAGATGGCCGGCCTCGCCGTGCAGAACTTCACCTCCGCCGCCGTCGGCGTCGCCGTCGCGGTCGCCCTCGTCCGCGGGTTCGCCCGGTCCAGGACCGAGCAGCTCGGCAACTTCTGGGTCGACCTGGTCCGCATCTGCGTGCGGATCCTGCTGCCGGTCGCCGCGGTCGCCGCGGTCGTGCTCATCGCCGGCGGCGTGGTGCAGAACCTCAGCGGCGGCACCGACGTCACGACGCTGACCGGCGGCAGCCAGACCATCACCGGCGGGCCGGTCGCCAGCCAGGAGGTCATCAAGGAGCTCGGCACCAACGGCGGCGGGTTCTACAACGCCAACAGCGCCCACCCGTTCGAGAACCCGACCGGCTGGACGAACTGGATCGAGCTGTTCCTGATCCTGCTCATCCCGTTCAGCCTCCCCCGCACCTTCGGCCGCATGGTCGGCGACAGGCGGCAGGGCCTCGCGATCGCGGGCATCATGGCGATCCTCGCGATCGGCAGCGTCATCGCGATCAACGCCCTGCAGCTCGCGCACGGCGGGACGGTCCCCACCGCGGTCGGCGCGGCGACGGAAGGCACCGAGACCCGCTTCGGGGTGTCGCAGTCGGCGACCTTCGCCGCCGTCACCACGCTCACGTCGACGGGTGCGGTCAACTCGTTCCACGACTCGTACACGTCGCTCGGCGGCATGGTGACGATGCTCAACATGATGCTCGGCGAGGTGGCGCCGGGCGGGGTCGGTTCCGGCCTGTACGGCATGCTCATCCTCGCCGTCATCACCGTGTTCGTCGCCGGGCTGATGGTCGGCCGGACGCCGGAGTACCTGGGCAAGAAGATCGGCGCCCGCGAGATCAAGTTCGCGTCGCTCTACCTGCTGACCACGCCGGCGCTGGTCCTCGTCGGCACGGCCGTCGCGATGGGCTCGGCGACCGCGCGGGCGTCGATGGCCAACCCCGGCGCCCACGGCCTGTCCGAGGTGCTCTACGCGTTCACGTCCGCGTCGAACAACAACGGCTCCGCGTTCGCCGGCATCTCCGTCAACACCACGTTCTACAACACCGCCCTCGGGCTGTGCATGCTCCTCGGCCGGTTCCTGCCGATCATCCTCGTCCTCGGCCTCGCCGGCTCCCTCGCCCGGCAGACCCCCGTGCCGCAGTCGGCCGGGACGCTCAGGACGTACCAACCCCTCTTCATCGGCATGGTCGTCGCGGTCACGGTCATCGTCGTGCTCCTCACCTACCTGCCGGCCCTCGCGCTCGGCCCGCTCGCGGAAGGCATCCGATGACCACCCAGACCGTCGCCGGCGGGCTGCTCGACCCCCGGCAGCTGTGGAAGTCCACCCCGGACGCCCTGCGCAAGCTCAACCCGGCCACGCTGTGGCGCAACCCGGTCATGTTCATCGTCGAGATCGGCTCGGTCTTCACCACCGTCCTCGCCGTCCTGCACCCGAGCGTCTTCGCCTGGCTCATCACCGCCTGGCTGTGGCTGACGGTGGTGTTCGCGAACCTCGCCGAGGCCGTCGCCGAGGGCCGCGGCAAGGCACAGGCCGAGACGCTGCGCCGGGCGAAGCAGGACACCGTGGCGCACCTGCGCGACGGCACGACGAGAAGCGCGAGCGAACTGCGGCAGGGCGACGTCGTGGTCGTCGAGGCGGGCCAGATCATCCCGGGCGACGGCGACGTCATCGAGGGCATCGCCTCCGTCGACGAGTCCGCGATCACCGGCGAGTCCGCGCCCGTCATCCGCGAGTCCGGCGGCGACCGCAGCGCCGTCACCGGCGGCACCAGGGTGCTCTCCGACCGGATCGTCGTGCGGATCACCCAGAAGCCGGGCGAGAGCTTCATCGACCGGATGATCGCCCTCGTCGAGGGCGCCAACCGGCAGAAGACCCCGAACGAGATCGCCCTCAACATCCTCCTCGCCTCGCTGACCATCATCTTCCTGCTCGCCGTCGCGACCCTGCAGCCCCTCGCCATCTACTCCAAGGGCGTGCAGGCGTTCGCGCCCGACAGCCTCGCCCTGAACGGCGACGGCGTCACCGGCATCGTCCTCGTGTCGCTGCTCGTCTGCCTCATCCCGACCACGATCGGGGCGCTGCTGTCCGCGATCGGCATCGCCGGCATGGACCGGCTCGTGCAACGCAACGTCCTGGCCATGTCCGGCCGCGCCGTCGAGGCCGCCGGCGACGTCAACACGCTGCTGCTGGACAAGACCGGCACCATCACCCTCGGCAACCGGCAGGCCGCCGCGTTCCTCCCCGCCGCCGGCGTCACCGACCAGGAGCTGGCCGACGCCGCGCAGCTGTCCAGCCTCGCCGACGAGACGCCCGAGGGCCGCAGCGTCGTGGTGCATGCCAAGACCGCGCACGGGCTCCGGGAACGCACCGCCGGGGAGCTCGGCGGCGCCGTCTGGGTGCCGTTCACCGCGCAGACCCGGATGTCCGGGGTCGACGTCGACGGCGACCGGCAGATCCGCAAGGGCGCCGCCGCGGCCGTCATGCGGTGGGTCCGGGACAACGGCGGGCACCCGACCAGCGACGTCGGCGCGATCGTCGACGCGGTCTCCGCGTCCGGCGGCACGCCGCTCGTCGTCGCCGAACGCACCGGCGACGGGCCCGCCCGCGCCCTTGGCGTCATCCACCTCAAGGACGTCGTCAAGCAGGGCATGCGGGAGCGGTTCGACGCGATGCGCCGCATGGGCATCCGCACCGTCATGATCACCGGCGACAACCCGCTGACGGCCAAGGCGATCGCCGAGGAGGCCGGCGTCGACGACTACCTCGCCGAGGCCACCCCCGAGGACAAGATGGCGCTCATCAAACGCGAGCAGGAAGGCGGCAAGCTCGTCGCGATGACCGGCGACGGCACCAACGACGCCCCGGCGCTCGCCCAGGCCGACGTCGGCGTCGCCATGAACACCGGCACCAGCGCCGCCAAGGAAGCCGGCAACATGGTCGACCTCGACTCCGACCCGACGAAGCTCATCGAGATCGTCGAGATCGGCAAGCAGCTGCTCATCACCCGCGGCGCCCTCACCACGTTCTCGATCGCCAACGACATCGCCAAGTACTTCGCGATCATCCCGGCCATGTTCGCCGCGATCTACCCCGGCCTCGACCGGCTCAACATCATGCGCCTCGACTCGCCGACGTCGGCGATCGTGTCCGCGGTCATCTTCAACGCCGTCGTCATCGTCGCCCTCATCCCGCTCGCGCTGCGCGGGGTGCGGTACCGGCCGGGATCCGCCGCGTCGATGCTGCGCCGCAACCTGCTCGTGTACGGCGCCGGCGGCGTCATCGTCCCGTTCATCGGCATCAAGCTCATCGACCTGCTCATCGCCTGGATTCCGGGGATCTCCTGATGCGCCTCCCAGCCTGGCTCAGCCAGCACCTCGCCGCCCTGCGCGCGCTGCTCGTCCTCACCGTCCTGCTCGGCGTCGTCTACCCGCTGCTCATGGTCGGCGTCGGCCGGATCCCGGGACTGTCCGGCCGGGCCGACGGCTCGCTCGTCGCCAAGGACGGCAAGACCGTCGGCAGCCGCCTCATCGGCCAGTCGTACACCGACGCGGACGGCCGCCCGCTCAGGCAGTACTTCCAGTCCCGGCCGTCCGCGGCCGGCAACGGCTACGACCCCACGTCGACGTCGGCGAGCAACCTCGGGCCGGAGAACGTCGTCGACACCCTCGGCGAAGGCGGCAAGCCGAGCCTGCTCACCCAGGTGTGCGCCCGCAGCAAGGCCGCCGGCGAGCTCGAAGGCGTCGACGGCGGCCGGCCCTACTGCACTCCCGGCGGGGTCGGCGCGGTCCTCGCCGTGTTCCACCGCGACGGCGCCACCGGCCCGGTGACCCGCGTCGTCAGCCTCAACGAGACGGGCCCCGGCGCGCCGTTCGTCGCCACCTACGACGGGGTCGCGGTCGAGCTCGCCGTGCCCGGCGAGGACTACAGCAAGGGCGTCGTCACCCCGGTCCGCGGCGGCGCACCGGACCGCCCGGCCGTGCCCGCCGACGCGGTCACCGCCAGCGGCAGTGGACTCGACCCGCACATCAGCGTCGCCTACGCCCGCCTCCAGGTGAACCGGGTCGCGGCCGCCCGCGGCATGTCGCCGGCGGACACGCAGCGGCTGGTCGACAGGTACACCACCGGGCGGGTGCTCGGGTTCGTCGGCGAGCCCGGCGTCGACGTCCTACAACTGAACCTGGCGCTCGACGCCGCGCACCCCGTCCGCGGCTGACCCGTGCCGGCCCGCCCCCACCCGGCGGCGGGCCGGCAACCTACAGAAGGCCACCTACAGAAAGTACGGTGCGAGCATGGCGCGCGGACAACTGCGGGTGTACCTCGGCGCCGCACCCGGCGTCGGCAAGACCTACAAGATGCTCGAAGAGGGCCACCGCCGGCAGCAGCGCGGCACCGACGTCGTCGTCGGGTTCGTCGAGACCCACGGCCGGCCCTTCACCGAGGCGATGCTCACCGGCCTGCGGGTGATCCCGCGCAGGGCGGTGGCCTACCGCGGCGCCGAGTTCACCGAGATGGACCTCGACGCGGTCCTGGCCGCCCGCCCGGAGGTCGCCGTCGTCGACGAGCTCGCCCACACCAACGTCCCGGGCGGCGGGCACGCCAAACGCTTCCAGGACATCGAGACGCTCCTCGACGCCGGCATCACCGTCCTGACCACCGTCAACATCCAGCACCTCGAGTCGCTCAACGACGTCGTCCAGCAGATCACCGGCGTGCCGCAGCGCGAGACCGTCCCCGACGCCGTCGTGCGGCGTGCCGAGCAGATCGAGCTCGTCGACATGACCCCCGAGGCGCTGCGCCGCCGCATGGCGCACGGCAACATCTACCGCCCGGAGAAGGTCGACGCGGCCCTGGGCAACTACTTCCGCGTCGGCAACCTCACCGCCCTGCGCGAGCTGGCCCTGCTGTGGCTCGCCGACAAGGTCGACGACCAGCTCGACCGGTACCGGGCCGAGCATCACATCGACGCCACGTGGGAGGCCCGCGAACGGGTCGTCGTCGCCCTCACCGGCGGCCCGGAGGGCGACACCCTCATCCGGCGGGCGGCCCGGGTCGCCGCCCGTACCAAGGCCGCCGACCTCCTCGCCGTCCACGTCATCCGCGGCGACGGGCTCGCCGGGGCGGACCCTGCGAACCTCGCCCGGCAACGCGTCCTGGTGGAGACCCTCGGCGGCACCTACCACCAGGTCGTCGGCAACGACGTGCCCGCCGCGCTGCTCGACTTCGCCCGTGGTGTCAACGCCACCCAGCTCGTCCTCGGCGCCAGCCGGCGCAACCGCTTCGCCCAGGTGCTCTCCCCCGGCGTCGGCGTGACCACCACCGCCGGGTCGGGCTCGATCGACGTCCACCTCGTCACCCACGAGCAGGCGCGGCGCGGCCGGCTCCGCCACGGCGGTCCCGGCGGGCTCACCCTGCGCCGGCGGCTGGCCGGCGTCGCGCTCGCCGTGCTCGGCCTGCCGCTGCTGACGGTGGGCCTCACCGCGGTCCAGGCGGACATCTCGCTGCCCAGCGACATCCTCGCGTTCCTCATCCTGACCGTCGCCGTCGCCCTCGTCGGCGGCCTGTGGCCGGCGCTGCTCGCCGCCGTCGGCAGCTTCCTGCTGCTCAACTACTACTTCACGCCGCCGCTGCACCGGTTCACCGTCGCCGAGCGCGAGAACCTGTTCGCGCTGCTCGCGTTCGTCCTCGTCGCCACCGCCGTCTCCACCGTCGTCGACCTCGCCGCCCGGCGCACCAGGGAGGCGGCGCAGGCCCGTGCCGAGGCGCAGACCCTGTCCACGCTCGCCGGCGGCGTCCTGCACGGCGACCGGCCGCTGCCGGCGCTGCTCGAACGGGTCCGCGAGGCCTTCGGCCTCACCAGCGTCACCCTGCTGCAGCGCCGCACCGGCGAGGACGCCGGGCCCGAGCCACGCGGCGACACCGGCGCGTGGCAGATCGCCGCCACCGTCGGCGGGCAGCCGTGCACGTCGCCGGCCGACGGGCAGTCCGAGGTGCCGATCGACGAGGACCTGTCGCTGGTGCTGCGCGGCCCCATCCTCGCCGCGGCGGACCGGCGCCTGGTCGAGGCGTTCGCCGCGCACGCCGCCATCGCGCTGCGCCAGCAGCGGCTGTCGGAGCAGGCCGCCGCAGCCGGGAACCTCGCCGAGGTCGACCGGCTGCGCACCGCGCTGCTGTCCGCGGTCAGCCACGACCTGCGCACCCCGCTCGCCGCCGCCAAGGCCGCCGTCGGCAGCCTCCGCAGCCCCGACGTCGAGTTCTCCGCCGAGGACCGCGAGGAGCTGCTCGCCACCGCCGAGGAGTCCCTGGACAAGCTCAACCGCCTGGTCGAGAACCTCCTCGACATGAGCCGGCTGCAGGCCGGGGCGCTCGGCATGCACCCGCGGGCGATCAGCGTGGGTGAGGCGATCCCCCGCGGCATCGACGACCTCGGCGACGCCGCCGCCGGCGTCCGGGTCATCGTCCCCGACGAGCTGCCCGAGATCCACGCCGACCCGGCGCTGCTGGAGCGCATCCTCGTCAACGTCCTCGCCAACGCCCTGCGCCACAGCCCCGCCGACCGGCCGCCGCTGATCACCGTCAGCGAGCACGCCGGCCTGGTCGAGGTCCGCGTCGTCGACCACGGGCCCGGCGTACCCGCCGCCGACCGGGACCGGATCTTCCAGCCGTTCCAGCGCCTCGGCGACCGCGACAACACCACCGGCGTCGGCCTCGGCCTCGCCCTGTCCCGCGGCCTCGCCGAGGCCATGGGCGGCAGCCTCGAACCCGAGAACACCCCCGGCGGCGGGCTCACCATCACCCTCACCCTGCGCACCGCCGAGCTCGACGCGCGCCGCCGGTCCGCGACCCCCGACGAACGGGTCGACCCCGCGCTGCTCGACCGGCTCGACGCGTACACCCACGACCACCGCACCGGATCGCCGCCGGACCCCGGATCCGCGCGCTGACCGAAGCTCGTCACCGTCTTCGTCCTTCAGGGATCAACGGCCGCCGAATGGGTATTCGGGGCCTCCCCCCGCCGGATCGTCACGCGGACCTCAGGAGGCGACACGTTCATGGTCACGATGTCGACCAGGGAGGCGGAAGCGCCGCCCTTCCACGCGCTGTCAGTCACGGACACCCTTGCGGTGGAGCACGTCGAACCGCGCTCCGGCCTGTCGGACAGCGAGGTGGCGGCGCGTCGTGCCACCTACGGTCCGAACCGGCTGGCCGGGTCGCGCAAGGAGTCGTGGTGGCGGGCGTTCGGGCGGCAGTACGCCGACCCGATGCAGATCGTCCTGCTGTGCGCCGGGATCGGCAGCCTGTACCCGCTGCGGCAGCTCGGCACGGGGCTGCTCCTGCTGCTGCTCACCCTGTTCAACGCGGCCCTCGGGATGCGGCAGGAGGGCAAGGCCGCGGCGGCGGTCAGCGCGCTGCAGAAGATGATGATCGTCAAGGCGAAGGTCCGCCGCGACGCGCAGCTGACCGAGGTCGCCGCGGAGGACCTGGTGCCGGGCGACGTGGTGCTGGTCGAGGCCGGTGACCTCGTGCCGGCCGACGGGCGCCTGGTCAGGTCCACCGGCCTCGAGATCGACGAGTCCGCGCTGACCGGTGAGAGCGTCCCGGTCGCCAAGGACGCCGAGTCCGTGGCCGGGACCGAGGCGGCGCTGGGCGACCGGGTCGACATGGTGTACATGAACACGAACGTCACCCGCGGGACCGCCGAGTTCGTGGTCACCGCGACCGGGATGGCGACCGAGGTCGGGCACATCTCCGGGATGCTGCAGACGGCCCAGGACGCCGAGACCCCGCTGACCCGCCAGCTGTCGCGGCTGACCAACCAGATCCTCATCGTCGCCGGCGTCGCGCTGGCGCTGTCGATCGCGCTGAACCTGTCCCGCGGCAACGCGTTCGACGTGGTGTTCCTCGCCGCGGTCGCCTTCGCCGTCTCGGCCATCCCGACCGGCCTCCCCGCGGTCGTCACCACGATCCTGTCGATGGGGACCCAGCTGCTCGCCCGGTCCAACGCGATCGTCAAGCGGCTGCGGTCCACCGAGACCCTCGGGTCGACCTCCGCCGTCAACTCCGACAAGACCGGCACGCTGACGCTGAACCAGATGACCGCCGTCGAGCTGGCGATCCCCGGCCGCCGGTACGCCGTGTCGGGCAGCGGCTACGGCATCGAGGGCGACATCCGGCACACCGCCGGCCAGCCCGACGTGCCGCTGGAGCCGTTCCTGCTGCCGATGGCCCTCGCCGGCGACGCCGTGGTGCGTGACGGCGAGCTGATCGGCGATCCCACCGAGGGTGCGCTGGTCGTGCTCGCCGAGAAGGGCCACGTCGACGTGGTGTCGACGCGGCAGCGGTACCCGCGCCTGGCGGAGGTGCCGTTCGACGCCGCGTACAAGCTGATGGCGACGTTCCACCGGATGACCGACGACGCCGGCACCGACGTGGTGCGCGCCTACGTGAAGGGCGCCCCGGACCAGCTGCTGGCCCGGGCGGCCACGGTGCTCTGGCCCGGCCTGACGCCCAGCCCGCTGGACGACGAGCTGCGCGGGCGTTACCTGGCCGAGAACGAGCGGCTCGCCGCGCAGGGGCTGCGGGTCATGGCCACGGCCCGCAAGGACTTCCCCGCGGCCGGCTTCGACCCGCAGGCCGCCCTGCTGGAGACCCTCGACGAGCTGACCCTGCTCGCCCTCGTCGGCATCGTCGACCCGCCCCGCCCGCAGGCGAAGGCCGCGATCGCCACGGCGAAGGCCGCCGGCATGCGGGTCCGCATGATCACCGGCGACCACGCCGTCACCGCCGCCGCCATCGCCGGGCAGCTCGGCATCGACGGCCGGGCGATCACCGGCGCCGAGTTCGGCGCGATGAGCGACGACCAGCTGAGCCGCGACATCGACGACATCGGGGTGATCGCCCGGGTGACCCCGGAGCACAAGGTCCGCCTCGTGGAGATCCTCCAGCGCAAGGGCCACATCGTCGCGATGACCGGCGACGGCGTCAACGACGCGCCCGCCCTGAAGCGCGCCGACATCGGCATCGCGATGGGCATCACCGGCACCGAGGTCTCCAAGGAGGCCGCCGCGATGATCCTCACCGACGACGACTTCGCGACCATCGTCAAGGCGGTGGAGATCGGCCGGGCGCTGTACGACAACCTCAAGCGCTACGTCCAGTTCCAGATGGGCGCCCTCATCGGCTTCATCGCCACGTTCCTCGGCGCCAGCATCTTCAACATCGCCGCCGGCGTGCCGTTCCTGCCGCTGCAGACGCTGTGGGTGAACTTCACCACCCAGGTGTTCCAGGCGATCGGCCTCGGCTACGGCAAGCAGGACGCGGACCTCATGCGCCGGCCGCCCCGCCGCTCCGGCGAACCGCTGCTGCCCAACCGCACCCTGCTCTGGCTCGCCTTCCTCGGGCTGGTGCTGGGCGTGGTCACCCTGGCCGTCATCGCCTGGGCCGGGCCCGCGTACGGGACCGGCGTCGCCCGCACCATGGGCCTGACGACGTTCTCGCTGCTCAACCTGGCGCTGTCGTTCACCGTCCGCAGCGACGTGCGCTCGGTGTTCACCCTGGAGACCTTCGACGACCGCCGGTTCCTGGTCACCAGCGGCATGTCGGTCATCGCGATCATCATCGCCACCGAGCTCGGCCTGCTGCAGCGGATGCTCCACACCGTCAGCCTCAGCCTGACCCAGTGGCTGGTGTGCATCGTCGCCGCCCTGTCGGTGATCGTGGTCACGGAGGTCCGCAAGCTGGTGCTGCGGCACCGGCACCCGGCGACGACCGGTGCCACGACCAGTGCCACGACCGAGGCCACGGACACCGTGGCGGTCGGCTGATCAGCGCTCGTAGGCGGCAGTGCGGCCGGTGCGCCAGGACCCCGCGACCTCGACGCGGTGCTCGACGTGGATCCGCCGGTCGTCGATCCGGATGACGGTCCACGAGCGGGGCGCGCCCCGCAGCCGCAGGCTCGTCGCCGTGCCGGCCACCACCTCGAGCGGTCCGCGGCCGGCGGGCCGGTCACGGCGGCGGCTGGCGGGCACGTGCGTGTGCCCGGCCAGCACGAGATCGACGCGGGCAGCGGTGGTGGCGCGCAGGAGCGCCGCCCGCCCGGCGATGCGGGCCGGGCCGCGCGTGAACGGCGGATGATGCAGCGCCAGCAGCCGGACCGCGCCGGCGGGGGCGGCGCCGAGGAAGGTGGCGACCGTCGCCGACTGCCGGCGCGACACCCGGCCGCTCTTCCACCGCCAGCGGGGCATCGACTGCAGGCCGAGCGCCCGGATGCCCGGCAGGTCCAGCCGCGGGTCGAGCTCGGGTTCGAGCCGGGCGCGGTACCGGTCGTACGGCGCGACGAGCCGGCTGGGGCGCAGCAGCGGCACGTCGTGGTTGCCGGCCACCACGAGCAGCGGTGCCGGGAGCCGGTCGAGAAAGGTCCGGGCCTGGACGAACTCGGCGTCCCGGGCCCGCATCGTGCAGTCGCCGGTGACGACCACCAGGTCCGGCGCAACGGCGGCCACGTCGTCGACGAGCGGGTCCACGACCGCCGGCGCGTGCCGCCCGAAGTGCAGGTCCGACAGGTGCGCGACGACCAGCGGCGGGCGCCGCGGCCCGCCGTTCACGACCGCCGGTCCTCGCCGGCGGTGGGCGCCGTCCGGTCCCCGCCGGTGGTGAACGCCAGCCGCCACAGCCGGCGCCAGTCGACCCGCTGGCGGGGGCGGCGGACCGGCCTGGACCGCGGCACCCGGACCCGCAGCGCACCGGGCTGGATGCGGCACCGCACCGGCGTGGGCAGCAGGACCGACTCGCCGTCGATGCCGACCGGGACCGACGGCGCGTCCGCCTCGACGACCGCCGCGCCGGCGGTGAGCTGGGTGAGCCGCTCCGACCGGGTGCCGCGCACGAGCATGGCCGCGTCGGCGGCGTTGTTGACGGTGACCGCCAGCACGCCGAGCGCCCCGCCGTCGAGCCGCTCCCGGCGGCCCAGCCCCACGAGGTCGTTGCTCGCGTACGGGTTGTTGCTCACCAGAACGGCCTGGGCGCCGGCGACCCGCGTCCCACCGGTGGACAGCCGCAGTGCGACGCCGTCGCGGCCGGCGAGCAGGTCCGGCAGCATGTCCAGCGCCGTCGCCGCCTTGTCCTGCCGGTAGCCGGGGCTCTGCACCACCTCCGCGTAGGCGCCGAAGGAGGCGTTGTTGACGAACATCCGGTCCCCGGCCCAGCCCACGTCGACCCGGAGCTCGACCCCGTCGGTCAGGGCGTCCAGGCACCGGGCCGGGTCCCTGCGGTCGAGGCCGAGGTCCATCGCGAAGTGGTTGCGCGTGCCGGCGGCGACCACGACGAACGGCAGGTCGTGCTCCACCGCCACCCGGGCCACCGCCGCCTGCGTGCCGTCGCCTCCCGCGACACCGAGCAGGTCGGCGCCGGACCGCACGGCCTGCCGGGCCAGCGCCGCGACGTCGACCTCCCGCGGCCCCTCCAGCAGCACCACCTCGGCCCCGAGCGCGCGGGCCTTGCCGGCGAGGTCGTGCCGCTCCACCTTCCCGCCGCCCGAGCGCGGGTTCATGATCAGGAACGGGTGGCGCGGCGGCGCGGCGACGGCGTGCTCGGCCGTGCCCGGGCGTGGCAGCGCCGCCCCGGCCGCCGTGACCGCCAGCGCCCAGAGGCCGGCGCAGACCAGCGCCACCAGCAGCAGCCCGGCCTGGGCGTACAGGACCACGACCGTCACCGGGGCCGCGACCGCGACCAGGCCCGCGAGCACCCGGCGGGCGCCGCGGTACGCGAGGGCCGCCCACACGCCGGCGAGACCGGCCCCGGCACCGGCGACCGCGACCGCCACCAGCACGACGCCGCGGAGCCCACCGGCGGCGACGAGCAGCCCGACCGCGGCGACGGCCGACACCATCGCCAGGCGGGCCAGCCACCGCGCGGCGCCGTCGCTCCCCGGCCTGTTCCCCTTGCCGTCCGCCGGCATCGACCAACCTCCCGAGCCCGTCCCGCCTCGCGTCTGACGCTCCCCCCGGCGCGGGCGGGCGCCGTCATCAGGCGCGGGTGACGTGCGGGGCGGCCCACGCCGCGTCCGGTCACTCGACGCAGGCGAGGCGGTTCGGCACCGGCGTGGCGAGCGTTGCAGGTGACACCACGACAACAGGTGAGAGGAGCCACCATGAGCGAGATCATCGCGATCGAGTACAGCGACATCCCCACCGCGAAGACCGCCCGGGAGAAGATGGTCGACCTGCAGCGGCAGGGGCTCATCACCCTGCGCGACGCCGCGGTGGTGGAGGTCAACGCCGGTGGCAAGGTCAAGGTGCACCAGGCGGCGTCCGCGACCGGCATCGGCGCGGCCGGCGGCGCGATGTGGGGCGGCCTGATCGGGCTGCTGTTCTTCGCCCCCTTCCTCGGCATGGCGATCGGCGCGGGAGCCGGGGCGCTCGCCGGGAAGAGCGCCGACGTCGGCGTGGACGACACGTTCATGAAGGACCTCGCCGGCACGCTGCAGCCGGGCTCGGCGGTGCTGTTCCTCCTGGTCGACCAGATCACCGTCGACAAGGTCGTCCAGGAGATGGCACCGCTCCATCTCGGCGGCCGCATGCTGCGCAGCTCGCTGAGCCGCGACGCGGAGCAGCGCCTGAACGACGCCGTCGACGCCGCCCGCCTCGCGCACGTCTGAGGCGCGGCCGGCCCGGGGCGTGCGGCGGTCCGCCGCCGTCCCGGGCCGTCGCACGCCCGCTCCCGGCCCGGGCCGCCGGCCGGGTCGGTGTCAGGCCGGGTCGGTGACGGTCAGCAGCGCGGCGAGCCGGCGCATGATGCCGGGCCGGGCGCGGTAGTAGACCCAGGTGCCGCGGCGGTCGGCGGAGACGAGGCCGGCCTCGCGCAGGGTGCGCAGGTGGTGGGAGATCGTCGGACCGGACAGGTCGAACGCCGGGGTGAGGTCGCAGACGCAGATCTCCCCGCCGTCGGCGGAGGCGATCATCGACATCAGCTGCAGCCGGACCGGGTCGCCGAGGGCCTTGAACGCGGGCGCGAGGACGGCCGCGGTCTCCGCCGGGATCCGGTCCTGGGCGATCGGCGGGCAGCACGGCGCGTCGACAACGTTGAGGTCCGTGAGGGTGAGCACCACCGGCCTGCCGGCCCCCGCCCGCGGGCTCGGCGCGCTCCTCGACGCGGTGTCCGGCGCGCGGATGGCCGCCACCGTCGCCACCCTGGCCGGCAGGCCGTTCACCGGCCGGCGGGTCGGCACGGCCGGTGCCGCCGCCGCCCGCGCCTGGCTCGACCGGCACCTGCGCGACCTCGGCGCCGCGGTGACGGTCGAGCCGTTCACCGCCCCGCGCGTCCCCGAGGTGTACGCCGCGCCGGCCGTCGAGTGGCACGACGGCACCGCGCACCACCAGCTCGGCTTCGGCCGCGAGGTGGCGGTGCACCTCGCGTCGGCCGACCAGCCCCTCGCCCGGCGTGGCGACCCGGCCGTCGCCGGAGCGGGCGACCCGACCGGCCGGTGGCTGCTGGTCCCGGCGGGAATGCCCCTGTCCGACGCCTACGGTCACGCCCACGGCGCGCTCGGGCTGCTGGTCGGCCGGCGCGTGGACGCCGAGGGCTGGCAGTACACGATGCTCGCCGGGCCGGACCCCGGTCCGCTGCCGGTCCTCACCCTGGACACCGCCACGCACGCGGCGGTCCGGCCCGGCGGCTGGTTCGCGACGAACACGCCGATCCGCCGCCGGGACGCCGCGGCGGCCAACGTCCATGCCCGCTGGCGCACCGCCGGGCCCGGGCGACCGGACCTGCCGCTGACCGCGCACTACGACGGGGTCGGCGACCATCCGGGGCTGTGGCAGCCGGGCGCGGCCGACAACGGCAGCGGCGTCGCCGTCGTCCTGGAGACCGCCCGGGTCCTCGCCGGGGCCGGGGCGCTGCCGGACGGGGCCGGGCTGTCGGTGGCACTGCTGGACGGCGAGGAGGCCGGCGCGCTCGGCTCCGCCTGCCACGCCGCGCGGCTGCGCCGGGCCGGGGCGGCGCCCTTCGTCGTCAACGTGGACGGCGCCGGCCACCTCGACCGGGCGGCGGCGGTCGAGGCCGGCGGCCCCGCGCACGGGCTCCTGGCGGCGCTCGACCAGGCCGGACGGCACACCGGGCTGCCCCTCGCGGCCGGGCCGGTCGCCTCGGACAACCGCCGCTACGCCGCCGCCGGGCTCGCCGCCGCCGGGCTCGCCGCCGTCGGTCCCGGCGCCGTCGGCGTCGGCGCCGGGATGGCCGGCTACCACAGCCCGGCCGACACCGCCGACCGCGTCGAGACGGCCACACTCACCGCGGTGGCGCGGCTCGTCGTGGCCACGGGGTGGCTCGCCGGCGCCGCGGACACTACAGTTCCCCGGCAAGCGCTACCTCGACTGGCAGCTCGACGACCCCGCCGGGCAGGACCTCGACGCCGTCCGCCCGATCCGCGACGCCATCAGGGCCCGCGTCGAGCAACTGCTCGCCGAGCTGCCCACCGACGCGCGCTGACGGCACCGCCACCCAGGCCCGGCGCCGGACGCGGACGACGTACCGGCCGCCGGGATAGACTCTGCGCACCGGGTACAGGCTGGGAGGTGGGCGTGGCGCAGGCGGCGGCAGGCATCGTCGCTGAGCTGTGCCGGCGCATCGCCGCGGGCGAGCTGCGGCCGGGTGAGACCGTGCCGTCGACCCGGGGCGTCGCACGCGAGCTGGACCTCCCGGTGAGCGCCGCCGCCCGCGCGCTGGCGATGATGCGGCAGGACGGTCTCGTCGAGGACGCCGGCGGGGCGGGCCCGGTGATCACCGAGCAGGCTCCCGGGATCGCGTCCGGCTGGCGGCCGCCCGCCCGGCGGCGGCGTTCCTCGCCCGCGGGTGCGGAGTTCCTGGCGCTGGCGGTGCGCACGGCGATCGAGTCGGCCGACGCGGACGGGCTCGCCGTCACGTCCGTCCGGCGCATCGCCGTCGAGCTCGACACGGACTTCGCGACGGTGCGCAAGCACGTCGGCGACCGGGCCCAGCTGGAGGTCCTGATGGCCGACGCGATCTTCGCCGGGCACGAGCCGCCGGCGCCCAGCGGGGACTGGCGGGCGCAGCTGGAGGCGCTGTGCCGCGCGCAGCTGCTGATGTACCGCCGCCACCCGTGGCTCGCCGAGGCCGTGTCCTTCAGGAAGCCGCTGCAAAGTCCGCATGTGGCCGAGCACACCGAGTGGGCGGTGCGCGCGCTGGCCGGTGCGGGGGCGGCGCCGGACACCGCGCGGCGCGTCGCCGTGACCACCGCGAGCTTCGTGCGCGGCCACGCGATGCGCCTGGCCCAGGAGCAGCGCCACGACGAGCTGCAACACGAAGAACCGCCGCACGAAGAACCGCAGCACAGAAAGCCGCGGCACGGGGAGCCCGCAGCGGACGTGGAGCGGGGCACCGCGCTGTTCGAGTTCGGCCTGGAGCGGCTGCTCGACGGCTTCGCGCGCCTGGTGCCATAGGCGACGACGGGAAACGAAGGCGCGGCTAGAGTTGGGCCACAACACACGGCGGGAGGCTGCAGTGGCGCTGATGGCGACGGACATCGCCGCGCTGTTGCGCCAGCGGATCGCCACGGGCGAGCTGCCGCCGCACACGGTGGTGTCGTTCAAGGACCTCATGAGCGAGTGGGACGTCTCGATGCACATCGCCTTCAAGGCGCTGCGGCAGATGCGGGACGAGCGCCTCGTCGAGAAGGTGCCCGGCATCCACGGGCTGTTGGTGACCGAGCCCGCCGCGGGCATCGCGGCGGCGTGGCAGCCCCCACCGCCACCGGGGACGGAGGCCCGTGCGCGGGTGGTCCGCACCGCGATCGAGCTGGCCGACGCCGACGGCCTCGCGGCCGCCTCCATGCGGCGCATCGGGGAGCGGCTCGGCGTGACCACCATGACGCCGCACAAGCACGTCGGCAGCCGGGCCCGCCTCGAGACCATGATGGCCGACGCGATCTTCGCCGGGCACCCGCTGCCGCAGCCGCCCGCCGGCGACTGGCGGGCGCAGCTCGAGCTGGTGTGCCGCACGCAGTGGCAGATGTACCGCCGCCACCCCTGGCTCGCGAGGATCGTGTCGTTCGAGCCGTCGCCACTCAGCGAGCACGTGGTCGCGCACATCGAGTGGGCGGCGCACGCGATGACGGGCCAGGGCCTGCCGGCGGAGACCGCGTCGCGGGTCGCCGCGACCGCCGCCGACGTCGTGCGCGGGATCGCGATGGACGCCGATCAGGACCCCGACGACACCGAGCTGTTCGAGTTCGGCCTCCAACGCCTCCTGGACGGACTCGCGCCGCTGTTCCCGTAACGGCCGGCCACGGCCGCCGCAAGAGGCGGCACCATACTGGACGCGTGTATCCGTGGACGTTGTCGTGGCCGGAGGTCGACCCTGCCCGGCACCCGTTCGACCGGGAGGCGGCGCCCGCGGTGATCCGGGGGCTGCCGCCCGCCGCCGCGGTGCCGTCCCGCCGGGCGGGGCACGCCGCCGACCCCGCCGTCATCGGCTGGGGGCACGGGGAGGGGCGGCTGTGGTGCGACGCGATGAGCACCGCCCTCGTCGAGCACTACGGGCCGTGGGCGTCCGGCTGGCGGTGGTCCTCCGGCGAGGGCGACTACGGCGGCGGGCCGGTGCACGCGTGGTGCTGCCCGCGCGACTCGATGACCACCCCGGACGCCACCCTGGCCGTGGTCGCGGCGGCGCTGCTGGAGTGGCGGGCCTGGCTGGAGGACCTCGCCGCGCGTTTCGACGGGTTCCTGCCGCTGCCCGCCGGCCGGGAGGCGGCCCTCGCGGCGTGGGAGCGGGCGGTGGCGCAGCTGGTGACGGTCGTGGTGGACAGCACCGGCGCCGAGGACGCGTGGTATGAGCTCTGCGGCCAGGTGCTGCACTGGTTCCTGGCGGCCGCCGGGGTACCGGAGGCGCTGCGCGGGACGCTCGTCGGCGAGGCGATCGACGGCCGGTTCGAAAGCTGGTGCGAGCCGGCGGACGACCTGGTCACGGACGTCGCCGGGCGGCTCGCCGCGGGGGTCGTCGGCCGCGGCGATGCGTGACCACCTGCTGGACTGGATCCGCGTCCGCGAGGAGGTGCGCTGGGCCGAGGTGGCACGGCCGTTCCCCGGCCCCGTCCGGGGCGCCCGCGACGGCGTCGCCGACCATGTCCGCACGACCGTGGCGCACCGCGACCCGCACCGGGCACGGCGCCTGCTCGACGCGCTACACCGTGCCCGGACCGCCACCGAACTGTCCCTCGAGGTCCTCGCCGGCTGGCAGGCCGTGGTCCTCGGCGGAACGAACAGCAGGACGGACAGCGGGACGGACAGCGGGGCAGGCAGCAGGACGGACCGCGGAGCAGGCAGCGGGACGGGCAGCGGGACGGGCACAGCCCGCTTCCGGACGGGCACCGCCCACGCGAAGCGGGGCCGGGACCGCTACGGGCTGCACACCGACACCGAACCCCGCTTCCGGGCCTGCCTCGCCGACGCGACGGACCCGTCGGTGCCGCTGTCGGCCCGCGCCGCCCGCGTCTACCTCGACGTGGCGTTCTTCCACCCGTTCGAGGACGGCAACGCCAGAGCGGCCATGCTCTGCCTGTACCACATCCTGCACCGCGGACAGGTCACGCTGGACCTGGCCGCACCGCTGCTGCGGATCACCCGCCGCGCCGACGACCCGGCCGGCGCCGCGGACCTGGTGCGGCTGGTCGACATCCTGATCGCCGCCACCCACCGGCGCGCCGCGGGCGCCGCACCCGGACACCGCACCTGAGCCGACCGGGCCGCGCATCCGAGAAATCGATTGCTGCAAGTTCTTTACGGGAATTCCCCACGCCTGGCAAGATATCGACATCAAACGATGCCGGACCGGCCGTCAGGAGACCCCGTATGTCCCGTGTCCAGCGAGCCGCGCTCGCCGCCGCCCTGCTCACCTTCGTGCTGGTCGATGCCTCACCGGCGTCGGCGGCGCCGCTGTTCAAGGCGCCGTTCCCCTGCGGTCAGCGCTGGACCTACGACCACCACAGCGCCGAGGTGCGCCAGGCGCTCGACTTCGTGCGCACCGACGGCACCACCAACGGCACGCCGCAGGTCGCGACGGCGGCCGGGGTCGCGCACCGGCTGTCGCAGCCCGGCGGCGCCGGCAACTACATCTCCATCGACCACGGCGGCGGCTGGACGACGTACCACTTCCACCTGAGCGCCTACTCGGTGCCCGACGGCGCGTACGTGCAGCAGGGCCAGCAGATCGGCATCACCGGCAGCACCGGCAACTCGTCCGGCCCGCACCTGCACTACGAGCAGCTGTTCAACGGCGTCGGGCAGGTCATCTCGATCAACGGCGCCTCGCTCGCGCCGTACCCGGGGCAGTACAACCAGAAGTTCCTGGTCAGCGACAACTGCGGGCAGGGCTCGGGTCCGGGCGACCGCTACCTGGCCGGGTCGCCGACCGACTTCAACGGCGACGGCAAGGACGACATCGTCACGTTCACCCGGGGCACGCTCAACGACGTGTACGCGGCGACCTCGACCGGCACATCCTTCACCGGTACGTCGGTGAAGTGGAACGACTTCTTCGGCCTCACCGGCGAGACCCTGCTGACCGGCGACTTCAACGGCGACGGCAAGGACGACGTCGTCACCTTCACCGGCGGCTCGCTCGGCGACGTGTACGTGGCGCTGTCCACCGGCACGGCCTTCGCGGGCGCGGCGAAGTGGCACGACTGGTTCGCGCCGAACGCCGAGGTGCCGGCGGTGGGCGACGTCAACGGCGACGGGAAGGACGACATCGTCACGTTCACGCACGACGCGGCCGGCGACGTGTACGTGGCGCTGTCGACCGGCACCGGCTTCGGGCCGGGCGTGAAGTGGCACGAGTACTTCTCGATCCCCGGCGAGCACCCGGCCGTGGGTGACGTCGACGGCGACGGCAAGGCCGACATCATCACCTTCACGCAAGGCCCCGCGAGCGCCTCGGACGTGATCGTGGCGCTGTCCGACGGCACGTCGTTCGGCGCGCCGCAGAAGTGGCACGACCTCTTCGCCGTCGGCGCCGAGCTGCCCCGCGTCGGTGACATCAACGGCGACGGCAAGGCCGACATCGTCACCTTCACCTGCGACGCCGACGCCGACGTCTACGCCGCGGTCTCCACCGGCACGAGCTTCGCCGGCACGACCGTCAAGTGGAACGACTTCTTCTGCCTGCCCGGCGAGTTCCCGTACCTGGGCGACTTCAACGGCGACGGGAAGGACGACATCATCGTCTTCACGAAGGGCACCACGAACGACGTCTACGTGGGCCTGTCCACCGGCACGTCGTTCGCCGGCGGCGTCAAGTGGCACGACTTCTTCGGCCTCACCGGCGAGACCACGCTGTGAGTGACGGCTAGGCGACGGGGACCGGCAGCGGGAACGCCAGCATCGCGTCGTCGACGAGGGTGTGCAGGGCCGAGGTGTGCGGTGGCGTGCCGCCGAGGGCGTGCAGCGCCCCGTGCACCTCGGCGACCATCGCGTCGACCCGGCCGTGGTAGGCGCGCAGGTGCTCCGGGCCGGTCAGCAGCGCCTTGAACTCGGCCCGGGCGTCCGCCGACGTCGCCGCCGCCGCGTGCAGGGCCAGCAGTGCGGGGCGCTGCGCCGCCGGCACGCCGTCCAGCAGCAGCATCACGAGGAAGGTGGCGGCGCCGTTGCGGAGGTCCTCGTCCCGGCCGGTGATCAGGTCGCGCTGGTCGTTGGTGAGCTGGCGGAGGACCCCGAACCGGCGGCCGACGTCGCGCCAGCGGTCGACCCGGCCCGGGTCGGCGCCGGCCAGGCAGGCCGCCGTCGCGGTGGCCATGGCGTATGGCGCGCCGGTCTTGCCCTCGTAGCTGGCGAGGACCGACGCGGTCGTGGCGGTGGCCGGCCGGGCGGCGAGGTCCAGCAGCTGGCCGCTGATGCCGTCGAGCCAGCCGCGGGACAGCTCGGCCTGCGCCGCGACCTTCGTGGCGTCCGGCACGCGGGCCTCCCGCAGCAGCCTGGCCGGCAGGTGACTGCCGACGCCCAGCGCGGCCAGGATGTCCGCGTTGCACCGCGCCGGGTCGAAGGGTCCCCCGTCGGCGAGGTCGTCGAGGTAGCGGGCGGCGGCCCACCAGAGCACGTGGACGACCGCCGCCGGCCTGCCACCGGCCGGGTCGCCGGTCTCGGCGGCGTGGACGAGCAGCGGCAGCCGGATCATCACGTCCACCGCGCCGGTCGAGCCGCGCGCGGCCAGCCGGCCCAGGAAGCCGCCGAGGAACCCGGCCATGGCCTCGTCGGCGACGTCGCCGCCGGCTCGCAGTCGCGCCAGCAGCGCGGCCAGGTCCTCGTGCACCGCGCCGACCACCTCGGTGACGTCCGTCGTCATGATGTACCCCCTGCAGCAGCGGTCACGGCCCACGAGACGAACGAGGCCAGCAGATAGAAGAAGGCGAGGCGGGCGTCCCAGCGGTCCGCGCGGCGGAACCGCCACCACGCGAGGGCCGGCAGGGCCAGCGGCGGCAGCGTCAGGAGCACCCACGCGGACGGTGCCGCCAGCACCAGGACGACGGTGGCGGCGACCGGGCTCAGCACGGCGACCGCGACCGTCGCGGGCAGGCCGAACGTGGTCACGTACGTGCGTTCGCCGGGGCGCGGCGACCGGGTGATCTTCTTGGCCACCTCCAGGTGCAGCGTCGCCAGGACGACCACGGCGAGCGCCGGCCAGAACGACGGGCCGAAGCCGCCGCCCGTCGTGCGGAGGTGGAGGGTGTACAGGTACAGGTGCAGCAGCAGCTGCACGGGGCTGCTCAGCAGCAGCGTCAGCACCAGCCGCCCCGGGTCGGGGCCGGGGAGCAGCAACAGCAGCGCGTAGGCCAGCTGGACCGCGATGACGAGCGCCGCCCAGCAGTCGAACAGGTTCACCAGCACCAGGAGCGCGCCGATCACGCCGTACCAGCGCAGCAACGACGACCGGGTGACGACGCCGGCGGCGAGCGGGCGGTCCGGGTTGTGCACGCGGTCGTAGGGCAGGTCGCGGATGTCGTCGACGATGCGCATGAGCAGCATGTCGACGGCGATGGTGAGCGCCGCGACGGCGGTGCCGAGCCCCGGCCGCCAGGGGCCGGCGGGCGGGCCGGTGAGGGCGAAGAGGCCGGTGACGCCGTAGGCCCAGCAGACCGCGAACAGGATCGACGGCACCGGCGGGTAGCTGCCGCGGATGAACGCCCTCACGGTCGCACCGGCGAGCCCAGGTGCACCGGCAGGCGCCACAGGCCGCGCAGGAACATCTTGTCCCGCCACTCGTCGGCGCCTCCGGAGGCGGGGCGCAGGTCCGGGAAGCGGCGCAGCAGCGCGCCGATCGCGGTGCGCAGCTGGACCCTGGCGTGCGGGGCGCCGACGCACATGTGCCGGCCGTGGCCGAAGCCCAGGTGCGGGTTGGCGGGCCGGTCGAGGCGGAACTCGTCCGGGTCCGGGAAGACCGCCGGGTCGCGGTTGGCCGCGTCGGTGAGCGGGACGACGACCTGCCCGGCGGGCAGCGGCACCCCCGCGAGCTCCGCGTCGGCGAGCAGGACGTGCGGCTGCCCGCCGGTGCCGGCGAACCACACCCAGCGCAGCAGCTCCTCCACCGCCGCGGGGATCAGCTCGGGGCGCTCGACCAGCGTGCCGCGGAGCTCGTCGTCGTGCAGCAGGTGGTGTACGCAGCTGCTCAGGTGACTCGCGGTGGCGTCCCCGCCGGCCATGACGAGCCCGGCCGCCATGACGACGATCTCCTGCTCGCTGAGCGCCGGCGCGAGCGACCCGAGGAACCCAACAGCCCCAGTCGCGCCCTCCCGGCAGCCTCCGAGCCGTTCGCGGAAGTAGCCGTGCATGGCGGCCGTCGCGGTGGTGACCTCGTCTGGCTCGCACCGGCCCGCGGACATCATCACGTCGGTCCACGCGACCAGCTGGTCGACGTCGCCGGCCGGCGTGCCCATGATGCGGGCGATCACCAGGTAGGGCAGCGGCCGCAGGTACGCCGCGACCAGGTCGACCGGTCCGGGCTTCGCGGCGGCCTCGTCGAGCAGGTCCTCGGCGAGCCGCTCGATCCACGGCCGGTCGGCCTCCGCGGCCCGGTGGGTGAACGCCGCCTGCACGGTCCGGCGGCGGCGGGTGTGCAGCGGCGGGTCGGTGGTGGCCAGGGCGAGGGTGTCGGGGCTGCGGGCGAACATGGTGCCGCCGTGCCACTGCTGCCGGCTGAACCGCGGGTCCGACAGCACCGTGCGCACGTCGGCGTGGCCGGTGACGAGCAGCGCCGGATGGTTGCCGCGGATGCGGACCGGCACGAGGGCGGCGCGGCGGAAGAGCGCCGCCTGCTCGGGGTCGAGGGCGACGCCGGGGCGGCTCTCGAAGGGGAACTGCGTCATGACGCCTCGGCGATGATCCGGACGGTCCCGGCGGTGCCGTCGAGCTCGATCAGCGCGCCGTCGGGAATGCGGCCGGTGGCGCCCGGCACGGCGACGACCGTCGGCACGCCGAGCAGCCGCCCGGTGATCGCGGTGTGCGACAGCAGCGTGCCGCGCTCCACGACGAGCCCCTTCGCCGCCATCATCAGGAACAGCCAGCCGGGGTCGGTCTCGCGGGCGACGAGGATCGCGTCGCGGCACGTCTCCGGCGGCACGGACGGGTCGAGGACGAGGCGGGCCGGGGCGCGCACGACGCCGGGCGCGGAGCCGAGCCCGGTCAGGACCCCGGTGTCGCCGGCGGCCGGCGCGGCGGTCACCTCCACGGCGGCCGGCAGCACGTCGGCGAGGGGGCCGGTGGCCGGGGTGCGCAGGAGGCCGGGCCGGCCGGGGCGGGCCTCGGCGAGGAGCCGTGCGCGACGGCGGGCGGCGGCGAGGTCGCGCAGCGCGGCGCACGGCAGCGTGCCGTCGTAGGCGCCGAGGACCTCGGCGACGGTGAGGTCGCGGATGTCGAGCGGGTCGTCGAGGTGGCCGGTGGCGTGCAGGTCGGCGCCGAGCCGCCACAGGATGTCGCGGGACAGCCCGTACAGCTGCGTGCGGCAGAACCGGGTGTCCTCGCGGACCCGGGCGGTGTAGCGCACGTAGCGCGCCAGGGTGCGCAGGACGGTTCGGCGCAGCCGGCCTGGGCAGCGCGCGGCGAGCTCCTCGGCGGCCTGGCGGGTGGCCCGCTCCTCCGCCTGGATCAGGCCCTCGACCGTGCGGTTCTGGCTGATGTACGGGCGGAGCACCTCCAGCAGCGTCCACGGCTGCTGGCGCGGGGTCGGCTGCTCGAGCTTGAGGTCGTGCAGCGCGCGGTCCCCGTAGCGGCGCAGGTAGTCGGCGGCCGCCTCGGCGAGGGGCGTGCCGTGCCCGCCGGTGCTGATGGCGCGCCACACCTCGCGGGGGCGCTCCCCGGACTCGACGGCCGCGCGCAGGTCCGGGTCGGCGGCGACGAGCTCGGCGAGGGCGACGGCGGCGCGGACCGACCGCAGCGACCGGTTCGCGGGGCCGCCGGTCAGCAGGCCGGTGAGCAGGCCCTTCGCGCCACCGGCCCACCGGTCGAGCAGGCGCATCAGGGCCTTCACGGCGAGCAGCCCGTAGATGGAGTTGGTGAGCGTGACGCCCCAGCGGACGCTCATCGCCGCCCACAGCTCCCGGTAGGCGGCGACGAGCTGGTGCGGGGTGCGCCCGGACAGGTCGCCGGCATCCGCCATCACGCCGTCCCACCAGCGCAGGAACTCCCTGGCCTGGCGGGGGTGGCGGGTGGCCCGCAGGAGCGTGCCGGGCAGCGCGAGCCACGCCCGCCGGCGCGGGCGGGTGACGGCCGGGCGTGCCTCGCCGGTGACCCCCATGCCGTCCTGCCACACGTCGCGGACGAGGTCGAACACCGGCATCTGGCCGTGCAGGGCGTGCCAGGCGCCGAGGCGGTAGTAGACCCGCCCCTCCAGGTGCGCGACGAGCTGCTCCAGGTGGTGCCGGTTCGCCGCCACGGTGCGGGTCGGCACGCCCATGCGGTGGTACAGGTCGCCGAACGCGCGCCGGTAGAACTCCTGCGCCTGCGAGAAGGTAAGCGCGCCGGAGACGCCCGGGTAGCTCTCGGTGATGTTGTGGTTGGCCCAGTACACCGGCGGCCCCGCGGGCATCACCATCGGCCGGGCCTGCACCAGGTGCAGGGTGCCGTCGGCGGTGATGGTGCCCTCGACGTCCTGCGGGCCGCCGAAGAACGCCTCGGCCCGGGCGGCGAGGGCCGCGACGGCGCGGGCGGTGCGGTCGTCGAGCACCGGCGCGTCGGCGAGGTCCGCCGGCACGGGCAGCAGCGCGAGCTCGCCGGTGTCGTCCGGCGGGCCGACCATGCGCTCCTTGCGGACCAGGTCGGCGGTCACGGTCGCGCCGGTGACGTGGAAGTGGTCGACGTCGGCCTTCTCCTGCACGACGCCCTCGCCGATGCCGTGCGCGGCGGCAATGACGGTGCGCCGGGCGCCGTCGCGGGGGTCGCGGGTGAACGCCACGAACGAGCGGGTGCCGGGCACCATCAGCTGCACGCCGACCGCGATCCGGGTCCTGGCCGGGTCGAGGCCGCGGTGCCGCCGGTAGGCGACGGCCCGGGCGGTGAACGCCGACGCCCAGCAGGCCGCGATCCGGTCCGCGACCCGGTCGGCGGGCACGTAGAGGAAGCTGTCGCTCATCCCCGCGAACGGGTCGGCGCCGTCCTCGCCGTCCTCACCGTCCACTGTGGACGTGACGGCGCAGGCCCGGACGGCGAACAGCGCGTCGGGCCCGAACCGGTCGCGGACCTCGGCGAGGATGCCGTCCGGGACCGGGGCGGCGCGCAGGGCGGCGGCCGCCCGCGTCCACCGCTGCGGGTCCTCGGGGTCCCCCTCTGGGTCTCCCGCGGCGCCGGCGCTGTCCTGAACGGACTGCCACGCCGCGTCGAACGCGGTCGCCGGGACGGTGACCAGGTCCGGCACCGGGAACCCGGCGGCCCGCATCCGGTGCAGGCGGGCGAACTTGTGCCCGACGAGCGCCGGGTCGGCGACGTCCGCGCCGGTGGTGATCGTCATGTCTCGTTCCAGCCGTCGATGTGGATGACACTGTCCAGCGGGGCGCGCCGGGCCGGGCGGAAGCCGCCGCCGATCGGGTGCGCGGTCGGGATCAGCGCGCCCTGCCGGACGTGGCCGGGCAGCCGCAGCAGCGCGGCGACCTCCTCCTCCCGGTCCAGGTGGGTGGTGGTCCAGGCGGTGGCGAGGCCGCGGGCGCGGGCGGCGAGCATGTAGCTCCACGCGGCCGGCAGCAGCGACCCCCAGATCCCGGCCTGGTTGCCGGTGCCGAGCCCGCGGCGCACCTCCAGGCACGGCACGACCAGGACGGGGACCTGCCCGAGGTGCTCGGCGAGGTGCCGGGCGCTGGCGAGGGTCCGGGGCGGGACGCCCGTGTCGGTGGCGTCCGGCGGGTACCGCTGCTCGAAGGCCGCGCGGTACACCTTGCCGATCGAGGAACGCAGCACCGGGTCGGTGACGACCAGCCACCGCCAGTGCTGGCGGCCCGCTCCGGTCGGCGCCTGCAGGGCCACCTCCAGGCAGGCGCGGACGTCGGCGAGGTCGACGGGGCGGGTCAGGTCGAGCCGGTGCCGCACCGACCGGGTGGTGGTGAGCACCTCGGCCGCGCTCATCCCGGTGGTGCCGGCCGTGCCCATCACAGGGCCCATCACAGGGTCCATCACCAGACGCCCGGGACGAGACGCTTGCGGCCCACGGCGTAGTCGCGGTAGCCGGGCATGTCCCACAGCACCTGCTCCTCGACCCGCAGCCGCCACACGATCGACGCGACGAGCGCGCAGAGCGCCACGACCCCGGCGGGGCCCGGGAAGCAGCCGACGAGCCCGAGGTGGGCCAGGATCATGCCGGCGTACGCGGGGTGCCGCACCAGGCGGTACGGCCCGTGGGTGACGGCGACCTGGTCGCTGCGGCGCACCACGTGGTGGGAGTAGAACCGGCCCAGGGTGCGGATCGCGGTCTCGCGCAGGACGACGCCGACGACGAACAGCGCGGCCGACGCCCAGAACCAGGCCGGGCGCTCCCCCGGCACCAGCAGGCAGCAGCCGATGGTGGCGAGCCGGGCCGCACCGTACGGCACGATCGTCCACGCGTCCTGCGGCGCGCTGGTGGCCCGCAGCGCGATCGGGGCCTCGACGAGCAGCCACAGCGCGTACAGGCCGGCGACGACGAGCGCGGCCGGGTCGTCGCGGTGCGTGTACACGCCGCCGGCGAGCAGCCCGAAGGCGGTGACGAAGATGATCCAGGGTGCGGCTCTCATGCGGTCCACTCCGGTCGGTGCAGGATCTCCAGGACGGCGGCGCCGACCGCGATGCCGGTGCCGTTGGCCATGACCAGGACCCGGTCGCCGGGCTCCAGCTGGCCGGTGAGCACCAGGTGCTCCAGGGCGGCGACCTGGTCGCCGGAGCCGAGGTGCCCGAGGTTGCGGCCGAACTCCAGCACGCCGCGGGTGTGGTCGATACCCAGCGGCTTGAGCACGTGCTTGACGTACCGCTCGTCGCCGGCGAACACGTGCAGCACGCGGGTCACGTCGGCGGCGGTGACGCCGGCGTCGGCGAGGGCCTCCTCCGCGGTCCCGGTCCGGGCGTCGCGGAGCCGGCGCAGCGCGGTCGCGAGCCGTCCCGGGCTCTTCGCGTCGTACGCGGCGAACCGGTTGCCGAGCCGGACCGGCCCGTCGGCGGCGACCGGCGGAGGAAAGATGCGCTCGTCGCCGCGGTACATCTCCTCCAGGTCCGACAGCGAGCGGTTGACGATGCTGCGCACCCGCGCGAACCCGCCCCGGTTGCTCAGCACCGCGGCGGTGCCGGCGTCGCCGAGGATCGAGCCGCGGTTGGTGCCGGCGTTCGTCGCGTACCGCCAGCGCACCGCCGGGTCGTACCCGGTGGCCGGCTCGACCCCGAAGTTGTCGCCGTTGGTCACCAGCACCGCGCCCGGCCCCGGGCGGGCCAGGTGCCCGGCGGCGAGGTCGAACGCGTTGAGCATGCCGGCGCTGCCCTGCCGCAGCTCGATCGCGGGCGCGCCGTGGCCGACGACGCGGTGCTCGATGTAGTGCTGCGGGCACCAGCCGTTGGGGCCCTGCGGCGCCGACGTCACGTGCAGCAGCAGCCCCACCAGGGCCGGGTCGATGCCGGAGCGGTCCATCGCGGTGCGGGCGGCGCGCACGGCCAGGTCGGCGGGCGCGATGTCGCCCGCGACCGCGACCCCGGTCCAGCCGTCCTGCTCGGCGCCGCACCAGCCCTGCCGGGCCGCCTCGGCGACCGTGAGGACGGGCGGGAGGCAGGTGCCGACACTCGCCAGCCACAGCTCGTCGAACCTCACGCGGCCCGCACCTTCCGGTAGGCCGCGGGCGACATCGTGTGGGTGACGAGCCGGATGGTGCCGAGGTCGGCCGTCCCGGCGTGCAGGCCCATGTCGAACGCGGTCCGCGGCCGGGGCTTCCCCGGCGGCCGGCGCCAGCTCACGTGCAGCGGCAGGCCGGCGGGCGGGGCGGCCGGGATGTCGGCGGCCAGGTCGATCCAGACGACGTGGGTGTCGAACGCGTGACCGTTGGCGATGTGGCCGAGCATGAGCACGAGCTGGCGGGCCGCCTCGATCACCTCGATCGGGTCCCGCAGGTCGCCGGGCGGGGCGAGGCTCGGGCAGCGCAGCACGGCGCAGGTGAACCCGCCGTCCGGCGTCTCGGTGGGCGCGCCCAGCATGACGGTGCTCAGGTCGGCCCGGTGCACGAGCCTCGGGTCGGCGGGGGTGGCGAGCGTCCGCTCGGCGGGTGCCGTGAGGGTCGCCGTCCCGCCGCGGCCGGACCCGCCGGCCGGCCCGGCCGCGGGCAGGGGCAGCGGCGGCGTGGCCTCGGGCAGGGCCGGCTCCGGCAGCACGGTGACGGTGCCGCGGCAGATGTCCCGGGTGGTGCCGCCGACCGACTGGGTGGCGGTGAGCTCGAGCGTGTCACCGGCCCCGCCGCAGTGCAGGTCGACGCCCCCTTCGAGCTCGCCGAACGCCGGGAACGCGAATTCGAGCCGCAGCCGGCGGCCGGCCCGCCGCAGCCCGCCGCCGGTGACGTCGCCGGCCAGCCCGAGCAGGCCGGCGACGAGCAGATTGCCTGGTAGATGATCCACCGGGTGGTCAAAAAAGAATGGATGATGTCGATCCACGGGTAATTGAACTGTCCGCATCAATGCCCCCCATTCACGTCCATGACGCGGTGTGAAGCATCGAAGTATGGTGTCGAAACTTGCGGCCGTCAATACTGCGAAATCAGCTTGTATTCACCTCACCGTCATACTTTCGGATGAACCTCATTCATACTTATGACGTTCAACTGATCACTGTGCACCAGTTGTCCACGAATGCGAAACAATGCGGTAATGAACTGCTGAAACGTCAGATGTATCGGTGCACAGAAATGTGCACTTTCGGTGCCAGGAACTCGCTCAACCGACCTGGAAGACCGTCAGGACCGCGGCGTGATCCGACGGCCAGGCGTTCGCCGATGGATTGGACTGCGACGGGGCGCCGACCCAGAGCGCGTCGGAGGAGACGACGGTCAGCGGGCCTTTGTAGTGAATGAAGTCGATGCGATCCTGCGGCTCCGCCTCGCCGGCGTGGGAGTCGTACCCGTAACCGCCGGTGAACGTCTTGAACACCGGTGACCAGGTCGTGCCCGGGAACGCCGCCGGGTTCGGGTGTGCCTGCCGGTAGGAGTCGGTCAGGCCCGCGTTCGCGGGGGCGGTCGACGTCGGCCAGGGCACCGCGCCGTAGCCGCAGCGCGAGTTCGACGCCGTCCAGTCCAGGTGCGACGGGGCGTTGAAGTCGCCGACCAGCAGCACCGGCGTGCTCGACGCGGCCGCCAGGTCGGGGCCCATCGCCGAGACGATCGTGTTGATCTGGCCCGTCCGCCCGGCCGCCGCCTCCTGGTTCAGCAGCTGCTGGACGCCCATCCGGCCGAAGCAGGCGTCGTACGGGCCGTACGGCGTGTACCCAAGGTGCGCGCTCCACAGCCGCACCGACCGAGCGCCGAGATCGATCCGCGCCGCGACCGCCCTGCCCGCGATGGCCGTGCCCGTGGCGGTGATCGGGTAGCGGCTGACCACCGCGACGGAGCCGTCCTGGTGGAACGACCAGCCCAGCGCGCCGGCGAGCCGCTGCGCGGCCCCGTCGTTCTCCTGGAGGCCGACCACGTCGGCGTCGCTGTCGAGCAGGAACTTGAGCTCCTTCTCGAACCCGCCGGTGACGGAGCTGCCGCCGTGCCACAGGTTCCAGCTCAGCGCGCGCAGCTGCGGCACCAGCACGCCGGACTGCACCCGGACCGTCACCGTGGCGTCCGCGGTGCCGGTCGACGACGTCGCCCGGACGCCGATCGTGACCGTGCCGGCCGCGGTCGGCGTACCGCTGACGACACCGGACACGGAGACGCTCGCCCACGCGGGGCCGCTGGTCTTGGTCAGGGTCAGGCCGGCGGTGCCGCCCTGGACGAGACCGCCGACCGCCGCCGTGTAGGCGACGCCGACCTTCGCGTTGCGCAGCGCGAACGCGCTCGACGGGAACCGCGGCGCGCCGGTGCCGGTGACCCGGATCGGGAACGGCTGCGCCAGCCACGTGTACCCGTCGTTGTACAGGTAGTAGACGATGTAGTCGCCCGGCGTCAGCCCGGTCGTCGGCAGCGTCGCGGACCCGCTCGCGTTCGGGGTGTACGCCCACGCCAGCGACGGCCCCACGTAGACCTGGTTCACCGGGCCGTCGCCGGGGTTGCGGTACAACCCGACCCAGTTCTTGGCGTTGGCGCTGGTCGTCGTGTACGACACCTGCACCGGCGAGCCGGCGGCGACGGTGGGGTCGGCGACGGTGAGCGTCCCCGGGAGCGCGGCGGTCAGCTTGAGCTTGACCGGCTGCGCGAGCCATGTATACCCGTCGTTGTAGAGGTAGTACAGGACGTAGTTGCCCGGCGTGAGCCCGCCCGTCGCGAGGACCCCCGACCCGCTGCCGTCCGGCGTGTACACCCACTTCAGCGACGGCCCGACATACGCCTCGCCCACCGGCCCGTTGCCGGGGTCCGCGTACAGCCCGACCCAGTTCTTCGCCTGGGGCCGCGGCGTCGCGTACTGGAACCGCACATCGGACCCGACCGCCACCGTCGCGGAGCTGACGGCGAGGGACCCGTCGGCCGCCGCCCTCGCCTCCGGAACCGGCCCGATCAGCACCGCCAGCATCGCCAGCACCACAAGGACAACTCTGCGCACTGAAGCTCTAAATATCGACACTCAACTATTGTGAGGGATCATCTGACGCCGATGTGACATCGTAGCCACATCCCGCCGAACCGCGGCCCAAGAAATCGCCGCGACCGCCGCAGGACACCGTTCATCGGCGCGGGTTCTGCCAGGTCCGCGGTCGCAGCGGGATGGTCCGGGGCGGTCCGGGGTGGAGCGGGCGGTGGCGAAGCGTTACGGTTCTCGATCGGTGGCGTGTTGCGGGGGCGGCTCACCGGGTGCGGCCCCGGCCCGTGCTGGATCGGGAGGACGGTGGCATGGCGGGGAGCGATCCGGTGCCGGGCGACGTGTGGAGCCTGACGGATCCCGATGAGGGCACCGCCGAACGTCCGATCGTGGTGCCGCCCGGCCCGCCGGCGATGGCGCAGGCCGCGCCGCTGCCGATGTCCGCGGCTCCTCGGGTGCCCGGGCCGCCGGTGCCGCCGGTGCCGCCGATGCCGTCGATGCCCCAGGCCGCGCCGCTGCCGGTGTCCGGGCCGCCGATGCCGCCGCCGGTGGCGCAGGCCACGGTGGCGCAGGACGCGACGACGGAGCTGCCGCTGGTCACGCCGCCGCCGGTCCCGGCACCACCACGGCCGCAGGTGCCGTTCACCGCTCCCCCACCGGCACAGCAGGCCGTGCCGCCGTCCGTACAGCAGGCCGGGCCGCCGCTCCTGCCGCCCCCCGTGGCGCCACCGGTCCAGCAGGCCGGGCCGCCGCTCGTGGGGATGGGGGCACCGCCGGTACAGGGGCCGCCGGAAGCCTTCGCCGGGGAGGTGGCGCCGCGCGGAAGGGGGCGCACCGGGCTGGTCCTCGCCGCCGCCGGGCTCACGCTGGCCGTCGCGGTCGGCACCGTCGCCGCGGTCAAACTGTCGGGGTCCGGTGGTGGCGGTGGCGCGCCGGTGGTCGTGGCGCAGGAAGGGGACCCGTCCAGGGCGGGCAGCCAGGCCGGCACGGCGTCGGGGACGCCCGACGGTGAGCGGGTGCCGCTGGCGCCGAGCGCCTCGGTGCCGCCCGCGCAGCTGAAGCCCGGCTTCAGGCTGGCCGCGGGGCAGGGGCTGCGCTCACCTAATGGCAGGTTCACGCTCACCCAGCAGCCGGACGGCAACCTCGTCCTCGCCGACGAGGCGAAGCGGGTGCAGTGGTCGTCGCAGACGCCGTCGAACCCGGGCGCGTACGCCAGCTTCAACCACGACGGCGACCTCGTCGTCTACGGCAAGAGCGGCGGCGTCCTGTGGCACACCGCCACCGGCGGGAAGGGCGCCCTGCTCGAGGTGCGCGACGACGGCAACGCCGTGGTGTCGCAGGCCGGGAAGCAGGAGCTGTGGTCCAGCCAGGGCGAGCGGGGGCGGCTGTACCCGGGCCAGGCGCTGATCTCCGGGCAGCAGCGCCGCTCCCCCGACGGCCGGTTCACGCTCACCCAGCAGCCCGACGGCAACCTCGTGGTCGCGGGCGCCGACAAGAAGGTCGTCTGGAGCGCGCAGACGGGCGGCCGCTCGGGCGGGTCGACGCAGATGCAGAACGACGGCAACCTCGTCGTGTACGGCGCCGACAAGCAGCCGCTCTGGTCGTCGGGCACGTACGGCGCCACCGCGGTGACGGCCACGCTCAACGCCGACGGCAACCTCGTCCTCACCTCGGGCGGCAAGGTCCTCTGGGCCACGACGACCGACGGCGTCAGCAAGCTGACCTCCGGCCAGCGCCTCCTCGCCGGGCAGTCCCGCTCGGCGGCGAAGGGCGGCTACGAGCTGCTGCAGCAGCCCGACGGCAACCTCGTGCTGCGCAACTCGGCCAAGACCGTGGTGTGGCGCAGCGGCACCAGCGGCCACCCCGGCGCGTCGACGCGGATGCAGCCCGACGGCAACCTCGTCGTCTACGACACCGCGGGCAAGGCGCTGTGGAGCACCAAGACCTACGGCAAGGACGCCGGCTACCTGCTGGTCCAGGACGACGGGTCGGCCGTGCTCTACACCGCGGCCAAGAAGGCCGTCTGGACCAGCAAGACGGCCTGACCCCGGCCGGCACGATGCACCGCTGAATTCGGACGCATTTTATTCCGCGCGACACGTTCGTGTGACGCGCGCGGACTCCGTCGGCCGCGCCCAGATACCGTCATTTCCTGGACATCGCCCCCGTATTGCCCTGGCTACGCTTCGCGCACATGCCGGAGTCGTTGCAGGAAAGGGGCTACGAATGGGCAATGCCAGATCGCCACGACGGATATTCATCGCCGCCGTCTCGTGTGTGGCGATGGTGCTCGGCACGCAGTTCATGCTGGCCAGACCGGCGAGCGCGGCCAGCACCGTCACGGTGCGGGTGGTCATCGAACACGTCCTGGAACAGGGGTGCACCGACAACCTGTCCGGTTCGGACTTCTATTCGAAGATCACGATCGGCGGGCAGGACTTCAATTTCGGTCCGATCGACGGTGAGGACGAGATATCACCGGACTGGACCGCGGAAAAGGCGGTCGACGTCGACACGGCGGCCACCGTTCCGGTGGTGATCACCCTGGCGGAGTCGGACGGTTTCCTCAATTTCGAGGACGACGTCTGCGACATCTCGCCCAACGGTTCGGAGCTCGACCTCACGGTCAACCTGGTGCCGTGCGCCGTCACCGGCGACGTCAGCGGCGTGTGCGCCGGGCCGATCACCTCCGCCGGCAACGGCGACGCCGACATCCGGTTCCGGATCGAGGTCGACCTGCCCGCGGCGACGCCGGGGCTGGCCGTGCGGTGCACCCACACCCCGCTGTGGCCGCAGCCCGGCGACACCGTGACCATCACCGTCGAGTCGCTCGACGGCACGGTCCAGGTGGGCGACACGATGGCCGACCTGTCCTCCGGCGCGCCGGGGCCCGCGCTGGTCGACCACAAGAAGATCGCCGACGACCTGGAGGTGTGGGTCAACGAACCGACCGGACCCGACCTGCACGTCACCGGCAAGACCACCGACAGCTACGTCATCACCGACGTGCCCGCCGGTGACCTCGTGTACGGCTGCACCGCCCACGCCGGCGCCGACCGGGTCTTCACCGGCTGGCGGCGGACCAGGGTCGGCGCGCCCGCCGAGGGCACCGCGATCCCGGTCAGCTTCACCGGCGCCCGCACCAACCGGGTCGACGTCGTCTTCATCGCCGACAGCGACAGCTACACCGCGGCGACCGACCCGGCGTTCCTCGCCGACGCGACCGACGTCATCAAGGGCGCCTACTACGGCCAGGACTTCTTCCTCGCCAACCAGCAGCGGTTCAACTTCTGGCTGGCGGACCAGCGCGGCGACGCCGACCGGGTCGCCGCACCGACGCCGGCGAACCCGGCCAACACCAACTGCGTGCTGACCCGGCCGCCGAACTGGTCGAAGGACTACAGCTGGGCCGACACCGGCGTCATCCTGCACCGCGACACCTTCCGGGACTGCGCCAACGGGGGTGTCTTCTCCACCGAGCCGACGTCGCTGGGCACGGTGCTGCACGAGACCGGGCACGCGCCGTTCGGCCTCGCCGACGAGTACTGCTGCGACGGCGGCTACTTCGAGGCGCTGCCGAACCCGAACATGTTCGACACCCTCGCGAAGTGTCAGGCGGACGCCCCGACGCTGGGCCGCACCGCCGCCGACTGCCGGACCGTCACCGACGTCCGGCCGACCCCGGCGAAGAGCTGGTTCCTGTCCGAGCCGACGCCGAACGACCTCATGAACGCCGACCGGCGGCCACCGCAGGCCGCCGACATCAGACGCATGAACTGGTACTTCGACAACTGCGCCGCCGGAAAGTGCTGAGGGGGACGCCATGAGACTCAACCGACGCGCGCTCGCGCTGGTCACCGCATCGGCGACCGCCCTCGTCGCGGTCGCGGTCACGGTCGCGACGTCCGCCGCCGCGCCCGGCGACCCGGTCGACCCGGGGACCGCGCCGCAGCCGCAGTACGACTACGCGGACACGGCCAAGTCGTTCCTGGTCGACCTGAACTTCGCCGGACCGTCCGCGACGCTCGCCGGCGCCACCGTCGGCGAGCAGCGGTCCGTCTCCCACCTCGGCGACCCGCCGCTGCTGCGGCTCACGCTGACGGACGAGGACGGGGCACCGGCCGGCGCGTTCAACGCCTGGGATCCCCGCTGGTACTTCGATCAGACCGACGACGGCGGCGAGCGGCTCGTCGTGCGCGACGGCCCGGGGACGCTGACGGTGCCGTTCGACGCCGACACCGCGACGATGGTGGTGCGCGACGTGAACGCCGGGACGGACCTGGTGACCGTGGACCTGCGGCCCGCGGTGCACGAGTTCTGCGTGGCGCACCCGGGTGACCCCGACTGCGTCGAGGCCGACCTGGCCGTCACCGCGGCGACCGTGACCGGTGACCCGCTCGCCGTCATCGGGCTGCCGAGCACCGTCCAGGTGCGGACGGTCGTGGCGAACCTCGGCCCGGACGGGCCCGTCGACGCCGTCGTGACCCAGACCGCGACCGGGTCGCCGGGCGTCACGGTCACCCCGGCGAGCCGCACGTCCGCCGCCGGCGGGCTCGCGGTCGGCGCCCCGGCCACCCTGGACGGCGCCTACGACGTCACCTGTACCGCGCCGGGCGCCCAGACGGTCACGGTCACCACGACGGTCGCGCCCGCGAAGGCGAAGGTCGTCGACGCCGTCGCCGGCAACAACAGCCGCACGGCCACCTTCGCCGTCGACTGCGCCGTGCCGGTGACGCTGAACATCATGCCGGGCAGCCTCACCAACCCGGTCAACGTCAACCCCGGGGTGCTCCCGGCCGCGGTGCTCACCACGACCGCCGGCCAGTACGGCAACCCCCTGGCCTTCAACGCCGCGACGATCCAGCCGGCCACGGTGCGCATGGGCGTGCGCGGCCCGCTGATCGCCACCGGCGCCGGCGCGCCGGAGGACCACGGCAAGGTCCACCTGGAGGACTCGTACGAGCTCGACGAGCACACCCGCGACGGTGACAAGGACGGCGTGATCCACGCCCGCCGGGACCAGCTCGGCATCCAGCCGGGCACGGTCGAGATCTGCGTCCGCGGCCGGTTCGGCGCGGGCGCCGGCACGGCGTTCTTCGGCTGCGACCACATCACCCAGGTCCCGTGACGGACCCCTTCGAACGAGCGCCCCGGAGCCCTGGCACGCTGGGCTCCGGGGCGTCCTACAACGCTACCGCGGCGGCGCTCGCGTCCCAGAGTTTCGCGGCCGCCGCGGGGTCGCTCGCGTGCGCCGCCGGCGTGGTGAGCTTGTGCCCGACGTAGTAGCCGCCGTCCGTCAGCTCGGCCGCGGGCGTGGTGGCCAGCCACACCAGCAGCGCACCGGCCTTCTCCGGGGTGGTCAGGAACGGCGCGAACCGGTACACGAGCCGGACCGGTCCCTCGCCGAAGTTGGAGCGCACGACCCCCGGGTGGAAGGACACGCTGGTGACGTCCGGCCAGCGGCGCGCGGCCTCGGCGGCGAAGAGGATGTTCGCGGACTTCGCGGCACCGTACGCGCGGCCCCAGCGGTACGTGCCGGCGTCGCCGGTGAAGTCGTCCGGGTCCGGGCGGCCCTGCGTGTGCACCCGCGACGCGGTCGCCACCAGCCGCGCCCCGGTGAGCCGCTCCCGCAGCAGGCGCGTCAGCAGGAACGGGGCCAGGTGGTTGCCCTGGATCGTCGCCTCGTAGCCGTCCGCCGTCCGCCGGTAGCCGCCGACCATCCCGCCCGCGTTGTTGGCGAGG
Source organism: Dactylosporangium maewongense (assembly GCF_039531485.1). Classification (NCBI taxonomy): domain Bacteria; kingdom Bacillati; phylum Actinomycetota; class Actinomycetes; order Micromonosporales; family Micromonosporaceae; genus Dactylosporangium; species Dactylosporangium maewongense. The sequence continues at coordinate 112,752 of NZ_BAAAQD010000004.1, read as the reverse complement.
ACGTCGATCGACGGGCACGTGTCGAGCAGGTACGCGGCGAGGTCCCGCACCTCCGCGAGCCGCTCGAAGTCGGCCCGGAAGCGCCCCGGCTCGCGGCCGCCGCCCGCGGCCCGCACCCGCGCGACCGCCGCCTCGAGGCGCCCCTCGTCGCGGCCGACGACGACCACCCGGTCGCCCTGGGCGGCGAACTGCTCCGCCGCCGCCAACCCGACACCGGAGCTCGCGCCCGTGATCACCACAGTTCGATCCATCGATGCAGTCTCCACGCCGCGCCCGGGATTCGCACGGCCGCCACGCGCACCGGATCTGGTAGCGTCGGCCGCGTGAACACCGGACCGGCGAGACGCCATGCACGGATCGGTGACCCGGTGGACGACTGACCCGCCGCGGTTCGGCGCGCGGACCTCCCAGCGATCGACGCTCGAGAAGGTCCCAGTCCACGCCGAAACCTGAAGTGAGGTCATGCCGGATGACGGCGACGTTCAACCACACCATCATCGCGTCGAAGGACCGCGCCGAGTCCGCGCGGTTCTACCGGGAGCTGCTCGAGGTGCCGGCCGCGCCCTCGTGGGGCCCGTTCACCAACGTCCAGCTCGACGGCGGCGTCCTGCTGCAGTTCGCCGAGCCGCCGGTCGAGATCCAGATGCAGCACTACGCGTTCCTGCTCGACGACGAGCGCTTCGACCGGGCGTACGCGCGGCTCACCGAGTGGGGCGTCGAGCACTGGGCCGACCCGCAGATGCGCCGCCCCGGCGAGATCAACCACGAGCACGGCGGCCGCGGCGTCTACTGCAAGGACCCCGCCGGCCACGCGGTCGAGCTCATCACCCGCCCGTACCTGTAACGGCGCCACCCCAACGCCGCGGTCCCGGTGACGCGCCGGGACCGCGGCCCGGGTTTGTCCGGCGGTACGAACTCGTGGGGGTGGAGTTGTCGTAGCGGACCAACACCGGCCGGTAGGGCCGCCCTAGGGTTGCCGCATGTCGGAACTGGGTGACATCCATCACTGGTTGCGTGAGCGTCTGCCCGCGCTGCTCGTCGAACACAAGGTGCCGGCCGCCGCGGTGGCGGTCTCGGTCGGGGGTGACGTCATCGACGTCGCCGCCGGCGTCCTGAGCCGGGCAACGGGGGTGGAAGCCACCACCGACTCGGTGTTCCAGATCGGCTCGATCACCAAGGTGTGGACGGCCACGCTGGTGATGCAGCTGGCCGACGAGGGGAAGCTCGACCTCGACGCGCCCGTCCGGCGGTACGTGCCGGAGTTCGTCATCGCCGACGGGGACGCGGCCGCCGCGATCACGGTGCGGCAGCTCCTGAGCCACACGGCCGGGTTCGAGGGTGACGTGTTCACCGACACCGGCAAGGGCGACGACTGCGTCGAGAAGTACGTCGCGACGCTCGGCGACACGCCGCAGCTGTTCGCGCCCGGCGCGATGTTCTCGTACAACAACGCCGGGTACTGCGTGCTCGGCCGGGTCGTCGAGGTGCTGCGCGGCAAGCCGTTCGACGCCTGCGTCCGGGAGCACCTGTTCGGGCCGCTCGGGCTGACCCACGCCGCCAACGGCGCCGACGAGGCGATCCTGTTCCGGGCCGCGGTCGGCCACATCCAGCCGGCGCCGGACGCCGACCCGGTGGCGGCGCCCGTCTGGGCCCTGGCCCGCTCCAACGCGCCGGCCGGCTCGATGCTCACCATGCGGGTCCGGGACCTCCTCGCGTTCGGCCGGATGCACCTCGACGGCGGGAAGGCGGCCGACGGCACCCAGGTGCTCAGCGCCGACGCCGTCGCGCAGATGCAGCGACCGGAGGTCACGCTGCCCGCGCTCGGCCTGATGGGCGACGCCTGGGGGCTCGGCTGGGAGGTGTTCGACTGGCCCGGCGGCACGGTCATCGGGCACGACGGCAACACGATCGGCCAGGCCGCGATGCTGCGCCTGGTGCCGGGCCGCGACGTCGCGGTCGCGCTGGTCTCCAACGGGGGCAACCCGTTCGCCCTGTACACCGCGATCTTCACCCGGATCCTGCGGGACCTGGCCGGCGTCGAGCTGCCGCCGCTGCCGGCGCCGCCGGAGGTCCCCGAGACCGTCGACGTCGAGCGCTACCTCGGCACGTACCGCTGCGACGTCGCCGAGCTGGTGGTGGAGCGCGACGGCGACGGCCGGCTCTGGCTGGAGCAGCGGCCCCGGGGGCTGATGGCCCAGCTCGGCGGCCAGGTCGAGCGGACCGAGCTGGTCCACCTCTCCACCGACCGGTTCGTCCCGCTCAAGGCGACGCTCGGCGTCCACCTGCCGCACGTCTTCGTCGGCGACGACGGGACCGGGCACGCCCTGTACATCCACAGCGGTCGCGCGATCCGCCGCGTCGCCAACTGACCACCGGAGGCATCCATGAGATCTGTCCGGACCATCGCTGCCCTCGGTGGTCTCGCGCTCCTGCTCGGCGCCTGCGGCGGCAACGCCGCGACCGGCGACCAGACGTTCGCCGACGGCAAGACGTTCACCATGGTGCTCGGCGCCGACCCCGGCACGCTCGACCCCCACCTCACGTCGCTGTCCGTCGCGATGGTGGTCGGCCGGTTCATGTACGACTCGCTCGTCAACATCGACCCGGACGGCAACGAGGTCGCCGGGCTGGCGCAGACCTGGCAGGGCACGACGACGTCCGCCACGTACACGCTGCGCAAGGACGTCAAGTGCGCCAACGGCAGCCCGCTCACCGCGACCATGGTCGCCGACAACATCAACTTCGTCGGCGACCCGAAGAACGCGTCGTCGCGGATCGGGGCGTTCGTCCCGGCGGGCGCCACCGCGAAGGCTGACGACGCGGCCGGCACCGTGACGGTCACGTCGCCAGCGCCGGCCTCGTTCCTCGCCCGGATGGTCGGCGGCCTGCCGATCGTGTGCGACAAGGGCATGAAGGACCGCAACCTGCTCAAGCAGGGCGGCGACGGCACCGGCATGTTCACGCTGACCGAGGCGGTGGCGAACGACCACTACACGTTCACCCGGCGCAAGGACTACGCGTGGGGCCCCGGCGACTGGAAGGCCGACCAGCGCGGCCTGCCCGACACGGCGGTCCTCAAGGTCGTCACCAACGAGTCGACCGCGGCCAACCTGCTGATGTCCAAGCAGGCGAACGCGGCGCAGCTGGTCGGTCCGGACCGGCAGCGGGTGCAGGCGGCGAACCTGCACCAGCGGCAGATCGAGGCGACGCTCGGCGAGCTGTGGTTCAACCACAAGAGCGGGCTGCCCGGCGCCGACGAGCAGGTGCGCAAGGCGCTGGTCCAGGCGCTGGACCTCACCGAGCTCGGCAAGGTCGTCAGCAGCGGCAACGGCAAGCCGCCGACCGGCCTCGTCTCGTCGGGCGGCGCGCCGTGCAAGCAGAACACGGTCGAGGGGAACCTGCCCGGGCACGACCTGGACGCGGCGAAGGCCGCGCTGGACGCCGCCGGCTGGACGGCCGGCGCGGGCGGCGTGCGCGCGAAGGGCGGGCAGAAGCTCACCATCGCGATCGCGTACCCGGCCAGCCTGGGCACCGGCTCGCAGGCCGGCGCCGAGCTCACGCAGAAGGTCTGGACGAGCGTCGGCGCGGAGGTCACCGTGAAGCCGGTGACCGACGCCGAGATCGGCACCGGCCTCCTCGGCGGGCAGCTCGCCTGGGAGGCGGCGTTCCTGCCGCTCAACACGCCACTGCCCAGCCAGGTCGTGCCCTACGTGTCCGGGCCGTCCGCGCCGAACGGCGTCAACTTCTCCAGCATCGACAACGCCGAGTACACCAAGGCGGTCACGGAGGCGTCGGCGGTCGCCGGCACGGCCGGCTGCGAGCAGTGGGCCGCCGCCGAGAAGGCCATCTTCAAGCACGTCGACGTGGTGCCGTTCGTCAACTCGACGGTGCCGATCTTCGGTCAGGGCGCGCGGTTCGAGATCGGCGACGGCGCGATGATCCCGCAGTCCATCCGGATGCTGGTGTAAGGAGGTGACCGGCGTGCGAGCCAGGACGGAAAAACTGACGGAGAAACTCACGGAGAAACTGACGGACAACGCGTGGGTGCGGTTCGCCGCACGCCGGTCGCGCAGGCTGCTGCTGTCGGTCTGGGTGCTGCTGACCGCGGCGTTCGGCATGATCCACCTGATCCCGGGTGACCCGGTGCGGGCGGCGCTCGGCGTCGCCGCACCGGCCGAGCTGGTCGCCGCGCGCCGGGAGCAGCTGGGCCTGGACGACCCGCTGTGGCGGCAGTACCTGGACTACCTGGGCGACCTGTCCGCCGGACGGTTCGGCACCTCGACGGTCTCCGGCCTGCCGGTCTCCCAGGTCATCGCGGAGCGCTACCCGGCGACGCTGGAGCTCGCCGTGTACGCGTTCCTGGTCGCCGTCGCGCTCTCGGTCCCGCTCGGGCTGACCATGGCGGTGCTGACCCGGGGCGGCCGGCGCCGGCGGCTGGAGCTCGGCTTCACCTCGACCAGCGTGTTCTTCGGCGCGGTGCCGGAGTTCCTGGTCGGCGCCGGGCTGGTGTACCTGTTCGGGGTCCAGCTCGGGCTGGTGCCGATCGCCGGGCGGGCCGGGCCGGACTCCTACGTGCTGCCGGTCCTCGCCCTTGCCCTCGGCCCGGCCGCGGTGCTCGCCCGGATCATGCGGGTGGAGACCCTGGCGGTGCTGGACGCCGACTACATCCGCACCGCCCGCGCGAAGCGGCTGCCGGACCGGCGGCTGTACCTGCGGCACGCGCTGCCCAACTCGGTGACGGCCACGGTCACCATCGCCGGGCTGCTGCTGGGCGGGCTGGTCGCGGCGACCGTCCTGGTGGAGAACGTGTTCGCGTGGCCGGGCCTGGGCAGCACCATCGTCCAGTCGATCCTGGCCAAGGACTACCCGGTGGTGCAGGGCATCGTGCTGATCTACGGCCTCGGCGTGCTCCTGGTCAACCTCGTGGTCGACGTCGGCCTCGCGCTGCTCGACCCGCGCTCGACGATCCGGGAGAGCTGAACCGTGCCGAAGCGACTGCGTACCCCGCTCGGCGTGACCGCGGCGGTCCTGCTCACGGCGGTGCTGGCCCTGGCGGTCCTGGCGCCTCTGCTCCTGCGCGGGCGGGCCGACGCCGTGGACACCGCGAACATCCTGCAGGGCCCGTCGGCGGCACACTGGGCCGGCACCGACGGGCTCGGCCGGGACATCTTCTTCCGGGTCCTGGTCGCCACCCGGCTCTCGGTGGTGCTGGCGCTGCTGTCGACCGGCCTGGGCGTCGTCATCGGGCTGCTGCTCGGCGCCGCGCCGCAGCTGATCGGCGCGCGCCTCGGCCGCCTCGTGACCGCCGGCGTGAACGTCGCGGTCGCGTTCCCCGGGCTGCTGCTCGCGCTGAGCTTCGCGGTCATCTTCGGGGTGGGCACCAAGGGCTCCGTCCTCGCGATCGGCTTCGCGGTCGCGCCCGCCTTCGCGCGGCTGACCGGCACGCTGGTCGCCTCGGTCGCCGAGCGGGACTTCGTCGCCGCCGCCCGGATCGCGGGGGTGGGCCGGCTCCGCGTCCTGGTCCGGCACGTCCTGCCCAACATCGGCGAGCCGCTCGTCGTCAACGCGACCGTCGCGGCCGGCGGCTCGCTGCTCGCCTTCGCCGGCCTGTCCTACCTCGGCCTCGGCGTGCAGGCACCGTCGTACGACTGGGGGCGGCTGCTCGGCGAGGGCCTCAACAGCCTGTACGTCCACCCGCTCGCGGCCCTGGTCCCGGGCGCCGCGGTTGTGCTCGCCGGGCTGGCGTTCAACCTCACCGGCGAGGCGGTCGCCCGGCAGATCGGCCAGAGCACGCCGCTGTTCACCGCCGTGCGCCGCTCGCCCCGGCAGGAGCCGGCCGCGCCGTCCACAGTGGACAAGGACGGCGACACCGTGCTCGCCGTGGAGAACCTCCGCGTCTCGTTCGGCGAGCTGACGCCGGTCCGCGGGCTGAGCTTCACGATCCGCCGCGGCGAGGCGGTCGGCGTGGTCGGCGAGTCCGGCTCCGGCAAGAGCCTCACCGCCCTGGCGGTCGCCCAGCTGATCGAGGCGCCCGGCGAGGTGCGCGCCGACCGGCTGGAGTTCGCCGGGGAGGACCTGCGGCACGGGCCGAGCCGGGCCCAGCGGCGCCTGCTCGGCACCTCGTTCGCGATGGTGTTCCAGGACCCGATGTCGTCGTTCAACCCGACCCAGCGCATCGGCCGGCAGCTCGCCGAGCCCGCTGTCCAGCATCAGGGCCTCAGCCGCCGGGAGGCGTTCGCGCGGGCCGTCGACCGGCTGCGCGCCGTCCGGCTGCCCGCGCCCGAGCGGCGCGCGCACCAGTTCCCGCACGAGTTCTCCGGCGGCATGCGGCAGCGGGCGATGATCGGGATGGGCCTGATGGGCACCCCCGCGCTCATCGTCGCCGACGAGCCGACCACCGCGCTGGACGTGACCGTGCAGCGGCAGGTGCTGGCGCTGCTGGAGGACATCCGGGCCGCCGACTCGGTCGCGTTGCTGCTGATCAGCCACGACATCACCGTCGTCGGCCAGGTCTGCCAGCGGGTGCTGGTGATGTACGCGGGGCGCGTCGTGGAGGACGTGGCCGCCGCGGCGCTGCCCGCCGGGGCGCGGCACCCGTACACCCGGGCGCTGCTCGCGGCGGTGCCGCACCTCGGCACCGACCGGGACCTGCCGCTGACCGTCATCCCGGGCAGGCCGGTCGAGCCCGGCGAGGTGCCCGCCGGCTGCGCGTTCGCGCCCCGCTGCGGGTACGCCGACGAGCAGTGCCGGCGCGAGGAGCCACCGTTGGAGACCGACGCCACCGGGGCGCGGGTCGCCTGCTGGCACGTGGGTGAGGTCCGGTGAACGAGCTGCGCTTCCGGGACGTGTCGGTCCGCTTCGGCGGGCGGCGGCGCGGCGTCACCGCCGTCGACCGCGTCGACCTCACCGTCCCCGCCGGCAGCGTCGTGGGGCTCGTCGGCGAGTCCGGCTCCGGCAAGTCGACCCTCGCCCGCGCGGCGGTCGGCCTCGCCCCGCTGTCCGGCGGGGAGATCCTGCTGGACAGGCGGCGGCTGCCGCGCACCCCCGGCACCGACGCCGGGCGCCGCGTGCAGATGGTGTTCCAGGACCCGTACTCGTCGCTCGACCCGCGGATGACGATCGGCGCCTCCATCGCCGAGGCGGTGCCGCGCGGCACGACCGCCGCCGCCCGGCGCGCCGAGGTCGCCCGGCTCCTCGACCTGGTCGAGCTGGCGCCGGAGCGGGCCCGGCAGTACCCGGCGCAGCTGTCCGGCGGGCAGCGGCAGCGGGTCGCCCTCGCCCGCGCCCTCGCCGCCCGCCCCGACGTGATCGTCGCCGACGAGATCACCTCCGCGCTGGACGTGTCCATCCAGGGCACCGTGCTGAACCTGGTGCGCGACCTGCAGCGCCGGCTGGGCCTGTCGATGCTGTTCATCTCGCACAACCTGGCGGTCGTCCGCTACGTCAGCGACGTCCTCGCCGTCATGTACCTCGGCCGGATCGTCGAGTGCGGGCCGGTCGACGACGTGCTCGGCGACCCGCAGCACCCGTACACCCGGCAGCTGCTCGCCTCGGCGCCGCAGCCCGGCGGCCCCCGGCCGGCGCTGCTCGGCACGCTGACCGGCACCAAGGCCGTCCTGGACGCCGCGGAGCCCACGGACCCGCACCACCCGCCGGCCGGCTGCCGGTTCCACCCCCGCTGCCCGGTCGGCCCGCTCGTGCTCCAGCGCGACGTCTGCCGCGACACCGAACCGGACGGCGCCGCCCACCGGCACCTGGCCGCCTGCCACTTCGCCGCGCCGCGACCCGGCCTTGAAAAGCAAGCCCCGCTTCCCACGAGGAGTCTGTCGTGACCCGACGCCAGCGCATCGACGACCTGCCCACCCTCGCCGCGCCGGAGCAGCCGGCGGTCGCGCCGGACGGCTCACGGGTCGTCTATGTGCTCCGCACCGTGGACGCCGGGGCGGACCGCACCCTGCACAACCTCTGGTGGGCCGGCACCCGCTCGGGCGGGCCGGAGCAGCTCACCCGGGGCGGCGCCGACACGGCGCCGGCGTGGTCGCCGGACGGCACGCGGATCGCGTTCCTGCGGGCCGGCGGCGGCACCACAGGGGGCGCGGCGCAGGTCTGGCTGCTGCCCGCCGGCGGCGGCGAGCCCGAGCAGCTGACGACGCTGCCGCTGGGCGCCGGCCGGCCGGTGTGGAGCCCGGACGGCACGGCCATCGCGTTCGCCGCGCCGGTCGACCTGCACGCCTCCGACGGCGAGGACGACGCGGCCCGGCAGCGGCGCGGCGCCGCGCCGATCGTCGCGGACCGGCTCGACTACCTCGCCGACGGCGCCGGCTACCTGCGCACCATGCGCAGCCACGTGCACGTCGTGGACGTGGCCACCAAGGCGTGCCGCCGGTTCACCGACGGCGACTGGCACGCGGGCGACCCCGCCTGGTCGCCGGACGGCACGCGGCTCGCCTACGCGGCGGCCACCGCGCCCGACGCGGACCGGACGATGCACTGCCCGGTGTACGTGCGCTCCGCCACCGACCCGGCGGCGCCGCCACGGCTCGCCGGGCTCACCGACGGCACCGGCGGCCCGGTCACCTGGGCCGCGGACGGCGGGACGCTGCTGGTCACCGGGTTCCCCGGCCCGCTCACCGGCCACGCGCACCTGCTGCGCGTGCCGCTGGACGGCGGGCCCGTCACCAGCCTGTCCGCCCCGCTGGACCGCAACGTCATGCCGGGCGGGCCGGGCTACCCGGGCGCGCTCCCGGTGACCGTCGACAGTGGACGGTCGGTGCTGTTCTGCGCCCGCGACCGCGGCGACACCCACCTCTACACCGTCCCGGTCGGCGGCGGCGACCCGCGGCCGGTCCTCGCCGGCGCCGGACGCTCGGTCGCCGGCCTGTCCGTCGCCGGCGGCACCGCGGTCGTCCTGCTGCTCACCCCGACCTCCCTCGGCTCGCTCGTCGCCCTCGACCTGAGCACCGGCGACGAGACGGTGCTGGTCCAGCGGGACGCCGAGGCCGACCTGTTCCCGCGGCTGGAGCGGGAGTTCACCATCTCCGACGGCACCGTGGTGCACGGCTGGCTGGTCCGCGACCCGGCGGCGACCGGGCCCGGCCCGCTGCTGCTGGACATCCACGGCGGCCCGCACAACGCGTGGAACGCCGCCGCCGACGACGTCCACCTGTACCACCAGGAGCTCGCCGCGCGGGGCTGGACCGTGCTGCTGCTCAACCCGCGCGGCAGCGACGGCTACGGCGAGGCCTTCTACACCGCCGCGGTCGGCGCCTGGGGCGTCGCCGACGCCAAGGACTTCCTGGAGCCCGTCGACACCCTCGTCGCGGAAGGGGTCGCCGACCCGGCCCGGCTCGCCGTCGCCGGCTACAGCTACGGCGGCTACATGACCTGCTACCTGACCGGTGTCACCGACCGGTTCGCCGCGGCAGTCGCCGGCGGCGTCGTCAGCGACCTGACCAGCGAGTCGGGCACCGCCGACGCGGGCCACTTCCTCAACGCCTTCGAGCTCGCCGGTGGCTCGGTCGCCGACATGTCCCCCATCACCCGGGTGGACCAGGTCCGCACCCCGACCCTGATCCTGCACGGCGCCGCCGACGTGCGGTGCCCCGCCGGGCAGGCGCAGCAGTGGCACACCGCGCTGCGCGAGCGGGACGTGCCGACCCGCCTCGTCCTCTACCCGGACGCCTCGCACCTGTTCATCCTCCAGGGCCGGCCGTCGCACCGGATCGACTTCAACCGCCGGATCGTCGACTGGGTCGAGCGGTTCGCCGCCGACCGCGAGCCCCGACGGCCCGCCCTGGACGCGGCGCACTGGCAGCGCCGGCTGACCGCCCTCGCCCAGCGGCACAAGGTGCCCGGCGCGACGCTCGGCATCCTGCGCCTGCGCCCTGGAGCCGACAGCGGTGGCGACGAGCTGGTGGAGGCGACGTACGGCGTCGTCAACAAGGACACCGGCGTCGGCTCCACCACCGACTCGGTGTTCCAGATCGGGTCGATCTCGAAGGTGTGGACCGCGACCGTGGTCCTGCAGCTCGTCGACGAGGGCCTGCTCGACCTGGACGCGCCGGTCGCCGACGTGCTGCCCGAGTTCCGCCTCGCCGACCCGGAGGTCACCAAGCAGGTCACCATGCGGCACCTGCTCACCCACACCAGCGGCATCGACGGCGACGTGTTCACCGACACCGGGCGCGGCGACGACTGTCTCGAGCGGTACGTGGCGCTGCTCGCCGAGCAGACCCAGAACCACCCGCTCGGCGTCACCTGGTCGTACTGCAACGCCGGTTTCTCCCTCGCCGGCCGGGTCATCGAGAAGCTGACCGGCGGCACCTGGGACGCCGCGCTACGGGCCAGGCTGTCCGGCCCGCTCGGGCTGCGCCGCACCGGCACGCTGCCGGAGGAGGCCCTCGCCCACCGGACCGCGATCGGCCACGTCGGTGAGGACCCCGACGACCTGAAGGTCGCGCCGGCGTGGGCGCTGCCCCGCTCGCTCGGGCCGGCCGGCCTGATCAACGCCACCGCCGCCGACGTGCTCGCGTTCGCCCGGCTGCACCTCACCGGCGGGCTCGCCGCCGACGGCACCCGGGTGCTGAGCGAGGCGAGCGCCGCCGCGATGGCCGCCGAGCACGCCGAGCTGCCCGACAAGTACTCCCTCGGCGACTCGTGGGGGCTCGGCTGGATCCGGTTCGGCTGGGACGGCCACCGGCTCATCGGGCACGACGGCAACACCATCGGCCAGTCCGCGTTCCTGCGCCTGCTGCCCGAGCAGGGCCTCGCCGTCACCCTGCTCACCAACGGCGGCAACGGCCGCGACCTCTACGACGAGCTCTACCGGGAGATCTTCGCCGAGGCGGCCGGCGTCGCGATGCCGCGCCCGATCGCGCCGCCCGCCGAGCCGGTCCAGGTCGACTTCCAGCGGTACCTCGGCACCTACGAGCGGGCCAGCGTCCGCATCGAGGTCTTCGAGCGCGACGGCGGGCCGGTCATGCGGAGCACCGTCACCGGCCCGATCGCCGAGCTGATCCCGGACCCGGTGAGCGAATACGCGATGGTCCCGGTCGAGGAGAACCTGTTCCTGGTCAAGGAACCGTCGGCGCAGAACTGGGCGCCGGTCACGTTCTACGCGCTGCCGACCGGCGAGCCGTACCTGCACTTCGGGGTGCGGGCGACGCCGAAGGTCCACAATGGACACTGAGCTGAACACCGTTTCCCTGCTGCGGTCGATGCGGGCGGCGCTGCCGGCGCTGCTCGCGGAGATCGAGACGCTCGTGCGGGCCGAGTCGCCGTCCACCGACCTCGCCGCCGTCGCCCGCAGCGCCGACGTGCTCGCCGGCGTCGGCGCCCGGCGCCTCGGCGTCGCGCCGGACCGGATCGTCGTCGACGGCCGCACCCACCTGCGCTGGCGGCTCGGCGCCGGACCGGACCGGGTCCTGCTGCTCGGCCACCACGACACGGTGTGGCCGGTCGGCACCCTCGCCACGCACCCGTTCGCCACGACCGGCGGGCGGCTGCGCGGCCCCGGCTGCTTCGACATGAAGGCCGGGGTCGTGATGGCGCTGCACGCGGCCGCCGCCGCGGCCGGGCGGGGCGCCGCCGTGACCGTGCTCATCACCGGCGACGAGGAGATCGGCTCGCCGAGCTCCCAGGCGCTCGTCGAGCAGGAGGCGGCCGGCGCCCGCGCCGCGCTCGTCCTCGAACCGTCCGCGGACGGCGGCGCGCTCAAGACCGCCCGCAAGGGCGCCGGGTTCTACCGGATCCGGATCGCCGGCCGGGCCGCCCACGCCGGGCTCGAGCCGGAGCGCGGGATCAACGCCGGCGTCGAGCTGGCCCACCAGGTCCTCGCCGTGCACCGGCTCGGCGACCCCGCCCTCGGCACCACCGTCACGCCGACCGCGGTGTCGGCCGGCACCACCACCAACACCGTGCCGGCCGCCGCCGAGCTCGCCGTGGACGTCCGCGTCCGCGACGAGGCCGAGCAGCACCGGGTCGCCGCCGCCCTCGCCGGGCTGCGCCCCGTGCTCGACGGCGCGACCCTCGAGGTCGAGGGCGGCGGCAACCGCCCGCCGCTGACCGCCGCCGCGTCCGCCGGGCTCTTCGCCCGCGCCGCCGCGCTCGCCGCCGGGCTGGGCCTGCCGCCGCTGACCGGGGCCGCCGTGGGCGGGGCGTCCGACGGCAACTTCACCGCCGGCGTCGGCACGCCGACGCTCGACGGGCTCGGCGCGGTCGGTGGCGGCGCGCACGCCGACGACGAGCACGTCCTCGTCGACGCGCTGCCCGGACGCACCGCCCTCGTCGCGGCCCTGGTGCTGGACGTCCTGGCCGCCGCGGGAGGTGCGTGATGGCGACCCTTGAAACCGCCGCTACCGCTGCCACCACCGGCGACGCGGCCGCCGACGCCGCCGACGCACAGGCGCGGGCCGCCGCGGACGCGGCCGGGGTGACCGTCCGCGAGACCACCGGCGACGACGGCTTCCAGGCGATGCACCGGCTGTTCGACCGGATCTGGCGGCCCGACCCGGCCAACCAGCCGGTCACCGCCGTGCTGCTGCGGGCGTTCAGCAAGGCCGACAACTACGTCGCCGGCGCGTACGACGGGGACGAGCTCGTCGGCGCGTGCGTCGCGTTCTTCGGCCCGCCGGCGCACGCGACCATGCACAGCCACATCACCGGCGTCGCGGCCGGTGGCGGGCGGCGGGCGGTCGGGTTCGCGCTCAAGACGCACCAGCGCGGCTGGGCCGTGCGCCGCGGGCTGCGGACCATCTCGTGGACCTACGACCCCCTCGTCGCCCGCAACTCCTACTTCAACCTGGCGAAGCTGGCCGCGACCCCGGCGGAGTACCTGACCAACTTCTACGGCGGCATGAACGACGGGCTCAACGGCGCCGACGACAGCGACCGGCTGCTGGTCAGCTGGGACCTGGCCGCGCCGGCCGTGGAGGCGGCGTGCGGCGGGCGGCCGGCTACCCGTACCGTCGAACACGAACTGCACCGGGGCGCGGTGGTCGGCCTGGGACGCTCCGCGGACGGCCGCCCCGCACCCGGTGACCTCGACAAGGACACAGACGGGCGGGCGATCCTGGTGGCGGTGCCGCCGGACATCGAGACGCTGCGGCGGACCGATCCGGACGCCGCCCACGCCTGGCGGATCGCGGTCCGCGAGACGCTCGGCACGCTCATGGCCAACGGCCGGCGGGTGACCGGCTTCGACCGGGCCGGCTGGTACGTGCTCACCGAAGGGAACGACGGGACATCATGAAACTCACCGGGGTCGAGCTGCGGCGCGTCAAGATGCCGCTGGTGGCGCCCTTCCGCACCTCCTTCGGCACCAGCACCGACCGGGACCTGCTGCTGCTGCGGGCGGTCACCCCCGACGCCGAGGGCTGGGGCGAGTGCGTGGCGATGGCCGACCCGCTGTACTCCTCGGAGTACGTCGAGGCCGCCATCGACGTGCTCACCCGGTTCCTCGTGCCGGCGCTCGGGGCGGCCCCGCGGCTCGACGCCAACGCGGTCGGGCCGGTGCTCGCGCCGTACAAGGGACACCGGATGGCGAAGGCGGCCCTGGAGATGGCCGTCCTCGACGCGGAGCTGCGCGCCGCCGGCCGGTCCTTCGCCCGGGAGCTCGGCGCGGTCCACGACCGCGTGCCGTGCGGGGTCTCCGTCGGGATCATGGACTCGATCGGCGAGCTGCTCGACGCGGTCGCCGGGTACGTCGCCGACGGGTACGTGCGGATCAAGCTGAAGATCGAGCCCGGCTGGGACGTCGAGCCCGTCCGGGCGGTCCGCGAGCGCTTCGGCGACGCGCTGCTGCTGCAGGTCGACGCCAACACCGCCTACACCCTCGCCGACGCCCGGCACCTGAGCCGGCTCGACCCGTTCGACCTGCTGCTCATCGAGCAGCCCCTCGACGAGGAGGACCTGCTCGGCCACGCCGCCCTGGCGAAGCTCATCCGCACCCCCGTCTGCCTCGACGAGTCGATCACGTCGGCCCGCAGCGCGGCCGCGGCGATCACGCTCGGCGCCTGCGAGATCGTGAACGTGAAGCCCGGGCGGGTCGGCGGCTACCTGGAGGCGCGCCGGATCCACGACGTCTGTGTGGCGCACGGCGTGCCGGTCTGGTGCGGCGGGATGCTGGAGACCGGCATCGGGCGGGCCGCGAACGTGGCGCTCGCCGCGCTGCCCGGTTTCACCCTGCCCGGCGACACGTCCGCCTCCGGCCGCTACTACCGCACCGACGTCACGGCGCCGTTCGTGCTCGACGACGGCCACCTGGCCGTGCCGGCCGGGCCGGGGCTCGGCGTCGAGCCGCTGCCGGACGTCCTCGCCGGGATCACCACCGAGACGACCTGGATCCGGATCTAGAATTCCTGGTGTGCGACCACAGGCCAGCCTCGGGCGTGTCCTGGACGACCTCGGCGCGACCCTGCTCGAGCTGGTCCACGGCGACCCGGACCTCCACCCGCGGCAGGCCGCCGCGATCGGCGGCGTGGTCATCCACGATCCCCTCGACGAGCCGGTGCTCCCCCAGCACGCGCTGGTCCTCGGGGTCGGCGTCGGCGACGCCGCGGAGACCGCCCGGCTGCTGCGCATGCTCGGCCGGCAGGAGGCCGTCGCGCTGGTCGTGCGGGCGCCGGTGCCGGCCGACCCCGACCTGGCCGCCGCCGCGGCGGAGTCCGGGGTGGCGCTGCTCGGGCTGACCCGCGGCGCGTCGTGGGCGCAGCTCGCCGCGCTGCTGCGCTCGCTGCTGGCCGAGGGCGACGTCGGCGACGCCGAGCCGCAGACTCTCGGCGGGGTGCCGGCCGGTGACCTGTTCGCGCTCGCCAACGCGATCGCGGCGCTGCTCGACGCGCCGGTCACCATCGAGGACCGCAGCTCCCGCGTCCTGGCCTACTCGGGCCGGCAGGACGAGGCCGACCGGTCCCGCATCGAGACGATCCTCGGCCGGCAGGTGCCTGAGCGGTACTCGCGCCAGCTCACCGACCGGGGCATCTTCCGCGACCTGTACCGCAGCGACCAACCCGTCTACGTCGAGCCCGGCGGCGACGACTTCTTCCTGCTGCCCCGGGTCGCGGTCGCGGTCCGGGCCGGCGACGAGATCCTCGGCTCGATCTGGGCGGCCGTGCAGGGGCCCCCGAACCTCGACCGGATGCAGGCGCTGCGGGACGCGGCCCGGGTCGTCGCGCTGCACATGCTGCGCATCCGGGCCGGCGCCGACGTCGAGCGCCGGCTGCGCACCGACCTGCTCAGCACCGCCCTGGAGGGTGGGCCGGGGGCGCTGGACGCGCTGACCCGCCTCGGGCTCGCCGACCGGCCGGTCGCCGTGCTCGGGCTCGCGCTCCTCCCCCGCCCCGACGACCCGTCCGGCGTCACCGCCGACGCGGGCCTCGCCACCGAGCGGCAGCGGCTGGCCGACGCGCTCGCCATGCACATCGGCGCGGTGCACCCGCGCTCGGCGGCGGCCCTCGTCGGCGACGTCGTCTACGGGCTCGTCCCGGTCGCCCGCGGCCGCGCCGACGGCGCCGTCCGCATCGCCACCGACTTCCTCGACCGGGTCGGCGAGCGCACCCCCGCGGTCGCCGGCATCGGCCCGGTCGCGCAGGACGTGGCGGGGCTCGCCGCGGCGAGGGCGGAGGCGGACCGGGCGCTGCGGGTCCTGCGCACCGGCAACACCGCCGGGCGCCGGGTCGCCCGGCTCGCCGACGTGCACGTGGAGGCGCTGCTGCTGGACCTCGCCGACGTCGTGTCGGCCCGCGGTGACCGGCCCAGCGGCGCGGTGGCGAACCTGCTCGCCTACGACGCCAAGCACAACACCAACCTCGTCGACACGCTGCGGGCCTGGCTGGACGCCTTCGGCGACGCGGTCGCCGCCGCCGCGGCGATGTACGTGCACCCGAACACCTTCCGGTACCGGCTGCGCCGGGTGGCCGAGGTCGGCCCGCTCGACCTGCACGACCCCGACGCCCGCTTCGCCGCGATGCTGGAGCTGCGCCTCGCCGCCCGCCCGACCGAGTGACCCGTCGAGGCCGGCGCCAGGTCAGGCGACGGCGGCGAGCAGGCGGTCCGGGGCCTCCAGCTGCGGCAGGTGCCCGGCGCCCGGCAGCAGCGTGAACCGGGCGCCGGGGATGGCCTTGGCGTAGGCGCGGCCGTAGTCGGGCGGGGCGATGCCGTCGGACTCGCCCCACACCACGTGCACCGGCAGGTCGACCGCGGCGAGCCGGTCCCGCAGGCCCGGGTCGGTCATCGACATCCGGGTGTACACGGCGAGCGCCGCCAGGTCGGGCTTCGGGCGGTCCGGGTCCGGCGGGAAGCGCGCCGGGTCGTGGAACGACAGCGCGGCCAGCCCGGCCGGGGTCAGGCCGGACACGTCGGTGACCGGGTGCTCCGGCACGTCGAGGCCGACCGCGTTCACCAGCACGACCCGGCCGACCCGCGGGCTGCGCAGCAGCGCCAGCTCGGCGGCGACCCAGCCGCCGATCGAGTTGCCGAGCACCGTCACGGCCCCGACGTCCAGGCGGTCGAGCAGGCCGGCGTACAGCGCGGCGAGCCCCGCGACGGTGGTGAGGCCCGCGGGCCGGGGCGTGCCCGCGAAGCCGGGGTGCGTCGGCACGATCACCCGCGCGTCCCGGGACGCGGCGAGCAGCCCGGCGAAGGGCAGCATCGAGCGCGGGCCGGCACCGCCGTGCAGGAGCAGGAACGGCTCGGCGCCCGCGCCGAGCTCGAGGTAGGTCACGTCGTCATCGGTCACCGGCCCAGGATTCGGTCCCGGAGCGGGCGGCGGGAGAGGATGGTCCATCGTGGGACCCGCACCAACACCCAGCGCCGCCCGTCGCGCCGCCCTGGCGGACTTCCTCCGGACCCGCCGCGCGGCGCTGCGCCCGCAGGACGCCGGCCTGGACCCCGGCCCGGGCCGGCGCCGCACGCCCGGCCTGCGCCGCGAGGAGGTCGCGCAGCTGTCCGGCGTGGGCCTGTCCTGGTACACGTGGCTCGAGCAGGGCCGCGACGTCGCGCCGTCCGCGCAGGTGCTGCTCGCGCTGAGCCGCGCGCTCGCGCTCACCCCGTCGGAGCGCGACCACCTGTTCCTGCTCGCCGCCGTGGCCCCGCCGCAGCCCGGGGACGGTCCGGTCGACGAGGAGACGGCCGCGTTCGTCGACGCGCTGCTGCCGCACGTCGCGTTCGTGCTGGACCCGCGGTTCGACGTGGTCGCGCACAACCGGGCCGCCGAGATCATCATGTCGGGCCTGGTCGCGCCCCCGGCGGGCGGCCGGCGCAACCTGCTGCTGTGGCTCTTCGACCCGCCGGCCTGGGACACCGGGTCGCCTGCGTGGCAGCGGACCGCCCACGCGAACCTGCTCGACTTCCGCAGCGAATACGCCCGGCACCCCGGCGACCCCGCATCCGTGGCGCTGGTCGAGGAGCTCACCGCGCGCAGCCCGGCGTTCCGGGACTGGTGGGCCGGGCACGACGTGCGGGTCCTGGAGCCGTCCCGCAAGCGGATCCCGCACCCGGTGCTCGGCGACCTCGCGTTCCTGTCGGCCCAGAGCCGCCCGGCCCATGCGCCGTGGCTGCGCCTGCGGATCCTGGTGCCCGCGGACGACCGCACCCGTGCGGCGATCGGGGACCGCCGGCTATGACGGCTGGAGGCAGGGGGTCTCGGCGGTGGCGAGCGGGGCGGCGGTCTGCGGGGCGGTGATCTCGACCGACACCGCGACGCAGCCCCGGCCGGTGCCCAGGACGTTGCCGAAGACGCTGAAGACCCTGGCGCGGGACCATGTACGGGTAGTCGAACCCGCTCGTCCCGCCGTCGGAGGGGCGGGTGGCGCGCAGCCGGATCGTGGCGCCGGTCGGGACCCGTTCGGTGGAGACGAACAGCGGCCACGCGGCGTGCGGCGAGAACCGCAGGGTGAGGCTGCCGTACGGCGGCTGGGCCGCGTCGCGGTCCGGGACGGGCACGGCGCGGGCGCTGACCGCGTCGAGCTGGCAGCGCTGCTCCTGCGGGTCGCTGCCGTCCGCGGCGGCGGACCCGGCCGCCGATGCCGCCCCGGAGGCGTTCGCGGCGGGTGTACCGGACGCGCCGGCGGACGGGGAGGTCGCCGGCCCGGACGTGAACGCGCCGGTGGTGGCGGCGACCGCGACGACCAGCGACCCGACCAGGGCGGCGATCCCGACCGTCAGCGCGAGGGGGCCACGGGCGGGGCGGTCCGGGATCCGGGCGAGGCGACCACGTCCGCCGGCCCGGACAGGGCGGCGGCGGCCCGCCGGAACTTCCGTTTTGACCCGTCATGGACGCTCCCTGCCGTGTAAAGCCTGGTGTCAACCGGCCCGTCGGCTGAACATCCGGTCCGGCCCGGGCACCGGCTACGGCTCGGTCGGCTCCGCCGCGTACGGCGCCGTCGTGAACATCACCTGCTACACCTTCGGCGAGTACGTCGGCGGCGGCTACTGGCCGTCCTCCACGTGGGACCGGATCACCAACCCGGCCACCGGCGCCACCGGCTACGCGGCCGACACGTGGATCTCCACGGCGTACGACGTCAAGACCATGGTGCCGCAGTGCTGAGGCGGGCCCTGGCCGCCCTGGCCACCGCCGCGCTGCTCGGCGCCGTCCTGGTCGCGCCGCAGCCGGCCACGGCGGCGGAGTACGTCAGCAACGGCACCTTCTCCGGCGGGACGGCGAGCTGGCTTCAAAGTCGTGGCGGTAAATATTACAATTCACAATCGACTATGTAATAGACCGTTCGGCTCCCTGGCGAATGCGCCTTTCCGCTTTGTGCGCCACGCATTCGGCAGGAATCAGGTCGATGCCGCGAGGGCGGTCCAGGCGGCGGAGACCGGGGCGAAGCCGCGCAGGTCGCCCGGGCCGCCCATCCTGTTCATGGCGTAGGCGTAGGTCGCCCGGGCGCCGAGGTCGATGACGGCCAGGGAGCCGCCGGCGCCGCCCCAGTACAGCGTGTCCGGGCCGGGCATGAACGGCCCGCCGACCGCGAAGCCGAGCCCGAAGCGCACCGGCATGCCGAGCACGAGGTCGGTGCCCTCGACCTGGACCTCCAGGGCGCTGCGGCAGGTCGCCTCGGACAGGAGGCGGCGGCCCTGGGCGACGCCGCCGCAGGCGAGGACCGTGTGCACCAGGGCGACGGACCGCGCGTTGCCGGTGCCACCGCCGGCGGGGATCTCCGCGGCCCGCCACGCCCGCGAGCCGGCCACCGCCGTGTCCAGCCGCGGGTTGTGCGCCGCGTTGTCCTGCAGCTCGGTCAGGCCGCCGGCGAACGGCTCCTCGTCCGACGGGACCAGGTCGGCGACCCGGGGCTCCTCGGACGCCGGCAGCCCGATGTGGAAGTCCGCGCCGAGCGGCTCCGCGAGCTCCTGCCGGAACACGGTGCCCAGCGTCCGCCCGGTGATCCGCCGGACGATCTCGCCGATCAGGAACCCCTGCGTGACCACGTGGTAGCCGGAGGCGGTGCCGGGCGGCCAGAACGGCTCCTGCGCCGCCAGCAGGGCGGTCACCTTCTCCCAGTCGTACAGGTCCGCGGGTGCGAGGGGCTCGCGCCAGCCGGACAGCCCGGCGGAGTGGCTCATCACCTGCGCGACGGTGACGTCACCCTTGCCGCCGGCCGCGAACTGCGGCCAGTACCGGGCGACCGGCGCGTGGAAGTCCAGCTCGCCCCGGTCGGCGACCAGCAGCGCCGTCAGTGCCGCCATCGTCTTGGTGATCGAGTAGACGTTGACGATCGTGTCCCGCTCCCAGGGCCGGGCCCCGGCCGCGTCGGCGTGCCCGCCCCACAGGTCGGCGACGATCTCACCGTCGACGGTGGCGCAGAAGGACGCCCCCGCCTCGGCGCCGTCGGCGAAGTTCCGCTCGAACGCGGCGCGGACGGCCGCCAGGTCCTGCCGCACGAACCCCCGTACGTCGGTCACGGGCCGACCGTAACGCCGCCCGCGCCCCGCCCCAACCGAAATACCGGCCCGGGCTGAACGTTTCATCGGCCGGACGGTCGGCTAGTCGACAGATACGCGTCGATATTGACGGGGCGTTCACGGGCAGTTCACGTGGCCGCCGTGGAGAAGGGTGACTTGCCACTTCTGTCCGCATCGACCAGTTGCGATGTGTTGGAAGGCTGTCGGTGCCCGGGCACGCTGCGTGCCCCACCGACGACCGCGAGGTGATGATGGACCGAAAGCGGAGAACCCGGACGGTGGTGCTCTGCGCCGTCCTGGCGCTCATGGGCGCCTGTACGCCGGACGGCGGGCCCGGCGGGCCCCATCAGGACGCCGTCAAGCTCACCGTCCCGGCGGACACCGACCGCGGCAGCGTCGTCGTCGCCGGCCGGACCTTCGCCCGCGGCGCCGTCCGCGTCGACGGCGGGGTCCTGCCGGCGACCACGTTCGCCGGGCCGGACGGGAAGTTCGCCGTCGAGGTGCTGCTGCATCCGCAGCGCGCCAACGGCCTCGACGTGCGCGCCTGGGACCCGTCGGGCGGCCGCACCGGCACGGCCCGCGCCCAGGTGCGGCAGCGGATCGCGGCCACCGCCGCCGGCCAGGTCGCCGGCCGGGTCGTCGACCCGGTCACGAAGCTGCCCGTCGCCGCCGCGGTCGTCTCGTACGGCGGCCGGACCGCCACCACCGGCGCCGACGGCGGCTACGTCCTGCGCGGCCTGCCCGACGGCGGGATCGCCCTGGTCGCGAAGAAGGCCGGCCGGCTCGGCGGCCTGAGCGTCGCCCGCGTCGACAAGGCCGCCGGGACCGCGCCGGACCTGACCGTGCAGGCGCTCGCGGCGCCGGTGCGGCTGAGCCCCGACGGCGGCGTGTTCACCGGCCCCGGCTGGCGGGTCGTGGTCCCCCGCGGCGCCGTCAGCCGGCCGACCGACCTGCACATCACGCCGCTCGGCTACAGCGGCGCCAAGGACGTGTTCGGCGCGCCGATCGTCGACCTGTCACCCGACGGGCTGCGCTTCGCCAAGCCGATCACCGTCGCCGTCGACCCGTCCGTCCTCGGCCTGGAGCCGGCGACCGCCAGGATCGTCGGCGTGAACCCGGGCGGCCCGACCGCCACGGTCATCCCGTCGCGGGTCGTCGGGCGGGAGCGGGTCGTCCAGCTGTCGGTGCTCGACGGCGAGGAGATCCGCACCGAGCCCGAGCCCGGCGTCCTCAACCAGTGGGGCGGGCCGGCCGCGTACTGCACGCCCTTCGCCACCTCCGCCGACGCCGACCGGGCCGTCGCCTACCTGCGCGCGACGCTGCTGCCGTTCCTCGGCGCGGTCATCGGCGCGACGTCGCGCGACCTGTGGACCAAGTACCTGCTCGGCGGCGTGCCGACCACGGCCCGCGAGACGATCACCGACGCCGACACGATCCGCCAGTTCCGCTGGAACGCCCCGACCATCGACGCCCGCGACAAGGTCGTCGACCAGCTCGTCGCCGCGCTCGGCACCCCGCCGCAGCTCGCCGCGCCGGCCACCCCGACCACCAAGCAGGTGTCGGACTACCCGCCGATCGGCCGCGGGGTCGACGTCAACTTCAGCTGGCCCTACGACGTGCCGGGCAACATCGCCGGCGCGGTCGGCGGGGTCCAGCTGCCGTCCGGCTACGTCCGCGACGACCGCACCTTCACCGGCGACCTGCGCTTCGTGCCGGCCGCCGACGCCAAGGGCGTCCGGACGAAGGTCGAGCTCGTCGCCGACCTCACCATGACCGTGCACGACTCGATCGACCTGTGCGACGGCGACCCCGGCGCCTGGCTGGAGACCAACGCCACGATCCCGCTCAGCCGCCTCGAGGCGACGCCGCTGCCGTCCGGCACCGGCACCTATGCAAGGCCGATCCTCTTCGAGGCCGCCGTCCCGCTGAAGGACGACCTGCTCCAGCCGAAGCGGCGCGACATCACCGCGCTGTACCCGACGAACGACAAGGACGGCGACGGCGTCCCCGACGCGCAGCCGTGGAACGGCGCCGCCTTCACCCTCGACAACTGCCCGGCGGTCGCCAACCCCACCCAGGCCGACGCCGACGGGGACGGGGCCGGCGACGCCTGTGACGAGCCCGACGACCCGGACCCGGGCGACGGCGGGCTCCCGCCCGGCGGCACCGAACCCCCGCCCGGCGGGGACGGCGGCACCACCGGCGACACCGGCGATGGCGGCGGCCGCGGCACCGGCGGCTCCTACGGCGACCCGCACCTGGTGAGCTTCGACGGCGGCTCGTTCGGCTTCCACGCCGCCGGCGACTACGTCCTCGCCGAGTCCACAGTGGACGACTTCGCGGTCCACGGCCGGTTCGTGCGCCGGCCCGGCACCACGGCGATCAGCCTCAACCGGGCCGTCGCCGCCCGCGTCGGCACCTCGGTCATCGCGTTCGGCGACACCGCGACCGGCGAACGCTTCGACCCGCTCGTCGCGACCCTCGACGGGCAACCGGTCCCGCTCACCCCCGGCATGCGCACCACGCTGCCCGGCGGCGCGGCGCTCACGTTCACCACCGCCGGCGGCGCCGTCGTCACCTGGCCCGACGGCACGAGACTCGCCGCCGGACGGTGGACCGGCGACAACATGTTCGTCACCCTCGCCGAGTCCCGCTACGGGAAGGTCCGCGGCGTGCTCGGCGACGCCGACGGCAACCCGCGCGACGACCTCACCGCCCGCGACGGCACGCTCGTGCGCGACATCCGGGACCGCGCGCAGTTGTACGGGTCGTTCGCCGCGAGCTGGCGGGTGACCGGGCAGGCCTCCCTGCTGCGCAGCGTCCTGCCGGCCGACCGGGTCACCCCGGTGGACCCGGTGGACCAGGCGTCGGTGGCGGCGCTGCCGGCCGCGGCCCGGGCGCACGCCGAGACCGTCTGCCGGGCGCTGCGGCCGGGCGCCGGGCTCGAACAGTGCGTGCTGGACGTCGGCATCACCGGCGACCACACGTTCGCCGCCGACGCCGGCGTGGTGGCGAACCGGCTGCGGTCCACGGTGGACCTCGCCGCGCTGGCGCAAACCGTGGAGACCACCACCGAGATCACCCTGGGGCAGAAGGTGACCGGGTCGCTCGACGCGCCGTTCGCGGTCGACGTCCTCACCGTCACCCTCCAGGCCGGTGACTCGGTCACGGTGTCCACGTTCGGGGTCTGCCCGGGCGACGGCACGTTCGCGGTCACGCTGGTCGCGCCGAGCGGCCGCCCGGTCGGCCGGACCCGCGGCGAGGGCTGCGGCACGCTCGGGTTCACCGGGCTGCGCGAGTCCGGCCGGTACGAGCTGCGCGTCACCGACCAGGGCGGCTTCACCGGCCGGTACGAGCTGCGGGCCGACGGCCGGCAGCTGGACCTCACCTGCAACGCCACGGAGGTCGCCCCCAACGACGACCAGTCGAGCCCGGAGGTGACCCTGCCGTTCGACCTGAACTTCCACGGCCGGACGTTCGGCTCGCTGTGGGTCAACAACAACGGCAACGTCACGTTCGACGGTCCGCTGTCGACGTTCACCGCGGTGCCGATGGACACCATCCGCACCCCGATCGTCGCGGCCTGGTTCGCCGACGTCGACACCCGCGGCGCGGGCTCCCAGCCGGTCCGCTACGGCGGCGGCACCGTCGACGGCCGGCGCGCCTTCTGCGTCGACTTCAACGGGGTCGGCTACTACGACCGGCACGACGACAAGCTCAACGCGTTCCAGCTGTACCTCGTCGACCGCGGCGACGTCGCACCCGGCGCGTTCGACATCGTGCTGCGGTACACCCGCCTCCAATGGGACAAGGGTGACCTCAGCTCCGTGCCCGCCGGGGTCGGCTACTCCAACGGCACGGGGCAGCCGGGGACGTTCGTCGAGCTGCCGGGGTCCCGCACCGACGGCGCGCTGCTGGACCCGTCGCCGACGGGGCTGACCCGCACCTCGACCGGCGGCACCCAGCCGGGCGTGCACATCCTGCCGGTCCGCCCGTAGCGGCGCGACGTCGAGGAAGCCTCAGCGCCTGACGGTGAGCCGGAGGGCGTTGAGGCGCTCGGCGGGGGTGTCGGACCACGCGCCGCCGTCCAGATCGCCGGGCGCGGTGACGCCGGCGCGGTCGAGGGCGGCGGCCACCCGGGCGGCGAGGTCGGCGGCGACGTCCCCGCCCGGGACGGTCTCCACCCGCTCGCCGAACTCGTCGGACCAGCCGAACCGGGCCGTCACCCGCTCACGGGTGAACTCGCCCTCGGCGACCATGGTCCCGCTGGTGCGGCGCAACCGCCAGCGGGCGCTGCTGGCGTACGGGTGCAGCATCGGCAGCGCGGAGCACCACGACGCGAACAGGACCCGCAGCTCGTCCACGGTCCCGTCGAGGGTCTCCGACGGCGAGTGCCAGTAGGTCATCATGCCGTGCAGGGCCTTCGCCTGCGGCGCCTCGACGTCGGGCTCGGTGAACCACAGCTCGTCCGGGGCCCAGTCGTCCGGCGTCATCATCCACTTCTGCTTGTTGTAGATGACGTTCTCGCGCGGGCCGGTCGGCTCCGCCGTCAGCCGGATGTGCCGGCCCCACAGGGCCTCGAGGGTGAGCGTGGTGTCCTCGCCGCGCCAGCGCGCGAGGGGCATCCGGCCCTCGGAGCCGACGATCGGCGGGTGGCCGAGCACCGCGACGGCGGCGGCGAGCGCCCGGCGGAAGTCGTCGGCGACGCCGGCCTCGCCGACCGGCAGCCGCGCGCTCAGCGAGCTGATCTCGCCGTGCCCGTAGTACCCGGCGTCCCAGTCGTGCGCCTCGATCCGCTCGCCGCCGGCGGCCAGGAGCTCGTCGCCGTCCGGCTGCCAGCCCTGCTCGGCGACGAGCCGGTCGAACGTGCCGCGGGACCAGTCGCCGAGCCCGCCGGCGAAGACCGCGCACAGCCGCCGCCACGCCGGTGAGGGCGCCGGCAGCAGCGTCGCCGGGTCCCGGTCGTCGGGCACCTCCTGCCCGGCCTCGGCCGCGACCGTGCGCAGCTGCGGCGCCCGCATCCCGTTGTTGTCGAACGACGTGTACGTCACCTCGGCCGGGTCGGCGAAGCCGTGCACGTCGCGCAGCGTCCGGACGATCACGTCGGCGAGCCGCCGGGCCGTGGCGGGCTCCACCGGCGCCGGGACCTCCGGGAAGCACAGGGTCTCCGCCCCGTCCTCGTCCGGCTGCCACCCCAGCGCGGCGAGGTCCGCCGCCCGCTCCGGCACGTCCCGGGTGAGCATGTACACCGACGGCACGTCCAGCCGGTAGCCGCGGGTGAAGCGGATGAACTGCACGAACCCGTCGCCGCCGGAGAGGGAGATCGCCGCCTCGGGCCGCAGCCCCGCGAGCGCC
Organism: Dactylosporangium maewongense; assembly: GCF_039531485.1. Lineage (NCBI taxonomy): Bacteria > Bacillati > Actinomycetota > Actinomycetes > Micromonosporales > Micromonosporaceae > Dactylosporangium > Dactylosporangium maewongense. The sequence continues at coordinate 87,495 of NZ_BAAAQD010000004.1, read as the reverse complement.
CCGACGAGCTCGTCGGCCACTTCCGGCCACCCCGCTGCTGCCATCACGCACTCCCCCCGTCGTCCGGTGACGGGTTGGAGCATAGGCGTCCGGGAGCCGGCCGCCGGTGTGAGGGCGGGTGAGGGCGGGTGAGGGCGGGTGAGGGCGTCCGGCAAAGCCGCCGGTGGTCGATGCGGTGGCGGTTAGACTCGCCGCAGCCCTGCCATCCGGGAGGCCTCATGGCCACTGCGCCGCAGATCCACGGCTACCGCGACCTGACGCTGATCAGCGCCCGGGGCGGGCAGGCGCACGTGTACCGGGCGCGCAAGGCGACCATGGACTCCTCCGCCGTCGCGATCAAGGTGTACCGGCGGGACCTCGACGACGCCGACCGGCGGCGGTTCCGCCGCGAGGTCCAGGCACTCCAGGCGCTGCAGGGCCGCCCGCACGTCGTGCGGCTGCTGGAGGCCGACTTCACCGCCGACGGCCGCGGATACGTGGTCATGGACCTCTACGCCGGGTCGGTCGCCGACCGGCTGGCGGTGGAGGGGACGCTGCCCGTCGGCGACGCGCTGCGCATCGGCGCGGAGGTGGCCGAGGCCCTCACCCACACGCACGAGGCGGCGGCGCGCATCCTGCACCGCGACATCAAACCGGGCAACATCCTGCTCACCGGCGACGGCGCGGCGGTGCTGTCCGACTTCGGCATCTCCGCGATCCACCGCGACGACGGCCGGTTCACGGCGACGGCGCGGATCGGCACGCTGGGGTACACGGCGCCGGAGGTGCACGCCGGGGACTCCGAGAGCGTCGCGTCGGACATCTACTCCCTCGGCGCCACCCTGCACACGCTGCTGACCGGCGGCCCGCCGGCCGGGCCGGGCCGGTCGGCGCTCGACGCGGTGCCCGAGCCGGCCGCCACGGTGCTGCGCCGGGCCCTGTCGCCCGACCCGGCGGACCGGCAGGAGTCCGCCCGGCGGCTGCGCGAGGACCTGCTGCGCGCCGCGGACCTCGTGACCACCCGGGAGTCGTCGTTCGCCAGTCCCGCGCCGGCGTCGACCAGGGTCCTGCCGGACGACCCGCCCGGGGCCGTCCGTCCGCGGCTGATCGAGCCGCCGACCACCGACCCGGACCTGGGCCGCAACATCGCCGCCGGCGTGCTCGCCCTGGCCGGCGGGCTCGGCGGGCTGGTGCTGCTCGACTGGGCCTGGTGGGGCGGCGCGCTGATCGTCGCGGCGCCGGTCGGCGTCGCCGCGGCCCTGCGCCGGGGGCTGGGCACCCGGCGGCTGTTCGGCCCGGCCGCCGCGGCGACGCTCGCCTGCTACGCGGTGCCGGGCGTGACCTACCTGACCCGCATCGACGAGGACCCGTTCATCAACCTCGTGATGGTCGTGTTCACGCTGGTCGCGTTCGGCGGCCAGGTCGCCGCGGTGCACGAGGTCGAGCGGTACGCCCGGCAGGACATGGCGCAGTCGGAGACCGCCCGCGCGAACCAGGAGCGCGGGCAGCTGTTCGAGCGGTTCCGCGAGCGGTACTGGCTGGACGGCGCCCATCCGCCGGACTGGCTCGACGACGTGCTCGGGCCGCTGCCCGCGGCCCGGGCGATGCCCTGGCGGGGCGGCGGCGCGCTCCGGTTCGCGGTGGTGTGCGACCGGAGCGTGGCGTTCGTGGCCGTGCTCGACGGTGTGCGCCCCGGCCGGTACGAGCTGAACCCCGCGAACGGGCACCCCTGCCGGGTGTTCGCCGACGGGCGGCCCAACACGTCCGTCGACACGCGGCTCAAGGACCTCGCCCGCGGCGTCGACGCCGCCGGCTGGGGCACCGCCGGGGTCAGCGCCGGCTGCGTCGTCGTGCTGACCACCGACGGCGCGCAGTCCGACGGCATCCGGCTCGCGCCGGCGCAGCTCGAGTCGACGAGCCTGACGGTCGTCGTGGCGCGGGACGCCGGGCCGGCGCTCGTGCGGCTGCTGGCGGGCGCGGACCCGCAGGTCATCGACCCCGTGCTCCTGCAGATGGTCACCGAGCGCGCCCAGCAGGCCTGACCCCCGCCCGGCACACACTCGGCACACGCTCGGTGTAACGCAACCCACACGTCTTGACACCCGTCGCTCCGCAACTATTCTATTCCTACCTACTAACTAGACAAGATAGGCAATGGCAGTACCGGGGGACCCGATCGGAGCACAGCGAGGTGCACATCTCTGTCCGTGCCGACTACGCGATCAGGGCGATGCTCGCGATCGCCGCGGCGGAGCCGGGCCGGATCACGGCATCGGAGCTGGCGCACAGCGAGCGGATGTCCATCGGATCCCTGCAGACGGTGCTTCTTGAACTACGCCGCGTCGGGCTCGTGCACAGCCACCGCGGCACGGAGCGGGGATACGGCCTCGCCCGACCGGCGGCAGCCATCACGGTCGGCGAGATCCTCCGCGCCATGAACGGCGCACTGACCACGGTGCGTGGCCTGCCGACCGGGCAGGCGACGTACGACGGGGTCGGCCGCGGGTTGCGCAAGGTCTGGCTGTCGGTCGACGACGCGGTCAACGCGATCGTCGACCGGGCCACCCTCGCCGACCTGCTCGCCGACCCCGGGCTGGAACTTGACGACGACCACCGCAGCACCCCCTTGAGCACAGCCGACCCCAGGAGGACAGGTTCCCCATGAAGCACCGGATCAGAGCGGCCGCCGCTCTCATGCTCACCGCCGGCTTACTGCTGTCGGCGTGCGCGGGGACCACCAAGAAGGACGACGCCGGCGCCGCCGGCGCGTCGACCACGCTCAACATCGTCGGTTTCGCGGTGCCCGAGGCCGCGAACAAGGCCATCGCCGCGGAGTGGAACAAGACCCCGGCCGGTAAGGGCGTCAAGTTCCAGACCTCCTACGGCGCCTCCGGCGACCAGAGCCGCGCGGTCGTCGCCGGCCTCAAGGCCGACTACGTGCACTTCTCGGTGTCCAGCGACGTGACCCGCCTGGTCGACGCCAAGCTGGTCGACCCGAGCTGGAACGCCGGGCCCACCAAGGGCATCGTGTCCTCGTCGGTCGTGGTCCTCGCGGTGCGCCCCGGCAACCCGAAGGGCATCAAGGGCTGGGACGACCTGGTCAAGCCCGGTATCGGCATCGTCACCCCGAACCCGGCCTCCTCGGGCGCGGCCCGCTGGAACGCCCTGGCGGCATGGGGTCACGTCACCGCCAACGGCGGCACCGACGCCCAGGCCGGCGAGTTCCTCACCAAGCTCTTCGGCAACGTCGTCGCGCTGCCCGGCAGCGGCCGCGACGCCACCACCGCGTTCCTCGGCGGCACCGGCGACGTGCTGCTCGCCTACGAGAACGAGGCCATCCTGGCCCGGCAGAGCGGCGAGAAGCTGGACTGGGTCTACCCGGACACCACGATCCTGATCGAGAACCCGGGCGCGATCCTCACCAACGCCGACCCGAAGGCGAAGGAGTGGCTCGACTTCGTGCTGAGCGTCAACGGTCAGCGCCAGTTCGCACTCAAGGGCTTCCGGCCGATCATCTCCGGGGTCGACACCAAGGGCGTCGAGGGCGCCATCGACCCCGCCAACCCGTTCCCGGCGCCGAAGAAGCTGCTCACCGTCGACAAGGACTTCGAGAGCTGGTCGAAGCTGTCCAAGAAGTTCTTCGACGAGAAAGAGGGCCTCATCGTCAAGATCATCGCCGCTTCGGGCAAGGCCAAGTGACATCCGAGACCACGGTCACGGGCCGGTCGGCGGGCAACCGCCGGCCGGCCCGGTCGGCCGTGTCCGGGCACCCCCTCACGCGCGTCTCCGGGCTCGGGCTCGGGGTCGCGATGCTGTGGTTCAGCCTCCTGGTGCTCATCCCGCTCGCCGCGGTCGTGGCCGTCGCCGGCTCCGAGGGGTGGAGCGGCTTCTGGGACGCGATCACCGCCGAGCAGACCCTCGCGTCGATCGAGCTCACCATCTTCACCTCGATCGGCGTCACGCTGGTCAACGTCGTCATGGGCACGCTCATCGCGTGGGTGCTGGTCCGGGACCGCTTCTTCGGCAAGCGCGTCCTGGAGGTCCTCGTCGACATCCCGTTCGCGCTGCCGACGATCGTCGCCGGTCTGGTGCTGCTGTCGCTGTACGGGCCGAACAGCCCCATCGGGGTCGACATCGCCAACACCAGGGTCGCGGTCTTCGTCGCGTTCCTGTTCGTGACGCTGCCGTTCATCGTGCGGACCGTGCAGCCGGTCCTCGCCGAGATCGACCAGGACGTCGAGGAGGCCGCCGCCTCGCTGGGCGCCAGCCGGTTCACGATCTTCTGGCGGGTCATCCTGCCCAGCCTCACCCCGGCGATCACCGCCGGGGCCGCGCTGTCCTTCGCCCGCGGCGTCAGCGAGTACGGCTCGCTGGTCCTGCTGTCAGGCAACCTCCCGATGCGCACCGAGGTCACCTCGGTGCGCATCTTCAGCAGCATCGAGAACGACCACCTGGAGAACGCGGCCGCCGTCGCCACCGTGCTGCTGGTGATCTCGTTCGCCGTCATCGTGATCCTCGACGTGATCCAGCGAAGGACGGTCCGCCGTGGCTGACACCGCCGTTGTGGAGAAGACCGCCGCACCCCCGGTCAGGAAGGGCGGCGGCAAGGCCTGGACCCGCCGCCGCGGCCCGGTCACCTACCTGGTCCGGCTGGTCGTCGTGGTCTACCTGTTCTTCCTGGTGGCCTGGCCGGTGTACCTCGTCGGCCAGAACACCTTCAAGAACGGCTTCGACGACCTGCAGGCCATCCTCACCGACCCGGACATCGTGCACGCGCTGCACCTGTCGGTCGAGATCGCGATCATCGCGGTGCTCATCAACACGGTCTTCGGCGTCGGCATCTCGATCCTGCTCGTGCGCTACCGCTTCCCCGGCAAGCGCCTGCTCAACGCCCTGCTCGACGTGCCGCTGTCGGTGTCGCCCGTCGTCGTCGGCCTGTCGCTGGTGCTCGTCTACGGCGGCCGCAACGGCTGGTTCGGCCCGACCCTGGAGAGCTGGGGCCTGCAGATCATCTTCGCCGAGGCCGGCATGGTGATGGCCACCGTCTTCGTGGCCCTGCCGCTGGTCATCCGCGAGGTCGTGCCGGTCCTCGAGGAGATCGGCGAGGAGCAGGAGCAGGCCGCCCGCAGCCTCGGCGCCAACGCGTGGCAGACCTTCCGCCGCATCACCCTGCCGTCGATCAAGTGGGGCATCATCTACGGCGTCGTGCTGAGCCTCGCCCGCTCGCTCGGCGAGTTCGGCGCGGTGAAGATCGTGTCCGGCAACGTGCTGGGGCTCACCCGCACCGCACCGCTCGTGGTCGAGGAGAAGTACCTCAACTTCGACAAGGGCGGCGCCTACGCGACCGCGTTCCTCCTCGCCCTCGTCGCGGTGGCGAGCATCATCGTCGTATCCGTCCTCCGGCCGAAGGAAGACCGTTGAGCATCGAAATCGCAGGGGTCGGCAAGCGCTTCGGGGACTTCGTCGCGCTCGACAACGTGTCGGTGAGCATCCCCTCGGGCCGCCTCACGGCGCTGCTCGGCCCGTCCGGCGGCGGCAAGTCCACGCTGCTGCGCATCATCGCGGGCCTCGAACGCGCCGACACCGGCCGGGTCGAGATCGAGGGCGTCGACGCGACGGACCTCCCGCCGCAGAAGCGCAACGTCGGCTTCGTGTTCCAGCACTACGCCGCGTTCAAGCACATGTCGGTGCGCCGCAACGTCGCCTTCGGCCTGCAGATCCGCAAGCGCCCGAAGGACGAGATCGCCGAGCGCGTCGACGAGCTGCTCAAGCTGGTGCACCTGCAGCAGTTCGCCGACCGGCTGCCCGCGCAGCTGTCCGGCGGCCAGCGGCAGCGCATGGCCCTGGCCCGGGCCCTCGCCATCAAGCCGACGGTGCTGCTGCTCGACGAGCCCTTCGGCGCCCTGGACGCCAAGGTCCGCAAGGAGCTGCGCGACTGGCTGCGCCGCCTGCACGACGAGGTCGAGGTCACCACCGTCTTCGTCACCCACGACCAGGAGGAGGCCCTCGAGGTCGCCGACGAGATCGTGGTCATCAACGACGGGCGGATCGAGCAGATCGGCTCGCCCGACGACCTCTACGACCGCCCCGCCAACGACTTCGTCATGCGCTTCCTCGGCCCGGTCACCCAGCTCGGCGGCCGCCTGGTGCGCCCGCACGACCTGCAGATCAGCGCCGGCCCCGCGGACCCGTCCGCCCCGGACGACGTGACCGGGCAGGTCGCGCGGATCACCCGGATCGGCTTCGAGATCCGCATCGACGTGACCACCGCCGCCGGCGAGGACGTCATCGTGACCGTGACCCGCAACGAGTTCCTCGCCCTGGGCATCGACACCGGCGCGACGGTCCACCTGCGGATCGCGCCCGGCAGCCCGACCACCCCGGTCGCGGGGAGGCCCGCCGCCGAGCCCGACCTCGCGAAGACCGGCAGCCACTGAAGCGCCGGGCCGCGCGGCGGGTGCCGCACGGCCCGGCACCCGGAAGACCGGGTCAGGACGGCTTGATCAGGACGGCGGCCTGATCCGGAAGGTGACGTAGGCCCAGTCGGAGACCGGCCCACCGTCGCTGGTGCTGCGGACGAGGAGGTCCACCCAGCCGCCGGTGACGGCCGGGTACTCCAGCGGCGTCCACCGCACCGTGGCCGTGCCGTCCGCCGCGGCGGCGACCGTCTGCTGCGGCTCCGCGCCGAACTGGTAGGTGTAGGACACGACACCGGCCGCGGTCGGGTGGAACACGAACGTGCCCTCGACGCCGGGCCCGCCGCCGCCCTGCCAGTCGCCGGGCGGGTAGTCCGCGGACGTCACGACCGGCGCGATCGACGCCGGGACGAACGAGACGCCGGTGGTCTCCGACTCGGTGCCGTCGGCGGTCCTGGAGGTGACCGTCAGCGTGTTGTAGCCCGCCCGGCCCGGGGTGAAGCGGACCGTCGCGGTGCCGTCGGCGCCGGCGGCGACCGTCCCCTGCGGCTGCTCGTCCACCTGCCCCTGGTTGAACTGGTACGTGTAGGCGACCACGCCGTGCATGTGCGGCTTCAGCGTGAAGACGCCCTCGGTGCCGACCGGCCTGCCCGGGGAGCCGTCGGTCGGGAAGTCCGCCGACTCGACGAAGGGCTCCGAGTCGACGAACAGCGTCCGCGAGCTCGTGCCCGACCGCAACCCGGACGCGGCGGTGCTGAACACCGAGACCGTGGTGCCCTCGGCGCCGGGCACCACCGTGACGCGCGCCTTGCCGTCCGCCTCCGCCGGCACCGTCTGCTGGGTGCCGCCGTCGATCTGGTACGTGTAGGCGACCGTGCCGTCCAGGTTGGCGGCGAACGTCAGGTGGTGCGGGTCGCCCAGCCACGCGTCGGGGTCGGCGTCCTCGATCGCCGGTGCCGTGTTCCGGACCAGGAACCGGTAGGACACCATCTCGGAGAGGTTGCCCGCGCGGTCGACGCTCTGCACGTACAGCGTCAGGATCCCCGCCCGGGACGGCGCGAGCTGGATCGTGACCGGCCCGCCCAGGGTGGTGGCGGCGACGCTGGTCATGCTGAAGTAGGACTCGCCGTACTGGTAGCCGGCGACGTCGGCGGTCCCGTTGGCCGTGAACGTGAAGGCGCCGGGGATCCCCGGGCCGCCGTGCGGAGGGCTGCCGGGCGGGTAGTCGGCGGAGGACACGACGGGCGGCGCCGGGTGGCTGGTGTCGACGGTGAAGCGGCACTCGGCGCTCCACGGCGACACGTCCATGTCGTCGCGGGACTGGGCGGCGACCGCGTAGGTGCCGCCGTCGGTGAGGATGCCGGCCGGGATGGTGCCCCACGACCGGGCCGGCGTGTACCCGGCGAAGTTCTCCGGCAGCTCGACCCGGTCCTGTGGCCGGTCGACCGGCCACACCGCGAACCTGCCGTAGGCGACGTCACCGCCGCCGGTGTCGTTGATGTCGGCGTCGGTGAGCAGCGCGGTCAGCTGCGGCGTGTCGGTCGTGACCCACAGCGGGCCACCCGTGTCGCAGGACCGCCCGTCGACGGTGAGCTGAGCGGGTGTGCCTGGGATGCCGTTGGCGTTGATGATCAGCGCCGGGTCGTTGCGCACGTGCCGCCCGTAGTGCAGGTTGCCCTCGAGGCGGTCGGGGACCCGCAGCTCGAACGTGACCGTGCGCCGGCCCGCGGCGAGCGCGTCGCGCACGACGGTGCCGAGGTCGACGCCGATGTAGCTGGACGGGCAGGCGTCGGCGCCGGTCACCTCGAACCGCTGCCGCTCGCGCGGCGGCCGGTTCCACGACGTCGTGGACGTGACCGGGTCCGTGCTCCACAGCTGCCAGCTGCGTTCCTTGCGGCAGTCGGTGACCTGCGTCTCGGCGAGGACGAAGCCGGCCGCGTTGATCCGCATCCCCCGGTAGGCGCTGATGTCGTAGCTGAAGTAGGACCGGGACTTGTGCTTGCCCGCGGCGTCCCGCCAGGCCCCGACGGGCGCGTCGGCGGCGCTGCCGGTGTAGGCCTTGTCGGGCGTACGGGAGTCGGTGTAGGTCCAGCTGGTCGGCCGGAGCGCCTGCTGGCTGGTGGCGGAGGCGGCCGGCGGGTGGATGAGCACCGCACCGCCGGCCGCGACGAGGACCGCGACGAGCCCGGCCCGCCGACTTCGTGATGACGCAGGGTTTCGTGACATTGGAGACCCCCCGTGACGATGGACGTCTGTCGAGGCGAACCATAGACCCGCGCCACGGTCCCCGTCGCCCCGTTATCTCCAATGTGGACAGAGGCCGCGAAGTCACCAACGCTCGGGATGCTCCAGGTCCTGGACGGGCAGGTAGCCCGCCAGGAGCTGCAGGCCGTCCTGCTCGGTGTAGCCCTTGCCGCGGTCGGTGAGGAACAGGTCGACGAGGCACGGCTGCACGAGCATCTCCAGCAGGCCGTCGCCGGCGCGGGCCACCCGGTAGGGCCCCGCGACCAGGTCGCCGGTGGTGTGCTCCATCCCCGGCGGGGTGCGCTCGGCCCGGACCGTGAGCCAGCGGTCGTGGTCGCCGATCGTGAGGGCGCCCTCGGCGAAGCCGGTCTGCCGCCCGAGCGTCAGCGAGCAGCCCAGGACGTCCGCGCCGGCGGGGAACCGCTCGATGCCGAAGGGCACCACGCAGCGGTGCGCGGTGTCGAAGGTGATCCGGGCCGCGGCGGCCGTCGCCTCGTCGCTGCCGCCGGCGTACAGGTCGAGCCTGGCCCACAGGGTGCCCACGGGCTGCCAGCGCACGGACCACAGGGCCTGGCCGCCGGCGGGTCCCGCGTCCACCCGCGCCGTCCCCGGCCGGTCGCCCACGGTCACGCCGACCGGCGCCCCCGGCGTCCCCGCCGACTCCAGCTGCGACCCCGCCGCGTCGAGCTTGTCGGCGGTGGCGGCGAGCGTGACCGTGGCGCGGCGCAGGAACTGGACGCTCTCGATGCCCGGGCCGGTGCTCCAGGTCGCGTACTCGGCGCCGGCCGCGAGGTCGTCGGCGGCGAAGTGGACGGTGCCCGGGTCGGATCCGACCGCGTCCGGCTGCTCCAGCGCGCCGGGCACGTCGGGGGCCGGCGGCAGGCCGAGCGCCACGGCCGGCGCGGCGGGCCCGTCCGGCACGGGCTTCGTCGGTACCGACGCCGCCAACGCGACGAGAACGGCACAGGCGACCGCGGCGGCCACGGCACCGGCCCTGCGCCGCAACCGGATCCGCTGCCCGCGGCGGCGGGCGTGCGCGACGATCGGCGCCGGGTCGGCGTCGCCGCCGGCGCGGTCCCGCAGCATGGTGGTGAGCCGATCGTCGAGGTTCATCGGGACCCTCCCGTGGAGATGGCAGACGGCGCGGCGCGCAGCGTGTCGAGGGCCCGTTTCGCGTGGGTGCGCACGGTGCCGGTGGAGCAGTCCAGGATCTCGGCGATCCGCGCGTCGTCCAGGTCCTCGTAGTAGCGCAGGACGATGACGGTGCGCTGCCTCTTGGGCAGCTGCCGGACCAGGCGCCACAGCGCGTCGCGCTCGGCCACCTCGGCGGCCTCGTCCCCGGTCGCGGGCCGCTCGCCGACGGCCTCGACGGTCACCTCGCGGCTGCTGCGCCTCCGCCACCACGAGTGGTGGGTGTTGACCAGCATCCGGCGCACGTAGACGTCCGGCCGGTCGGTGCGTGCGATGCGGCCCCAGCGGGCGTAGGCCTTGGCCAGGACGTCCTGCACCAGGTCCTCGGCGCGGTGCTCGTCATCGGTGAGCAGCCTGGCGAAGCGCAGCAGCGCCCCGGCGCGGGCGAACGCGTACTCCTCGAACGTCACGTCCCTATACACGCGGCGGGCCGCCCGTGCCGTAGACACGGGCGGCCACATTTCTTTCGTCAGGACTGCCGGATGACGACGTTGTCGACGCCGGCCTCGACCAGGCTGGCCGTCGACGCGTCCGCCGCCTCGAACAGGATCCGGACGCTCTGCCCGGCGTACGCGCTGAGGTTGACGCTGCCGGTCGACCAGGACGCGTCCCGGTCGGAGGCGGCGCCGGCCACCGTGGCCAGCACGGTCGTGCCGCTCGCCGTGACGACGCTGACCCGGAAGAAGTCCGCCGACGAGGCGTTGCTGCCGTGGCCGAGGTACCAGGAGTAGCTCAGCGTCAGCGTCCCGCTCGACGGCAGCGTGATGCTCGGCGAGCGCACGCTCGTCGTGCCGCCGTCGACGTCGTTGGCCCCGGCGTCGGCGCCGGCCAGGCGCGCCGTCACCAGGTCGTTGCTGCCGCTGACCGTGGTGCCGAGCTGCTTCGGGCCGCTGGAGTCGGTGGCCTCGGGGTCGCCGCGTTCCCAGGCACCGGTGGTCGCGGTGTCGGTGCCCGACGGGTTGGTGGTCCAGCCGAGGTTCGTCTCGAAGTCGTCGGACCAGACCGTGGTGCCGGGCGCGGTGCCGCAGTACTGGGCCTCCTTGCCGATCACCCGGTACGGGCAGTCGGCGTACTCGGCGATCTGCAGGCTCGCCTCCCGGTTGAGCGCGGTCTGCGCGGCGATGACCTCGTCCGGCGGGTAGAAGCCGCCGCCGCCGGAGTTGCCCGGGTACATCTCGAACGTGTAGGACCACACGCCCTGGTCGGCCCACAGCCAGTCGTCGATGGTGCCGTCGGTGATGTACAGGTCGCTGGCCTGCTCCGGGGTGTAGCCGTTGGTGGCGGCCATCTGGGTGCCGAGGGTGCGGAAGGTGAGCTCCTGGTCGGCGTCCAGGCCCGGTGCGGTGTTCGAGGTGGTGTACCCGAAGGGCCAGAGCACGAGCTTGCCGTAGGTGTGGAAGTCGATGTGCGTCTTGATCTGCTGCACCCCGCCGACGCGCCGGCTCAGCACGAGGTCGCGCACCCGCTGGGTCTCCGGCGCGGAGAACGCCGACGGCCCGCGGTAGGTCTCCGAGCTGGTCGAGCTCGACGACCCGCCGCAGCAGCCGAAGTTGTAGCCCCAGTTGCGGTTCAGGTCGGTGCCGACGTTGCTGCTGCCGCTGTTCGGCTGCCGGTTCTTGCGCCACGACCGGTAGGCGCCGGTGGCGATGTCGTACTCGCCGCCGTCGGGGTTCATGTCCGGCACGATCCAGATCTCGCGCGAGTTCACCACGTTCGTGATCCGGGTGTCGGTGCCGTAGCCGTCGGTGAGCTGCTTGATCAGGTACAGCGCCATCTCGACGGTGAGGTGCTCGCGAGCGTGCTGGTGCGCCGTGTAGAGCACCTCCGGCTCGTTCTCGTCGACCGCGACGTTGTCGGAGATCTTGATGACCGGGATGTCCCGGCCCTCGTACGACGTGCCGAGGCTGCTCTTGCGCAGGATCGCCGGGTGGTCGGCGACGGCCTGGTTGAGCTCGGCGGTCATCTCCGCGTAGTTGTGGTACATCGAGTCCGCCGACGGGAAGTCGAGGATCGTCGCGGGCCCGCCCGGCGTCGCCGGCCGCAGCGCGCGGGTGACGGTGAAGCCCAGCTGCCGCAGCCTCGCGACCTCGGACGGGGTCGCGGTGATGTCCGCGACGCCGTGGTCGATGCCGTCGATCGCGGCGCCGGTCCCGGCGACCTGGTTGCGCTGGTCGAGCGTGCCGACCCCGCTCACCAGGTAGGGAGCGGACGTCTCGGCGGTCACCGCGTCGGCCGGCGCGGCGCCGGCCGGGCTGATCGCGGCGACCACGAGCGCGACGGCACCGGCCATCGCGAGTGGGATGGTGCCCCTGCGGGGGTGGCTCATCTAGCCTCCTTGGGTGGTGGAGGTGAACGAGCTACCAGGTGACCACCCAAGGCATGGTCATATCAACATCCGTCTTTCTCCCTACCGCGCGGGCCATGCCCGCATGGCCAGATCGGCGACCGCCTCCAGGGCCTCCCGGTCGGCGCCGTCGCGGGCCTGATGGGCCATGCCCTGCACGAGCACCGTCCACCGGTCGCCGAGCCGGGCGAGGAGGTCGCGGATGCCGCAGTCGTCGTCGCACGGCCCGGCCTGCGGGGTTACCCCGGTGTTCGCGACCGACACGGAAGTGCCTCCTTCTCCGCCCGCGCACCGCCGTCGATGCTCAGGACCATGATTCCCGTCAGCGGCGCCCCCGGCGACACCACCACCGCGCCCGGCGCCGGCCCGCAGCCCACTCCGGCACTCGCCGTCACGGGCGTCGACGTGCTGGTCGGCCCCCTGGTCGGCCCCGCCGGCGTCCGGCACGCCGCGCGCGTGGACGGCCGCGCGCCGGCGCCCGGCACGGCGGTCCTGCGGTGCGCGCCCGTCGCCGAGTCCTTCGCCGCGCTCGCCGCGGCCGCGGCCGTCTCCGCCGCGGTCACCGGGATCCTCACCGCCCCGCTCGGCGACCGCCGGTGGCCACTCGTCGCCCTGCGGGACGTGACCGGCGCCGCCGCCCGCGTCGCCGCCGAATCGGCCGCGGACCTCGCCGCCGGCCGCCCGGACCGGCACGCCGGCGCCACGTACCACCTGCACGGCGACACCCTCATCGGCGGCGCGGACATCGCCGCACTGCTCGCCTGGCTGCTCGACCGTCCCGTCCGCTACGCCCCCTCCCCCGGCGACCCGCCCCGCACACGCCACCCGCCGACCCTCGGCGCCTGCTGCCCGCGCCGGCTCCCGCCCTCGACGTCATCGAGCGCGCCGTCGCCGCCGCGATCGCCTCCGCCGTCGGCGGGAGCGAGGCCCGATCTTGTGGTGGGGCGGGCCCGGCGCCTATCGTGACCCCAGGACCGTAAGGGAAACACTGTTTCCCTACCGAGGAGGCCGCCATGGGCACCGAGACCGACCGTGGCGGGACCGTGCTGGTGGAGGCGTACGCCGGGCGGCCGAAGGTGGCGGTCGAGCCCGCGCGGACCGCGCCGCTCGGGTGGTGGCCGGCGATCTGCGTGGCGCTGGTCGCGTTCGTCGACCGGGTCGAATACAACCTGCTGGCCGGGGTCGTGCCGCAGATCCAGGCGGAGTTCGGGCTCAGCGACAAGGCGGTCGGCGCCATCCCCACCGCGGGGGCGATCGCGGGCGTGGTGCTGCTGCTGCCGGCCGGCCGGCTCGCCGACACCGGCCGGCGCAACTGGATCATCGCCGGCGTCGTCGGCACGTGGGCGGTGCTGACCCTCGGGACGGGGCTGGCCACGTCCTACGCGGTCCTCTTCGCGATCCGGGTGGTGCTCGGCGCGGCGGGGCAGCTCTACAACCCGCCCGCCTCCAGCCTGCTCGCGGACTACTTCCCGCCCGGCGGCCGGGCGCGCGCGTTCGGGCTGGAGCGCCTCGGGTACTTCGTCGGGCTGCCGGTCGGGGTGCTCGTCGGCGGTTCGCTCGCACAGGCGGTCGGGTGGCGGCACGCGTTCCTGTTCGTGGCCGTGCCGGGGGCCGTCATCGCGCTGCTGTGCCTCACCGTCCGCGAGCCGGTCCGCGGCCTCGGCGACCGTATCGGCGCGCTGGCCGCCGGTGTCGCACCCGTCGAACACCCGGCGGAGGCCGCGGCGGTGCCCGTACACCGGCAGCTGCGGCAGCTCGTGCGGATCCCGACGCTGCGGTCGGTGGTCGCGGGGCTGACCATCATGTTCTTCGGCCTCGGCGGGCTGTTCTTCTGGATGCCGACGTTCTACCAGCGGGAGTTCGGCCTGGAGGAGGCGGCCGCGACCGGGATCGCGGGCGGGGTCGGCGGCGTCGGCATCGTCCTCGGGGTGATCGTCGGCGGCCGGTACGGCGACCGCTTCCACGGCCGGCGCCCCGGCTGGCGGATGGTCCTGGCCGGCACGGCCCTGTTCATCGGCGCGCTGGGCCTCGCCGTCGCCGCGCTCGTGCCGGTGCTGCCCGTGCAGATCGCCGGCTACTTCCTCGCCAACGCCGGGTTCTCCGCGGCGATCCCGAACCTGACGGCGGCCAACGCCGACGTGGTGCCCGCGCACCGGCGCGGCCTGGGCTTCGCGGTCCTCAACGCGGTCGTCACCCTCGGCGGCGCGGCCGGCCCGTTCCTCGTCGGGGCCGCCTCCGACGCGCTCGGCGGCGGCGGGTCCGGCTCGCTGCGCGGCGCGTTCACCGTGCTGCTGCTGCCGCTGGGGCTCGGCGCCTGGATCATCCTCCGGGCGCGGCGCACCTTCGACGCCGACATCCTGCGCGCCACCGGCGACCCCCGCCCGTCCGGCGATTGACGGCCGGCGGGCGGACAGCGCCGCCGGGGGTTACCCGCGACAGTTGAGTCGGCCCCTGTACCGATGACGGACCCCGGCGGGCGGCTGTGCGAGGCCTGCCCGCCGGGGTCAACAACGCTGTGCTTCGGACACCGTGATGCCGGACGGCGCCGGACGCCATGCCGTGGTCTTGCCGGACGCCCAGCGCTGGACGCGCGACCCTGGGCGTCCAGCGCTGGGACACTCAGCGCTGGACGCGGGCGCCGCCGCCGCGCACCAGGGACTCGACCTCGGCGAGGCTCGCCATCGAGGTGTCGCCGGGGGTGGTCATGGCCAGGGCGCCGTGCGCCGCGCCGTACTCGACCGCGGTGGCGATGCCGCCGTCGCGCTCGAGCAGGCCGAAGATGAGCCCGGACGCGAAGCTGTCGCCGCCGCCGACCCGGTCGAGGATCTCCAGGGCCGGCCGGTGGGTCGCCTCGGCGAACTCGCCGCCCGCCCAGGCGACGGCGCCCCAGTCGTTGACGGTGGCGCTGTGCACGGCGCGCAGCGTGGTCGCGACGACCGCGAAGTTCGGGTACTCCTCGACGACCTCCTTGATCATCGCCTTGAAGTTGCCGGCGTCGAGCGCGCCGGCGTGGATGTCGGTGTCGGGCACGGCGAAGCCGAGGCAGGCGGTGAAGTCCTCCTCGTTGCCGATCATCACGTCGACGAGGCCGGCGAGGCGGCGGTTCACCTCCTGCGCGCGGGCCTTGCCACCGACCGCCTTCCACAGCGACGGGCGGTAGTTGAGGTCGTACGAGACGACCGTGCCGTGCCTGCGCGCGGCGGTCATCGCGGCCTCGACGGTGGCCGGCGCGGTCTCCGACAGCGCCGCGTAGATGCCGCCGGTGTGCAGCCAGCGGACCCCGAGCGTGCCGAAGAGGTGATCCCAGTCCACGTCCTCGGGGCGCAGCTGGCTGGCGGCGGTGTGCCCGCGGTCGGACGTGCCGACGGCGCCGCGGACACCGAAGCCGCGCTCGGTGAAGTTGAGCCCGTTGCGGGTGGCGCGGCCGATCCCGTCATACGGCACCCAGCGCACGAACGACGTGTCGACCCCGCCCTGCAGGATGAGGTCCTCCAGGAGGCGGCCGATCTCGTTGTCGGCGAACGCGGTGACGATCGCGGTGCGCAGGCCGAAGCAGCGGCGCAGGCCGCGGGCGACGTTGTACTCCCCGCCGCCCTCCCACGCCTGGAAGGTGCGGGCGGTGCGGACCCGGCCGGCACCGGGGTCGAGGCGCAGCATCACCTCGCCGAGCGAGACGAGGTCGTAACGGCACTCGTCCTTGGGGCGCAGCGTGAGCGTCATGCCGCCGCCTCCACCGCGGCGGCGGCCCGCTCGGTCACCGTGTCCCAGCGCCCGGCCTGCAGGAGGTCGGGGGCGACGATCCAGCTCGCGCCGACCGCGAGGACCTGCGGCAGGGCGAGGTAGTCCGGCATCACCTCAGGGGTGATGCCGCCGGTGGGGATGAACCGCACCCCGCGGAACGGCGCCGCGAGAGCCTTGATCATCGATGCGCCGCCGAGCTGCTGGGCCGGGAAGAACTTCACGATGTCCAGGCCGGCGTCGAGGGCCATCTGGATCTCGGTGGCGGTGGCGGCGCCGGGCACGACGAGCACGCCGGCGTCCTGGCACGCGGCGACGACGGCAGGCGCGAAGCCCGGCGTCACCACGAACCGGGCGCCGGCGGCGATGGCCCGCTCGGCCTGCTGGGCGGTGAGCACCGTGCCGGCGCCGACGACCAGGTCGTCGCGCCCGGCGATGGCCTCGATCGCGTCGAGGCCGGCGGCGGTGCGCAGGGTGATCTCGGCGGCCTTGAGGCCGCCCTTGACGAGGGCGTCGCCGAGCGCCGCCGCGTGCCGGGCGTCCTCGAGGACCACCACCGGCACGACCCGTCCCATATCGAGCTGTTCAGCCTGTTGAACGTCAGTCACGGGTATGAACATAGTGCACGCGCGGCGTGTTCGCTACAGTGGCGCCGTGCAGGACGACTTCCAGCCGGTCAAGTCAGCGGGGCGCACCCTTGACGTGCTCGAGGTCCTCGCGGATCAGCCGCGCGCCTGGACGCTCGTCGACCTCGCCCGCGCGCTGGACATCCCGAAGAGCAGCCTGCACGGGCTCATGCGGACCATGACCGCCCGCGGCTGGGTCCGCGCCGACGAGACCGGCACCCGCTTCCGGCTCGGCATGCGCGCCCTGCAGGTCGGCGCCGCCTACCTCGACGGCGACGACAGCGTCGCGGTGATGTCGGGGGTCCTCGACGAGCTCTCCCGCCGGCTCGGCGAGACCGTCCACCTCGGCCGGATCGAGGGCGACCAGATCGTGTACCTCGCCAAGCGGGACTCCACCCACCGCCTGCGCCTCTACAGCGCCGTCGGCCGCCGGCTGCCCGCGCACGCGACGGCCCTCGGCAAGGCGCTGCTGGCCCAGCACCCCGACGCCGACGCCGACGCGATGCTCAGCTGGCCGCTGCAGCGGCTGACCGCCGGCACCATCACCGACCGCGACGTCCTCCATCGGGCCCTGGCCACGGTCCGCGAGACGGGGTACGCCGTCGACCGCGAGGAGAACGCGGACGGCATCATGTGCTTCGCGATGGCGGTGCCGCTGACGGTGCCGGCGACCGACGCCGTCTCGGTCTCGGTGCCGACCACCCGGATGACCGCCGGGGTGGAGGAGGGCGTCGTCGCCGCCCTCACCGACCTGCTCCAGCCGCTCGGTCAGGCCCGCAGCATGCTGTAGGCGTCCGTCAGCGCCGCCGTGACCGCCTCGACCGTCACGGTCTCCAGGGCACCGGCGGTGGCGGGGTCGAAGTCGTAGCCGAGCGCGGCGTAGGCGGCGGTCAGCGGCGCCCGGAGCAGGCCGGCGCCCGTCACCTGGAAGACGGAGCTGAACAGCCACCCGTCCCGGGTGACCCGCTGGGCCGAGCCGACGACCTTGACCGTGCCGCCGAGGTTGATGCTGTACTCGCCGGGGCAGTACTCGCCCGGGACGGCGCCGATCCGGGCGTCGGCGCCGAGCCCGGTGAGGACGGCGGCGTGCATGGCCGCGAACCGCCGGAACCGCCCGACCGGGTCACGGGACGCGTCCGGGGTGCGGCACACGTGGTCCACGACGACGCTGCCCTCGTGGTAGAGCGCCAGGGTGCCGCCCTGCGGGCGGATCACCGGGGTGAAGCCGGCCGCGCGCACTGCCGCCTCGGCGTCCGGGTAGCCCGGGCGCAGGGTGTCGCGCCGGCTGAACGCGGCCGTCGGCGCCGGCGAGAAGATCCGCAGGAACTCCCGGCCGGCGCCGGCCCGCAGCAGGTGCGGGCCGAGGGCGACGTCGGCGGACGGGCCGCCCCGCAGGGGCGACCCGTCGAGCAGGACGACCGTCACAGCCTGGCGATGACGGAGGCGGGCTCCTCGATGGCGTCGGCGACGCTGCGCATGAACCCGGCGGCGGTGCCGCCGTCGCACACGCGGTGGTCGAACACGAAGCTCATCTGCGCGATCTTACGGACGCACAGCTGGCCGTCGACGACCCACGGCCGGTCGATGATCCGGCCCAGGCCGAGGATCGCGACCTGCGGGTGGTTGATGATGGCCGCGCTGCCGTCGACCCGGAACGCGCCGTAGTTGTTGAGCGTGAACGTGCCCGCCGACAGCTCCTGCGCCGTCGAACGGCCCTCCCGCGCCCTGGCCGTGACCGCGCGGATCTCCTGGTCGAGCCGGGCGGTCGTCATCGCGCCGGCGTCCATGACCGCGGGCACCACGAGGCCGCGGGCGCCCTGCACGGCGATGCCGAGGTCGACCCGGTCGAGCTCGACGATCTCCTGGCGCACGGTGTCGAGGCGGGCGTTGAACACCGGGTACTCGCGCAGGGCCGCGACCACGAACCGGGCGACGTACGCGATCAGGCCCGGCCCGGCGGGGACGCTCTCGCGCAGCTGCCACAGCTTCGTCGCGTCGACGTCGACCCAGACGGTCGCCTCGGGGATCTCTGCCCGGCTGCGGCTCAGTGCCGCCGAGACGCTGCGGCGGAAGCCGCTGAGCGGGATCCGGCGCTCCCCCGGTACCGACGCGGCGACGGCTGTCGTGACGCAGGCGCGCTCCACGTCGGCGCGGGTGATGACGCCGCCCTCACCCGTCCCCTGCACGGTGCGCAGGTCCACGCCGTTGGCGCGGGCCAGGTTGCGCACCAGCGGCGAGACGACTAGGGGCACCTTCCGGGCCGCCGGCGCGGGGAACGCGGGCGCGGCCGGGCGGACGTTGGCGCGCGGGCGGCGGGTGCGGCCGGTTGTGGTGGCGCCGGTGGTGCCGTAGCCGATGAGGACGTTGCCGGAGCCGGCCCGCTCCTCCTCCCGGTAGGCCTCCTTGGCGGCCGCCGCCACGCTCACGGGCTCGCGCTCCGCGGCGGCGATCGAGATGAGCGGCTTGCCGACCTGGACCGTGGCGCCGGGCCGGGCGTGCAGGGTCTCGACCCGGCCCGCGTACGGCGACGGCACCTCCACCACGGACTTCGCCGTCTCGACCTCGACGACGCTCTGGTCGACGGTCACCGTGTCGCCCTCGGCGACGAGCCACCGCACGACCTCCGCCTCGGTGAGCCCCTCACCGAGGTCCGGCAGCAGGAACGTCGCCATCACTGCTCCCACTGCAGGTCGTCGACGGCGTCCAGGACCCGGTCCACGCCGGGCAGCTGGAAGTGCTCCAGCTTCGGCGGCGGGTACGGGATGTCGAACCCGCCGACCCGGCGGATCGGCGCGGCCAGGGCGTTGAAGCAGCGCTCGGTGACCCGGGCGACGATCTCGGCGGAGACCCCGGCGAACCCGGCGGCCTCCGCGACGACCACGGCCCGGCCGGTGGAGCGCACCGCCGCGCACACGGTCTCGTCGTCGAACGGCACGATCGAGCGCAGGTCGACCACCTGCAGGCTCCGCCCCTCCTGCGCGGCGGCCTCGGCGGCCTCCAGCGCGACGGGGACGGCGGGTCCGTAGGCGATGAGGGTCGCGTCGGTGCCGTCGCGGCGGATGACGGCGGTGCCGATGCCGGGCGCCCCGGACGGCAGCTCGACCTCCTCCTTGCTCCAGTAGAGCTTCTTCGGCTCGAGGAAGACGACCGGGTCCGGCGACGCGATCGCCGCCCGCAGCAGCGTGTAGGCGTCCGACGGCGTCGACGGCGCGACCACGTGCAGCCCGGGGGTGTGGGCGTAGTAGGCCTCCGACGAGTCGCAGTGGTGCTCGACGCCGCCGATGCCGCCGGCGTACGGGACGCGGATGACCATCGGCAGCGTCACCCGCCCGCGGGTGCGGTTGCGCATCTTCGCGACGTGGCTGACGATCTGCTCGAACGCGGGGTAGGCGAACGCGTCGAACTGCATCTCGACGACGGGACGCATCCCGTTCATCGCCATCCCCACGGCCATCCCGACGATCCCGGACTCCGCGAGCGGCGTGTCGAAGCAGCGTGCCTCGCCGAAGTCGGCGGTGATGCCGTCGGTGATCCGGAAGACGCCGCCGAGCGCGCCGACGTCCTCGCCGAACACGACCACCGTGGGGTCTGCTTCGAGCGCGTCGCGCAGGGCCCGGTTGAGCGCCTGCGCCATCGACAGCTTCTCGTGCGTGGTTGTGGTCATCGGGGGCTTCCTTCGCGGCTCAGCTCGTCCGCCACCATCGCCGCCTGCTCGCGCAGCTGGGGTGTGGGGGTCGCGTACACGTGGGCGAACAGGTCGGCGGGGTCCGGCTCGACGTCCCGGTTGAGGCCGTCGCGCAGGTGCGTGGCGACCCGCTCGGCCTCCTCGGTGAAGGCCGCGATCGTCGCGTCGTCGATCAGCCCCTGGCCGGTCAGGTACGCCCGCAGCCGGGCGATCGGGTCGCGCTCGACCCACGCCGCGACCTCGGCGTCGTCGCGGTACCGGGTGGCGTCGTCGGCGTTGGTGTGCGCCTGCATCCGGTACGTGTGCGCCTCGACCAGCTGCGGCCCGCCGCCGGACCGGGCCCGCTCGACGGCGGCGCCGAGCACGGCGAGCAGGGCGGCCATGTCGTTGCCGTCGACGCGTTCGCCCTTGATGCCGTAGCCGATCCCCTTGTGCGCCAGGGACGGCGCCGCGGTCTGCCGCGACAGCGGGACGCTGATGGCGTAGCCGTTGTTCTGGATGAAGAAGACCACCGGCGCCTGGAACACGGCGGCGAAGTTGAGCGCCTCGTGGAAGTCGCCCTCGCTGGTGCCGCCGTCGCCGCACATCGCCATGACGACGGTCGGCTCGCCGCGGAGCCTGGCCGCGTGCGCGACCCCGACCGCGTGCGGCAGCTGGGTGGCCAGCGGCGTCGCGTGCGGGGCGACGTTGTGCTCGTACGGGTCGTACCCGCAGTGCCAGTCGCCCTTGAGCAGGCTGAGCGCCTCGACGGGGTCGACGCCCTTGACGGCCGCGGCGACCGTGTCCCGGTAGGTGGGGAAGAGCCAGTCGCCGGCGTCGAGGACCTGCGCCGCGGCGACCTGGCACGCCTCCTGCCCGTGCGACGACGGGTACACGGCGAGCCGCCCCTGCCGCACGAGCGCGTAGGCCTGGTCGTTGAGCCGCCGCGCGGTGAGCAGCGCGCCGAGCGCCGTGACGAGTGCTTCGTTGTCCGGAAGCGCGTGGCGCCCTGGGTCGAGGGCCTGGCCGTGCGCGTCGATGAGGGCGACCGGTTCGTCGCCCGGTAGCAGGTGACTCGGGTCACGCGTCATGCCGCAATCCTGGGCCTCGCGCCATTCGCGTTCCACTTCCGGCGCCAAACCGAGAAGATGTTCGTGTTCAGGGCGTCGTACGATGCCAAACGTCCAACCTAAGGGCTCGTTCAGGAAGGTGGGCGAGACAGGTGGCCGCCCCGCTCGACGACATCGACCGGCGTATCCTCGTGGAGCTCAGCCGGGACGGCCGCATGTCGATGCGCACCCTGGCCGAGCTGCTGCACATCTCCCGCGCGAACGCCTACGCCCGGGTCCAGCGTCTGCGCGACACCGGGGTCATCCGCGGCTTCCACGCCGACGTCGACCACGTGGCGGCCGGCATGGGCACGTCGGCGTACGTGACGGTCAACCTGCGCCAGGCCGAGTGGCGGGTGGTCGGCGAGCGCCTGCGGGCCCTGCCGGGCGTCGTGCACATCGCCCTCGTCGGCGGCGAGTTCGACGTGATCCTCCTGGTCCGCGCCAAGGACAACGCGGACCTGCGCCGCCTCGTCCTCGACGTCATCCAGGGCATGCCCGGCGTGGTGAACACCCGCACCCTCCTGGTCTTCGAGGAGTTCGAGCCACCCACCTCGGCCTCGATGTGGGAGACCCGCTGACCGCGCGGCGCCGGGGATGACTGCGCAGTGTCGGAGATGAACGAAGTGGGTACGCAAGGTGATAGTTGGGTGATGCCGGTCACTGTCCACCCGCGCGTCGACCCGGAAGTCCTTTGTAGGATTCTTACAACGCGAGGGGTGCGGGATGCGTCGTGCGGCACAGTGGCGTACTCGGCGGTAATCACGCAGGGTGTAGCCAGGTGCAGGCGGCGCTCCGGGACCCGGACGTCGCCTGCTGCGTGTGGGGCAATTGGGAGGCTCAACCGGTGTTCAGTCGTGTCGCCATCGTCAACCGTGGTGAGGCCGCGATGCGGCTCATCCACGCCGTCCGGGATCTTTCGGCCGAAACCGGGGAGCGGATCGAGACGATCGCCCTCTACACCGACGCCGACCGCACCGCGACGTTCGTGCGGGAGGCCGACGTCGCCTACCCGCTCGGCCCCGCCTCCGCCCGGCCGTACCTGGACCACGCCGTCCTCGAACGGGCCCTCGTCGAGACCCGGGCCGACGCCGCCTGGGTCGGCTGGGGCTTCGTCGCCGAGGACCCCGCGTTCGCGGAGCTGTGCGAGAAGCTCGGGGTGACGTTCGTCGGCCCGAGCGCCGAGGCGATGCGCAAGCTCGGCGACAAGATCGGCTCGAAGCTGGTGGCCGAGGAGGTGGGGGTGCCGGTCGCGCCGTGGAGCCGCGGCGCGGTGTCCACGCTGGACGAGGCGCTGCGCGCGGGCGAGCAGATCGGCTACCCGCTGATGCTCAAGGCGACCGCCGGCGGCGGTGGGCGCGGCATCCGCAAGGTCACCTCCGCCGAGGACCTGACCGACGCCTACGAGCGGACCAGCCAGGAGGCGCTGCGCGCGTTCGGCTCCGGCGTGGTCTTCCTGGAGCGCCTCGTCACCGGCGCCCGGCACGTCGAGGTGCAGGTCATCGCCGACGGGCAGGGCACCGCCTGGGCGCTCGGCGTGCGCGACTGCTCCGTGCAGCGGCGCAACCAGAAGATCATCGAGGAGTCCGCGTCGCCGGTCCTGTCACCCTCGCAGACCGCCGACCTCAAGGCGTCCGCGGAGCGGCTCGCCGTCAGCGTCGGGTACCGCGGCGCGTGCACCGTCGAGTTCCTCTACCACCCGGGTGAGCGGCTGTTCGCGTTCCTCGAGGTCAACACCCGGCTGCAGGTCGAGCACCCGATCACCGAGATCACCACCGGCACCGACCTGGTCAAGCTGCAGCTGCACGTCGCCGGCGGCGGGCGCCTGGAAGGGCCGAAGCCGGGCGAGGCCGGCCACGCCGTCGAGGCGCGGCTCAACGCCGAGGACCCCGACCGGGACTTCGCGCCGTCACCCGGCCGCATCACCCGCCTGGTCCTGCCCGCCGGCCCCGGCATCCGCGTCGACACCGGCGTCAGCGAGGGCGACTCCATCCCCGCCGACTTCGACTCCATGATCGCGAAGATCATCGCGTACGGCCGGGACCGCGACGAGGCACTCGGCCGCCTGCGCCGCGCGATGGCCGAGACGACCGTCGTCATCGAGGGCGGCACCACGAACAAGAGCTTCGTGCTCGACCTGCTCGACCAGCCCGAGGTCATCGACGCCAGCGCCGACACCGGCTGGATCGACCGGGTCCGCGCCGAGGGCCGGCTCGTCAGCCACCGCCACTCCGCGGTCGCCCTCGCCGCCGCCGCGATCGAGGCCTACCAGGACGAGGAGGAGATCAGCCGGCACCGGCTGCTGTCCACCGCGCACGGCGGGCGCCCCCAGGTCCAGCACGAGACCGGCCGCCCCCTCGACCTGAAGCTGCGCGGCGTCGGGTATCGGGTGAGCGTCGCCCGCGTGGGACAGAAGCGCTACCGGGTCGGCGTCTCCGGCGGCGGCGACGTGCACCCCGTCGACGTCGAGATCGAGCGCTTCGACGCCCACAGCGGCCGGATCGTCGTCAACGGCCACCGCTTCCGGCTCGTCACCGCCACCCACGGCCCGGTCCACCTGGTCGAGGTCGACGGCATCACCCACCGCGTCAGCCGCGACGAGGGCGGCGTCGTGCGCTCCCCCGCGCCCGCGCTGGTCGTCGCGACCCCCCTCACGGTCGGCGACGAGGTCGAGGCCGGCGCGCCGATCCTCGTGCTGGAGAGCATGAAGATGGAGACGGTGCTGCGCGCGCCGTTCCGCGCCCGGGTCCGCGAGTGCCCCGTGTCCGTCGGCAGCCAGGTGGAGACCGGCGCGCCGCTGATGCGCCTGGAGCCCCTCGCCGACGACGCCTCCGCCGACGAGGTCGTCGAGACCCAGACGGTCGACATCGAGCTGCCGCCCGAGCGCGACGGCGTGAGAGTGGCCGAGCGGGTCGAGCGCGGCCTGCAGGACCTGTGCAGCCTGCTGCTCGGCTTCGACGTCGACCCGCAGGACGGGCGGCGGCTGCTGACCGGCTACCTCGCGGCCCGCGCCGAGCTGGGCGGGCGGCCGCTGCAGGGCGAGATCGACCTGCTCACCACGTTCGCCGACCTGTCGGAGCTCAGCCGCAACAAGCCCGGCGGCGAGTTCGAGGAGGAGCCGGGCAGCCCCGTGCACAGCCCGCGCGAGTACTTCCACAGCTACCTGCAGAGCCTCGACGTCGACCGGGCCGGCCTCCCCGACGGGTTCCAGGCCAAGCTGCGCAAGGCGCTGGGCCACTACGGCGTCACCGAGCTGGACCGCACCCCGGAGCTGGAGTCCGCGGTCTTCCGCATCTTCCTCGCCCAGCAGCGGATGTCCACCGACGTCGCCGTCGTGCTGGAGCTGCTGCGCCAGTGGCTGGCCGGCCCGCCGCCGGTGGAGTCGATGAACGAGCGGGCGGGCCTGGCCCTCGAGCACCTCGTCGAGGCCACCCAGGTGCGCTTCCCCGCCGTGTCGGACCTCGCCCGCGGTGTCGTCTTCCGCTGGTTCGCCCAGCCGCTGCTGCGCCGCAACCGCGCCAAGGTCTACGCCGCGGTCCGCGCCGACCTGCAGCACCTCGACCGCAACCCCGACGCACCCGACCGCGCCGAGCGGATCCAGGCGATGGTCGCCAGCGCCGAGCCGCTCGTGCGGCTCATCGGCCAGCGGATCGGGCGCCCCGGCCGCGACGCCTTGGCGCTGCTGGAGGTCGTGACCCGCCGGTACTACGGCAACCGGGCGCTGTCCGGCGTCACCGTGCGGGAGGCGGGCGGCTGCCGGTTCGTGACCGCGGAACGCACCGACGGATCCGGCACCGTCCGGGTCGTCACCACCGCCGTCGACATCGCCGCCCTGCCGGCCGCGATCGGGGCGGTCGGCGAGCTGGCCGCGGGCGTCGCCGAGCACGGTCTCGTCGCGGACCTCTACGTCACCTGGGAGGACCAGCCGGACGCGGACGCGATGGCCGTACGGCTGCGGCAACTGCTGACGGAGCAGCCGCTGCCCAACGGGGTCCGGCGCATCACCACCACCGTGGCCGGCACCAGCGGCGCCGTCATGCACCACCACTTCACCTTCCGCCCCTCCGCCGGTGGCTTCGATGAGGACCGGCTGCTGCGCGGGCTGCACCCGCAGATCGCGCAGCGGCTGCAGCTGCACCGGCTGCGCGAGTTCGACCTCACCCGCCTGCCGTCCGCGGATGAGGAGATCTACCTGTTCAAGGCGGTCGCGCGCAGCAACCCGGCCGACGAGCGGCTCATCGCGATGGGCCAGGTCCGTGACCTGACGCCGCTGCGCGAGGCCGACGGCCGCCTGGTCGCGCTGCCCGCCGTCGAGGACGCGATCACCGCCGGGCTCGACGCGATCCGCAACATCCAGGCGCAGCGCCCGCAGAACAAGCGGTTCGACACCAACCGGATCCTCATGTACGTGTGGCCGTCGACCGAGCTGACCGGCGACGAGCTCAACGCGCTCGTCCAGCGCATCCTGCCGACGACGGCCGGCGCCGGCCTCGAGGAGGTGCAGTTCATCGCCCGCCAGCGCACCTCGGCGGGTGACCTCAGCGAGGTCGCGGTCCGCATCACCCTCAACCACGGCCACGGCGTGCAGGTGTCCGTCGACAAGCCGTCGACCGAGCCGCTGCGGCCCCTGGACGACTACCGCCAGAAGGTCCTGCAGGCGGCCCGGCGCGGCAACGTCTACCCGTACGAGCTGACCTCGCTGCTCGGCTCCTTCGTCGAGCACGACCTCGTCGACGGTGTCCTGGTGCCGGTCGACCGGCCGAAGGGGCGCAACACCGCGGCTCTCGTCTGCGGTGTCGTCACCACGCCGACCGACCGGCACCCCGAGGGCATCACCCGCGTCGTGCTCCTCGGCGACCCGACCAAGGCGCTCGGCGCCCTCGCCGAGCCCGAGTGCTCCCGGGTGATCGCCGCCCTCGACCTCGCCGCCTCGATGCAGGTGCCCCTGGAGTGGTTCGCGCTGTCCGCGGGCGCGAAGATCTCGATGAGCTCCGGCACCGAGAACATGGACTGGGTCGCCGCCGCCCTCAAGCGGATCGTCACGTTCACCCAGGCCGGCGGTGAGATCAACATCGTGGTCGCCGGGATCAACGTCGGCGCCCAGCCGTACTGGAACGCCGAAGCGACGATGCTCATGCACACCAAGGGCATCCTGATCATGACCCCCGACTCGGCGATGGTCCTCACCGGCAAGCAGTCGCTGGACTTCTCCGGCGGCGTCTCCGCCGAGGACAACTACGGCATCGGCGGCTACGACCGGGTCATGGGCCCCAACGGCCAGGCGCAGTACTGGGCACCGCACCTGCCGGCCGCCCGGGACATCCTCATGGCGCACTACGACCACACGTACGTGGTGCCCGGCGAGTCCGGTCCGCGTAAGGCTTTGACCGCGGACGCCGTTGACCGGGACATTTCGGACTTCCCGCACAATGTCGCGGGCAGTGACTTCACCACGGTCGGGCAGATCTTCTCCACCACGCACAACCCCGACCGGAAGAAGCCCTTCGACATCCGGACCGTCATGCGGGCCGTCTCCGACCAGGACCACTTGGTCCTGGAGCGCTGGGCCGGCATGGCCGACGCGGAGACGTCCGCGGTGCAGGACGTGCACATCGGCGGCTGGCCCGTCTGCCTCATCGGCATCGAGTCCCGCTCCGTGCCGCGGCGGGGCTTCCCGCCCACCGACGGCCCCGACACGTACACCGCCGGCACGCTCTTCCCGCGCTCGTCGAAGAAGACCGCCCGCGCGATCAACGCCGCCTCCGGCAACCGCCCGCTCGTCGTCCTCGCCAACCTGTCGGGCTTCGACGGCTCCCCCGAGTCGATGCGCAAGCTGCAGCTGGAGTACGGCGCCGAGATCGGCCGCGCGATCGTCAACTTCGACGGCCCGATCGTCTTCTGCGTCATCTCCCGCTACCACGGCGGCGCGTTCGTCGTCTTCTCCAAGGCCCTCAACCCGAACATGACCGTGCTCGCTCTTGAGGGTTCGTTCGCGTCGGTACTGGGTGGCGCCCCGGCCGCCGCAGTGGTCTTCACGGGCGACGTCAACAACCGCACCGCCACCGACCCGCGGGTCACCGACCTGCAGGCCCGGGTCGCCGCCGCGACCGGCGCGGAACGGGCCGCACTCAACGCACAGCTCGCCGAGGTGCACTCAGCGGTCCGCGCCGAGAAGCTGGGCGAGGTGGCCGCCGAGTTCGACCGCGTGCACAACATCCAGCGCGCCGTCACCGTCGGCTCCGTGGACGCCATCATCAGCGCCGCCGAGCTGCGCCCCCGCATCATCGAGGCGATCGAGCACGGCATGAAGCGCTGACAACCCTGCGGACCGGCACGCCGCCCCCACGGGACGTGCCGGTCCCTTCACCTCCCGCAAGCCCCTGTCAGCCAGGCGGAGCAGCGTAGACTACGGACAGCAACGACTCCGGAGATCAATTTCCATCGCTGGGGTAAGGTTTGCTTGCAAGCGGTCCACGGCGCACCGGCCTCGACCGCTTCTCGCCTACCGCATCGACGACGACGCCCACCGACCCGGCGGCACTCACCAGCCCGGCAGCGCGCCCACCCGCGCGACAGCGTTCACCGGGCAGGCAGCGCCTATCGACCGGCGACGCTCATCAGTGCGGCGGCGCCCACCGGGGCAGCGGCGTCCACCGGCCGGCGGCATCGACGAGGCGGCGCCTACCTGCCGGCGGCATCGACGAGGCGGTGCCTACCGGGCAGCCGCGCCGACCAGCGTGGTGGCGCAGGCGGCCATGCGAGAGAAGCCACCCAGGAGGGGTAGCCAAGATCGAAAGGGCTAGCCTCGCAGGGTGACGACGCACCGGATTTCGATCGTTGAGGCGCGGCGGATCGCCGTGCGGGCGCAGCTGCTGGGCGGCGAGCGGCCGGCGGGGCTGCTCGAGACGGTGCGGCACCTGGCGCTGCTGCAGATCGACCCGACCGCCGCCATCGCGCCGACCGCGGACCTCGTGGCGTGGAGCAGGCTCGGCGCCGGCGGGTACGCGCCCTCGGAGCTGGTCGGGGCGTTGCAGCGCAGGGAGCTGATCGAGCTGGCGGCGACGGTCCGGCCGGCGGAGGACCTGGCGCTGTACACGGCGGAGATGGCGCTGCGCCGCGACGACGCGCCCGGGGCGTTCAAGTACCGGCGGCACCCGGAGTGGATGCGGGCCAACGACGCGTGCCGGAAGGACATCCTCGCCAGGCTGACGGCGGAGGGGCCGCTGCCGTCGCGGGCCATCCCCGACACGTGCGCGATGCCGTGGGCGTCGACGGGCTGGACCAACGACCAGAACGTCATCCGGCTGCTCGACCTGATGGCGGCGTGCGGTGAGGTGGCGGTCGCGGGGCGGCAGGGGCGGGACCGGCTGTGGGACCTTGCCGGGCGGGTGTACCCGGACCACCCGCCGGTGCCGGCGGAGGAGGTGGTCCGGCTGCGGGGCGAGCGGCGGCTGCGGGCGCTGGGCGTCGCGCGGGCGAAGACGACCGAGGTGCCGATCGAGCCGTGGGGCGTCGGCGACGTCGGCGAGCCGGCCGTGGTCGAGGGGGTCAAGGGCGTCTGGCGGGTCGACCCGGCGCAGCTGGAGCGCCTGGGCGAGCCCTTCGAGGGCAGGGCCGCGCTGCTGTCGCCGTTCGACCGGCTCATCCACGACCGGAAGCGGACCCTGGAGCTGTTCGGGTTCGACTACGGCCTGGAGATGTACAAGCCGGCGGCGAAACGCCGGTGGGGCTACTACGCGCTGCCGATCCTGGTCGGCGACCGGCTCGTCGGCAAGCTCGACGCCACCGCGGACCGGAAGCAGCGTGTCCTGCGGATCAACGCGGTCCACGAGGACGAGCCGTTCGACGCCGAGACGAGGGCAGCGGTCGACAAGGAGATCGAAGACCTCGCGACCTGGCAGGCCCTCGAAATCCAGCGCAGCTGAAGAAATCCAGGAAAGTTAGATCCGGGCGCCCTTGGCGAGGTTGCAGCGGCGGCACAGCAGCTGCAGGTTGCCGACGCTGGTCGCGCCGCCGCGGCTCCACGGGATGACGTGGTCGAACTCGAGGTACTCGGTGGCCTGGCACTCCACGCACGCGCCGCCGTCGCGGCGCCACACCTCGGCCCGGATCGCCGGCGACACGGAGCGGGAGTCGCGCTGCGCCGGCGCCACCGCGGTGCGTTTCGCCACGCGCAGCACCCCGGTGAGCACGGCGGCCACGTACTCGGGGTCGCCGACCTCGTACGTGCCGCCGCCCCGGGAGGTGGTCGCGGCGACGACGACGGTGCTGTACTCGGGGCGCGCCTCGATGACCTTCGCCCAGACGAGGTCGGAGCCGGCGCTGTCGCCGACGAAGCGCAGCTTGGTGTTGGTGACGATCAGCCGGCCGCCGTCGCGCTTCGTGCCGCTGGCCAGCTGCCGTACCCGCGTCGCCGGCACCTCCAGGTGCAGGATCTCCTCCGCGTCGAGGTGCAGGGTGCTGGAGGTGACCCGGGGCACCTCGCCGCCGCTGATCAGCCCGAGCTCCAGGCCGCGCCGCAGCCGGCGGCGCATCTGGCTGATCGCGGGGTCGACGACGCCGAGCGCGCGGACCGCGTCGTCGAAGGCGTCCATCTCGTGCTGCTCGATCACCTCGTCCGCGAACGCGAACGTCAGCAGCTGGTGCAGGTGGTGCAGGGCGACGGGGCGCAGCGTCTCGCGGCCGGCGTCCTCGCGCACCCGGTGGTAGCGCAGCTCGGCCCACAGCTCCGACCAGGCCGGCTCGGCCGTGCCGGTGGCGGCGAGGACCCGGGTCGCCCTGGCCCGCCACACGTTGAGCACGTTGGCGATCTCGGGGTCGCACCGGCGGCAGGTGGACGGTATGCCGGCGTAGCTGCGGTACTTCGGCCCGCCGCACCGGCCGCAGACCGCCGGCGTGTCGTGGATGAGCGGAACCGTCTGCATCGTCCACTCGGTGCCATTCCACCACCGCAGCAGCGAAGGGTCATGAGGTGCGACGTACCAGTCGGGGCGCGGGCGCTCCGCCGGCAACGCACCCGACGCCTCGGCGACGGAGTCGTCAGCGTCGACCGAGACGCCGTAGTCGGTCGCCAGGCCCGCGAGGCCGGAGGACCAGCCTTGCCCGACGGCGCGGAACTTCCACCTGCCCTGCCGCCGGTAGAACTCGCCGAACACCATCGCGGTGACCGGCTCCACGTCGCGGACGGGGAACCGCGCGACGACCTGCCCGCGGCGGCCCTTCACGGTGACCTCGAGGCCGGGCACGGTGTCGAACGTGCCGTCGTCCATCGACCCCGCGATGACGACGCTCGCCACGTCCGCGGGGACCCGGGCCAGGTCGACCGCGAGGGTCGCCGCGCGCGGGCCGTCGGCGCTGAGCGACACCGCGCCGGTGGCGTCCCGCGGCTGGTTGTAGAAGACGAAGTCGGCGTCGCCGCGCACCTTGCCGCCCTCGCCGACCAGCAGCGCGCACGCGTCGACGGTCGCGCCGGCGCGCCAGGCCACGAGGGCCGTGACCGCCGTCTCGTCGATCGCGGTGTTCGCACCGCGGGCAAGTGCTGCGGTCGTCATGCGGGGCCACCTCCGGGGCGTGAGCGTAGCGACACGGTATCTCGCAGTCGATCATCGCGTCATACTCCCGACCGTCCACTTTGGAGAAGGTAGGCTTCGCCGGCATGGAGCCGTTCCCGCTGCCGCCGTGCGAGCCCGGCGGGACGGATCCGTCCGCCGCGATCGAGGCCTGGGTCGCCTCGCCCCAGATGCGCGAGCTCGTGGCCAGGTTCGGTGGTGCGGTGCCCGACGCGCCGGCGCGGGAGGCGCTGGACCACGTCACGGAATTCTCGAAGGTCTGGGACTTCAGGGCCGGGACGAAGGAGCGGTTCGACACCGCCCGCGTCGGCTACGGCGCGGACGACGAGCGGATCCGCGACCTCATCCACGCCCTCGGCAACGGCGGCCGCCCGAAGCCCGTCCATGAGCACTACGACCACGTCGTCGTCCTCGGCGGCGGCATCCGGGTCACCCTCGGCCGCGTCGACTTCACGGCGAGGCTGCTCCGCGGCGGCACGACGGCCGCGACCGTCGCCGGGCTGGGCAGCCTGCGGCACCGCGACGACCGGGAGCACCGGGAAGGCCTCCGCCTCGGCCTCGGCGAGCTGGAGACCGAGGCCGACATGATGACGGCCGCGCTGCGCCGGTTCCTCGACCTGCCGGAGCCGGCGAGGACCGAGACCGGCGACGGCTGGTGGCACCAGACGTGGCCGGACGGCGGCATCCACGTCCTGGCGGCCGCGTCGACCCGGCTCCCGCTGCGGGCCAGCACCGCCTGCACCCTGATCGGCTGGGCCGAGCACGTCAGCAGGCCCCTGCGGACGGACCGGGTGCTGCTGGTGACCAACGACCCCTACGTGCGGCACCAGCACTGCGACGCGGTCCGGCTGCTCGGCCTCACGTACGGCTGCGGCATCGAGACCATCGGCATGGACGACCTCGCGACGGCCGAGTGGGGGCGCCCCCTGGCGACCACCGAGCTGCTCCAGGAGGTCCGGTCCTCGATCCTCGCGATGCGCAACCTGTACAGCGCAGTCAAACAGTAAACGAAAGAAATAAGTCGCGTACTAAGGCTCTGCTAAGGCTGGCTCTTGCGCACCCTCGTCGATGCCGTTATACATCTAGGACACTTTACTGTTAACTTTATTAACGGTTGGCGGAGGGTTCTATGCGACGACGCACCCTGCACCTCTTGTCCGCCGCGACGGCGGCCCTCGTGGCCGCGTCCGCGGCGTTCTTCGTGACCACCGCCAACGCGGAGGTCGACCACGCTGCCTGCCGCCCGGACGGGCTCTACCCGACCGCGGGCGTCACCGTGCCGTACTGCAAGGTCTACGACACCAACGGCCGGGAGAACCTGGGCGCCGACCACGGCCGCCGGATCATCGGCTACTTCACCAGCTGGCGGACCGGCAAGAACGGCGCGCCCGCGTACCTGGCCAGCAACATCCCGTGGGACAAGATCACCCACATCAACTACGCGTTCGCGCACGTCGACGGCGCCAACAAGATCTCGGTCGGCACGCCGACGGCGGCGAACAACGCGGCGACGAACATGACGTGGCCCGGCGTCGCCGGCGCGGAGATGGACCCGGCCTACTCCTACACCGGCCACTTCAACCTGCTCAACAAGTTCAAGAAGCAGCACCCGGCGGTCAAGACGCTGATCAGCGTCGGCGGCTGGGCCGAGACCGGCGGGTTCTTCAACGACAACGGCGACCGGGTCGACTCCGGCGGCTTCTACCGGATGACGACCAACGCCGACAACAGCATCAACACCGCCGGCATCAACACCTTCGCCGACTCGGTCGTGACGTTCCTGCGCACGTACGGCTTCGACGGCGTCGACATCGACTACGAGTACCCGACGTCGAACGCGAAGGCCGGCAACCCGCTCGACTTCGCCCAGGCGGACGCGAAGCGGGCCGGGCTCAACGCCTCCTACCACCTGCTGATGAAGACGCTGCGGGAGAAGCTCGACGCGGCCGCCGCGGCGGACGGCAAGTACTACATGGTGACCGTCGCCGCGCCCGCCTCCGGCTGGCTGCTGCGCGGCCTGGAGTCCTACCAGGCGCTGCAGTACCTCGACTACGTCAACATCATGTCCTACGACCTGCACGGCTCGTGGAACCACTTCGTCGGCCCGAACGCGGCGCTGTACGACAACGGCGACGACGCCGAGCTGTCCCAGGGCGGCGTGTACGGCGCGTACTCCAACATCGGTTACCTGAACACGGACTGGGCGTACCACTACTTCCGCGGCGCGATGCAGTCCGGCCGGATCAACATCGGCGTCCCGTACTACACCCGGGGCTGGCGCGGCGTGACAGGCGGCACCAACGGCCTGTGGGGACGCGCGGCGCTGCCCGACCAGACGAAGTGCCCGGCGGGCACCGGCGGGGCCATCGGCTCGACGACCCCGTGCGGCAACGGCGCGGTCGGCATCGACAACCTGTGGCACGACGAAGAGCTCAACGCCGAGGTGCCGGCCGGCGCCAACCCGATGTGGCACGCGAAGAACCTGCAGGAGGGGCGGGCCGGTGACTACCTGGAGGCCTACGGGCTGACCCCGGCCACCGACCCGGAGGACCGCATCACCGGCACGTACAC
The DNA here is from genome assembly GCF_039531485.1 of Dactylosporangium maewongense. Taxonomy (NCBI): domain Bacteria; kingdom Bacillati; phylum Actinomycetota; class Actinomycetes; order Micromonosporales; family Micromonosporaceae; genus Dactylosporangium; species Dactylosporangium maewongense. Next base: position 54,044 of record NZ_BAAAQD010000004.1, on the reverse strand, counting down.
CCGCAACTACTCCAGCGCCCTCGTCGCGCCGTGGCTGTGGAACGCGCAGAAGCAGGTGTTCCTGTCCACCGAGGACGACCAGTCGCTCGGTACCAAGGCCGACTACGTCGTGAACAAGGGCATCGGCGGCGTCATGATCTGGGAGCTCGCCGGCGACTACGCGTGGGACGCGGCCCGCAACGAGTGGTACATGGGCAACACGCTGACGAACCTGCTCTACGACAAGTTCAAGACCGCCGCACCGTACGGCGCGAAGAAGGCCAACATCACGCTGCCGACGCAGACGCTCAACGTCGGGGTGCAGATGGGCGGGTTCGCGCTGGGTGACAACAACTACCCGATCAACCCCGAGCTGCGGCTGATCAACAACACCGGTGCGGCGATCCCGGCCGGCTCGCAGCTGGAGTTCGACTACCCGACCACCGCGCCCGGCAACCTCGGCCAGCAGTCCGGCTGGGCGCTGACCACCGTGTCGACCGGCCACACCGGCAGCAACGTCGGCGGCCTCAAGGGCGACTTCCACCGGGTGCGGCTCAACGTGCCGGCGATCGCCGCGGGCTCCTACGCCGAGGTGACGCTCAACTACCAGCTGCCGATCTCGGGCCCGTCGAACTTCACGCTCACCATCGGCGGCCAGACCTACGCGCTCGCCGCCGACTACGGCCGCGGCGGCACCGCGCCGACCGTCTCCCCCACCGTCTCGGGCAACCCGTCGACCGGCACCTGCACGGCGCCGCCGTGGGCGGCGGGCACGGTGTACACCGGCGGGAACCTGGTGTCGCACAACGGCCACACGTGGAAGGCGCAGTGGTGGACGCAGGGTGACACCCCGGGCACCAACGCGGTCTGGGTCGACCAGGGCGTCTGCTCCGGCACGTCCCCGACCGCCTCGCCGAGCGCGAGCAAGAGCCCGAGCACGTCCCCGAGCACCTCGCCCAGCGCGAGCACGTCGCCGAGCAGGAGCCCGAGCACGTCGCCGAGCACGTCCACGGGCGCCGGGTGCGCGGGCCTGCCGGTGTGGAACGCGGGCGCGGCGTACAGCGGCAACACGGTCGTGCAGTACAGCGGCCGCAAGTACCGCGCGAAGTGGTGGACGCAGGGCGAGAACCCGACGACCACCGGCCAGTGGGGCGTCTGGGAGGACCAGGGCGCCTGCTGATGACCGGGTCGTGCCGGGCCCTTCGGTAAGGCCCGGCACGACCCTTCAGGCGTGCGTCATGGCGGTGGCGCCGATGAACTCCATCGTCGCCGCCACCACCTCCTTCGGGTGGGTCCACGGAATGCCGTGCGGGGCACCCCGCAGCGTGATGAGGCGGGCGTCGGGCAGCATCGGCTGCAGGCGCCCGCCCGTCGCCGCGTAGGGCAGGACGCGGTCCTGGTCGCCCTGCACGATGAGCACCGGCACGTCGATGCGCGGCAGGTCGGGGCGGAAGTCGGTCAGCCAGGCGGCGACGCAGTCGTGGGTGCCCTTCGCGGAGCCCCGCGCGCCGATCTCCCAGTGTGCCCGGAACGCCTCCTCGCTCACCAGCGTGCCCCGGTTCTCGTCCCAGTTGAAGAACGCCTCGCAGAACTTCGTGAGGTACGCGAAGCGGTCCTCCAGGATCGCGGCCTGGATGCCGTCGAACACGCTGCGGTCCACGCCCTCGGGGTTGTCGGCGGTCTTGAGCAGGAACGGCGCGAGCGGCGCGAGCAGCACCGCCCGCGCCACCCGCCGGGAGTCACGGGTGCCGAGGTAGCGGGTCACCTCCCCGGTGCCCATCGAGTGACCGATGAGCACGGCGTCGCGCAGGTCGAGCTTCGTCATCAGCGCGTCGAGGTCGGCGGCGAGCGTGTCGTAGTCGTAGCCGGTCGACGGCTGCGACGAGTTGCCGAAGCCGCGGCGGTCGTACGTGATCACCCGGTGCCCGCTCGCCAGCAGCGGGATCGACAGCTTCTCCCAGGTGGCGCCGTTGAACGGGAAGCCGTGGATCAGCACGACCGGGCGGCCGGCGCCGTGGTCCTCGTAGTACAGGTCGATGGGGCCGGCGTTCTCCGTCCCGACGGTGATGTAAGGCATGCGGGTCAGTGCCCGTTCCCGCGCGGATTACGCCACCGGCTGGCCGGCGGCGTCCACGACGAACGCCTCCATCTCGTGCAGCAGCGCCCGCAGGTCCGGCAGGGACAGGAACTGGGTCTTGACGTCGACGGTCAGCTGGACCACGTCCGGCACGTCCTCGACGACGATCATGAGCTTCGGCCCCAGGGACCGCAGCGGCTCCTCCGACAACACCCGCGTCTCGGCGGGCACCGGCGCCGCCGGGCCGGCCGGCCGGGGCGTGCGCCGGTCGTTGTAGATGCAGGTGAGGTCGAGCTCCTCGCCGCGCTCCCGGCTGACCCGCTCGGTGAGCGCCGCGCGGGCCGCCGGGTCGTAGTAGGCGTACTTCGACGCGCTCATCGACGCCGTCCGGGCCCGGGCGATCGCCTCGTCGGGGCTCACCCCGGCGACGTCGAGGACGCACAGCCCGTCCTGGGTGATCGGGCTGACCACGTCGCGCAGCGCCGGCCGGAAGCGGTTGCTGATGATGTTGATCGCGACGAACGGGCCGGTGCCGGGCCGCAGCCGTTCGAGGCCGGCGGCGAAGGCGGCGAGCAGCACCCACGCCGGGTCGGCGCCGAGCCGGGCCGACACCGCCTCGGCGGCCAGGTGCATGGCGCGGGACCGCCACCGCAGCCGGCAGAACACCGGCGCCCCGCGGTCGGCGGGGGCGTCGAACATCGACGCCGGGATGGCGCGCAGGTGCGACTCCCAGTAGCGCATCGCCGCGGCGGTCTGCCGGGTCATCGCCGGCTCCTGCTGGAGGCGGACCAGGTCGAGCGGCTGGGGCGCCTCGTAGGGGCCGGCCGGCTCGCCGGTGACCTGGTCCCGCCCGGCCAGCTCCCGCATCATCACGGCGACCCCGCCGAGGTCGGCGGCGATGTGGCACATCAGCGCCACCACGTGCGTGACGGCGCCGTGCTGCCGGACCACGCCCATGCGCAGCGGCCACTCGCGCTCGTAGTCGAACTTGCGCTCCCGCCACCGGGTGGCGAGGTCCTCGGCGACCGCCGCCGGGTCGTCGTCATCGGCCGCGTCGAGCACCACCAGGGCGGTCTCGCCGGAGCCGGACACCTCCTGCGTCACCGTCCCGTCGTCCGCGAAGCGCAGCAGCGTCCGCATCGCCGCGTAGCGGCACATGAAGAAGCGCAGCTCAGCCGCGTAGTCCTCGGCGGTCCGCCCGCCGGTGACGGGCATCGCACCGCCCATGCTCATCGACGAGTCGATCTCGACCATCGCCGCCCACACCTGCCGCTGCCCCCAGGCGAGGGGGCCGGCACCGGCGCCGGGCCCCTCGAACCGCACGACGATCCGCGTCTCAGCATCCACGGAAGTTGATGTTGGCACAGGCGGCCGGGATTGAGATCCGCCGTTCGGTGACTGATGGCCGACCGGCCGTTACAGCGTCTCCGCCTCGGCCTGCGCGATCAGCTCCAGGGAGTCCTCCCGGCCGAGGCGCTGCTCGCACAGGTACCCGAACACCGACCATGTGGTGTCGATCACCACCTGCTCCGGAAACGCGCGGATCTCGTCCTCGTGGCCGAGCTGGGCGCGGATGAGCGCCACCGCCGCGTCCTGGTCGACCTCGACGTCGCGGGCCATGACCGCGACGTAGTCGGCGATCGCGTCGGGCGGGGTGTCCTCGTCGAACAGGCTGCACACGGCGAGCCGGATCGCGGCGGCCAGGACCTCGGGGTCCTTGTCGGCGTGCCGGTCGTGCTCCTGCGACTCGTCGGCGACCTGCTCGGCCGCGTCGTGGTCCCCGTTGAGCAGCGCCGCCACCACGGCACCGACCCGCGACCGCGGCTGCCAGCCGTCGCCGTCCCCGGCGCCGTCCCCGGCGCCGTCACCGGCCCCGTCCGCCGCCGTGCTCTCCGCCGTGCCCTCGGCCGCGCCGACCGGGTCCACCGGCGTGCCCGCGGCCGTGTCACTCCCCCACTCACTCCCCATGACCATGACTGTAGCCAAGGGACGCTCGGGACCCGACCGCGCTCCGTGGCCGAGGCGCTCCCTCATCGACAAACCTCCACATAGACGGGTCTCAGGCCGTAAGCTGCCGCCATGGCCGTGACGAGCCGCCACGTGCGCCGCCTCTACCTCACACTGGTGCTGCTCAACACCCTCGCCGTCACGTTCATCTGGGGCATCAACTCGCTGCTGCTGTTCGAGGCGGGGCTGAGCAACACCGAGGCCCTCGCCGCCAACGCGTGCTTCACGCTCGGCTACGCCGTGTTCGAGATCCCCACCGGGTCGATCGCCGACACGTGGGGGCGGCGGGCGTCGTACCTGCTGGGCGGCGGCACCCTGGCGGTCACGACGCTGCTGTACTGGCTGGCCTGGCGCCTGCACGCCGGGGTGTGGGTATGGGCGGGGGTGTCGGTCGTCCTCGCGGTCGGCTTCACGTTCTTCTCCGGCGCCACCGAGGCGTGGCTGGTCGACGCGCTGCACCACCTGCGGTACGACGGCCGGCTGGAGCAGGTGTTCGCGCGGGGGCAGGTGGCGGCCGGGATCGGCACCCTCGCCGGTTCGCTCGGCGGCGCGTACGTGGCGCAGGCGACCGACGTCGGCGTCCCGTTCCTCGTCCGGGCCGCGCTGCTGCTGACGCTCACCGTGGTCGCGTGGCGGGTCATGCACGACATCGGGTTCACACCCCGGCGGGGCAGCGGGCCGGTGAAGGACGTCCGGCGGGTGCTGACGGAGTCGGTGCGGCACGGCTGGGGGCGGCCGGCGGTGCGCTGGGTCATGCTCGGCTCGATGGTCGCCGCCGGGGTCGGCTACTACGTCGCGTTCACCATGAAGCCCTACCTGCTGCAGCTCGCCGGTGACAGGCGCGCCTACGGCCTGCTCGGCATCGCGGCGGCCGCCAACGCCGCGGCGCAGACCGTCGGCGGCCTGCTCGCGATGGCGTTCCAGTCGCTGTTCCGGTGGCGGATGTCGGTGGTCATCGCCGGGGTGGCGCTCAACGGCGCGCTGCTCGCCGGGTTCGGGCTGGCGGGTGGTGTACCGCTCGCGATCGCCCTCCTCGCGCTGCACAGCATGGTGTCCGCGGCGATCCTGCCGTCGCGGCAGGCGTACCTCAACGGCCTGCTGCCGTCGGACCGGCGGGCCACTGTGCTGTCGTTCGACTCGCTCGTCGCCAGCAGCGGCGGCGTGGTGACCCAGCCGGGGCTGGGCCGGGCCGCCGACCTGTGGGGCTACCCGACCTCGTTCGTGCTGGGCGGCCTGCTGCAGGTGATGGCGCTGCCGATGCTGTTCCTGGCCCGCCGGCACGAGGTCACGGCGGCGACCCGGACCGAGCCGGCGGAGGCGGTGCCGCAGCGCTCGTGAAGGGGCGCACGCTCGGCACCCTCCGCCGCCGTCAGGTCGTGGCCGACACGACGGAGCGGACGTAGTCCTCGAACTCCACGACCGAGTCGCCGGTCCACACCATGCCGTGCTCGCGGATGATGAACCAGTTCGTCGACTTCTGCCGCAGCTCCCGGAAGAACTGCCGGCCCGCGGCGAAGCGCCCGCCCTCGATCCGCGTGTCGGAGACGAGGTCACGGTGGCGCCGCCCGCGGGTCAGCTCCCGGTGGTGGAAGTGCACGAGGAGCCGCGGCCGCCGGCCCTGCATGGCCATCAGGCCGCTCAGCATCAGGAACTCGGGCGCGTCGGAGCTCGGCAGGCGCTCCCCCGTGTAGGTGAGGCTCTGCGTCCCCTCGTCGAACGAGGTGATCAGGTCGTAGTCGGCGGCGGTCATCCGCGACTTGTCGGTGACCGTCTGGGACACCAGCCAGTGCCCGTCGTGCGTGAACATGATCGAGCCGTCGGTGTAGGGCTTGCGCTGCCACAGGTGGTGGTCGCGGTGGATGCGGGCCAGCTCCGCGACCTCCCCGGCGTGCCGCACGCGCAGCCGGTCGAGCACGGCCCGGTCGCCCGGGTCGACGCTCTGCGTCGGGTGGTACTTGACCCGGACCGTCTCACCGATCGCGTTGGCGTGCACGTCCTGCCACGTGTTGGTGCGCAGCCCCCGGGCCAGGTCGAGGTGGTCGGGGTAGATCGCGTTGATGTCGAGGGCGTCGCACAGCTGAGGCACGACGGTGCGGGCCAGGGCGTAGTCGGGCCGGTCCTCGTGCGTCTCGGTCAGCGGGTACGCCGAGATGATGTTGGTCCTGGCGCCGGTCGCGGCGAGCGCCGCGAGGTAGTGCTGCTCCTCCGGCGACATCAGCAGCGGGTTCGTCGGCCCGTAGATGACATACGTGACGCCGCCCGGCCGCTCCTGCGGCAGCTTGCCGAAGGCGAGGGGCTCGGCGGTCACGCCGTACTCGCGGTGCAGCGCGCGGAACGCCGGCTGGATGATCTCCCGCAGCGCCCAGTCGCGGTGCGGTGAGGCCGGGTTCAGGACATAGCGATAGTGCAGCTCAGCGATATTGCGCTTGTACCGGAAGTCGTAAGCACGCAGCGGCGGGGCGGAAGTCATCGAAGTGACCACCCAGTGCACTGTACATCGGCGGGCCCCTGCCGCGCTCTCCCCCGCTACTTGCGCCGCCCCGGCGGTCGCTACTCGCGCCAGCCCGACAGCTCGGCGCCCTTGGCGGTCTCGACGCGGTAGCCGAGCCGCACCGTCTGGCTCTGCCCCTCGGGCACGACCAGGCGCCACGTGAGGACGCCGAGGTCGGTGCGCTCCGCCGGCGACGGCTCCAGGACGGTCTCCCTGACGGTGATCGTGTCGTGGCGGGCGACCGGCACCTGGTCGAGCACGGTGATCCGCACCGGGCGGCCGGTGTAGTTGCCGACGGTGGTGCGGTATTCGACCTCGCGGCGCCGGCTGGAGCCCAGCGTCGCCTTGGTCGCGGTGCGGCGGGTCAGCTCCCGCTCGACCCGGACCCGGTCGTCGAGGCCGAGCGCCAGCTCCAGCTCCTCCCCGGGCGCCCACGTCGACAGGGCGGTCTTGCTGACGAAGTCGGCCTCGTGGAAGACGGCCGCCTGCCCGGGCGGCAGCGTGTGCTGCGACGTGTTGGTCACCTTCGCCCGCAGGTGCACGTCGATGGAGTGCGACGGCGCGACGACGTGGTCGAGCTGGCTGCCGAGGTCGAGCACCAGCACCGTCGCGCGGGACGTGGTGCCGTCGGCGGGCACCGGGACCGCGCGGGCCGGGCGGTAGGTGGCCGCGACCGGCCCCTCCTCGACCCTGGCCTGCGCGATCTCGACCTCCGCGAACCCGTCGAACTGCTCCTTCGCCATCGCGCGGGGCGCCGGGGCCATCGCGGGCGCGGGAGCGCCACCGGGCGCGGCGCCGTAAGCCGCGAACGACTGCATCGGCGGCCTCGGCGGTGGCGGCATCAGCAGGTCGAGGTACCAGGGCTGCAGCTCGGGGATCCCGACGACGCCGGACGGGCGGGCCGTCGACAGCGCCAGCTCGCACTCCGGCCAGTCCTCGCCGGTGTGCTGCTCGACCAGGCCGAACCAGGTCAGGCGCAGCGTCTCGCCAGTGAGCCGCACGTCGTAGGTGGAGCGCCAGCCGGCGTCGGGCACCTGGTACGACAGGTCCAGCTGGACCGGCCCGGCCGCCGACACGGCGAGCGCGACGACCGCGTAGTGCGCGTCCGGCTCCCGCTTGCCCGACAGGTCCAGCAGCTGCCGGTCCAGGGCGGCGATCCGGTCGGCGGCCCGGGTGCGCCGGCGCTGCAGGTCGCGGACGCCGGCCAGGACCGACGACAGCTCACCGCCCATCGTGGCGGTGAACGCGGTGACCGTCTCCGCGGCGGCGTCGCCGGTGGCGAGGGCCCGCGCGTAGGCGCCGCTGGCCCGCTCGCCGAGGGTCGTCAGGAACGCCTGCCGCTGCCGCAGGACCGTCTCGGTGTCCGCGATCTCGGCCAGCTCGTCCTCGAGCGCGCGCCGCTCCTCCTGGACGGCCGTCACGGTGCCGTCGGACGGCTCGGCGTGGCGCTTGAGCACCACGTCGACGCCGAGGACGGTCGCCGGGCCGCGCCCGCTGACCCGGACCGAGTCGGTGTCCATGCCCATCGGCAGCGGGCCGATCTCGACGAGCTGCTCGCCGGCCTCGAGGGTGGCCTGGCCGCGCCGGGTGACGCGGGCCTGCCGGGGATAGACGGTGACCGCGACGATCTCGTTCTGCACCTCCCGCACGGTAACGCATGCCGTCACCACCGCCACCGCCGTTCGGGGCATGGCGGGTGACCGTTCCGCCCGCCGGCGCGCCACCGTTCGGCGCGGGTCGGCGACACGCCGCGCGGTGCGGCCGGGTTCCGCGGCGCGGTGGGTTCACAATCGCCTCCCGCCCACCGGAAGGACCCTGTTGTGACGGTCATGCTGACCCTGCCGGCCAGCGCGGCGACGCGGTACCCGCTGCGGTACGCCGTCGTCGACGTGGAGACGACCGGCCTGCACGCGCCCGGCGACCGGGTGCTGCAGATCGCCGTCACGCAGATGGAGTCCGACGGGACCCTCGGGCAGGTCTGGTCGACCCTGGTCGACCCCGGGCGCGACCCCGGCCCGGTGCACGTCCACGGGATCACGCGCGAGCGCCTCGCCGGCGCGCCCCGCTTCGACGCGGTCGTCGGGCACCTCGCGCGGCTGCTCGACGGGCGGGTGCTGGTCGCGCACAACGCCGCGTTCGACTGGAAGTTCCTGGCCGCGGAGGCGCACCGGGCCGTGCACCGCCTCCCGGTCAGCCAGCGGCTGTGCACGCTCGCGCTGAGCCGCCGCCTCGACCTGCCGACGGCGAGCCTGTCCCTGGCGGCGCTCGCCGCGCACTGGGGCGTGACGCAGGCCCGGCCGCACGACGCCGAGGACGACACCCGGGTCCTCACCGAGATCCTCCGGCACAGCCTCGCCGCCGCCGACACCCTCGCGGTCGAGCTGCCGCTGAGCGCCTGCGACCCGGCCGCCGCCGACCCGGTCTACCCGGCCCGGCTGCCGCGACCCGTCTGCCCGTGGGCGTGGCCGGGCCGCTGGACGCAGGGCCGCCGCCTGATCCAGGGCGCGAAGGTCGCCATCACCGGGAGCACCGCGACGGCCCGGGACGCCCTCGCGGCCCGCGCGACCGAGGCGGGGCTCGACGTGATGAACACCGTCAGCGGCAGGACCGGCCTGCTCGTCACCAACGACGCGACCGCCGCCACCTCGAAGCTGCGCGCCGCCGCCATGTACGCCGTGCCGGTCGTCTCCGAGGCCACGTTCGCGTCGCTGCTGGCGGACGTGGAGCCCGGGACGCCGAAGCCGGCGGACCGCCCCCGGGCCGGCGTGCCGTCGCAGCGGGCCGCCGCACCGGCGGGGCCGCTCGCCGGGCGGTGCCTGCTCGTGCTCGGCGGCACCCACGCCGAGGCGGCGGAGGTCCGCAACCGGATCGCCGACCTGGGCGGGATCGCCGCGGTCAACCTGACGGCCCGGGTCAACGGCGTCGTGGCCCTCCCCGGCGCGGACAACGACCGCCGCTGGGCCACCGCCACCGCCCTCGCCCTGCCCGTCCGCACCCCGGACGCCCTCGAACCGCCGGCCGCCGCACCCGACGCCGCGGTGGTCGAGCCGCCGCCGGCCGCGGCAGTGGTCCTGTCCCGGGGCGCCGTCATCGACCTGCCCGACGACGTCGAGGACTGGACGGTCGCCGTCAGCTGGCCGGCGGGCGCGGGCGCCGAGGTGGACGTGGTCGCGTTCCTCACCGACCAGGACGAGCAGGTCCGCGCCGACGCCGACTTCGTCTTCTACAACCAGCCCGCCGCGGCGGACGGGTCGGTGGAGCTGACCCTCGACGTGCCGCACGAGGCGCTCGTCGACGTCCGGCTCGGCCGGATCCCCGAGGACGTCACCCGGATCGTGCTCGCCGCCGCCATCACCGGCACGCACACGTTCGGGGACCTCGGACCCGTCGAGTTCGTCGCGCGGGCCGGTGACGGCGCCACCCACGCCCGCGCCACCCTCGACGCGGCCACCACCGAACGCAGCCTGCTGCTCGCCACCGTCTACCGGCGCGACGGCCGGTGGCGGCTGCGGGCGATCGGTCAGGGGTACGACCACGGCCTCGCCGGACTCGCCACCCTGCACGGCGTCGCCGTCGACGACGACTGACCCCCGCGTCGACGACGGCAACAGGGCGGCACCACCCCGGACGGTCGGGTCCGGGGCGGTGCCGCCGCTGCCGTTCGCGGCCTTCCTGGTCAGTGCGACCCGGCCGGCGCCTCCTGGCGCTTGCCGAGGTCGACGGCGGCGGTCCGGGCGGCGTCGCCGTGCCCCGGCCACCAGGCGGCGTGCCCGAGCAGCGCGGTCAGCGCCGGCACCAGGAACATCGACATCACGAACGCCGACAGCAGGATGCCGGCCGCCACCGAGAACCCGATCTGCCGCAGGAACGACACCGGGGCGAGGGCGAGGACCGCGAACGTGCCGGCGAGGATCAGGCCGGCCGCGGCGACGGACGGGCCGGCGTGCCGGACGGCGAGCGCCGCGGCGGCCCGGGGCTCGTTGCCGGCCCGCGCCTCCTCCCGCAGGCGGGCGATCATCAGGATGTTGTAGTCGGTGCCGATCGCCAGGACGAACAGGTAGAGCACGATCGGCAGCTGGAACGTCACCCCCGGCCGCCCGGCGAGGCTCTGGAACAGGTAGATCGCGGCGCCGAGGGTGGCGGCGAAGTTGAGCAGCACCGCGACCACCAGGTAGAGCGGCGCGACGACGCTGCGCAGCAGCAGGCCGAGGATGACCGCGATGAGCAGGGCCGCGACGGGCAGGATCACCGACAGGTCGCGATTGTTGGCCGCGTTGATGTCCGCGTAGATCGCCGTGGTGCCGCCGACGAGGACCTTCGTGCCGGGCGGCGCGACGGCGTGCAGGTCGGCGCGGAGGTGGTCGTGGACCAGGTCGATCGCCTCGTTGGAGGCCGGGTTGACCGACAGCAGCAGGGCGAAGCGGGCCACGGTCCCGCCGGCCGCGGTGACCGGTGGCTGGACGCCGCCGACCCCGGCGACCTTGGCGGCGGCGGCGCCGAACTGGTCGAGCTGCGCGGGGGTGAGCCGGCTGCCGTCGCCGGTGGTGAGGTACGCCTCGGTCGGGTCCAGCGCGCCCTGCGGAAAGCCGCGCTCCAGGTCGGCGGCGGCCTTCGCCGACTCGGTCGTGCTCGGGAAGCCGGCCGCGAAGTCGTAGTCCGCCTTGTACAGCAGGACCCCGCCGGCGAGCGCGACCAGCACGGCGCCGGAGGCGATCGCCGCGACCGCGGGCCGGCGGCCGAGCGCCGCGCCGATGCGCAGGAACGCGGTGCCCTTCGGCTCGCGCCGCCACGCCTTCGACGGCCAGAACGTCGCCGGGCCGATCAGGCTCACCAGGGCCGGGATCAGGGTCAGGCCGGTGACCAGCATGACGAAGACGGCGATGGCGAGCGCCGGGCCGAGCGAGCCGAACCCGCCGAAGCTCGCCAGCAGCAGCACCAGGAAGGCGACGATGACGGCGGCCGCGGCCGAGGTGATGACCTCACCGACCCGGGCGACGGCGTGCACCATCGCGGTCTTGCGGTCCTCGCCGGCGCGCAGCCGTTCGCGGTACCGGAAGAGCAGGAACAGCAGGTAGTCGGTGCCGATGCCGTACAGGACGATCAGCAGCAGCGTCTGCAGGCTCTGGTCGACGTTGAAGCCGAACGCCTTGCCGGCGGCCGCGATCAGGTTCGACGACACCTGCAGCACCACGCTGATGACGACGATCGGCAGCAGCGCGGCGATCGGGCTGCGGAAGATGATGAGGATCAGCACGATGATCAGCGCGAACGTGGCGGCGCCGACGACCGCGAACGCGGTGTTGAACGTGTCGTTGTTGTCGACGACCTGGGCCACCTGCCCGGCGACGCCGGCGCTGAGCCCGGTGCCGGCGAGGTCGGCCTTGATGACGTCGCGGGTCCCGGTCACCGCGTCCAGCTGCCCCTGCGCGTCGGTCAGGGCGGCGGTGATGGGCACGGTGACGAGCTGCACCAGGCCGTTGGGCGCGACGGCCTGCGGGCCGGTCTGCGCCTTGCCGATCCCGGCGACGTGCGCGCCGTCGATCGCGGTGGCGAGGGCGCCGACCCGGGTCTGGTCGGCGGCGGTCAGCGGCCCGCCGTCGGCGCGCTTCACCACGACGATCGCGGTGGACGTGGCCTGCTCCGGGAACGCGGCCTTGGCCAGGTTGATCGCCTGCACGGACTCGTAGCTGTCGGGCAGGAAGCTGCCCTGGTCGCCGCTGGTGATGTCGGAGAGGCCGGGCAGCAGGCCGATGATCAGCGCCGCGCCCACGAGCCAGCCGGCGATGACCCACCAGGCGCGCCGGACGACGAACTTGCCCCATCTGTCGAACATGGCGGTTCCTCCATTTGCGAAAGAGGTCAGGAGCGGCGGACGGTGATGTCGCCGTACGTGGTGCGGCCGCGGACCTCGACCGTCTCGTCGGTGGGCTCGGGCTTGGTGGCGCTGTCGAGCAGGTTGTGCACGCGGCCGAAGCCGGTGGTGACGTCGAGCCACGCGGCCGTGCCCTCGGCGATCCCGATCTCCAGGTCGCCCATCGCGGTGCCGAGGACGACCGAGCCGCGGGCGATCTCGCCGAGGCGGATGGCGCCGTTGGAGGTCTTCGCGTCGACGCCCGCGCCGGCCCGCTCGACGGCGATGTCGCCGTTGGCGTTGCGCACCCGTACGTCACCCGCGGCGGACGCGATCGTGGTGTCGCCGTTGGAGTTCTTGACCACGGCGGTGCCCCGCACGTCGCCGACGCGGACCTTGCCGGTGCCGGTGTGGATCTCGGCGTTGCCGGCGACCCCGCCGACGGTGACGTGCCCGGCCGCCGTGTCCAGGCGCAGCGGGCCGGTGTCCGCGAGCGAGACGTTGCCGGCGCCGGTCCGCACGCGGCACTCGCCGAGCCGGCCGTCGCCGCGGACGCCGCCGACCTGGAGCTCGGTGGACACCTGCGAGCCGCTGGGCAGCTCGATCGACACGTCGACCGACCTGGTCCGGCGGGAGAAGTCGAACAGCCGCGACCTCGGGCCGGTCACCCGCAGCACGCCGTCGGCGTAGTCGACCCGGACCTGCTTGGAGGCCTGCACGTCGGACTCGTCGGCGTCGTTGCTCGGGCGGACCTCGACGACGGTGTCGGTGCGGTCGCTCGCGACGATGCGCACGTCGCCGACGCCCAGCTCGACAGTGACAGAGATCGATTCGGGGGTACTGAATTCAGGCATGGTGGTCCCCACATCATGGGTAGGTGAGCCGTTTACGCAGCTCAGTGGTGGTGGAGCGCGGGTGATGACGAAACGGTGCGGGCTACCGCACCCAGCCGGTGAGCGCCTGCCTGGCCTGCGGCGCGGCCGCGGTGGGCTCGGCGCGCGGGTCGGACCGCTGGAGCGCGGCGGCGGCGGCCCGGCTCAGCCAGGCGTTGACCGAGCGGCCCTCCTTCGCGGCGGCCTCCTCGATCGCGGCCTTGAGCTGCTCGGGCAGCCGGACGTTGATCCGTGCGGCCGGGCCGTCCTCGGCGAGGAGCGGCTCGGCCGCCGCCAGGTCCGCCGCCGCCGTCGTGGTCTTGGCGTCCACCGGGGCCGGGGCCGGGGCGGGCGGCAGGGTCACGACGAAGTTCGGGTCGCGGCCCCGCAGCCGCAGCTCCACCGAGCCCGGCGCGAGGTCGAGGGTGATCTCGTCGGCGGCCGCGGACAGCGCCTCGAGCAGCGTCATGCGGATCGCCGACTCGAGCGGCCCGGTCAGCCGCTCGACCACCGCACGCGCCTCCTCCCCGCCGGCTTCGGCGAGGGTGGCGAACTCACGCCCGAGGTTGGCCACATACGAGTTCAGGTCCATGGCACCACTATGGCACGCACGTGGCACACGAGCAAGCCATCGTGTGCCAAAGTGGCACACTCAGGCGTCGCGCGGTGCCATGAGGGCCGTGAACATGTCGGTGAGGGGGCCGACGAGGTCGTCCTGGCCGGCGGAGGCGAGCGGCTCGAGAGCGGTCGAGGCGCGCAGCAGCGCGATGCCGATGGACGCGGCCAGGGCCAGCTGGGCCCGCAGGATCCCGGCGTCGTCGGGTCGCAGGCCGGCGGCCGCCGTCATCTTCTCGGCGAAGCGGCGCAGGATGTCGACCCGGATCGCCTCGGCCTTCTCGTCGCCAGAGGAGCGCAGCAGCAGGAGCAGCTGCGCGCGGTGCTGGGCGGCGTGCGGGCCGGCGAGGCGGGCCGCGATGTCGTGCGGGATCCGGTCCAGCGTCACGTCGCGGACGGTGCGGCCGAGCTCGTCGCCAACCCCCGTCAGGCACGCCTCGAACAGGCCTTCCTTCGACGTGAAGTACCGGTTGATGAGCGCGACGTTGACGCCCGCGTCGGTGGCGATGTCCCGCACGGTGGCGGCCGTGTACCCGTCCGCGGCGAACCGGCGGCGGGCCGCCTCCAGCAGCAGCCGGCGGGTCGCCGCGGCGTCCCGGCGGCGCACCCCGGTCGCGTCCTCACTCGTCACGCCACCAGGGTAGACGCCGTCCGGTGTGACGTAAACGATTGTTGACTTAGCTCGCGCGCCGCCCATACTTGGCAAGTCAGCAATCGTTTACATAGCTCCGCGAGGACCTCATGACGCGAACCCTGGAACCGCCGGCCACCGCCCGGCACGCCAACAGCACGCTGCTGGTGGTCTACCTGTCGCTGGGCGGCCTGGCCTTCGCGGTGCTCCAGTCGCTGGTGGCGCCCGCGATGTCGACCATCGCCCGCGACCTGAACGCCTCGACCGCGGACATCAGCTGGATCCTGACCGCATACCTGCTGTCGGCCTCCGTGCTGACCCCGATCCTCGGCCGCCTCGGCGACATGGCCGGCAAGCGCCGCGTCCTCATCGGCGTCCTGGCCGTGCTCGCTGCCGGCACCCTGCTCGCGGCGCTCGCCCCGAACCTCGCGGTGCTCATCGTCGCCCGCGCCATGCAGGGCGCCGCCGGCGCGATCCTGCCGCTGTCCATCGGCATCGTCCGCGACGAGCTCCCCCGCGAGAAGGTCGCCGTCACCGTCGGCCTGCTGTCGGCGATCTTCGGCGTCGGCGCCGGTGTCGGCATCGTCGGCGCCGGGCCGATCGTCGAGCACCTGTCGTGGCACTGGCTGTTCTGGCTGCCCCTGGTGCTGGTCGCGGTGGCGCTGCTCGGCGCGATCTTCGGGATGCCGGAGTCGCCGGTGCGCACCCCGGGCCGCCTCGACGTGCTCGGCGCCGGGATCCTGTCCGTGTCGCTGGTGTCGCTGCTGCTCGCGATCAGCAAGGGCCAGTCGTGGGGCTGGACCGACGGCAAGACCACCGGCCTGCTCGCGCTCGGCGTCGCCACCCTCGTCGGCTTCGTGCTGGTCGAGCTGCGGGTGAAGGAGCCGCTCGTCGACATGCGCCTGATGTCGATCCGCGGCGTCTGGGCCACCGACCTCGTCGCCCTGATCCTCGGCTTCGCGATGTTCGGCACGTTCCTGCTCGTGCCGACCCTGCTGCAGCTGCCCGCCGCCACCGGCTACGGCTTCGGCAAGTCGGTGTCGGAGTCCGGCCTCTTCCTGCTGCCGACGGTCCTCATGATGGTCGTCTTCGGCCCCATCGCCGGCCTGCTCAACCGCCGCTTCGGCCCGAAGGTCCCGATGTTCCTCGGCGCCGCCGCGGTCGTCGCCGCCTTCGCCCTCCCGGCCGTCGCCCACGGCGCCGTCTGGCAGGTGCTCGCCTCGGGCGTGCTCACCGGCGCCGGCATCGGCCTGTCCTTCGCCGCCATGTCCAACGCCATCATCGAGAGCGTCCCGGCCGCCCAGACCGGCGAGGCCAGCAGCGTCAACACCATCGCCCGCACCATCGGCAGCAGCATCGGCACCGCCGTCGTGGCCGCCGTCATCACGTCCAAGAGCACCCCGCGCGGGCTGCCGACCGACGCCGCCTTCACCACCGGCTTCTGGGTCTGCGCCGGCGTCGCGGTCCTCGCGGTCGTCGCCTCGCTCGCCCTGCCGTCCGCACACCGCCGCCACGAGGAGGCCGTCGCCGCCGGCGTCAAGGACCTGCCCCCGGAGCCGGCCGAGCTGCACCTGCCCCACCTGCACAGCCGC
The DNA here is from genome assembly GCF_039531485.1 of Dactylosporangium maewongense. Lineage (NCBI taxonomy): Bacteria > Bacillati > Actinomycetota > Actinomycetes > Micromonosporales > Micromonosporaceae > Dactylosporangium > Dactylosporangium maewongense. Next base: position 37,929 of record NZ_BAAAQD010000004.1, on the reverse strand, counting down.
TGACCCTCAGGCGGGAGGGCCGGGCTTGTCCGCTGTCCGTTGTCCAGTACGGACGGACAGCGGACAGCAGGCTTGATCAACGTTGCGGGGGCACGACACAATGCCGCCCGTGGAGACGGAGAACGAGGGCCAGCGCAGGCAGCGGTGGTGGGACGGGTGTGAATCCCTCGGCGGCTGCGACGTGCCGGGCTGCGACGGGTGTGACGGCTGCGACGTGCCGGGCTGTGACTGCAACTTCATGCTGGGCACGATGCTGCTCGGCACGATGGCGGTCAGCGCGCCGACGCGCAAGCCGCTGCGCCGGGCCAGCGGGCCCGGGCGGGCCGGCATGGTGGCGATCCGCGGGTACCAGCGCTGGCTCTCGCCGCACCTGCCGACGCGGTGCCGGCAGATCCCGACGTGCAGCAACTATGGCATGGAGGCGGTGCGCCGCTACGGGCTCGTCGTCGGGTCGCGGCTGACCGCGGCCAGGATCCGCCGGTGCAACGCGTCGACCCCCCGAGGCACGGTCGACCAGGTGCCGTAGGCACCAGTCATGTTCGCGTTCACACGAGGAGCGCGCAAGAACACGACGACAGCGCCGGACCGTTGACAAGAGCCGATGTGAGCGCAAACATGACGTACCCCCCGCCGCCACGAGGAGTCTTCATGCGCCGCCGTCTGCTCGCGGTCCTTGCCGCCCTGATCGCCACGTCCGCCGCGCTGGTGGCCACGCTCGTGGTCACCCCAGGGCCCGCCGCCGCGTCGCCCGCCGGGCAGTTCACCAACCCGCTGGTCAACCAGCGCGCCGACAGCCAGATCGTCAAGCACACCGACGGGTACTACTACTTCACCGCGACCGTCCCCGAGTACGACCGGATCGTCCTGCGCCGGGCGACGACCCTGCAGGGGCTGTCGACCGCGGCCGAGACCGTCATCTGGCGCAAGCACTCCAGCGGCGTCATGGGCGCGCACATCTGGGCACCGGAGATCCACTTCATCGACGGCAAGTGGTACGTGTACTTCGCCGCCGGCGCGACCGACAACGTCTGGGCGATCCGCATGTACGTGCTGGAGGGCACCGGCGCGAACCCGCTCACCGCGACCTGGACCGAGAAGGGCCGCATCACCACCGCCTGGGACACGTTCGCCCTGGACGCCTCGACGTTCGTCGCGGGTGGCGTCCGGTACCTGATCTGGGCGCAGTCCGAGCCCGGCATCGCGACCAACTCCAACGTGTACATCGCGCGCATGAGCAACCCGTGGACCATCACCGGCACGCCGGTCCGGATCGCGACGCCCACCCTCGACTGGGAGAAGCGCGGGTACGCGGTCAACGAGGGCCCGACCGTCATCCAGCGCAACGGGAGGATCTTCCTCACGTACTCCGCCAGCGCCACCGACGCGAACTACTGCCTCGGCCTGCTGACGGCGTCCGCGTCGGCGAACCTGCTCAGCGCGTCGTCGTGGGTGAAGAGCCCGCAGCCGGTCTTCACCAGCAACGCGTCGACCGGCCAGTACGGCCCCGGGCACAACTCGTTCACGACGTCGGAGGACGGCCAGAGCGACATCCTCGTCTACCACGACCGCAGCTACCGCGACATCAGCGGCGACCCCCTCAACGACCCGAACCGCCGCACCCGCGTGCAGAAGCTGTACTGGAACGCCGACGGCACCCCGAACTTCGGCATCCCGGTGCCCGACGGCGTCACGCCGGTGCGGCTGCAGTCGTACAACTCCGCGGGCAGCTTCGTGCGGCACTACAACTTCCGGGCCCGCATCGAGGCGAACGTCACGCCGCTCGCCGACGCGCAGTTCCGCATCGTGACCGGCCTCAACGGCGGCGGCACCGTGTCGCTGGAGTCGACGAACTTCCCCGGCTACTTCCTGCGGCACCGGAACTTCGAGGTGTGGGTCGAGCGCAACGACGGCTCGGCCACGTTCAAGGCCGACGCCAGCTTCTTCCGCCGGGCCGGGCTCTCGACTGGCACTGGCAGCGACGCGGCGGTGTCGTTCGAGTCGCAGAACTTCCCCGGCCGGTACGTGCGGCACAGCGGCGCCGACCTGTTCGTGCAGACCGCCACCGACGCGACGAGCCGCGCCGACGCCACCTTCACCCTCGACTGAGCGCGACGCACGCCCCGGCGCTCCGGAGATCCCGGGGCGCCCGGGCGCGGGGGCACCGGGGCGCCGAAAACCGGTTGCCGCGGCCGGCGGGTTCCAACGATCATGGACGGCATGACGCGCTGACGGACATCCCGTGTTGCCATGCCCCTCCTCCCGCTGAAGCGAGGACCATGTCCGCCACCGTCTCCGTGTTCGCCGGCCCCGGCAGCTGGATCGAGTCCGACGCCGTCGCGCAGTGCCACCAGGTCGCCGCGCTCGACGGCATGCTGCACGTCGCCGGCATGCCCGACCTGCACCCCGGCAAGGGTGCGCCGATCGGCGCCGCGATGGCGTCGACGGTGCTGTACCCGCTGCTCGTCGGCTCCGACATCGGCTGCGGCATCGCCGTGTTCCCGATCGGCCTGAAGCGGCCCGTGCCGGAGAAGCTCGCCGCGAAGTTCCCCGACCCGGACGTCCCCCTGGACCCCGGCCTCGTCGACGGGGAGATCCCCGGCGGTCACGTCGAGGGGCTCGGCACCGTCGGCCGCGGCAACCACTTCGTGGAGCTGGCGAAGGTCGGCACCGTCCTCGACGAGGGGCACGCCGCCCGGCTCGGTCTCACCGCCGGCGACCTGGTGCTCGTCGTGCACAGCGGGTCCCGCGGCTTCGGCGAGCGGATCCTGCGCGCGCACACCGAGGTCCACGGCGCCGGACCGGCCGCCGACCCGGCCGCGTACCTGGCGGCGCACGACGACGCGGTGCGCTGGGGCTCGCTCAACCGGCGGCTGCTCGCGGCCCGGGTCGCCGACGCCCTCGGCGCGCAGCTGTCCGAACCCGTCGTCGACCAGTGCCACAACCTCGCCGAGGTCCGCGCCGGCGAGGACGGCGACCGCGTCTACCTGCACCGCAAGGGCGCCGCGCCCGGCGATGGGCAGGACGTGCTGGTCGCCGGCACCCGCGGCACCCCGTCGTACCTCGTCGCCGCGCACGCCGGCGCGGAGGCGAACCACTCGGTGGCGCACGGCGCCGGCCGCAAGATGTCCCGGGCCGACGCCCTGCGCCGCGGCAAGGCCAAGCACACGGTCGAGGAGCTGCGCCGCACGCCGGTCGGCTCGCTGGTCGTGTGCGGCGACCGGCAGCTGCTCTTCGAGGAGGCGCCGACCGCGTACAAGCGCATCGAGCAGGTGATCGGCGACCTGGAGGCGCACGGCCTGGCCACCCCGGTGGCCACCACGGTCCCGCTGGTCACGTACAAGACGGCCGAGGCGGGACCCCGCGAGCGCCGCAGGCGCTGAGCCGGGCGGCAGCTGAGCGACGGCATCCGGCGGCGGATCCGGGTGGGCTCCCCGTGGCGTGACGTGCCCGCCGATGATGGGCCGTGGCAGACGGTGTACTGGTTGTCCCGCCGGTGGCAGCGCGACGGCACCTGGCACCTCATCTGTTCAGGAACCTCGTACTGTTACCAACGTCCGTGGGCAGAACACCTAGATCCGGAAGCGGCCGACGGCGAGCTGGAGGTCGGCGGCGAGGCTGTTGAGCTCGGCGACGGTCGCGTCGACCTCGGTGAGGGTCGAGGTGGTGGTGTCGGCGGCGTCGGCGACACCGGCGATGTTGCCGGCGATGTTGGCCGCGCCGTGGGCGGCGTCGCCGACGCTGCGGCTCATCTCGCTGGTCGTGGCGGTCTGCTCCTCGACGGCGGAGGCGATGGTGAGCTGGTAGTCGTTGATGCGGGCGATGATCCGGCTGATCTCGCCGATGGCGTCGACGGCGTTGGCGGTGTCGGACTGGATCGCCTCGACGCGGCGGGAGATGTCCTCGGTCGCCCGGGCGGTCTCCTGCGCGAGGTCCTTCACCTCGCTGGCGACGACCGCGAACCCCTTGCCCGCCGCGCCCGCGCGGGCGGCCTCGATGGTGGCGTTGAGGGCGAGGAGGTTCGTCTGCTCGGCGATCGAGGTGATCACCTTGACCACGTTGCCGATCTCCGCCGAGGAGTCTCCGAGCTTGGACACCGTGCGGTTCGTCGACTCGGCCACGCCGACCGCCTCCGAGGCGACCCGGGCGGCGTCGTTGGCGTTCTGCGCGATCTCGCGGATCGAGGCGCCCATCTCCTCGGAGCCGGCGGCGACCGTCTGGACGTTGTGCGACACGGTCCCGGCGTCGCCCGCGACCACGTTCGCGCGGGCCGCCGCGGCCTTGGCGCTGTCGGCGATGCGGGTCGTGACGCTGGTCAGCCGGCCGGTGCTGCCGCCGAGGGTGCCGGCCGCGGCGGCGAGCGTGTGCACGGTGCGCCCGACGCTCTCGTTGGCGCGGTTCATCGCGGCCGCCATCGCGCCGAGCTCGTCGCGGGCGTACACGTCGGCGCGCAGGGTCAGGTCGCCGTCGGCGACGCCGCGCAGGGTGTCGGAGACCGACCGCAGCTGCAGGTTCATGCGGCGCGCGATGCCCAGCGCCAGCAGCAGCGCGAGCCCGAGCCCGACGATGAGCGAGCCGACCGTCCAGTTGCGCGCGCTGGTGTAGTCGTTTCGCGCCGCGGCCGCCATCGCGTCGGACTCGGTGGTCTCCTGCTGCTGCAGCTTCGCCAGCGACGCGTTCATCTGCGCCTCGAGGCTCTGCCAGAGGGTGTTCGTGGCGGCCATGTCCGACGGCACGGTCAGGCCGGGCGCCGGCTGCTTGCGGAAGACGACCACGTCGCGCAGGTTGCTGTAGTCGGTGAACGCCTTGGCGAAGTTGTTGAGGGCGGCCTCGCGGGCGGCGGAGCCGGCGAGCCGGGTGCGGTACTTCGCGATCGCCCCCTCGATCATCGCGTCGCCGCCCTCGACCGCCTGCGTCCCTCGCGGGCCGAGCGTCGGGTCGTAGGCGGACCAGGCGAACAGCGACTGGCCCCGGTAGTTCTCGCTGACGCCCTGCCGGATGACGACGAGCTGCTCGACGCTCTCGAGGTGCCGCGTCTTCAGCTGGCCGAAGCGGTCGTTGAGCCGGGCCATGCTCGTGATCGACAGGATGCCGACGCCGATCGCGACCAGTGCCACGAGCGCGATGCCGATCAGGTTCTTCGTCCCGACGGACCGGTCGGCGACCCAGCCGGCCAGCTGGCCACGCCGGACCGTCACCTGGATGGGGGTGCTGTCAGTGGTCATGCGGGGTCCTTGCCGACGACGGGAACAACCGGGCCGTCCGGTGTATCGGCGTTGCGATCGCGGTATTGAGGGTTTAGACCGCGACAGTCTCGGAAAGAGCGGCGGCCACGACCAGCGACTCGATGCCGCGCAGGCACACCTCCAGCATCGCGGGCGAGACGGCCGCGGTGTCGACCCGCCAGGTGAGGTCCACGGCGTCGGTGGCCGCGCCGGCAGCGGCGTCGATGTGCAGGAAGCAGGTCGCGTCCCACTCGTTGGAGCTCGGCCCCCACCGCAGCACGCTGCCCTCCAGCGCGGCGGTGACCTCGGCGGGCGAGGGGATCCCGCTCGGCGGCGGAGCGGAGCGGCGGCGGTCGTTGAAGTAGCAGCCGGTGTCGAGCTCCACGCCGCGTTCGGCGCCGACCCGGTCGACGAGCGCCCACAGGTCGCGCGGGTGGTAGTAGGCGTACATCCCGGCGGTCAGCTGGCTCTTGAACGTCCGCGCGATCACCTCGGCGAACGAGGCGGCGCCCGTGTCGATGACGGCGAGCCCGGCCTGGGCGAGGTTGCTGACCGACTCGGCGAAGCCCGGGCGGAAGCGGTTGCTGACCACGATCCGGAACGCGCCGACCGGCTGGCCCGACAGGCGGCCGAGCATCATGGCGTACGCGGCGAGCAGGATCGTGCCGCTGTGCACCTTCGTCCGCTCGGCCACGGCGGCGAGGGCGAGGTGCGTCGCGGGTGACGTGAGCGTCGCCTCGCACCAGCGCTCGGGCCGCGGCTCGAGCGGCACCGGGAACCGGCGGGGCTCGATCGTGCGCAGGTGCTTCTCCCAGTAGCGCAGCGACGCCTGGTGCTGCCGCCGCGCGCCGGTGCCCTGCTGGGCCGCGGCGAGCTCCAGAGGCTGGATGCCGGCGACGGGCGCGAGGTGGCGGCCGGTGGCGGGGTCGAGGTTGGCGAGGTCGGCGATGAGCGCCTCGAAGCCGTAGCCGTCGATGACCATGTGGCAGTACAGCGCGACGAACCACAGCGCGTCGCCGGTGCCGGGGCGCGCGACGACCGCCATCCGCACCGGCCAGTCGGTGTACGGGTCCCACGGCGCCGCCTCGTACCGGGCGCGGATCGTCGCGGCGAGGCGCTCCGGGTCGCCGTCGTCGTCGTACACCTCCAGGACGACGGAGCCGGAGGACGACAGCACCTGCTTCGGCGGCGCGTCGGTCCCGGGGCCGTCGGGGACGAGGCGGGTGCGCAGCGACTGGTGGCGGCTCATGATGAACCCGAGCGTGGTCGCGACGTCGCCGACGGTCGTGCCGGGGGCGAGGGCCATGGTGCCGCCGGTCCACTCGGTCGCCTCGACGACCTGCATGGACCGCCAGGCGGCGAACTGTCCCCAGGTAAGTTCCCCGATGCCGCTGCCATCCCCTTGAAAGGGCACGGTGATCCGATGTGTCACGACAGTCCCCAAAGATGGCCGGCGGCATCGAGGTCAGAGCAATACTCAGAGAGAGCGGACGGCCTTCATGGCGGTCTCCTTTCTGATAATCGCCCGTCGATCGATAATTGCCCGCGGGCAGTGCCGGGAGCGTATCGGCAGGGCCGCTCGAAGCGGAAGGGCCGGCGGTGCCGATTGCGGCGGTTGTCCGCATTCAGCGCACCCGTTAGGGGTATTGAAAGGGTCTCTTGGGCGGGAGAGATGAATTGATTTCAGTAACTGATACGCGGTTATCGTCGTCAATTCGTACTGGTCCGGAAATTTCCTGCCGACTACGACAAAGGCGCCGCGTCGCTTACTGTCGTGACCATGAAGGCGGGCATGGCGACGATCGGTGACGTGGCACGGCAGGCGGGCGTGTCCCCGAGCACCGTCTCGTACGTCCTGAGCGGCAAGCGGACGATCTCCGAGGAGACCCGCCGCAGGGTGCTCGCCGCGATCGACGTGCTCGGCTACCACCCGCACGCCGGCGCCCGGGCGCTGGCCAGCAACCGCTCCAACGTGATCGCGCTGATCATGCCGCTCTACACGGGGCTGTACGTGCCGGTGCTGATGCAGTTCGTGATCTCGGTCGTGACGGCGGCCCGCCGCCACGACCACGACGTGCTGCTGCTCACCCAGGACGAGGGCGTGCAGGGCCTGGAGCGGGTCGCCGCCAGCTCGCTCGCCGACGCGCTCATCGTGATGGACGTCGAGCTGCACGACCGGCGGCTGCCCCGGCTCCGGACGCTCGGCCGGCCGTCGGTGCTCATCGGGTTCCCCGCCGACGCCGACGGGCTCACCTGCATCGACCTGGACTTCGCGGCGGCCGGCGCGGCGTGCGTCGAGCACCTCGCCGACCTCGGTCATGCCTGTGTGGCACTCGTCGGGTCGCCGCCGGAGGTGTACGAGCGGGAGCTCGGCTTCGCCAGCCGCACCGCCGCCGGGTTCGACGAGGCGCTGCGGCGGCGTGGCCTGCGCGGCACGACCGTCCCGTGCGAGCCGACCCCGGACGCGGTCCTGTCGACGGTGCGCGGCCTGCTGGACCGCCACCCGGACCTGACCGGGGTGGTGGTGCACAACGAGCCGACCGTGCCGCCGCTGCTGGACGCGTTCGCGGCGCTCGGCCGGCGGGTGCCGCGGGACGTGTCGGTGGTGGCGATCTGCCCCGACGAGGTCGCCGAGCGGGGCAAGCCGCGCCTCACGTCGGTGAGCATCCCGGCGGAGGAGGTGGGCCGGCGGGCGGTCGACCTGCTCATGGCGAAGCTCGACGGCCGCCAGGTCCCCGAGGCGACCCTGCTCCCGCCGGCCCTGACGGTCCGCGACAGCGCCGCCCCGGCCCGCCGGCCCTGAACCACGGCCCGGCGCTGCCCGCGCGGCTCGTCCGGCCGGCGTCTCCCGCGGCCCGGCGCTGCCCTCGCGGCTCGTCCGGCCAGCATCTTCCGCGGCCCGGCGCTGCCCTCGCGGCTCGTCCGGCCGGGGGGACCGCGCAACGGTGCCGCCGCGGCCGGGAACACTCGATCCGGACCGCGGCGGCGCCGCTCCACACCCCTGGGAAGTCGCTAGGCGAGCCTGACGGTCAGCCGGTCCACCTCGGCGTCCACGGCGATCAGCACGCCGGAGGGGTCGCGAGTGAGCCGGCCGGCATCGACGGCCGCCACCGTGTCGATGCCGGCCAGCTGCACCCGCCAGGGCGCCGGGCTCCCGTTGTCCCGGCGCACCTCGACGGTCGTCCCGGCCCTGCGCACCGTGAAGCTCGCTCCGGCGGTGCCGCTGAGCCGGCCCTGCGGCGAGGGGATGTCCACGGTCGTGCCCGCGCCGTCGGGCAGCTCGTGGACCCGCAGGGTGACGCCGTCGGCGTATGGGTAGTCGGGGCGGTCGTCGCACGCGCCGAGCGGCACGACCGAGCCGGGACGGGCGAGCACCGGCAGGTCGCCCATGCCGTACCGGCGGCGGATCCAGCCGGGCCCGCTCAGCACCTCGCCGCTGCGCAGGTCGGTCCACCGTCCCGCCGGCAGGTAGAAGCTGACGTCGCCGTCGGCGCTGAACACCGGCGCGACGAGGATCGAGCCGCCCAGCATGTACTGCCGGTCCAGGTGCGCGCAGGCGGGGTCGTCGGGGAACTCCAGCGCGAGCGGCCGCAGCACCGGCAGGCCCTCGCGGTGCGCGGTGACGGCCGCGCCGTACAGGTAGGGCATGAGCCGCGCCTTGAGCCGCGTGTAGTCGCGCAGGATGGCGACCGCCTCGTCGCCGAAGTGCCACGGCACCCGGTAGGACTCGTTGCCGTGCAGCCGGCTGTGCGAGGACAGCAGCCCGAACGGGATCCAGCGCATGAAGACGGCCGGATCCGGCGTACCTTCGAAGCCGCCGATGTCGTGGCTCCAGAACCCGAACCCCGACATGGCCAGCGACAGCCCGCCGCGGAGGCTCTCGGCCATCGACTCGAAGGTGGCGCTGCAGTCACCGCCCCAGTGGACCGGGAACTGCTGCCCGCCGGCGGTCGCGGACCTGGCGAAGAGCACCGCCTCGCCGTCGCCGCGGCGCTCCCGCAGCAGCTCGAAGACGGCCTCGTTGTACAGGTGCGTGTAGTAGTTGTGCATCCGCAGCGGGTCGGCGCCGTCGGACCAGACGACGTCGGTGGGGATGCGCTCGCCGAAGTCGGACTTGAAACAGTCGACGCCCAGGTCGAGCACGTGCTTCAGCTTGTCCTGGAACCAGGCCCGCGCGGCCGGGTTCGTGAAGTCGACGAGGCCCATCCCGGCCTGCCACTGGTCCCACTGCCACACGTCGCCGTCGCTCTTCCTCACCAGGTACCCGGCGGCCGTCGCCTCCTCGAACAGCGCGGAGCGTTGCGCGATGTACGGGTTGATCCACACGCAGATCCGCAGCCCCTTCGCCTTGAGCCGGGCCAGCATGCCGGCCGGGTCGGGGAAGGTCACCGGGTCCCACTCGAAGTCGCACCAGTGGAACTCGCGCATCCAGAACGTGTCGAAGTGGAAGACCGACAGCGGCAGCCCGCGCTCGGCCATCCCGTCCACGATGGACGTCACGGTCGCCTCGTCGTAGGACGTGGTGAACGACGTGGACAGCCACAGGCCGAACGACCACGCCGGTGGCAGCGCGGGCCGGCCGGTGAGCGCGGTGTACTTGCGCAGCACGTCGCGCGGCGTCGGCCCGTAGATGACGAGGTACGACAGGACCTGCCCGGGGACGCTGAACTGCACCCGCGACACGGCCTCCGAGGCGACCTCGAACGACACCGGGCCCGGGTCGTCGACGAACACCCCGTAGCCGGCGCTGGTCAGGTAGAACGGGACGTTCTTGTACGCCTGCTCGCTGCTGGTGCCGCCGTCGGCGTTCCAGACGTCGACGGTCTGGCCGTTCTTGACCAGCGGACCGAAGCGCTCGCCCAGCCCGTACACCACCTCGCCGACGCCAAGGTTGAGCTGCTCGCGCAGGAAGTGGCCGTCCGCGGTGCGCAGGGCGGCGAGCGCCTTCGGAGCGCTGCTGGTGAGGACCCGCCCCTCGGCGATGAAGTCGAGCCGCCACTGCCCGCTTTGGCTGTTGCCTTGGTTGTGGGGTCCGTCCAGTGCGAAGCGGGCGCTGAGGGCGCCGGCGGTGAACGTGACGGCGTCGTCGTCGCGGGTCACCTTCGCATCGGCGGCCGGGTCGGCGTCGATCCGGAACCGCGGCCCCCGCGGCGCGCCGCCGGTGTGCCGGCTGACCCGCACCGCGATCACGTCGGGCGCCGGCGTGGTGCACTCGATGGTGAACAGCGGCGTGTTGAGCGTGTCGCCACGGCCGGTGACCCGGCGGGTCGGCGCGTACACCGACAGGCTGTTCGCGCCGACGGCCACATCCCGGACGTGCACCGGGTACAGGGGGTGCACCCCTTCACGCAGCTGCCAGTACCCGTCGCTGAACTTCATGCACGACCCAATCCCTGTCGAAGCGCTTCGACAGGTGACGGTACGAACCCCTCACCGGCGTGTCAATCGGCCCGGCCCCCGCCGTGGACGCCGCCGGGCGGGGCTGTGAAACTTCCATCGTGGCTGTACCGGATGCGCAGTTCCTCGCGATGGTGGACCGGCTCGCCGAGGTCGAGCGGGCACATGCCGCGGACTACACGTCGTTCAGCGTGCGCGGCAAGCGGTTCGGCTATTACTGGCCCCGCACGCACACGACCGGCCTGAAGCAGACGCTGTCGGAGCAGATCGCCCTTGTCGCGGAGCGCCCCGACGTGTTCGAGGTGCAGTTCACCTCCGGCGGTTTCGGCTGGGTCGTCGTGTACCTGGAGCGGATCGACGCCGACGAGCTGACCGAGCTGCTCTACGAGGCGTGGCAGCTTTCCGCCCCCGAGTCGCTCGTCCAGGATCACCCGCTGCGCTTGTAGGCTTCGGGGCATGTCCCTCACCGCGGAGTTCGAGCAGGCCCAGATCGACGTCAAGCAGCTCGACCAGCGCCCCGGCAACGACGTCCTGCTGCGGCTCTACGCCCTCTACAAGCAGGGCACCCACGGCGACGCCACCGGCAAGCGCCCCGGCGTCTTCGACATGGTCGGCCGCGCCAAGTACGACGCGTGGCACGCCTTGGCCGGCACCGCCCAGGAGGACGCCCAGCGCCAGTACGTAGCCCTGGTCGCCGACCTACGCTCCTAGGGCTCCGGTACCGCCGGCGTCAACCCCTTCTTCTTCGCGTACCGCCACCAGCGCATCACGTTCACGCCCTGACAGCGCCCGCCCCACCCATACGTTGATCGATGCCCCAAAATGTCCCCAATCCGGCATCGACGCTGCGCAGTCGACCCCGGATTCAAAGATCGTTTTTGTAGGTGGCCCACGCAACGCCTATTCCACAAATGCCGCATTCCAGGGCATTGACCAACGTCTGCGTGCAAGCCCGAGTCCATGTAGCGCCAGGAGGGCCACGCGCCGTCGGCAGTGCGAACGCCCCACATCGGTCCGTGCCGTGCGTCGGTTCGTGCCGTGCGTCGGTTCGTGCCGCGCATCAGTCCGTGCCGCGCGTCAGTCCGTGCCGCGCGTCCGTTCGTGCCGCGCATCGGTTCGTGCCGTGCCGCGGGCACGGCCCCCGAGTGTGAGTCGTCTGTGCCGCACGTGCGTTCCGGTCGCGCGTCGGACCGCGCCGTGGTCCGGCCGTGCCCCGTGACCGTCCCGCCGCATGTCCGTGCCGTGCCGCGGCCCGGCGCGCCGCGTGCTCGCCCTCACTTCGTGTCTTCCTGCTCCGCGGGCTCGCACTCGGGGTGGGCCGGCAGTGCATCACGTTCACAGCCTGCCGGTGAGCGCCTCACGCAGACGTTGGTCAATGCCCCGAAATGTTCATAATTTGGCATCGACGTTGCGCGATCTACCCCCAATTTGGAGATCGTTTTGTGGGTGGATCGCGCAACGTCGATTGCGCAAAAGCCGCATTTGCTGGCATTGACCAACGTCTGTGGCGCGAGGCGGGGGTCATGTAGTGCCGGAGCGGGGCGTGCTGCGGGCCAGCCCCGGTGCTTGCGGGCTTCGCCGCCACCCCGGGTCGGGCGCCGACGTCCGGGCAAGGGGCGGCGGGGCGGCAGGGGTAGGCCATGTCGGCCTGGCGCACGGATTGCCGGCCCGTGCTGTGCCCGCCTGGAATCCAGGGGTGGTCTGGGCTCGCCGCGCCGGTGGTCGGCGGGGTGGTCAAGGGGGCGCGGTGCTGGTTGTGGTCCGGGCGCGTCCGTGGGGGCGTCCACTGAGAGCGCTCTCTTGACCGCGGTCGCCTGGGTGTATAGGTTCGACCGGGGTCGATCTGTTAAGTAACCGTACGGACTCCGCCAGGTCCTCGGGAGGCCACATGCACGTGAAGCTCATCAAGGCTCGCACCCTGGTCATGCTGGGCGCGACCGTCCTGTCGTTCCTCACCGCGGTCGCGGTGCGGGACGCCGCCAGCAACCCGGCCGCCGCCGCCATCGGAGGACTCACCTGGTCCGACGAGTTCGACGGCGCGGCCGGCAGCGCACCCAACGGCAGCAAGTGGAAGTACGACGTCGGCGGGGGCGGCTGGGGCAACAACGAGCAGCAGTACTACACCACCAGCACGAGCAACGCGGCGCTCAACGGTGCCGGGCAGCTCGTGATCACCGCCCGCAAGGAGAACCCGGCCAACTACCAGTGTCACTACGGCCGGTGTGTCTACACCTCGGCCCGGCTGCTGACCGCGGACCGGTTCACCCAGGCGTACGGCCGCTTCGAGGCAAGGATGAAGCTGCCGCGCGGCCAGGGCATCTGGCCCGCGTTCTGGATGCTGGGCGCCGACATCGGCAGCAACCCGTGGCCGAACAGCGGCGAGATCGACATCATGGAGAACATCGGCAAGGAGCCGAACACGGTGCACGGCACGATCCACGGGCCGGGGTACTCCGGTGCGGAGGGCATCGGTGCCGGGTACACGATCGGGGCGCCGTTCGCGGACGCGTTCCACACGTTCTCGGTCGAGTGGGAGCCGAACGTGCTGCGCTGGTACGTCGACGGCAACCTGTACCAGACCCGGACCCCCGCGGACTTGGGTGGGGACCGGTGGGTGTTCGACCACCCGTTCTTCATGCTGCTGAACCTCGCGGTCGGCGGCTACTGGCCCGGCTACCCGGACGGCACCACCCAGTTCCCGCAGACGCTCACGGTCGACTACGTGCGGGTCTACGGGTACAGCGGCGGCGGTGGCGGCGGGAGCGCCGGACCGATCATCGGCAACGGCAGCAACCGGTGCATCGACGTGCCCAGCTCCAACGCGGCCGACGGCAACCGGCTGCAGATCTGGGACTGCAACGGCACCGGCGCGCAGCAGTGGACGATCAACGCCGACGGCTCGATCCGCGCGCTCGGCAAGTGCATGGACGTCTCCGGCGGCTCCACCGCCGACGGCGCGGCCGTGCAGCTGTGGACCTGCAACGGCAGCGGCGCGCAGAAGTTCACGCTCAACGCCGCGGGCGACCTGGTGAACATCCAGGCCAACAAGTGCGTCGACGTGCAGAACGCGGCCACCGCCAACGGCTCCAAGCTGCAGCTGTGGACCTGCGGCGGCGGCAGCAACCAGAAGTGGCACCGCTGATCAGGTAGGTCAGGTCCGGCGCCACCGGAGCACCTCGAGGGCTGCTCCCACGCTCACCACGTTTTCGGACAGGGGGCGGGGGAGCAGCTCGTCGGCGCGGGCCAGGCGGCGCAGCACGGTGTTGCGGTGGGTGTACAGCCGTTCCGCGGCCCGGGTGGTGCTGCACTGCTCCCGCACGTAGGTGAGGACCGTCTCGTGGGTGGCCGCGTCGGCGTGCAGGAGGTCGCCGAGCGTGTCGGCGAGGAACTCGTCGGCCTGCGTCGGCTCGGCGGTGAGCAGCGCGACGAGCTGCACGTCCTCGTAGCGGGCGACCTGCTGCGGTGAGGTGAGCCGGGTCAGCATCCGCTGCACCGCCGCCGCGTCCAGGTGGCTGCGGCGGAAACCGGCGACGTCCGTGCCCGGCCGGCCCAGGGCGACCCGCACGTCGGGATGGCCCGGCAACGACGGCAGCGGCGCGGTCCGGGACGGGAACCAGACCCACAGCGCGGCCGTCCCGGCCACCACGGTCAGGCGGTGCGTGGCGCCGGCCGCCCGCATCACCGTCTCCGCGGCGCCCTCCAGGTGCTCGGTCGCGCCCCACACGATCGCGGCGGTGTGCGGACCGGCCAGCCCGTACCCGAGCTGCGCCTCGGCCCGCGACCGGCTGATCGGCGCGCCCTCCAGCAGCAGCGTCACCGCCGCCCGGCGCTCCGCCGACGCGCCCCGGGTGAGCTCGGCCCGCTCGGCCTCCATCCGCCGCGACACGGCGGCGACGGTGTCGTCGATGAACGTGGAGATCGACAGCGCCGACGCGTCCAGCAGCTCCCGCAGTCGCACGGGGTCGGAGGTCAGCTCGAAGCAGATCTCCATCCACCGCCGCCACGCGACGCTCTGCGCCGTGCGGTACGCGTCCAGCCCGCGCTCGTCGAGCCCGCGGCGCACCATGTCCCGGGCCGCGTCGAGGGCCTCGGCGCCGGTGTTCGCCGGCACCCGCCGCCCCGGATGCCGCACGTTCTGCTCCGCCCAGTGCAGCAGGTTGGCGAGATTGGCCCGCTTCGTCGCCTCCGCCAGGACCGGGTCCGCGGCGACGGGCCGCATCCGGTCCCCGCCGAGCGCCGCCGCGTGCAGCTCCTCGATCCACTCCGCCCGCGGGTCGAGGGCGATCTCCGCACCCCGGCGGAAGAGCTCCGCGACGTCGGGTGACAGCGGCGGCCACGGTACCGACGCAGCATTCTGCACCATGCGGCGAGTATTTCGGTGCACGTTGGACTGGCGCAAGGCCATGGTCGAGGCGCATCGTCGTGGTCATGGGCGAGGATCTCGATGTTGTGATCGTCGGGGCGGGCATCTCCGGCATCGGGGCGGGGCGCTACCTGACCACGCAGTTGCCGGGCAAGACGTTCGCGATCCTGGAGGCCCGGGCCGCGTCCGGCGGCACGTGGGACCTGTTCCGCTACCCAGGCATCCGGTCCGACTCCGACCTGCACACGTTCGGCTACGAGTTCAAGCCGTGGCGGGACGAGGAGTCCATCGCCTCCGCGCCCAGGATCCTGCGGTACGTGCGGGAGACCGCCACCGAGAACGGCCTCGACGCCCACATCCGCTACCACCACAAGGTGCTCGGCGCGGCGTGGTCGAGCGACGAGGCCCGGTGGATCCTCGACGTCGAGCGCACCGACACCGGGACGCGGACGCGGCTGACCGCCGGCTGGCTGTTCTGCGCCGGCGGCTATTACCGGTACGACGCCGGCCACACCCCGCACTTCGAGGGCCGCGAGCGGTTCGCGGGCCCGATCGTGCACCCGCAGCAGTGGCCCGAGGACCTCGACTACGCCGGCAAGCGCGTCGTCGTCATCGGCAGCGGCGCCACCGCCGTCACGCTGGTGCCCGCCATGGCCGCCGGCGCCGCCCACGTGACGATGCTGCAGCGCACGCCGACGTACGTGATGCCGGTGCCGAAGAAGGACCCGATCGCCAACGCGCTGCGCCGGTGGCTCGGCGACGAGCGCGGCTACCGGGCGGCGCGCCGCAAGAACATCGCCCAGCAGCGCGCGGTCTGGCGCTTCTGCCAGAAGCACCCCCGCCTCGCCCGGCGGATCATCCGGCGGATCAACGTCAAGCAGCTGCCGCCCGGGTTCCCCGTCGACGAGCACTTCAACCCGCCCTACGGCCCCTGGGACCAGCGGCTGTGCGCGGTGCCCGACGGCGACCTGTTCCGGGCGATCCGTCGCGGCACGGCGAGCGTCGTCACCGACCGGATCGCCACCTTCACCGAGCGCGGCGTCCTGCTCGAGTCCGGGCGGGAGCTGGCGGCGGACATCATCGTCACCGCGACCGGCCTGCAGGTGCAGGCGCTCGGCGGGCTGCGGCTGACCGTCGACGGCGCGCCGGTGCACCTGCCGGACACGGTCGCGTACAAAGGCATGATGCTGTCCGGCGTGCCCAACCTCGCCTTCGCGATCGGCTACACCAACTCGTCGTGGACGCTGAAGGTCGGGCTGCTGTGCGAGCACTTCTGCCGGCTCCTCGCGTACATGGACGCCCACGGCCACGACGTCTGCCGCCCATCGCTGGGCGACACGCCGATGCCGACCCGGCCGTTCCTCGACTTCGCCGCCGGCTACATCCAGCGCGCCGTGGACCAGCTGCCCCGGCAGGGAGACCGCATGCCCTGGCTCACCTCCATGGACTACCACTCCGACGTGAAGCTGCTGCGCGACGGCCGCGTCGACGACCCCGCCCTGCACTTCTCCGAGGCTCCCGTGAAGGTGACCGCATGACCGAGGACCTGTTCGCCGAGCTGCCCGGCGGCACGACCATCTGCCACCGCGTCGAAGGCCCGGCCGACGGGCCGGCGCTGCTGCTGGTCGCCGGGCTCGGGCTGGACCTCACCTCGTGGCCGCGGCGGATGGTCGACGGGTTCACCGGCCGCGGGCTGCGGGTGATCACGCTCGACAACCGCGACACCGGCCGCTCCACGCGCGTCCGGGCCCGCCCGCCGGGCATGCTGCGGCAGCTGCTCGCCCGGCCCGTGCCCGGCGCGTACGACCTCGGCGACATGGCCGCCGACGTGGACGGGCTCCTCGGGCACCTCGGCGCCGGCCCGGTGCACGTGCTCGGCATGTCGATGGGCGGGATGATCGCGCAGACCCTCGCCGCCCGCCACCCCGCCCGCGTCGCCACGCTCACCTCGGTGTTCTCCACCACCGGCGACCGGCGGGTCGGGCAGCCGGCCCGCTCGACGCTGCTGCGGATGGCGAAGCGGCCGGCCCGCACCGCCGAGGAGGCCGTCGAACGGCACCTGTCGCTGCTGCGGCACATCGGCTCCACCACCGACTTCCCGCCCGACGTGGCGCTCGAACGCGCGTGGGTCACCGGCGTGTGGGACCGCGCCGAGGGGCGGCCCAACCCGGCCGGCGTCGCCCGGCAGATCGGCGCCATCCAGGCCTCCGGCGACCGCACCGCGGAGCTGCGCTCGATCACCGCCCCGACGCTCGTCATCCACGGCGACACCGACCGCATGGTGCACCCCAGCGGCGGCCGGGCGACCGCCGCCGCGATCCCCGGCGCCCGGCACGTCGAGATCGCCGGCATGCGCCACCACTTCGCCCCCGGCGTCATCGACCGCGTCGTCGACCTGACCGCCGACCACATCACCGCCACGGCAGGGGTCCGCGAATGAGCAAGGTCTCCGGCAAGGTCGCCGTCGTCACCGGCGCTGGCTCCGGCATCGGGCGGCAGCTCGCCGCCGAGCTCGCCCGGCGCGGCGCGCGGCTCGCCGTCAGCGACGTCGACGAGGCCGGGCTCGCCGCCACCGTCGAGGAGGTCAAGGCTCTCGGCGCGGAGGTGCACGCGGCGCCGCTCGACGTCGCCGACCGCGCCGCGGTGCTCGCCCACGCCGCCGCCGTCGCCACGCACTTCGGCGTGGTGCACCAGGTGTACAACAACGCCGGCGTCGCGGGCGGCGGGCGCAGCGTCCTGGACAGCGACTGGGCCGCGTACGAGCGGACCATCACCGTCGACCTGTTCGGCGTCATCCACGGCACCAAGGCGTTCCTGCCGCACCTGATCGCCTCCGGCGACGGCCACGTCGTCAACGTCTCCAGCCTCAACGGGATCATGGCGCAGCCGGCGCTCAGCGACTACTGCGCCGCCAAGTTCGGCGTGCGCGGCTTCACCGAGGCGCTGCGCGGCGAGCTGCTCGCCGCCGGGCACCCGGTCCGCGTCAGCGTCGTGCACCCCGGCGGCGTCCGGACCAACATCGCCACCGCCGCCCTGGCGCACGCCCGCGGCCAGGGCGCCGACGTCACCGCCCGCGACGAGGCCCGCACCCGCCTCTACAACGAGAAGCTGCTGACGATGCCCGCGGACCGCGCCGCCCGCATCATCGTCGCCGGCGTCGAGGCGAACCGGCCGCGGATCCTCGTCGGCAACGACGCCAGGTCCGCCGACCTCCTCGTGCGGTGGTTGCCGCGCTGGTACCCGAGGCTGACCGCCCGCCTGGAGCGTCGCCTTTCCGCCGCCACCTGACCGCGGTTGCGCCGGGGTGGCAGAGTGCGAGCGTGCACGAGATCGTCACCTGGCTGCGGGACCTGCCCACCGGCTGGTTCGCGCTCCTGGCCCTGGCCGAGAACGCGGCGCTGGTCGGGGTCACCGCCCTGCTCGGGCACTGGGCGCTGAAGCTGCCCGGCGCGCACCGGGTCACCCCGCCGCCCGGCCCCGTCAGCCGCCTCGAGCTGGCGCTGGTCGCCGTCGCGACGGTGCTCAACGCGGCGGTCACCGTCGCCGGCTGGTGGCTGTGGCGCGCCGGGATCATCACGTTCACGCTGCCGCTCACCTGGCGGGCGCTGCCGGACCTCATAGTGCTGCTGGTGGTCATGGACGTGTTCCTGTACGTCAGCCACGCGACCGCGCACGTGCGGTGGCTGTTTCCGCTCGCCCACCGGCTGCACCACGTCTTCGCCGACCCGCGGCCGATCACCCTGTTCGCGCTGCACCCGGTGGAGGTCGCCGGGTTCGGCGGGGCGTGGCTGGCGATCCTCGCCGTGCACCCGTTCTCGGCGTGGGCGGTCGCCGCGTACACCCTGCTCAACCTGCTCTTCGGGATCCTCGGGCACCTCGGGGTGGAGCCGCTGCCGCCGCGGGTGCGGGCCTCCGCGGTCTTCAAGTGGGTGGCCACGCCGGCCATGCACGCGGGGCACCACGCGACGCCGCGGTACAACCTCGGCTTCTACACGACGGTGTGGGACCGGCTCTTCGGCACGCTCGAACCCGGCTACGACGCCCGCCGCACGGGCGCTCCGCCCAGAACGCCTGTAGGCGACACAACGGGCATCGGCATCCCGACAGCGCCGTCCGCCGGATGATCCAGAATAGGTGCTCCACCCCCCTGAGACGGAAGAAGCGAACAGCCATGCGAGCCACCCGATCGATCGTCGCCGCCACGACCATGCTGCTCCTCGGCGTGGGGCTCGCCGCCTGCTCGTCGCAGTCCGACGACCTGGAGAAGCAGCTGACCAAGGCCGGCTACACGAACGTGTCCGCCGAGGCCGACTACGACACCGTGTACGACAAGAAAAAGAAGAAGAACGTCAAGAAGCTCGACGACTACGAGGCCGACGCGAAGGCCGGCAGCTGCAGCGTCGAGATCGAGCAGGACTCCGGCGACCACGACTACGTCATCGAGACCGTGAACGGCAAGGACGTCAACTTCAGCAACCTCACCGCCAGCGCCCTCATCGCCGAGCTCGCCAAGCAGAACGTCCGGTGCTGACCCGGGCGTTCCGCCCACCGGCGTATGGTCCGCCGCCGCCACACCGTGAGCGGCCGCGGCGGCTCGTCACGTGAGCCGCCGCGGCCGTTGCGCCGGTTCGGTTACTTGCTGCAGTACAGGGAGACCCCTGCGTACTGGGTGCCGCTGGAGTTCCAGTTGGTGAACGTGGTCCAGATGCGGCGCGTCTCGGGTCCGTAGGACAGCACTGTCACGCCGGCGTCGCTGTTGTTGGAGGCGCCGCGCTGGAACGGGTAGGCGTCGGGGCGCACCCGCAGCGAGGAGGCCACGTTGTCGCCCGGGGGCGTCGTGCGCATGTCGGCGAGGTGTTCGTGCCGGCCAAGGCGCCTGTCGTGGTCAGCGTCGCTGCCACGTGCACGTCCTTGTGGGTGTCCACGCCGAGGATCACCTCCGCAGCGCGGGGATCGTGACTGAGGGCGATGTCCTCGGGCTACTGGTCCGGGCGCTGGGAGCGTTCGCCGAGGACGGTCCGGTAAAGGGCCTCGCGGAGGGCGAGCTCACGCGGGTCGTCCCAGAGGTGGAAGCCGGCGCGGTTCATGGCGTACGCGAAGCCCACGCCCGTCTCCGGGTCGGCGAAGCCGAACGACCCGCCGGCGCCCGGGGTGCCGAACGCCCGGTCGCCGGCGGCGCCGAACCGCAGGCGCGGGAACGGTTTCAGGTAGCCGAGCGAGAACGCGGTGTCCACGCGCAGCACCACGTCGCGCACGCCAGGAACGCGATCCGGTCCGGGTCGACGGAGTCCGGCACGCCGACGTGGAACTCGACGCCGAGCGGCGCGGCGATCTCCTCGGCGAAGAACCGGCCGAGCTCGGCCGGAACGTCCACCGTGAACACCATCGCGGGCCTCCTGTGGGCTGACAGTACACCTGTTTCGGCACAATGGGTGCAAGAAGTTTGCGCCTAGGTTGACAGGGGTGGAGCACTTCCCGGGGCTGACGCCGTTCGACACGCTGCGCACCCACGCCGCGGCGCGCGGGCACATCACCACGACCTGGTTCGCGACGGCATCCCCTCCGGCCGAGGTGTCGCTCTGGTACGAACAGCGCCTCCTCGACCACACGGTCCAGGCCCCCGGCGACTGGACCCGGGTCGAGGTCCGTGACGGGCTGCGCCGGCTCCACGGGGTCACCGTGCACCCTCCGGAGGCGCTCCCGGCCGGCCCGCGCCCGACCGCCCCGGTCCCACCGGCCACGCGGACGGTGGTGCGGGTCGACGAGGGCGCGTTCCCCACGACGACGGCATCGGTCCAGCCGGTCGTACACCTCTCGCTGCTGCAACGGATCAAGGCCAGGCTCACCACGCTGCGTTGACCGGCCGCTCGTACTTTCGGTCAGACCTGCCAAGTGGCCGATCCACCCTGCGGGTGTATGCCGCTTGCGTCCGAATGGTGCGTGTTGCCGCACTGGGAGTTTGCTGGGAGATTCCCCAGGTCCGTCGTCGATCACAGAAGAGGACCGCATGAAGCTCCGGGGAATCGCCAGGCTCGCCGCCACGGCTGCCGCCGCCACCGCACTGCTCGTCGGCGGGCTCGCCGCCCCCTCGTCCGCCGCGGCTGGCGACGACCTCGGCGACATCGACTTCCCCGGCGCGGCGCTCGTGTTCGAGGAGCCCGTCTACGCCGCCACCGCGCCGACCAAGGGCTGCGCCGGCATCGACACCGGCAAGGCCGTCGCCGACAAGGACGGCTGGCTGTTCGACAAGCCCGAGGGCCGGTGGACGGACCTGCAGTACATCTTCCTGTTCATCAAGAACGGCGGCCAGACCTTCGACGACATCGTCCCGATCGTGCTCGACGCCGACGGCGTCTACACGTTCGTCGAGAGCGACCCGACCGCGCTGGCCAAGAAGCTGACGACCAAGGCCCTCAACGGCAAGACCGCGAAGGTCGACCTGCCGACCGCACCGGCCCCGGCCGGCGTCTCCGGCTCGCTGGTCGACGGCGGCGGCTGGCTGAAGACCCCCGCCGGCTGGGCCCTCGCCGTCGGCATCGCGCTCACCGACCCGCTGCAGCAGGGCACGTTCAACCTGGTCCGGGCCTGCGCCGCCGCCGCGGAGCCCACCAGCCCGGCCTCCCCGAGCCCGGTCGTCCCCAGCTCCCCGGCCCCCGGCGCCGGCCCGCAGCTGCCGGTCACCGGCACGAACGTCTGGGTCCTCACCGGCGCGGGTGCCGCGCTCGTCGCCACCGGCGCGTTCCTCTTCGTCGCGTACCGCCGCCGCCAGCGGGTCAAGTTCGTCGCGTAACGCCAGTCAGTCCAGGGCCGTCGTGCGGGGTCGACCCCGCACGACGGCCCTGTCCGTCGCGGCGCACACCGCGGTCAGCGCGGTGAGGAAGAGGGCCGCGGCGAGCAGGATCCGCACCTCGGGGTAGGTCGGCGGGGGCAGCAGCGCGGCGCTCGCCGCGACGAGGCCGGCCAGGACCGCCACCGACATCCGCGCCAGCCACCGCCCGGCGCCGGCCCGGTCCACCACGTCGCGCACCGTCACCACGAGGGCCGCGCCGGCGACGACGGACGCGCCGGCGATGGTGAGCCACGGGGTGCCGAGGTCCATGGCGTACCGGATGGGCAGCGCCGGCACGAAGAACAGCGCCGCGAACCAGGCCAGCCCCGCCGAGACGGTCCGGATCCCGGGGCCCGGCTCGCGGGGCGTCCCGGCCCGGCGGGTCAGCCCGCGGGCGAGCGCGAGGACGCCACCCGCCGCGGCCGCGACCGGCAGCAGGCGCGGCAGGTGGCCGAGGTTGTAGAGCAGCGCGGTGTCGTACACCACCAGCACCAGCACACCGAGCGCGGCGGCGGACCCGACCGCGAGGAGCACCTCCACCCCCGACGCCGGCGCCCTGCCGGTGAGTCGCGGCGGCCGGCGGGTGAGCAGCGCCGCCGTCACGACGCAGGAGGCGGCCCGCAGCACGAGGTCGTCCGTCGTGTACGGGTTGCGCAGCCCCCACTCGACGAGCCCGAACACCACGGAGTACGCGACGCAGGCTGCCCACAGCACCGCGGGCGCGGTCAACGCCCTGGCCCGGACGGGGTCCAGCCACCGGCACACGCACAGGTAGGCGAGGATCACGAACGGCAGCTCGAGGAACGCCTGCACGCGCAGCACGCTGAACTCGAGGACCTCCGGCGCGGGGAACGCGTCCGCGACGGCCCGCACCGCCGCACCGCCGGCGAGGTCGAACCAGCCGGGCGGCAGGTGGCGGGCGATGAAGGCCGGGTCGCCGCGGTGGACGCGCAGCACGTACACCGTGAACAGCGCCTGATTGAGATAGATGGCCGCCACCGTGAGCGCCAGCCAGAAGCCCGGGCCACGGCCGCCGCCGGGGCGGGGCCCCGGCTTCCGACCGGCGCGGGGCCCCGGCTTCCGACCGGCGCGGGGCCCCGGCTTCCGACCGGCGCGCAGGACCAGGGGCACGCCGGCGAGGACGGACGCGGCGACGAGCAGGTCGACCCCGGCGCCGACGGTGATCATGTCCGTACGGTAGCCGAACGGAGGTTCACCGGCGAACACCGGTGATTTCGCCGATACGGACGGGGCCGGGAGCTGCACACACTGACACCCATCGAAGTTACGAAGGTGTTTCGAGAGGAGTGCAGCGTTGCGAACCATCCTGCTCAGGCTGGCCGTCGTCCTCACGCTCATGGGTGGTGGGGTCGCGGCGGTCGCCAGTCCGGCGGTCGCTGACGAGATCGGCCAGGCACCCACCGCCGCCAACATCACCGGCAACGGCAGCTTCGCGACCACGTCCGAGAGCATCTCCAGCCTGGTCTCCGGGTTCGGCGGCGGCCGGGTGTACTACCCGACGGCCTCCGGCAAGTACCCGGTGATCGCCGTGTCGCCCGGGTTCACCGCCACCTGGTCGAGCCTCGCGTGGATCGGCCCGCGGCTGTCGTCGTGGGGCTTCGTGGTCGTCGGCATCGAGACGAACAGCATCTACGACCAGCCCGGCAGCCGCGGCAACCAGCTCCTCGCCGCGCTGAACTGGGCCGTCAACTCCTCGTCCTCCGCCGTGCGGGCCCGCGCCGACGGCAGCCGCCGTGGCGTCGCCGGCCACTCGATGGGTGGCGGCGGCACGCTGGAGGCGCTCGCCGCCGACACCAGCGGGCTGGTCAAGGCCGGGGTGCCGCTCGCGCCCTGGAACAGCGACAAGACGTGGAACAACGTCAGCGAGCCGGTCCTGATCGTGGGCGGCCAGTCCGACACCATCGCGCCGGTCTCCAGCCACTCGCTGCCGTTCTACTCGACCCTGGCCGGGCCGAAGACGTACGTCGAGCTGACGGGGGCGAGTCACTTCTTCCCACAGTCGACGAACGCGACGACGTCCCGCGCGCTGGTCTCCTGGTTCAAGCGCTGGCTCAACCAGGACTCCCGGTTCACGCCGTACACCTGCGGCTTCTCCGGGCTGGCGGTGTCGGACTTCCGCAGCAACGCCTGCTGAAATCCGGCACGACAGGAGCCCTCGCCGGTGCCGGCGGGGGCTCCCGTCTGCTCAACCGCCGGCCATCGCGCCGATGATGAGCAGCGGTTCGCTGCCGCTGGCGACCCGGTCCGGCAGCGGCGCGTCCGGGGACTCGTTGGAGAGGTCCTCCTCGCAGCCGTACAGGCGGACGAACGCGCGACGCCGGCCGCTGGCCCGGTCCCGGATGGTGCCGCGCAGCACCGGGAAACGCTCCTCCAGGGCGTCCAGGACGAGGCGCTGGGTGACCGGCCCGTCGAGGTCGAAGCGCACCTCGCCGTCGACCTTCGCCAGCTGCCGCAGGTGCGCGGGGAGCACAACGCGGATCATGGCAGCGTCTGCACCTCCACCGACAGCACCGCCGGAAGGTCCCGCACGATCGCCGACCAGCTGTCACCGCCGTCCGGCGACACGTACACCTGCCCGCCGGTCGTGCCGAAGTAGATGCCGCCGTCGTCGAGGGTGTCCACGGCCATCGCGTCGCGGAGCACGTTGACGTAGCAGTGCTCCTGCGGCAGGCCCTTACCGAGCGGCTGCCACTCGTCGCCGCCGGTGCGGCTGCGGTACACCCGGAGCCTGCCGTCGGGCACGTAGTGCTCCGAGTCGCTGGTGATCGGCACGACGTAGACCGTCTCGGGCTCGTGCGCGTGCACCGCGATCGGGAAGCCGAAGTCCGTCGGCAGGTCGCCGCTGATCTCGCGCCACTGCCCGCCGGCGTCGTCGGTGCGCAGCACGTCCCAGTGCTTCTGCATGAACAGCACGTCGGGGCGGGACGGGTGCATCGCCAGCCGGTGGACGCAGTGCCCCACCTCGGCGTCCGGGTCGGGGATCTGCCCCGACACGAGACCGCGGTTGATCGGCTGCCATGTCGCGCCGGCGTCGTCGGAGCGGAACGCCCCGGCCGCCGAGATCGCCACGAAGATCCGGTCCCGGTTGACCGGGTCGAGGATGATCGTGTGCAGGCACATGCCGCCGGCGCCGGGCTGCCAGCGCGGGCCGGACTCGTGCGTGCGCAGGCCCGTCAGCTCCTGCCACTGGTGCCCGCCGTCGGTCGAGCGGAAGAGGGCGGCGTCCTCGGCGCCGGCGTAGACCGTGTCGGGGTCGTCCCGGGACGGCTCCAGGTGCCAGATCCGCTTGAACTCCCACGGGCGCGGGGTGCCGTCGTACCAGAGATGATCGCCGACCTTGCCCTCGTAGGTGAAGTCGTTGCCGACCGGCTCCCAGGTGGCGCCGCCGTCGTCGGAGCGCTGGATCAGCTGGCCGAACCAGCCGCCTGACTGCGACGCCCACAGCCGGTCGGGGTCCGCGGGTGAACCGTTGACGTGGTAGACCTCCCAGCCGCCGAAGTGCGGCCCGTCGATCCTCCAGTCGCGTCGCGCGCCGTCCGCGGTCAGGACGAACGCACCTTTGCGTGTTCCCACCAGCACTCTGACACCGGTCATGGTTCGCATCCTGCCACCAACGACGGCTCCCGCAAGCGGGGTTCACCCACTTGCGGGAGCCGTATCGCGAGGGTCAGCAGACCGGGGTGCCGTTGCACATCCGGCTGGCCGCCTTCCGGGCCAGCGCCGTGCCCTGGTCGGCGAGGGACGGGCCGCCGAAGGTGAACTGGGTGACCAGGTCGCCCTGCCGGACGACGATGAGATCGCCGACCCAGCCGTCGCCGAAGTTGTACTCGATCCGCAGCGAGTCCTGCCCGGCGAAGCGTTGCGCCTTGATCCTGATCCCCTTGCCGTTGCCGGGCTGGCACGCCGCGATCTTCGCCCGCAGGTCGTCGAAGTACTGGGCGGCGGTGCCGGGCTTGTGCCGGGCCACGTACTGGCCGACGCTCTCCGCGCTCTGCCCGGTGCCCTTGTGCACACTGCGGTCGCGCCGTTCGATCTGCCCCGGCACCCGGCTGCCGCTGCAGCCGATCGCCGAGAACACGAACTCGGTCGTCCAGTCGCCGGAGCCCAGGTCGGTCTCGGGCGCCACCTTGAAACCGGTGCCGAGGTCGGACGGCTGCAGGAACAGGCTGTCGATCAGCGCCGTCGGCTCGACGGCAGGCTGCGACGACGCGCTCGTCGAGGACGCGCCGGTCGACGGGGCGGCCGGCGTCGTCGGTGCCGGCTGCGACGGCGTCGCCGACGGTGCGGCAGTGGGCGAGATGCCGGGCTGGACGTGCTTCTCCGGGCCGCGGCCGGCGAGCGCCACGCCGCCGACGACCATCACCACCGCGACCGTCGCGGCCGCGAGGGCCGCGGCCCGGGTCCGGCGGGTCCGGGCGCGGGCCCGGTCACGCACGACGCCGCTCGGCGCCCACGGGACGGCTTCGGTGTCGTCGAACAGTGTCTGGAACAGCGGGTCAGGCATTGGTGTAGTCCCCCGTCAGATCCGTGCCGAGCAGCCCGGCGAGCGCCTTGCGACCCCGGACGAGCCGCGTCTTGATCGTGTTGGCGGGCACGCCCGTGTGGGCGGACACGTCCGCGACCGTCAGGTCCAGCAGGTGGTGCAGGACGATCGCCTCGCGGTCCGCCGCCGGCAGCTGCCGCAGCGCCCGCACGAGCGCGACGGTGTTCTCGCTCGGCGGCTCCGCCGGTGCGTCGGTGCCGTGGCGCCGGTGGGCGGTGATCGCGTTGCGGGCCTTGCGCCAGCGGCTCACGCACAGCCGGTACCCGACGGTGCGGACCCACGCCTCCGGGTCGTCGTAGCCGCGGATGGTGCTCCACCGCTGCCACGCCCGGACGTACGCCTCCTGCGCCGCGTCCTGTGCTTCGACGCGGTCGCCGGTCATGGCGTACAGAAATGTCATGACCCGTTGCCGGGTCCCCCGATAGAACTCTTCGAAGCCGTCTTCCTCGGCCAACCCCGTGTCCCCTTCCGGCATCCACTTGAAGGCAACACCCGCCGGAGACCGGCACGGTTGACCCCCGCGCCGTCAAATTTGAGCAAACGCAAACCCGGGCACGCACGTCGATGTGCGTACCCGGGCTGTCAGCCCATCCTGGCGCCCGCGGCACGGCCGGACATCGGCGAAATCACCGGCCTACGAGACGACCTTGGCGAGCTCGGTGCGGGAGCGGACGCCGAGCCGGGTGAAGATGTTGCGCAG
The DNA here is from genome assembly GCF_039531485.1 of Dactylosporangium maewongense. Lineage (NCBI taxonomy): Bacteria > Bacillati > Actinomycetota > Actinomycetes > Micromonosporales > Micromonosporaceae > Dactylosporangium > Dactylosporangium maewongense. Next base: position 10,854 of record NZ_BAAAQD010000004.1, on the reverse strand, counting down.
GTGGTGGTCGACGGTGCGCGGGCTCAGGAACAGCACCTCGGCGACCTCGCGGTTGGTGGCGCCGCCCGCGACCAGCTCCGCGATGCGGGCCTGCTGCGCGGTGAGCGCCGCCCTGGTGTCCTCCGGCGCCGCCGCGGCCACGTGGTCGCCGGCGGCCCGCAGCTCGGCGGCGGTGCGCTGGGCCCACGGCACCGCGCCGAACTGCTCGAACGTCGCCAGGGCGCGGCGCAGGTGCTCGCGGGCCGCGGCCGGGTGGCGGCGCCGGCGCAGCTCCTCGCCGTAGAGCAGCTCGGTGCGGGCCCGGGCGAACGGCGAGTCCCCCGCCAGGTGCAGCCGGATCGCCTCGCGGAAGCGGTCGTCGGCCTCGTCGTCGGTGTCGGCGAGCAGGGCGTGGCAGCGGGCCGAGAGGGCGAGCCAGGTGGGGTTCGCGGTGCTGGAGGCCCAGACGTCGTACGCGCGCAGGATCTCCCGCGCGGGGGCCCGGTCGCCGCAGCGGGCGACCGCCTCGATCAGTGTCGGCGTCGCGGGGATCTGCACGCCGAGGTGCCCGCGGCCGCCCGCGGTGCGCATGACGCCCCAGAGCCGGCCGGCGGCGTCGGCGTACCGGCCCTCCGCGACGTCGAGCAGCGCCGCGGCCCACACGCACATCGCCCGGGCCTGGCTGTCGACGTCGACACCCGCCCTGGCCCGGCACCTGCGCGCCCACGCCTGGCTGGCCGGCCCGTCGCCGAGCATGCCGAGCACGACGGCGAGCATGCCGCGGCAGTTGTCGGCGACCGTGTCCTGCCCGGTGGCGGCGGCGAGCCGCTGCCCCTCGGTCGCGGTCGCCACGGCGAGGTCCAGGTCGCCGAGCGCGAACGCGGCCGTCGCGGCGAGGTCGAGCGCGTGCGGCACGGTGACCCGGTCGCCGGCCCCGCCTGCGAGCCGGGCGGCGCGGACCGCGAGCCGGTACGCCTGCTGGTCCTCGCCAATCAGGATCCCGGCGTCGGCCGCGCGGACCAGCGTCGGCGGGTCGTCGACCGCGGCGGCCAGGTGCAGGACCCGCCGCATCGGCTCACCGGCCCGCGCCGGCTCACCGGCGAAGATCGCGGCGAGCCCGGTGAGATGTTCGAAGAGCAGCACGGCGCCGGCCGGGTCGCCGGGCCTCCTCAGCCGCAGCGCCCGCTCGGCGAGCGCGCCGAACTGGTCGTGCCGCCCGGTGGCGAGCAGCGCCTCCCCGGCCAGCATGAGCGCCCCGAGGCTGCGCTGCCGGTCGCGCGCGATGAGCCGCCCCGCCGCGGCGATGAGGGTGTGCTGCTCCCCGCCGCTCGCCCCGGTGCGCAGGTCGATCTCGCCGAGCAGCAGCTCCCGCTCCGCGTGCAGGTGCTCCGGCACCCCCGGCCCGAACACCGACCGCAGCAGCATCCTCGCCTGGTGCGGCTCCCCGCCCCGCCACGCGAGCCTGGCCGCCGCCAGGGTCCGCTCGGCCGCCAGCACCGCCCCGCTGGTGAGCACCGCCGCATGCCGCAGCGCCGTGGCCGCGAGCGCCGGCGGGACTCCTTCAGCGGCAGCGGCGAGTGTACCGGCCAGCCCATCGTCAAACCCGTCGGCGACAGCGGCCCGGTGCAACGCGGCAGTCAGAACGCCGAGCGCCGCAGCGGCCGTGGAATCGGCCGGCGCCGCAACAGACGCGGAAGCGGACGGCATCACGGCGGATGGCGGCGCGGCCGAACCAGCGGCCGTTGGCGGCGCAGCTGACGTGGAAGCGAGTGGCGACGCGGTGGATGTGCGGACCGGCGTCACGGCAGCCGCGGTGGCGGGCGGGGCCGCTTCGGATGTGGAAGCGGTGGGCGTGGCGACGGGTGACGGCGCTGGCGGAGTGGCGACCGGTGACGGCGCGGTGAGTGTTGGAGCGGGTGGCGGCCCGCTGCAGGTTGGGGCGGGTGGCGGCCCGCTGCAGGTTGGGGCGGGTGGCGGGGCGAGGGTCAGGGCGGCGAGGCGGTGGTGGGCGGTGTGGCGGTCGGTGAGGGTGGCCTCGGCGTAGAGGACCTGGGCGAACAGGGGCGGCGCGAAGCGGATGAGGTCGGCGTCGATGTGGATGAGCTCGGCGTCTTCGGCAGGGGTGAGGTCGGCGGGGTGGTGGCCGGCGGCGAGCAGCGGGGCAACGGGGCAGGTGGGTGCGCCGGCGGTGGGGTCCTGAGGGCCGGTGAGGGCCGCGGTGGCGGCCAGCAGCAGGGCGCGGCGGGTCGGCGCGGGCAGGGTGCGGAGCACGGCGCGGTACTCACGGCGCAGCGGGCTGTCCCGGGGCAGCGTGGCGGGCGGGGTGGCCTGCCCGCGGCGCTGCTCGGCGGTGAGGGCGGCGGCCAGCTCGGCGAGGGCGCGGGGGTTGCCGGACGCCATCCCGGCCAGGACGCCCGCCACGTCGCCGGCGAGGTCGGGCAGGGCGGCGGTGAGCAGGTCGCGGCTGTCGCGCAGGTCCAGGGGCGCCGGCCGCCGGACCGGCAGGCCGGCGAGGGACGCCTCGGCGCCCGGGCACGCGGGGGTGTCGCGCAGCGCGAACAGGAACGCGATCCGGTCCCCGCCCGCCCGCCGGGCCGCCACCGCCAGGGCGTCCAGCGACGGCTTGTCCAGCCACTGAGCGTCGTCGATCCGGCACAGCACGGGTCCGCGCGCCTTCGCCGCCAGGGCCCGCAGCGCGGCCAGGGTCGCCATCCCCGCGGCAAGCTGGTCCGGCACCGCGCCGCCCTGCCGGCCCGCATCCCCGCGCCCCAAACCCGGCGCCGAGCCCAGCCTCGAAGCCGAAGCCGAAGCCAGCGCCAAACCCGAAGCGGAAGCCGGTCGGCAGCCATCGCGCGACGCCGGATGCGGCGGGCGCCCGTCGAGCGGTGGCCGGTGGGACGGCGGGCAGCCGGCGAGCAGGCGGTGCAGGCCGGCGTACGGCAGCGCCGCCTCCGCCGGGCAGCCCGTCACCGCCAGCGCGACGGCGGCATCGTCAGGGGCGTCCGCGAGCAGGGCGGTCCTGCCGATGCCGGCCGGGCCGGCGACGACGAGGGCGCCGCCGTGCCCAGCGGCCGCGGCGGTCAGCAGGGCGGCGACGGCGGCACGGTCGGCGTCCCGGCCTCGCAACGAAACTTTCTGCACGGTCGATGCACTAACCATGTCAGCCAGTGTTACGCCTCGGTAACACCAATGGAAGAGGCAACGACGGCCTTGCGCAGTTCCCGTTTCAGGACCTTGTGGCTCGGGCCGAGCGGCAGTGACTCCACGAACCTGACCTGGCGCGGGTACTTGTGCCGGCCGAGACGCTCCTTCGACCAGGCGATGAGCTCGTCCCCCGACGGCGCGGGAGACCCCGGCACGACCACCGCGCAGATCTCCTCACCGTGCACCGGGTCGGGCACGCCGATCACCGCCACCTGCGCGACCCCGGGATGGCGGGCCAGGACCTCCTCGACCTCCCGCGGGTACACGTTGAACCCGCCCCGGATCACGAGGTCCTTCTTCCGGTCGACGATCGTGACGAACCCGTCCTCGTCGACCGTGCCCAGGTCGCCGGTGCGGAACCAGCCGTCCACGACCGCCAGGGCGGTGTCCCCGGGCCGGTCGAGGTAGCCGGAGAAGACGTTGTGCCCGCGCACGACGAGCTCGCCGAGCGCGCCGGGCGGCAGCAGCTCGATCCGCTCGTCGACGGCGGCGTCGGCGACCTGGACCTCCACGCCCCAGACCGCGTGGCCGACGGTGCCGGCCCGCGTGCCGAAGTGCGGCTGGTTGGTGGTGGCGGTCGGTGAGGTCTCCGACAGCCCGTACCCCTCGAAGATCGACGTCGCGAAGGCCTCGTTGAACCGCTCCAGCACCGCGACCGGCAGCGACGCGCCGCCGGAGACGCACAGCCGCAGCCGTGGCAGGTCGGTGCGTCCCGCGGCGGCGTCGAGCAGCGCCAGGTACATGGTCGGCACGCCGTGGAACACGTCCACACCCTCGGCCACCATGAGGTCGAGGGCCGCCGGGCCCGTGAAGCGGGCCAGCATGACGAGGGTGGCGCCGAGGCGGAAGGTGCCGTTCATGCCGACGGTCTGCCCGAACGTGTGGAACAGCGGCAGGCACCCGAGCACCACGTCGGAGGGGCGGGCGTCGTTGGCGTCGAAGACGTTGACGGTCGCGTTCATGACGAGGTTCAGGTGGGACAGCACGGCGCCCTTCGGCTGTCCCGTGGTGCCGCTGGTGTACAGCACGACCGCCGGGTCCGACGGGTCCCGCGACGCGTAGGAGCGCAGCGGCTCGGCGTCCAGGAGCGACGAGGGCGCCACGACCGGGATGTCGAAGTCCCCGGCGGCGACGGCCGGGTGCGCGATGAGCAGCCGCGCGCCGCTGTCCCGCAGCGTGTACGCCACCTCCGCCGGCGTCAGCAGCAGGTGCACCGGCACGACGACGGCGCCGAGGGCGAGGATGCCGTAGTACGCCCGCGGGAAGTCCACCGTGTTCGGGCACTGCAGCGCGACCCGGTCGCCGGGCCGCACCCCGAGGTCCCGCAGGGCGCCCGCGACGGTCAGCGCCTCGCGCCACAGCTGCGCGTACGTGACCCGGAGGTCCCCGTCCACGACGGCCGTGCGCCGCGGGTACCGGCGAGACGACTCGGCAAGGATCGCCGCGACCGACAGCGTCGCGGTCATTCCGCCGCCTCCGGCGTCGGCCTGACCCAACACTGCATCCATGATGAGCGGCCCGAGCCGCTTCGCTGGCTGCTCATGCGAGATGCCCGCCGATCTGGGTGTAGCCGCGCAGCAGGTCCCGCGCGATGATCATGCGCTGCATCTCGTCGGTGCCCTCGAAGATGCGCAGGAGCCGCACGGAGCGGTACCAGCGCTCGATCGGCAGTTCGCGGGTGTACCCCATGCCGCCGTGGATCTGCATGACCCGGTCGACGACGTTGTTGACCATGTTCGCGCCGTACAGCTTGGCCATCGACGACGTGTGGCGCGGGTCGATCCCCTGGTCGACGGTCCACGCGGCGCGGAGCACGAGCCAGCGGGCCGCCTCCAGCTCGACCTCCGAGTCCGCGATCATCCACTGGATCGCCTGGTTCTGCCCGATCGGCCGGCCGAAGGTGTGGCGGGTGTTGGCGTGCTCGATCGCCATGCGCAGCGCGCGTTCGGCGATGCCGAGGGCGTGCGAGGGGATGATGTAGCGGCCCTTGCCGATCCAGCGCATCGCGAGGTCGAAGCCCTGCCCGATCTCGCCGAGCACGTTGCGGCCGGGCACGCGGACGTCGTCGAAGACCAGCGACGCCGGCCCGCCCTCGCCCATCGTCTGGATGAACCCGGAGCGCCAGCCCATCGCCCGGTCGACGAGGAACGCGGTCGCGCCGCCCTTGCGGACGTCCTTGTCGCGGTCGGTGACGGCGATGACGATCGTGAAGTCGGCGTCGTTGCCGTTGGTGATGAACGTCTTCTCGCCGTTGAGCACCCAGTCGTCGCCGTCGCGGCGGGCGGTGAACCTGATGTTCGCCGCGTCGGAGCCCGCGCCGGGCTCGGTGATCGCGAAGCAGGAGATCCGCTCGCCCTCGATGGTCGGCACGAGGTACTCGCGGCGCTGCTCGTCGTTGGCGAAGTACAGGATGTTGTCGGCCTCGCCGCCGAAGCGGAACGGCACGAACGACCGGCCGACCTCGGTCCAGACGAGCGACTGCAGCACCGCCGGCAGGTCCATCCCGCCGTGCTCCTGTGGCGTCGACAGCCCCCAGAACCCGAACTGCTTCGCCTTGAGCTGCAGCTCGCGCAGCTCGCTGCGGTCCAGGCCGGTCCGGTGCTCGCGCTCGCGGCGCAGCACCTCCTGCTCGAGGGGCTCGACCTCCTTGTGGATGAAGGTCCGGGCGGTGTCCCGGACCGCCTTCTCCTCGTCGCTGAGCGAGAAATCCATCGCTTTCCTCTCCTATTTGCACTTCGAGTGCACTAATCTTCGCCGACATGGAGCGGTTCACTTCGTTTGACGGCACCGGCATCGCCTACCAGGTGTGGGGCGAGCCTTCCGAGGCGCCACCCGTGGTGCTGCACCACGGTTTCGTGGTCGACGCCACCACCAACTTCGCCGTCCCCGGCGTCGTCGGCGCGCTGGTCGCGGCCGGCCGGCGGGTCGTCGCACCCGACGCGCGCGGGCACGGCGCCTCCGACAAGCCGCACGACCCGGCCCGGTACGGCGAGCCCGCCATGGCCCGCGACCTCGGCTGCCTGCTCGACACCCTCGGCCTCGGCACGGTGGACCTGGTCGGGTACTCGATGGGCGCGGTCGTGTCGGCCATCTTCGCCGCCGGCAACGGCCCGCGGGTGCGGCGGCTGGTGCTGTCCGGGGTCGGCGCGGGGGTCGTCGAGCTCGGTGGCCTCGACACCCGGGTCATGCCGCCGGCCGAGGTCGCCGCGGTGCTGCTCACGTCGTCGCCGGCGGCGGTCGAGGCGTCCCCGGCCGCCGCGTTCCGCATGCTCGCCGACGCCGTCGGCGCGGACCGGGCCGCCCTCGCCGCGCAGGTCCACGCCGCGCACCGCACGCCGATCGCGCTCGACCGGATCACCGCGCCGACGCTCGTCCTGGTCGGGCAGGACGACGTCCTCGCCGCGCGCCCCGAGGTGCTCGCCGCCGCGATCCCGGACGCGCGCTGGAAGGCGGTGAGCGGCGACCACATGACCGCGCTGCGGTCCCCCGCGTACGCGCCGGCCCTCGTCGACTTCCTCAAGAGCTGACCCACCGGCGCAGCTCGCGGCGGGCGAGCGAGCGCCGGTGCACCTCGTCGGGCCCGTCGGCGATGCGGATCGTGCGGGCCTTCGCCCACAGCCCGGCCAGCGGCGTGTCCTGGCTGACGCCGGCCGCGCCGTGCGCCTGGACCGCCTTGTCCACGATCCATTCCACAGTGGACGGCACCGCGATCTTGATGGCCTGGATCTCGGTGTGGGCGCCCTGGTTGCCGACGCGGTCCATCAGCCACGCGGTCTTGAGCACCAGCAGCCGGGCCTGCTCGATGCGGACCCGCGACTCCGCGATCCAGTCCCGCACGACGCCCTGCTCCGCGAGGGGCCGGCCGAACGCGACCCGGGCCGTGACCCGCCGGCACATGAGCTCCAGGGCGCGTTCGGCCATGCCGATGAGCCGCATGCAGTGGTGGATGCGGCCCGGGCCGAGGCGCGCCTGGGCGATCGCGAAGCCGTCGCCCTCGCCGCCGATCAGATGGCCGGCCGGGACCCGTACACCGGCGAAATCGATCTCGGCGTGACCGCCGTGGTCGCCGTCGTCGTAGCCGAAGGTGCGCAGGCCGCGGCGGATGACGACGCCGGGGGTGTCGCGCGGCACCAGGATCATGCTCTGCTGCCGGTGCCGGTCGGCCGCCGGATCCGACTTGCCCATCACGATCAGCAGCTCGCAGTGCGGGCTCATCGCGCCGGTGGCGAACCATTTCCGGCCGTTGATGACGTACGAGTCGCCGTCGCACTAGATGCGGGTGGCGATGTTCGTGGCGTCCGAGGAGGCGACGTCGGGCTCCGTCATGCAGAACGCGGACCGGATCCGGGCGTCCAGCAACGGTTTCAGCCACCGGTCGCGCTGCTCCCCGGTGCCGAACCCGGCGAGGAGCTCCATGTTGCCCGTGTCGGGGGCGGCGCAGTTGAGGGCGGCGGGGGCCAGCGACGGGCTGCGACCCATGATCTCGGCGAGGGGCGCGTACTGCAGGTTCGTCAGCCCGGGGCCGTGCTCGCCGGTCAGGAACAGGTTCCACAGCCCGCGCCGGCGGGCCTCCAGCCGCAGCTCGTCGAGGGCCTCCGCGTGCGGGCGCGCCTCCGCCGGGTACACGTGCTCGTCCATGAACGCCAGGAGCCGCTCGCGGTAGCCCTGCGTCACGGCGTCGAATTCGAAGTCCATCACAGCCTGCCCTGGTCGATCTTCTGCTGGAGCCGGTTCATGCCGTTGAGCCACCGGTCGGGGTCCTCGGCGCGGCGGGCGTAGTACGTAGCCACCTCGGGGTGCGGCAGGATCAGGAACTCCTCGCCCGCGAGCCCCTCGACGACCCGGTCCGCGACCTGCTCCGGGGTGAGCGCCGACCGGTCCAGCAGGCCGCGGCTGGGGCCCTCGCCGCGGGCCAGCATCGGCGTCTTCACCCCTTGCGGGCACAGTGCCTGCACGACGATGCCGCGGTGGGCGTACGTGACGCGCAGCCACTCCGCGTAGGCGAACGCGGCGTGCTTGGTGACCGCGTACGGCGCCTTGCCGAGCAGCGTCAGCATGCCCGCCGCGGACACGGTGGCGAGGAGCCGGCCGCGGCCCTTGGCGAGCCAGCGGGGCAGCAGCGCCCGGGAGGCGTACACGTGCGCCATCACGTTCACCTGCCAGGCCTGCTGCCAGGCGGCGTCGGGGGCGGTCGCGTCGCCGCCGGGAGCGACGCCGGCGTTGGCGCAGAACAGGTCGAGGGCGCCGAGCTTGTCCCAGGCGAAGTCGACGAGCCGGTCGACCTCGTCGGGGTCGGCGACGTCGCCGGAGAACGCGAGGCCGTCGATCTCGTACGCGACGCGGCGGGCGGCGGCGGCGTCGAGGTCGTTGACGACGATCTGCGCACCGAGGCCGGCGAGCCGGCGGGCGAGGGCGGCGCCGATCCCGGACCCTCCCCCGGTGATGACGACCGCGGCACCGTTGAGCTGCAGCCCGCTCATCCGGCCCGCCTCGCCAGGGTGACGCCGCCGTCGACGACGAGGGTCTGGCCGGTGACCCAGCCCGCCTCGTCGGAGGCCAGGTACGCCACGGCACCCGCCACGTCGTCCGGCACACCGAGCCTGCGCATCGGGTACAGCGCGGCGACGTCCTCCTCGCGCCCCTCGTACAGCGCGGCGGCGAAGCGCGTCTTCACCACCGCCGGCGCGACCGCGTTGACCCGCACCGCCGGCGCCAGCTCGGCGGCCAGGCACGATGTCAGGTGGTTGAGCGCCGCCTTGGTGACGCCGTAGAACGCGATCCCGGCCGGCGGGTGGATCGCCGACACCGACGACACGTTCACGACCGCCCCGCCCCGCGGCGGCGGCTTGCGGAACACCTCCTGCACCCAGCCGAGCGCGCTGACCACGTTGACCTCGAAGATCTTGCGGGCGGCGTCGAGGTCGAGCTCCAGCAGCGACCCGTAGACGGGGTTGATCCCGGTGTTGTTGACGAGGATGTCCGGCGGCCCGAACAGGTCCGCGGCGCGCCGGACCGTCTCGGCGCGGTGCTCCGGGTCGTCGGCGCGGCCCGCCACGGCGACCGCGTTGACCGGCCCGCCGAGCGCGCCGACCGCCTCCTCCAGGGCGTCCGGCTTGCGGGCGGTGATGCAGACCTTGGCGCCTTCCTCCACGAACCGCCGGGCGATGCCAAAGCCGATGCCCCGGCTCGCACCGGTGACGACGGCGACCCGTCCCGCCAGCCGCCCCACATGTTCGCTCATGCCCCTCCTTCGATCCCAGCGGAGTATATGCACTTGGAGTGTATGTTTTTCGGGACGGCCGTCAACCGTCGAGCGGCTATGCTGCTGCTCTCCGATGCACGACGAAGGGGGTGACGCCATGGAGCGCGCCTGCCACCGCCCGGGCGTCACCGTCCGCCGCTGAGCCCTGCTCGCGGCACCACGCACGCCCGGGTCTGCGACCACCTGTGACCTGAAGTGCGAAGGGATCCACCCATGCAACTGCTCACCGACGTGCTCGACCTCGTCCGGCAGCACTACATCTTCCCGTCCGTCGCCGCGGAGGTCGTCACCGCGATCGAGGCCCGCGCCGCGGCCGGCGAGTTCGACGACCTCGGCGACGACGACCTCGCCGCCCGGGTGACCGAGTGCTTCCACGCGGTCAGCGGCGACAAGCACCTGCGGCTGCTCGTCCGCTCACCCGACCACCGCGCCGCCGTCACGCCGGAGGAGGCCGAGGCCGCCTGGCTGGAGGCGCAGCGGCTCGCCGCACACCACATCGCCGCCGTGCAGCGGCTCGACGGCAACGTCGGCTACATCGACCTGCGCGGCGTCGCGTCACCGGGCACCGCCGGCGCCGCGATCACCGCCGCGATGGAGCTCGTCGCCCACACCGGCGCCCTCGTCTTCGACCTGCGCCGCAACAAGGGCGGCGACCCCGAAGGCGTCCAGCTGTGGCTCAGCTACCTGTTCCCCGACTCCGACACGCACCTCAACGACATCTACGACGGCGGCACGGCCCGCACCCGCCAGTTCTGGACCCTCGCGTACGTGCCGGGCAGCCGCTACCTCGACCGCCCCGTCTACGTGCTGACCAGCGCCTTCACCTTCTCCGGCGGGGAGGAGTTCGCCTACAACCTGAAGGCCCTGGGCCGGGCCACGCTCATCGGCGAGGTGACCCGGGGCGGCGCGCACCCGACCGAGCGCTTCCCCGTCTCGCCGACGCTGGAGGTCGCGGTGCCCAACGCCCGCTCGGTCAACCCGGTCACCGGCACCAACTGGGAAGGCACCGGCGTCGTCCCCGACATCGCCGTCGCGGCCGGCGACGCGCTCACCGTCGCGCACCGCAAGGCCCTCGAGCACATCCTGACCACCTCGACATCGCACGCCGTGCTCACCGAGGCACGGGAAGCGCTCGTTTTCTCATCCAACTCTTAAGGTCGCGGACCGGCGCTCTTAGGTGCGGGGCCGATGCTGGCAGCGTCGGCCCCACACCGCCCCGCACCGGAGGACCACTGATGAGCGACACGAAACCACTCCCGGACGACCCGGACCGGCCCGCCGCCGACCCGACCCGGGACGCCCCGACGGTGAGCACCCCCGCCCACAGCGACCCGGCCGCCGCGCCCCTGGCCGCTCCTGCCGCCGTCGCGCCCGCTGCCACCCCGGCCGCTGCTGCCCCGGCCGCCGCC
>NZ_BAAAQD010000003.1:125561-547751 GCF_039531485.1 Dactylosporangium maewongense | reverse complement strand
CACGGTGGTGGAGGTGCCGGTGACGGTGGCCCGCACGGTGCTGCCCTCGTAGACGCGGTAGCCGGTGACGGTGCCGGTCGAGGCGTTCCAGGCGAGGGTGAAGCTGGTGTTCGTGGTCGCGGTCACCTGGAAGTTGCCCGGCACGCCAGGGGTCCCGGCCGGCGTGGTCGGGGTCGTGCCGCCCCCGCACGAGGCGCCGTTGAGCGTGCAGTTGGTCGGGGTGCCGCTGCCGGCGGCGATGAACCCGAAGCTGGCCGTGCCGCCGGGGGCGATCGTGCCGTTCCAGGAGTTCGTGAAGGTCACGTGACCGGAGGTGCCGGTCCGGTTGGAGTCCCACGACGAGCTGACCGAGGTGCCGCTGGGCAGGTCGAACGCGACCGTCCAGCCGTTGATCGTGCTGCTCGTGCCGTTGGTGATCGTGTACTTGGCCTCGTAGCCGGAACCCCAGGTGGAGGTTTGGACGAAGGCCGCGGTGGCGGCCGCGGCGGACGCCGGCGTCGCGGCGACGGTGATGACGGTGGCCGCGGCCGTTGCCAGGGCAGCCGCGATCACCCCGATTCGCAGTCTCATTGCAGACCTGCCTCGGAGTCGGGTCGAGATGGGGGATGTAGGGCGCCCTAGCGCGGACACTACGCGAAGGTTTGTTAACAGTAAAGATGTTGGTCAATTACCTGTTCTTGATCTCGTGCAGAGTGTCGTACCCGGCCGTTACGCTCGCGTCGTGGATGGTCGGTCGCGGGCGACGCTCGTGCAGGAGGCCGCCCGGCGGTGGCGCTCGCAGCTCATCGACCTGGGCGGACGTAACACACTGCTGTATTACAAGGACCTGCGCTCCGGCACGCTCGACCTGTCCGCCGCCGACCCCGTCGCGGTCTCCGCGCTGCTCGGCGGGCGCACCATGTCGCTCACCCAGCTGTTCCCCCGCACCGGCGGCAAGCGGTCCGCTTCGGCCCCTGCCCCTGCCGACACGGCGCTCGATGCCGGGGAGCCGCCCGTCGCCGCGCCCGACCCCGGCGCGTCCCGTCTGGTCGACGACGGGCGTCCGGCGATCGGGCGGGCCTCCGTACCGGCGACGCCTCCTGAACCCGAAGCAGCGATGGAATCCGTCGAGCCTCCGGCTGCCGAGTCCTCGGCCGGCGAGGCTGCGGTTGCCGAGTCCTCGGCTGCTGGGCTCTCTGCCGGCGAGTCCCCGGCCGGCGGACCCGACGACGGGCCGGTGCTGACGCACGCGGCGGCGGTGAAGCGGGCTCGCACGATCAGGAACAAGGCCCGTGAGCTGGCCGAGGAGCGCGGCATCGAGACGTGTTTCGTGGCGATCGGCTCGGCGACCTGGACCCCGGCGGCCGGCAGCGGCGTGCCCGCGGCGCCGGTCCTGCTGCGCTCCGCCCAGCTGCGCGCCCGTGGCGCCGCCGAGGACGACTTCGAGCTCAGCGTCCACGGCGACACCGAGGTCAACCCGACCCTGCTGCAGCTGCTGGAGGAGGAGTTCGGCGTCCAGGTCGACGCCGACGAGCTGGAGGAGCTGATCAGCTACACCGCCGGCTTCGACCCGCAGCCGCTGTATGAGCGGCTGGTGAAGGAGGCGTCCGGGCGGGTCCGCGGGTTCACGATCGGGCCGCGGTGCGTGCTCGGCACGTTCTCCTACGCGAAGCTGCCGATGGTCAACGACCTGCGGGTCGCCGCCGAGGCGCTCGAAGGCCACGAGATCATCGCCGCGATCGCCGGCGACGGCGAGGCGCAGCGGCGGCTGCACGCGACCGGCGCGGTCCAGCTCGACGACCCCGACCTGATCGCCCCCGACGACGAGTTCCTGGTCCTGGACGCCGACTCCTCGCAGAACTACGCGATCAACGCCGTCCTGTCCGGCCAGCACAGCGTGATCAAGGGGCCGCCCGGCACGGGCAAGAGCCAGACCATCGCCAACCTGATCGCGTCGCTGGTCGCGCGCGGCAAGCGGGTGCTGTTCGTGGCGGAGAAGCGGGCCGCGATCACCGCCGTCACCGACCGGCTCGCCCGGCGCGGGCTCGGCAGCCTCGTCATGGACGTCCACGACGGCACCACCTCGCGGCGCAAGGTCGCCGCCGACCTCAAGGCCGCGTTCGACTCGGCCGCCCGGATCGCCCAGCCCGACCTCAGCGTCCTGCACGAGACCCTGATCACGAAGCGCGCCCAGCTCAACGGGCACGACGAGGCGCTGCACCAGGTCCGCGAGCCGTGGGGGATCAGCGCATTCCAGTCGCAGACCGCCATCCTCGCGCTGACCGCCGCGGGGCGGCCGATGACGGCGGTGCGGCTGCGCGGGCAGACGCTCGCCGCGCTGGACGCCGGCACCGCCCGGCGCGTCCGGGAGCAGCTGCGCGACTTCGCCGCGCTCGGCGGCTTCACCCTCACCGGGCAGCAGTCCGGCTGGGCCGGGGCGGCCGTGCGGACCCCCGCCGACGCCGAGGCGGCGTTCGGGCTGGTCGAGCGGCTCGCCGAGCGCACCCTGCCCGCGGCCCGCCCCGCGCTGCGCCACGTCCAGGAGCAGACCGGCCTGCGCCCGCCCGCCGACCTGGCCGGCTGGCGGCAGCTGTTCGGGTTCCTCGACGGGGTCGCCGCGACCCTGACCCAGTTCCACGAGGACGTGTTCCGCGTCGACCTCGCCACCCACATCGCGTCGGCCGCCGACGCCGCCTGGCGCCGCGAGCACGCCGGCCAGCCCGGCACCGACGCGGGCTGGCTCACCCGCCGCCGCATGCGCAAGCAGGCCGCCCAGCTGTGGCGCGGCCCCGGCAGCCCCAGCCGGCAGCAGCTCTTCACGGGCCTGTCCACGGCACTGGCGCAGCGCGCGGCTTTTGCGAACGGCGGCGGCCGGCCGCAGCTGCCCACGGAGTATGCGCGGGCGCGGGCAGCCTTTCACGAGCTCGACGAGCAGGTCGGGCAGCTGCAGCGGCACGTGCCGCACCTCGGGCTCACCGCGATGGACCTGGACCGGCTCGGCGCCGTGCTGACCGGGCTGGCAGGCGACGAGCGCACGCTGCGCCGCGTCCCGCGCCTCAACGAGCTGGGCGCCGGGTTCACCGCGCTCGGCCTCGACCAGCTCGTCGCCGACCTCGGCGGCCGTCGCGCCGACGCCGACCTCGCCGCGGCCGTCTTCGACGCCTGCTGGCACGCGTCGATCCTGCAGCACCTCGGGTTCACCGACGACCGCATCGGCGCGTTCGACGGGGAGCGGCACACCCGAACCGTCGCGGAGTTCCGCGCCGCGGACCACCAGCACATCGACGCGACCGCGAGCCGCGTCCTGCGGGCCGTCGCCGAGCACATCACGCGCACCCGCGACCAGTACCCCGACGAGAGCCGCCTCGTCGAGCACCAGGCCAACCTGAAGCGCCGGCACCTGCCGATCCGCCAGCTCTTCGCGACCGCCCCGCACATGCTGACCGCGCTGCGCCCCTGCTGGGCGATGAGCCCGCTGGTCGTGTCGCAGCTGCTGCCCGCCGCGGCGGACCTGTTCGATGTCGTCGTGTTCGACGAGGCCAGCCAGGTCACGCCCGCCGACGCGGTCCCCGCGCTGCTGCGCGCCCGGCAGGTCGTCGTCGCCGGCGACGAGCACCAGCTGCCGCCCACGTCGTTCTTCACCGCGGCCGAGGACGGCGGGGCCGACCCCCTCGGCGTCCGGGCCGACGGCTCGATCGACCTGTCGCTCACCTCCGGCTACGAGTCGATCCTGGACGTGCTGACGGCGCTGCTGCCCGCGTACCTGCTGCGCTGGCACTACCGCAGCCAGGACGACCGGCTCATCGGCTTCTCCAACGCCCACATCTACGAGCGCTCGCTCGTCACGTTTCCGGGCACGGCCGGCGCCGGCTCCGTGCAGCACGTGCACGTGCCCTTCGACCCGGCCGGCGCTTCCGGTGACGCAGACAGCGTGACCGCCGAGGTGGACCGGGTCGTCGAGCTGGCGCTGCAGCACGCCCAGCTGCGCCCGTCGCAGTCCCTCGGCGTCATCACGATGGGCATCACCCACGCCGACCGCATCGACCTCGCGCTGCGCAAGGCCCTGTCCGCCCGCCCCGACCTGCACCCGTTCTTCGCCGAGTCCGCCGCCGAGCCCTTCTTCGTCAAGAACCTCGAACGCGTCCAGGGCGACGAGCGCGACGCGATCATCCTCTCCATCGGCTATGGCAAGAACGCCTCCGGGCAGCTGCCGTACCGCTTCGGCCCGCTCCTGCTCCCCGGCGGCGAGCGGCGGCTCAACGTGGCGGTCACCCGCGCCCGCCGCCGGATGACCCTGGTCAGCTCCTTCACCGCCGCCGACATGGACCCGGCCCGCAGCACCTCCGAGGGCGTGCGCCTGCTCCGCGCCTATCTCGAGTACGCCGCCTCGGGCGGCACGTCCCTCGGCGGCGTCGCGGCCCCTTCCGCGGCCCCCGACGCCTTCGAGACCGACGTCCTCAACCGCCTCACCGCGGCCGGCATCCCGGTCACCGCCCGCTTCGGTGTCGCGGGCGCCTTCATCGACTTCGCCTGCGCCCACCCCGCCAACCCCGAGGAGCTCATCCTCGCCATCGAGACCGACGGCGCCACCTACCACTCGGCGAGCACCGCCCGCGACCGCGACCGCCTCCGGCAGGAGCAGCTGGAGCGCCTCGGCTGGCGGTACCACCGCATCTGGTCCTCCGACTGGGTCGCCGACCCCGCCGCCGAGACCGCCAGGACCCGCGCCGCGTACGACGAGGCCCTCGCCGCCGCCGACGCCCGCCGCTTCAACGAGCCGACGATCGTCCTCAACTTCCCGCTCGCACCGTCCCCCGCCGCGGCCTCTTCCCCCCGCACCCTGCCCCGCCCCGACATCACCCCCGGCCGCCCGATCACCGAGTACCCGCGGGCGGCGCTGGTCGCGCTGGTCTCCTGGATCGAGTCCGACACCCTCCTGCGCACCGAGGAGGAGGTCCTGGAGGAGGCCCGCCGCGAGCTCGGCTTCAAACGCGGCGGCACCCGCATCAACGCCGCCCTCACCGAAGCCCTGCACGAGTCCCGCGCCACCTCCACCACCCCCGTTCCACCGGACGCGGACCGGACGACGGCGCTACCCATCGTCCCCGCCGACCCCGACGAGACCCGCTTCTTACCGCAGCGCCCCGAAACCGACTGACCACCCCGGGCACGTCGGCCGCCCCGCACGCTTCCCACGATGCGCAAACCCGCCCCCGACGCTGAGCCGACCCATCGGAACCGGTGTTGTCGTGGGCGTGCCGGCAGCACCAGACGGACGACACCTGTGCCCTGCCGCGGCACCCTGAGCCCGGCTGACCGCCTCCGGGATCACCTCTGCCGGCCCGCAGGCGTGGACTTCTACGGTGCGGGGAACGCCGCCCTGACGCTGTACTGGCTAGATCCCTCATCGGCCCAGTCGGCGGTAGCGACGAGTAGACAGGTCGGACGCCGCCTGGGCAGACGTTGGTCAATGGCCTGGTTCGTGGCTTTCGCTCGATGTCTGACTGGAGAGGTGTGTGGCGGGCATTGGTCAGCGTCTGTGTGGGGGCGGTGTGGGTGGCTTTCCCGGACTCGGCCCTCGTTCCGGTGGTCGGCGGTTTGGACTGTCTGGTTGGTTGGGGTGTGCAGGTCTGGCGCTGCAGCGGCAGGTTGCGCAGAGGCCAGTCGGTGACGACGACGAGCGGCCGGTCGGTCGCCGCCTGGGCAGACGTTGGTCAATACCCTTGTTTGTGGCTTTCGCCCGATGTCTGACCGGAAGGCGTGCTGCGGGCATTGGTCAGTGTCTGCGAGGGGTGTAGGTGGCTCTGGACTCGGCCTCGTTCCGGTGGTCGGCGGGTTGAAGTGTCTGGTTCTGGTGTGCAGGTCTGGTGCTGCAGCAGCAGGTGGCGTAGCGGCGACAGCGACAGCGGGCGGGTCGACCGCCGCCCCGGCCGACGTTGGTCAATGCCCTGGTTCGTGGCTTTCGCCTGATGTCTGACCGGAAGGCGTGCGGCGGGTATTGGCCAGTGCCTGCGAGGGGTGTGCAGGTGGCTCTCCTGGACCCGGCCTTGTTGCGGTGGTCGGCGGGTTGGGGTGTCTGGTTGGGAGTGCAGGTCTGGTGCCGTCGCGAGCGCAGGACGGTGCGGGTCGACACCTCCAGCTCACGGCGAGGGCCGCGGATTGGTCCCCGATCGGCCGGGCGGTGTCGGCGAGCAAGCCTTTGACAAACGTTGGTCAATGCACTGGTTCGTGGCTTTTGTGCAATCGACGGTGCGCGATCTGCCCGCAAATCAGAGATCCAAATGTATGTGGATCGCGCGATGTCTATCTGGAAAAGGGGCTTTTCGGGGCATTGATCAATGTCTGTGCCGGGGGCGGCGGGTGGCAGGTGGCGGGTCGGGGTTTCGGTGACGGTCGCGGGTGGGCGGACTCGGCAGCGAGGAAGGGCTCCGGCTGCACGATGCAGTGCAGCCGGAGCCGGGACAGGTGACTACGCGGGGGCGGTGAAGGTGTAGGAGCCGGCGGGCAGCAGGAACGTGCCCGTGCCCGAGGGGACGGCCTGGCCGGGG
Organism: Dactylosporangium maewongense; assembly: GCF_039531485.1. Classification (NCBI taxonomy): domain Bacteria; kingdom Bacillati; phylum Actinomycetota; class Actinomycetes; order Micromonosporales; family Micromonosporaceae; genus Dactylosporangium; species Dactylosporangium maewongense. Next base: position 541,224 of record NZ_BAAAQD010000003.1, on the reverse strand, counting down.
GCCAGGATCGAGCCCGGTGCGGAGGTGGGGACGCGGACCGTCGCCGAGGTGCCGGCCGGGATCGTCACCCGCAGGGTGAGGGTGCCGGCGGAGATGGACCAGTCGCTGACGGCCAGGCCGTACGGGGTCTCGTAGGAGGACTTGGCGGAGGTGAGGCCGCCGCCGGGCTGGGGGGCGATGAGCAGCGACGCGTAGCCGGGGGAGGCCGGGCCCAGGCCGCCGACCTGGCGGTACAGGAAGTCGCCGACGGAGCCCAGGCCGTAGTGGTTGAAGGAGTTCATGCCTGGGTCCTGGAAGGAGCCGTCGGTGCGGATGCCGTCCCAGCGCTCCCAGATCGTGGTGGCGCCGCGGCTGTTCATGTAACCCCAGCCGGGGAAGCCGGGCTGGAGCAGGATCTGGTACGCCGTGTCCGCGTGGCCCGTGTTGGCCAGGACCGGCAGGAGGTTCTCGACGCCGAGGAAGCCGACGGACAGGTGCCCGCCGGAAGCGGCGACCTTGGTGACCAACCGGGAAGCCAGGGAGGCGACCCGCGAGGGCGGGACCAGGCCGAAGGCCAGCGCGAGGGTGTAGCCGGTCTGGGTGTTGCCGGAGACGGTCCCGTCGGCGGCGACGAAACGGGAGGTGAAGGCGGCCCCGACCTGGTCGGCCAGTGCGCCGTAGGAGTTGCCCTGCGCCGTGCGGCCCGTCGCATAGGCCATGCGCGAGACCAGGCGGGCGGACCAGGCGAAGAACGCCGTGGATATGACGTCCTGGGCGGTGTTGTCGTTGACGTTGAGCCAGTCGCCGTAGGTGGGCTGGTTGCGGATCAGGTCACTGCCCGAGGTGGCGCGCAGGTAGTCGACCCAGCGGGCCATCGCGTCGAAGTGCTCGTCGACGACGCGGATGTCGCCGTGGCGTTGCCAGAGGGTGTAGGGGACGATGACGCCCGCGTCGCCCCAGCCGGCGGTGCCGGCGCCGCAGCAGACGGCGGGGGCGACGTCGGTGAAGGCGCCGTCGGAGCGCTGGGCGTCGACCAGGTCGTCGGAGAACTTGTCGAGGAAGCCCTGGACGTCGACGTTGAAGGTCGAGGTGGCGGCGAAGATCGCGATGTCGCCGGTCCAGCCGAGCCGTTCGTCGCGCTGCGGGCAGTCGGTGGGGATGGAGAGCATGTTGGAGCGCTCGCCCCAGAGGATGTTGTGCTGCAGCTGGTTGACCAGGGCGTTGGAGGTGGTGAGGGTGCCGAGCTGGGCGCCGGCGGTCCACGCGGCGCGGCCGGTGACGGTGTCCGCGGTCGGGGTGAAGCCGGCCGGGAGGCCGGTCAGCTCGACGTAGCGGTAGCCGTGCACCGTGAAGCGTGGCTCGTAGACCTCCGCGCCGCCGGTGCCGGCGAGCGTGAAGCGGTCCGTCGCCTGGGCGGCGCGCAGGTTGGTCGTGTAGAGCTGGCCGCCGGTGAGCACCTCGGCGTGCCGGATCTGGACGGTGGTGCCGGCCGGGCCGGTGACGGAGATGCGGCTCCAGCCGGTGAAGTTCTGGCCCATGTCGAAGATCCACACGCCGGGCGACGGCTGCGTGACCGAGACGGGCCGGAACTCCTGCTGCACCCGGACGCCGTTGTCGACCTGCGAGACGAGGTTGGGCTTGGCGCCGGAGCGGACGACCGCAGAGGACCACGAGGAGTCGTCGAAGCCGGAATTATCCCAATTAGCCACAGCAAGCCGGGCGTCGTACGTCTCGCCGTGGTACAGGTCGTCGGCGCGGATCGGGCCGCTGAGCACCTTCCACGTGTTGTCGGTCCGCACCATCGAAGTCGTGCCGTCGGTGAAGACCAGCACGAGCTGCGCCGAGTACCAGGGCTGCGTGCCGTACTTCTGGCTGCCGGCGAAGCCCAGGCTGCCGGAGTACCAGCCGTTGCCGAGCCAGGCGCCGAGCGCGTTCGTGCCCTGCCGGATCTGGCCGGTGACGTCGTACACCTTGTACTGGACGCGCTTCGTGTAGTCGGTCCAGCCGGGGGCGAGCACGTCGGTGCCGACGCGGGCGCCGTTGAGCCGGGTCTCGTGCAGGCCGAGCGCGGTGGTCAGCAGCCGCGCGGACGCGACGGGCTTGCTCACCGTGAAGCCCTTGCGCAGCAGCGGCGCGGCCTTCGCGATCGAGACGTTCGAGGCCCAGGGGCCGGTGCCGTAGGTGGCCACGGCGCGCGCCGCGGGCCAGGAGCTGTCGTTGAACCCGCCGGCGTTCCAGCCCGCAGGGGCGGTGGTGGACGCCTTCCATGACGCGTCGGTGACGAGCGAGGCGCCGGTGAGCTTGGCGATCATGCCTGCCGGCGATTGGGTGGTGTTCTCCGACGCGATCGCGATGGTGTTGGTACCGGCGACGAGCCGGCTCCGGATGTCGACGGCGGACGCCTGCTGCCAGGACTGGTACACCCGCGGCGAGGTGCTGACCTGGACGCCGTTGACCCAAACGTCGGCGGTGTCGTCGCCGGTGACCACGAGGGTGGCGGTGGCGGGGACGGAGGCGAGGGTGAACGTGCGCCGGAAGTAGCGGGTCGCCGCCGGCACCCCGGCCGCGGGGTCACCCTCGGGGTACCAGATCCAGGTCGCGCCGGACAGGTCGGCGGTGACGGCCGCCTGCCCGATGAAGTCGCCGGTCCACTCGGTCGCGGGCGCGCGCAGGCCGGTTTCGAACGACCAGGTGGGGCTCCACGCGCTGACCCGGCCCTGGGTGTCCCAGACGCGGACCTTCCACGTGTAGCGCCGCATCGACTGCAGGGCCGGGCCGGTGTAGACGACGTCGACCTGCTGGCCGGACGCGACCCGGCCGCTGTTCCACACGCCGTCGACCGACAGCTCGTAGGCGGCCTGGCGCTGCTGCACGGCGGTCGAGGTGAGCTTCCAGCCGAAGCGCGGCTGCGCGGCGTCGACGCCGAGCGGGTTGGCGCGGTGCTCGACCGTGCCGCTCGCGACGCTCAGCGGGGAGGGCGCGTCGGGGTCGGGCGCGACGACGTTCGAGTTCCATGGGCCGATGCCGTAGGCGCCGAGGTCGGTCGCGGCGGGCCAGCCGCCGTCGGCGAAGCCGGGCTGCTCCCAGTCGGTCGGCACGGTCTGGAACGCTTTCCAGCTGCCGTCGGTGACGAGGTCGGTGGTGCCGCCGGCGGTGACGACGTGCACCTTGCCGATCAGGCCGGCCGGCCCGTCGGTCGTGTTGCGCGCCGCGATCGCGAGGGTGTTGGCGCCGCTGACCAGGGCGGACTGCAGGTCGACGTAGACGGCGTTCTTCCACGAGTCCACGGCCCGCGGGGAGGCGGCGACGGGCTTGCCGTTGAGCCACACGTCGACGGTGTCGTCGCCGGTGACGACGAGCTGGGCCTCGCTGACCGCGCCGGCGGCGACGGTGAACGTCTTGCGGAAGTAGCGGTAGGCGGCGGGGGCGCTGCTGGCCGGGTTCCCCTCCGGGTACCAGACCCAGTGCGCTCCGGCGAGGCTGACGGGGGTCGCGGCCTCGGCCGGAGCCGACGGCGCGGCGAGGAGTGCGGCGAGCAGGACGAGCGCGGTGGCGCCCGCGCGGCGTCTCTTCAGGCGCATGGCGGTGCTCCTGTTCGATGGATTGAAACGTTTCATTGAGTGGTGATGTCCTGACTGTACGTAGACCCTGGTCAATAAGCAACGTCCAGCGCCGCGACGAACCGCAAGATGAGGGAAGTGTGGAGGTGGGATGCCGGGAAAGCTGCTCGTCATCGGTGGTGCGGAGAGTCATGACGCCGGCGACGACGCCATCCTCGAGCGGTTCGTGCTGCTCGCAGGCGGCTCCGAGGCGCACCTCGTGGTGATCGCGACCGCGAGCGAGTGCCCGGAGCAGCGGGAGAAGGAGTACACGGACGTCTTCCACCGGCTCGGCGCCGGCCGCGTCACCCCGCTGCGCCTCGACGAGCGCGACGACAGCAACAGCGACCTTGCCGTGTCCGTGATCGAGCACGCCACCGGCGTCTTCTTCACCGGCGGTGACCAGCTGCGGATCACCACCGTCGTCGGCGGCTCCAAGGTCGACACGGCGATGCACGCGCGGCTCGCCGAGGGCATGATCCTCGCCGGCACCAGCGCCGGCGCCGCCATGATGTCCAGCACCATGATCCTCGGTGGCAGCATCGCGTCGGTCTCCACCGACAGCGTCCGCACCGGCCCCGGCATGGAGTTCCTGCCCGGCGTGCTCATCGACATGCACTTCGCCCAGCGCGGCCGGCTCAACCGGCTGCTCAGCGCCGTCGCGATGTTCCCGCACGAGCTCGGTCTCGGCATCGACGAGAACACCGCGATCCTCGTCGCAGGCGATGTGTTCGAGGTGCTCGGCGCCGGCACCGTCACCGTCATCGACGCCGGGCAGGCCCGCACGATCAGCGCGACGCTGTCGGAGGTCGGCGGGCCGATCGCCCTGTGCGGCGCCCAGCTGCACGTGCTCCCGGCGGGCTGGCGCTTCAACCTCACCGAGCGGGCGGCCATCAAGAGATCGGATCCTGACCATGCGAATTGAGAGCAGCCGCCGCCTGCGCGGCCCGAACCGCTATCTCGCGCGCCCCGTCCAGGTCACCCGGGTCCTGCTCGACGGGCTGACCGAGCGCGAGAGCAGCGACTTCCCCGGCTTCACCGACCGGCTTCTGGCCGCCTTCCCCGGCCTCGCCGAGCACCACTGCGCGTTCGGCGAGCCCGGCGGCTTCGTCAAGCGCCTGCACGGCGGCACCTACTTCGGGCACACCGCCGAGCACGTCGCGATCGAGCTTTCCCAGCGCATCGGCCGCCCCGTCAACTTCGGCCGCACCGAGGGCACCGGCGTGCCCGGCGAATACGACGTCGTCACCGAGTGCCCGGTCGACGAGCCACCCGACTCCGGCGTCGCCGAGGCCCTCCTCGCGCTGGCGATCGCCGGTGTACTGGCGGCGCTGCACGGCGAGCCGGTGCGCGTCGAGGACGAGCTTGCGGTCCTGCGCCGCACGTACGAACGCGAAAAAGCCGGACCGAGCACCGCCGCCATCGCCGACGCCGCCCGCGCCCGCGGCATCCCGGTCGAGCGGGTCGGCGAGCTCAGCCTCCTGCGCCTCGGCTACGGCCGGCACCGCAGGCTCGTGTGGGCCGCACTCACCGACCATACCTCCGCGATCGGCGTCGACATCGCGTCCGACAAAGAGCTCACCCGGCGGCTGCTCGACGAGGCCGGCGTCCCCGTCCCCACCGGCGGCGCCGCCGCCTCCCTCGCCGAGGCCCTGGACATCTTCGCCGAGCTCGGCCCGCCCGTCGTCGTCAAGCCCCGGCAGGGGCGCCAGGGGATGCACGTGTTCCTCGGCGTCGACACCCCCGACGCGCTGCGCGCCGCCTACGAGGCCGCCACCGCCGGCGGCGACGACGCGGTCGTCGAGCGCGAGCTGACCGGCCGCGACTACCGCGTGCTCACCGTCGGCGGCAAGGTCGTCGCCGCGGCCGAACGGGTCGCCGCGCACGTCGTCGGCGACGGCGCCACCGACGTCGCCGGCCTGATCGCCCGCGCCAACGAGGACCCGCGCCGCGGCGACGGGCACGCTCGGGCGCTGACCCGGATCGTCGTCGACGACGTCGCCCTCACCCTGCTGCGCCGCCAGGGCGTCGCCGTCGACACGGTCCCGGCCGCCGGGCAGGTCGTGCGGCTGCGCGAGAACGCGAACCTCTCCACCGGCGGCACCAGCGTCGACGTCACCGACGACGTCCACCCGTCCGTCGCCGACCTGTGCCGGCGGGTCGCCGCGATCGTCGGCCTCGACATCGCCGGCCTCGACCTGCGCCTGCCGTCGATCGCCGAGCCGCTGCCCCCGACCGGCAGCCTCGCGGGCGGCGGCGTCATCGAGGTCAACGCCGCGCCCGGGCTGCGGATGCACCTCGACCCCAGCGACGGCACCGCCCGCGACGTCGGCGACGCGATCGTGGAGGCGCTGTACCCGGCCGGCAGCCCGTCGCGGATCCCGCTCGTCGCCATCACCGGCACGAACGGCAAGACCACCGTCGCCCGGCTCACCGCGCACCTGCTGGACGGCGCCGGCCTGCGCGTCGGCGTCACCACCACCGACGGGATCGCCATCGGCGGCCGGCTCGTGCAGCGCGCCGACGCCACCGGGCCGCGCTCCGCCCGCGTCGTGCTCAGCGACCCGACCGTCGACGCCGCCGTGCTCGAGACCGCCCGCGGCGGCATGCTGCGCCAGGGTCTCGGGTACGACTGGAGCGACGTCGGCATCATCACCAACCTGTCCAGCGACCACCTCGGCCAGGACGGCATCGACAACATCGAGGAACTGGTCGACCTCAAGTGCCTCATCGGCGAGCGCGTCCGCGAGGGCGGCGCCGTCGTCCTCAACGCCGACGACCCGCGCAGCCGCGGCCTCGCCGCCCACCCAGACACCCGGTTCGAGAAGCGCGAGATCGTCTGGTGCAGCCTCGACCCGCGCAACCCGCTGATCCGGCGGCACTGGGACACCGGCGGCCGCGCGTACCTGCTCGCCGACGGCTGGCTCGTCGAGCTCGCCGACCGCCGCTGGATCCCGATCCTCGCCGTCGGTGAGCTCGGCGGCGGCTTCGGCGGCGCCGCCCGCCACCTCGTCGCCAACGCCCTCGCCGCGACCGCCGCCGCCCGCGTCCTCGGCGTCGCCACCGCCCGCGTCGCCGAACGCCTCCGCACGTTCACCGACAACCCCGGCCGCGGCATGCTGCTGCACCTCGGCGGCGTCGACGTCCTCGTCGACTACGCGCACAACCCCGCCGCCATCCGCGCGATCGGCGACCTCGTCGACCGCCTCTGGGGCGCCGACCACGCCGTCGCCGCCGTCACCCTCCCCGGCGACCGCCGCGACGACCTGCTCCGCGAGTCCGCGCGCGAGGTCGCCCGCTTCGACCGGGTCGTCATCTACGAGGACAGCGACCGCCGCGGCCGGGCACCCGGCGAGGTCCCGGCGATCCTGCACGACGAGCTGACCGCCACCTCGCCGAAAGCCACCTGCGCCGTCGTGCGGACCGTCGACGAGGCCGTCCCCGCCGCACTGGCGATGGCCCGCCCCGGTGACGTGGTGCTGCTGCTGTACGAGAAGATCGAGCCGGTCCTGTCGCTCCTGCGGACCCTCGGCGCCGAGACCCCGCACGATCAACACGTGTCGTTTCCGCTCATCGGGGCATCTGTATGAGGTGGAGCGCTATCGGCTGATCGAGCAACTCGGTGTGGGCGGCATGTCCGTCGTCTGGCGGGCCCGCGACGAGGTGCTGGGCCGGTCCGTCGCCGTCAAGCACCTGGTGGCGGCCGCGGATCCGCGGTCCCGCCGCCGCATCCAGGACGAGGCGCGCGCCGCCGCGCTCCTCAGCCACCCGCACATCGCCGCCGTGTACGACTTCGGCCACGACACCGACGGCGCGCCGTTCGTCGTCATGGAGCTCGTCGAGGGCGAGTCCCTCGAGGACCGGCTGGTGCGCACCGGCGGGCCGCTCGAGGTCACCGAGTCGCTGCGGATCGCCGGACAGCTCGCCTCGGCCCTCGCCGCCGTCCACGAGCGCGGCCTGGTGCACCACGACGTCAAGCCCGCCAACGTCATGCTCACCGCAGGCGGGCCGAAGCTCGTCGACTTCGGCGTCTCCGCGATCGCCGGCAACGAGCCCGACCAGCTGATCGGCACGCCCGCCTACCTCGCGCCCGAGCGCATCCGGGGCGTCCCGCCGTCGCCCGCCACCGACGTGTACGCCCTGGGCCTCGTCCTGTACCGCATGCTCACCGGCGAACTGCCGTGGCCCGTCACCACCACCGACGAGCTGCTGCACGCACACCGCAAGCTGCCGCCGGCGCCGCTGCCCGCGGGCCTGACCCTGCCCGCCGGGGTGGCGGACGCGCTGCGCCGCTGCCTGGCGAAGGCGCCCGGCAACCGGCCCTCCGCGACCGACCTGGCCGCGCTGCTGTCCGCCCCGGCGGTGACCCGTCGGCTCGGCGCCCGCCACCGCTTCGCCGCCCGGCGCGCCGCGCCCACCCTGCGGCTGAGCGACGTCGCGCTCGGCGGGTCGGCCAGGCGGCGGGTCTCCGTCGCCGTCGCGGCCCTCCTGCTCTTCGGCTCCGGCGCCGTGGGTGCCGCCGCGCAGGACCGCGACCCGTCCGCCGCCTGGACCCCGGGCTCCCCGGCGGCCTCGCCCGTCGCCGGCACCGACCCGCAGCCGTCCGATCCGGCCGGGCCGCCGGTGGTGCCGGCCGCCGATCCGGCCGTCCCGGCCGACACCGCGGCCAAGCACGCCGGCGGCGCGCCACCCGCCGGTGCACAGAACGGCAAGGCCAAGGGCAAGCACAACGGCAACGGCAACGGCAACGGCAAGAAAAAGTAGTGGCTGAACCTTTTCGTTGCTTATGGCGTGCAACCTTCCCGACTGGTACACAAGTCTGATCTCGGTGATGCCCTATGGTGTCCGGGTCGAGGGATGGGAGGGGCCGTGCGCTTCGAGGTCAGCCGGGTCATGGACACCATCGAGCAACGGCTGACGACCGACGTCACGCTCGCGCAGGCCGTCGTCGACCTTGCCGACGTCGCCCGGTTCGTGGCCCTCGACGGTGGCCGGCCCATCAACCTCTTACGCCTCGGGATGGTCGTCGACGCGCTCAGCCGGTACCTCATCGACGCCGGCGCCATGCTCTACCCCGTGGTCGGCCGCGAGGCCCTGTCCGAGGCGGCACTCACCTCGAAGGAGCGCATGGTGCTCGGCCGCTGGGCCGACGACGGCCTCATCGAGGTCACGCCCGTCGTCGCCGACCGGCCCGCCGAGATCGCCGACTTCACCGGCCTGCCCCTGATCGTGGTCCGTGACCAGCCGCAGTTCGCCGCCCGGTTCCCGTGGCTCGTCGACAGCCCCGAGCGCGTGCTGCGCCTGACCCCGCGCGCCGGCGGCGCGGTCCTGACCCCCGGCGGCGAGCCCACCCCGCCGAAGGACGGCAAGGAACGCCTGGTCGTGAAGGGCACCGCCACCTTGCCGATCATCCCGCTCGAGCCCGCCGACGCGGAGTCTCCGGCCGCACCCTCCGTCCTTTCCGCCGACGAAACCGAAATTTCGGATGTATCGGCGGAGGGGGAATCTTCCGAGCAGGGCGAGTCGCCGGAGCCGGTGGAGCCCGCGCCCAAGCCATCGCCTCGTCCGGCCAAGCCCGCCGCGGCCACCACCGCCGACAAGGCCGCCGCCGACAAGGCCGCCCCGGCACCCAAGCAGGAGCAGGGCGGGCGGCCGGACGGGCTGCAGTCGTTCACCGCCCGCGGGTCGCAGCGCGCGGGGCGCACCCGGGTGATGCGGCGGCGGTTCACCCGCGCGGAGCCCAGCGGCGTCGGCGCCGCCCTGATGGCCCGCGAGTGGCGGTGCGGCGAGCCCGAGTGCCCCGCGTTCGGCCGCTTCCGCCGGATCGGCCAGCCGGTCCCGCGCATGCGCGCCGGCGTGCCCGCCTGCCCCCGCCACGGCCAGGCGGTCAAGGACATCGGCCCGCGGCCGCCCGCGTTTGCCGTGTCCGTGGTCGTCGAGGACCTGGCCCGGCGCCGGTTCGTGGTCGGCGCCGACCGTCCCATGATCGTCGGCCGCGAGCCCGCCGACCCCGACGACATCGCCGTCGGCCAGTGGCTGCACGAGGCCGCGGCCGCCTGGATCGCCAAGGAGCACCTGAAGCTCGAGGTCCGCGACGGCCACCCCGTCGTCACCGACACGAGTGAAAACGGCACCCTGATCTGGAAGCGCTCGGCCCCCGACATCAAGGAGGAGACCGAGCGGATCTACCGGAAGTCGTACCAGCTGACCGGCTGGGACTCCGTCGAGCTCTACACCGGCGTCGAGCTCATCGTGGGCGACCACCGCCTGCAGACGATCGTCGGCTCCGAGCCCGCCTCGGTCCTGCTCGACGCCCCCACGGTCGCCCTGCGCCTGATCGACTAGCCGGGCGGCACGGGACCGGCGGCCCGGCGGAGCCGGCGCACCCGCAGCCGGTGCCGGCCGATCAACCCGATCCAGACGGCCACGACCGCCACCGCCAGTCCGGCCGCGAGCGGCGTGCTGCCGGCGGCGGCCACACGCGCCTCGGCCTCGGGCTCGGATTCGGCTTCCGGCGGAGGTGGGGAAGCGGCCGGCGGCAGCAGCCCGCCACTCGCCGGCTCCGCGAGGGCCGTCGGTGCCGATGCGAGTACAGGGGCGGACGCCGGCACGGGCGCCGGCGAGGGACCCGCGGAGGGCTGCCGCGACGCGCCGGGGGCGGTCGTGCGCCCAGGGGCCGGCGGCGCGGTGGTCGGCTGGTCCTCCGCTGGCAGCGCACCGACGTGGAAGACCTGCTGGGAGGGGTCGGGGGCGGTCTGGGTGTCGACCGTCTTCCCCGTCTCGGGCGGAGGCCTGATGGCCGCACCGATCACCGCCCAGTAGTACCCGACCGGAGCGTCCGCGCCGAAGTGGATCTCGTACTTGAAGGTCGTCCGGCCGTTCACCGGCAGGGCGTAGAGCAGGGTGTTGTCGAAGAGGAGGGCGACCTGGCCCGGCGAGACGCTCGGCGTGGCGGTCAGCCAGGCACCCGTGACCGGGCTCTGCATCCTGGCGCTGATGTCCGTGTCGGCCGGCATCGGGTCCACGTACACGGAGAACATCAGCGAGGGCAGCCACTGCAGCTCGTACGGCGTGGTCTGGGTGATCTCGATCGTCGGGGAGATCGTGGTGCCGGGCAGGATGACCTTCGGCAGCTTGCTCACCCGGACGACCACGTTGCCCGGCACGTACTGGTCGTCGGCCGCGGCCGGGCCGGCGACGGTGACGGCGGGCGCGCCGGCGGCCAGGGCCGCGAGGAGCGCGATGAGCAGCCGGCGCATTGCCGTCATGGTGTGGCACTCCCGGAGGTCCGCCGACAGCTCGGCACCTTCTGCTGGTCGGTCAAGGTGTGGGTGGACGCGGTCCACAGCAACAGATTGCCGAGGTGCTCCATAGGCCAGGCCATGTCGGGAGCGTCGGTGTAGGAGACCGGCAGCGACGAGGGAGGGTCGCCGGCGGCGTACACCACGAAGAACAGGTAACCGCAGGAGCTTGCGATCGGGTTCAGGTCGGGCTCGGGCAGGGGCAGCGTCGGACTGGTCGCCGTGAAGTACAGGTTGGTCAGGCGCGCGCGGACGTACTGCTGCTGCGCCGCGCTCCACTCGTAGGTGACCGAGTAGATCCGTATGCGGGCGTCCGGACACCGCTGGAAGTAGTTGTCCGGCGCGACGTACAGCGGGTCGCCGCCGAGCACCTGGGGCTGGATCCCGCAGCGGGCGGGGGAGCCGGTCGTCGCGGTGGACGCGGTGCCGGACGGGCTGCCCGACCCCCCGGTGAGCGTGGGCGTGGGCGTAGGGGCGGCGGTCGCCGCCGTGGTCGGGTTCGGCGCCGAGCCGGACGCGCTCGGGGCGGTGGTCGGCGGGATGCGGGCCGGCTCCGGCCGTCCGGTCGGCCGCCAAAGGACGAACGCGACGAGCGCGGCGAGGGTCAGCGCGACGCCGGCGGCCACCGTACGGGAGAGCTGGCGGCGGTGGACGGTGCGGATCACGGCGTCGGCGCCGGGCGGCCGGGTCGCCGTGGAGGACGACTCGCGGAAGGCGGCGAACCGCTGGGCGAGGGGGTCACCGGGCAGCTGGTCGGGCAGGTCGTCAGGCATTCGACACCTCCCCGTCGCCGATGCCGAGCCGCGCCTGGAGGGCCGCCCGGCCCCGGGACAGCCACGACTTGACGGTGCCCTCGGCGACCCCGGTGAACTGCGCGATCTCGCGCACGGAGAACCCGGCGAGGTAGTGCAGCACGACGGCCTGGCGATGGTTCGCCGTCAGGCCGGCGAGCGCCCGGACCAGGTCCTGGTCGGCGTCGCTCGGGTCGGGCACCGCCGGCGGCAGCAGGTCGCGGCGCCATTTCAGCAGGCGGCGGGCCCCTCGCCAGCGGCTGATCGCCAGGTTCCAGGCGACCCGGCGCACCCAGCTGACCGGGTTGTCGTAGCGCGAGACGGCGGGCCATCGGGCGTACGCACGGCAGAACGCCTCCTGCACCACGTCCTGCGCCTCGCCGTGATCCCCGATGAACGCGTGGAGCTGCGCCGTCAGCGGCCCGAACGTCGCGGCGTAGAAGTCCGCGAAGTTGAGGTCGGTCACGATGGGCTCCGCGTGTCGAGATGGGGATGACATCCCGCCGCCGCGGGGCCGGGGCGTGCTGACCCGGCCCGCGGCGGCGGACTGCTGAGGTGGGCTCAGGCGAGGTGCTGCGGGGTCTTCGCGGTCAGTTTCGCCGGACCGGTCGCCGAGAGGTTCGTGATCACGTAGGCCGTCACGGTCCCGTCAGGGGTGACCGCCCACAGGTCGGGCACACCGTCGGCGTTCACGTCGGTGAGCTGCAGCTCGGACAGCTGCGCGCCCGGCAGCCAGGCGCCGGCCAGGCGGAACTGCGTGAAGGCGAGCGCCCCGGTCTCCTGGTCGTAGGTGACGCCCTGCCACAGGTACAGGGCCCCGGTCGACTGGTTCCACAGCGCGACGGCGGTGCCGCTGGGCAGCAGCTTCGAGGCGAGGCGCCAGTGCTCCCAGTCGCCGCCGCCGGTCGGGGTCGCCGTCCCGAGCTGCGTGGGGAACGCGAAGTTGGCGGTGCCGTTCTGCGAGGCGTAGTACTGCAGCGTGTACCCGTTGGCCGGGCTGCCCACGATGCCCAGCAGGTCCGGGTAGGTCAGGTGGTTGCCGCTGCTGTCGTAGGCGTTGACGAGCTGCAGCGGGTTGTCGTTGTTGATGTCGGCGAACAGGCCCGCGGACAGCGTCGCCTCGTAGCCCCGGTCGGCGCGCAGCGGCTCACCACGGCCGAGGCCGTCGATGATCATGCCGCTGCCCGGGTTGATCCCGCCCGGGTAGTACACGAAGACGTCCTCGAACGGCCCGCCCCTGAACTTGCCGGTGAAGACCTGCGCGCCGGTGAAGGGGGTGCCGACACCGTTGCCGTTGACGCCGATGTCCACCGCCGGGGTGCGCACCTGACCGCGCAGCCCGCGCCCGGTGGCCTGCCACAGGCCGGGAGCGAGCCCCGGGGTGCCGCCGACGGCGAGCAGGTCCGGCTTGCCGTCGCTGTCGAGGTCCTGGTCGGCGGCCGGTGGTGGGAACGCCGCGTTGAAGATGGTGACGGTCGAGCCGCTGACCGAGCCGTCGGCGGCCACGGCGTAGACCGACAGGACGTTGGTGGCCCGCTCGACGACCACCGAGGCGGTGGCCCGCCCGTTGGTCGCCGTGACGTGGCCACCCGGGCCGCTGCTGAGCGAGAACACGAACTGGGTGACCGGCACGCTGCCGGCGGGCGTGCCGAACCGGAACCTGGCGGTGGCGCCGACCACCGGCGCGGTCGTGAGCGCCGTGACGGTCGGTGCCAGCACTCCCGCCGCGGACGCGGGCTCGGCGGCCAGGACGGCGCCGGCCACGGCGGGCGCCACCAGGACCGCCGCCGCGGTGGCGGCCAGGCGTCGCAGTCGATGCAGACTCATGGATTCCCCTCGTGATGTGCCCCGCGGGGTGCGGAGCGCATCAGTCAGACGCGGGCATCGACGATCGGTTGCACCTTCGGCCGAACTATTTTCTGACCGGCGCCGGTTGACAGAACCGTTGAGAGGATCTCGCGATGGTGTGAGGTCCGTATATTGGCGCTGTGGACTCGCGAGGCTACCGGCTGGGCATCGACTTCGGCACCTCGAACACGGCGGCGGTGCTGGCCTGGCCCGACGGGCACGTGCGGCCGCTGCTCTTCGACGGTTCGCCGAGCCTGCCCTCGGCGGTGTACGCCGACCCGCAGTCGGGCCTGCTTGTCGGGCGCGACGCGGTGCACGCCGCCCGGGTCAGCCCCGAGCGCTTCGAGCCCAACCCGAAGCGGCGCATCGACGAGCCCGCCGTCCTGCTCGGCGACCACGAGGTGCCGACCGCCGACCTGTTCGCTGCCGTGCTCGCCCGCGTCGGCGGCGAGGCGCGGCGGGTCGCCGGCGGCCCGATCGGCCAGGTCACCATCACCTGCCCCGCCGCCTGGGCGCACACCCGCCGCGGTGTGCTGCTCGCCGCCGCCGAACGCGCCGGCCTCGGCACCGTGACGCTCGTGCCGGAGCCGGTCGCCGCGGCCGAGGTGTTCCGCACCCTCGAAGGCACCGACGTGCGCCCCGGCACCGCGTTCGTCGTCTACGACCTGGGCGCCGGCACGTTCGACGCGTCCGTCGTCCGGCACGGCCCAGGCACGTTCGAGGTCCTCGCCGCGGAGGGGCTCAGCACCAGCGGCGGCCTCGACATCGACGCCGCGATCGTCGGCTACCTGGGCGCCAGCCAGTCCTCCCGCGACCCCGCCGCCTGGAGCCGGCTCGTGCACCCCACGACCAGCGCCGAACGCCGCGCGAACCGGCTGCTCTGGGACGACGTCCGGGCCGCCAAGGAGATGCTGTCGCGCACGTCCTCGACGATGATCCATATCCCGATGTACGACGAGGACGTCCCCCTCGGCCGCGACCAGTTCGAGCAGCTCGCCCGCCCGATCCTCGCCGCCACGGTCACCGCGACCCGGGCCGCCATCGCCGCCGCCGGGCTCACCCCGGCCGACATCGCCGGCGTCTTCCTCGTCGGTGGCGGCAGCCGGATCCCGCTCGTCGCGACACTGCTGCACCAGGCCCTCGGCACGGCCCCGACCGCCGTCGAGCAGCCCGAGATGGTGGTGGCGCAGGGCAGCCTCGGCGCCCCGGCCCAGCCCGGCCCGGCCGGCCAGCCGGCCTCCGCCCCGGTCTCCGGTGCCGCCTTCCCGACCTCGTCCCCACCCGTCACGTTCCCGACCTCGTCCCCGCCGGCCGCGTTCCAGGCAGCGGCGGCGTCCGCACCGGCCGCGTCCCCGCCGGCGCCGTCCGCCGGGTTCCCGACCTCGGCGCCGCCCGCGTCGTCACCGGTCTCCGGTCCGGTGTCCGGCTCCGCCGCCGTGCCGGTGTCGGGAGCGCCGATGTCAGGGGTGCCGATGTCGGCGGTGCCGGTGTCGCCGGGGTTCGCCGCCGAGCCGACCTCCGGCCAGCCGTCGTCGCAGTTCGGGCAGGACTCCGGGTACACCCCGCCGTCCGGCTACGCCGCCGCCCAGCCCGGGCCCGCGCAGCACTCCCCGGCCGCCCCGCAGCCCGGTCCGGCCCAGCACTCGCCGGCGGGCCCGCAGCCCGGCCGGGCCGCCGTGCCCGCCACCTACGGAACGCCGCCACAGCCGGCGCCGCAGACCCCTCCGCAGACCCCTCCACAGACCCCTCCGCAGACCCCGCCACGGACGCCGGCCCCGCCGCAGCCGCCGCAGCAGGCACCCGCGGCGGCGCCCGGCGGGCAGCGCCGGACCGGGATGCTCGCCGCGGCCGCCGTGGTCGTGCTCCTGGTGGTCGGCCTCGGCATCTACGGCTTCACCAAGCTCGGCGGCGACGACGACAACGGTGGCAAGGGCGACCAGTCGGCGAGCCAGACAGAGACCCCCGGCGACGGCAGCGGCGACAGCGGCGATGGCGGCGGCACCGACAGCACCACCGAGGTCAACGCCGAGAAGGACGACAGCGACTGGAACACCAACGCCGAGGAGTACAACGGCAACGAGGGCAAGCTCATCCGGTACACCTGCCCCAAGGGCGGCAAGGCCGGCAAGGTCTGGGGCAACGGCCCCTACACCACCGCCTCGTCCGTCTGCACCGCCGCCGTCCACGCCGGATACCTCAACCTCGACGAGGGCGGCAAGGTCGTGATCCAGATCCGGCAGGGCTCGGAATCCTACGAGTCCAACACCCAGTTCGAGATCACGACCAGGACCTACGGCAAGTCCGACTGGGAGTTCACGATCGCGGGCTGAGCCACCGGCTCAGCGCAGCGCCCGGATCGCCGTCAGGGTGGTGTGCACGTTGAACTGCGCGCCGTCGTCGCTCTCCCAGCCGCCGTCGCTGCGCTGCGTCTCGCTGAGGCGCTTGCGGGCCGCGCTGAGCAGCCAGTCCTCCGGTGACATGCGGACCCGCCGCAGCGCCGCGTAGAGCGACGCCGTGTCGGCGGGGGTCATCTCCGGCACCCGGTCGGCGAGCGCCACCTGGATCTGCGCCGACTCGTAGAACCAGCCGAGGTGGAAGAGCACGGCGCAGCCGAGCCAGCCCGCGACCAGGAACGACGGCCAGCTGCCGTCGGGCCGCAGCGACGCCCGGAACGCCTCGGCGGCGCGGGCGACCCGGGTCGCGTGCTGGTCGTCGCCGTTGTTCGGGCCGCCGACCACCAGCCAGTAGGCGGCGTTGGTGGTCAGGTACAGCTTCGCCTCGTCGTCGCCGGGCTGGGCCCACGGCGGGGCGATGCCCGCCAGGGACGCGTCCTCTTCCCACATGCCGTCCGGCCGCTGGCTGCGGCCGAGCCACCCCAGGGCCCGGCGGGCCGCGGGGCGGTCGATGGCGCCGAGGTCGTCGAGCTCGCCGAGCCGGAAACAGGTGGCGTCCACGGACGCGACGTCGGCGCCCCACAGCGCCGGCCAGCCGCCGTCGGGCGACTGGCCGATCTCGGCCTGCTCCAGCACGTCGGCCGGTGGGGACTGGCCGGTGCGCAGCCAGGCGAGGCGGGCGCGATCGACGGCGTCGCCGTGTGCGACGACGTAGCCGATCGCGGCATCAAGGTCGACCATGGGCCGTACGCTACCGCCCGCCCGCTGCCCGCGCGTCGTGACCTAATACACCGGCAGTGACGGATCGACGGTCTTCACCCAGGAGACCACCCCGCCCTGCACGTGGACCGCGTCCTTGAAGCCCGCCGCCTTGACCGCCGCGAGGGCCTCCGCCGAGCGGACGCCGCTCTTGCAGTACAGGACGATCTGGCGGTCCTGCGGCAGATCGGCGAGGGCGGAGCCGTTGAGGATCTCGCCCTTCGGCACGAGCCGCGCCCCCGGCACCCGCACGATCTCCCACTCGGCCGGCTCGCGCACGTCGATCAGCTCGATCGGCTTGCCCGAGTCCTGCCAGTCCTTGAGCTCGGTGGCGGTGATCGTCGAGCCCTGCGCGGCGGCCTGCGCCTCGTCGGACACGGCGCCGCAGAAGTCGTCGTAGTCGATGAGCTCGGTGACCGTCGGGTTCTCACCGCAGATCGCGCAGCCCGGGTCCTTGCGGAGCCGGATCTTGCGGTAGGTCATCTCGAGCGCGTCGTACACCATGAGGCTGCCGAGCAGCGAGTCGCCGACACCCGTCAGGAGCTTGATCGCCTCGGTGACCTGGATCGCGCCGATCGAGGCGCACAGCACGCCCAGGACGCCGCCCTCGGCGCAGGACGGGACCATCCCCGGCGGCGGCGGCTCCGGGTAGAGGCAGCGGTAGCACGGGCCGTGCTCGGCCCAGAAGACGGAAGCCTGGCCGTCGAACCGGTAGATCGAGCCCCAGATGTACGGCTTGCCGAGCAGCACCGCCGCGTCGTTGACCATGTACCGGGTGGCGAAGTTGTCCGTGCCGTCGACGATCAGGTCGTACTGCCGGAAGATGTCCATCACGTTGTCGTTGTCGAGCGCCTCGTTGTGCACCACGACGTTGACATACGGGTTGATCTCGAGCACCGAGTCGCGCGCCGACTCGGCCTTCGGCCGGCCGATGTCCGACTGGCCGTGGATGATCTGGCGCTGCAGGTTGGACTCGTCGACGGTGTCGAACTCGACGATGCCGAGCGTGCCGACCCCGGCCGCGGCGAGATACATCAGTGCCGGCGAGCCGAGACCGCCCGCGCCCACACAGAGCACGCGCGCGTTCTTCAGGCGCTTCTGCCCGGCGACACCCACGTCGGGGATGATCAGGTGCCGGGAGTAGCGACGGACCTCGTCAACGGAGAGGTCGGCGGCGGGCTCGACCAGTGGAGGCAACGACATGGTTCTCATTCTGCCGCGCCAGCACCGCAAACCCACGTGACCTACGGCACTTTGGCGCCGCTGTACCGCTGGCCATCGACGAACGGCCACGCGTTGGCGACGCAGCCCTTCAGCCCGTACGTCTGCTGCTGCATCACCGGTGCCGGACGGCCGGGGCCGGGGCAGGCCTCGTGGCCGTTGCCGAGCTCGTGGCCGACCTCGTGGTTGATCACGTAGTGCTGGTAGTCCTCGACCGGCGCGCCGTAGTCCGGCACCCCGGTCAGCCAGCGGGCCAGGTTGATGACGACCTTCCCGGTGATCCGGCAGGAGCTGTACCCGGCGGTGTGCAGCCCGGCGGTCGCGCAGATCTGCTCCGACGTGACCGGCGTGGCCAGGAAGATCGTGAAGTCGGCGGTGCCCTGGCCGGCGACCCGCTGCAGCCGCACCTGGCCGGCGGCGGGCCAGCCGCGCGGGTCGGCGAACACCCGCTCGACCGAGGCGGCGAACGCGTCCGCGTCCTGGCCGCTGCCGTTCTCCACCGCGACCCGGTACTTCCGCACCGTCCCCGCACTGCCGGCGACCGGTCCGGCGCTGGTCGCGTACGCGAACGTGCCGGCGGCGCTGGACGGGCCGGCCTCCGGCGGCTGGCTCGCGGGGCGGCTCGGCGGGTCGAGCATCGGCGCCGGCCCACGGGTCGCGGCGACCGTCACCGGCGCCTCCTTGTCGGCGCCGCCGAAGAACAGCAGGCGGCCCAGGCCGGCCGCGGCGATCAGGAACGCGGCGGCCATCACGCCCGCGACGACGTAGCGCCGCCGCCGGCGGACCTGCTCACGCCGCCGGCGCTGCTCGGCGCGGACGACCTCACGGGCCTGCCGCGGGTCGCTCGGCAGCGGCACCGGCAGCCGGGAGCCGCCGGAAGGGGGCTCCTGGGGGCTGCCAGCAGGGTGTGACAGCTCCTGGGAGCTGCCGACCGGGCGTGACATCTCCGGCGAGCTGCCGGAAGTGCGTGACGGATCCCGGGAGCTGTCGGCATGGTGTGACAGGCCCCGGCGGTCGCTGCTCAGCCGGCTCGCCATCGATTGGTCAGCTTGCCATGCGCACCCGCGGCGCGCGCTGCCGCACCCCATCCCGCACCTGAGTTGCAACCTGCTGGGTGGCGGCCCGGCCGGCCTTGTCCTCCTGCAGCTCGTCGAGCATGCCGAACACGGCGCGCGCGACCGTGCGCGGCACCTCCATCTGCGCCACGTGGCCGACGCCCTCCAGCATCATCAGCCGGCTGTCCGGGATGAGGCGGGCGACCTGCGGCGCGGTGCGGATGTCGACGAGCCGGTCCTGCCGTCCGGCGATCACCAGCGTCGGCGCCTTGATCCGCGCGGCCATCTTCCACATGGAGCCCTCGCCCGGCAGGTACGCGCGCAGGAAGCTGCTCACCAGGCCGCGGAGGCTGCCCACGTACGCCTCGGCGTACCACGGCACCAGGTGCCGCCGCCGGGCCTCCTCGATCGCCTCCAGCCGCCGCTGCTCCGGGTAGCGGGTCGGGTCGGCGTAGCAGGACTCGATGACCATCGAGGCGAGGGCCTCCGGCTCCATCGACGACATCCGCCGGGCCGCCAGCTTCGCCGCGTTGGGCAGCAGGAGCAGCGGCACGATCGGCCCCTGCAGCGACCGGCGCGGGTCGAGGAACGGCATCGCCGGCGAGATCAGCGTCAGGCTGCGCACCAGGTCGGGGCGCAGCGCGGCGGCCACGACCACGGCCGCGCCGCCCATCGAGTTGCCGAACAGGTGGACCGGGCCGCGGCCGCTGTGCTCGACCCACCGGACGATGTGCGAGGCCATCGCCGCCAGCGAGTAGCTGCGGGCCGGGTCGCTGTACCCGAACCCGGGCAGGTCGATCGCCTGGCCGTCGAGCCGCCCGGCGAGCACGCCGGCCAGGTCGGTCCAGTTGGTCGAGGAACCGCCGAGGCCGTGCACGTAGACCGCCGGCTCGGCGCCCGGCGCGGCGGCCGGCGTGTCCCGCACGTACGCCTTCAGGCCATCGAGCTCCACCTCGCGCCCGGGCCACATGTCCGGCAGCCGCTCAGGTGACGGGACGGTGAACTCCGGGACAAGGGCAGCTCTCTTCATGCTTACCAGTGTGCCCCAAGGGGTCTACGGCAGCCGTGCTTCCAAAATGCTTACCCGGCTGCCCGAAAGGGCTATGGCAGCAGGGCCTCCAGGCGCCGGTTCACGGCCGCGAGTGTGGCGCGGACCACAGCCTGCCGCGGATCGCCCGAGTTCACGGCGGAGCCCGTCAGCTGCTCGACCCAGCCGTCGTACAGCAGCAACAGCACGACGACGGCGACCTCGCAGCCGCCGAGCTGCACCACCGCGGCGTGCTCGATGTAACACCTGGCGCGGGACGTCGCGTCGACGTCGACCAGCAGCTGGTCCACGGCCGAGGCGGCGGCCGCCGCGGACAGCCGCAGGATGTAGCCGTCGACCGCCGGGCCGCTGGCGACCCCGACCGCCGGGTGACCGTCCGCGATCAGGCGCACCTCGACCACCGCGTCGACGCCCTGCGTGCTGACCTCGACCTGGTCGATGATCACCCGCGGCGACACGATCGTGCTGGACTGCGGCACCAGCGCCGGGGGCGCGTCCCGGTTCACCGGGACCGGCGCGTGCTCTCCCGGCGTTTTCGGCGCCTGTACAGGCTGCTGCAGGCCGGACGCGACGAGACCCGGCGGCTGCGGCGGCCGGCGCGGCTCGTCGACCTCGGCGTTCGGCACCTCCGCACGGAACTGCTGCGGGAGCTCCTCGACCTCGGGGCGGGGGGCCTCGGCCGGGCGGCGCACGCCGCTGACCGGGCGCCGCCGGCGGGCCTCGCGGCCGTAGCCGGGCAGGGCGCTGTGCGGCGCGTTGCCCCGGATCGCCGGGCGGCCCGAGAACGCGGCGGGCTCCGGCGGGTTGGGCTCGGCGGCCAGGCCCATCCGCTCGTTGAGCAGGCGCGCGACGGCCCGGCTGACCCGGCCCGGGTCGGCCTCGTCGAGCAGCTCCAGCCGGAGCGTGTGCAGGCCGTCGGCGTTCTTGCGCAGCGTCGCCTCGCGTACACCGGAGACACCCTGCACGGCGCGGAGGACCGCCGGGATGTCGAACCCGTCGGGGCGGTCGTCCAGGCTGGGCTCGTCGTCCTCGTCCTCGCGCTCCTCGCGCAGGAACGTGGCGATCCTCGCCAGCTCCGCACCGCCGGCAGGGGTGGCCTCCGCCACGAGGGGCTCGACCTCGACCTCCGGCACCTGCGGCACGTCAGGGTGCGACGGGACGCGCTGCGGCAGCTCGGGGGCGTTGCCCCAGTCCGCGTCGGCGATCCCGGCGGGCTGCTGGGCGGCGTACGGCGGCTCCGACGCGAACGCCGGCATCGTCGGCTCCGCCGCGGACAGGGGCGTGGCGTTGCCGAGCAGCTCGGGCGGCAGCGGGCCGACGAGCGGGTCGTCCTCCGGCATCCGCTGCGTGGGCAGCGGCGGCACCGGGTGCAGCGCGGGCAGTGGCACGGGGTGCAGGGCGGGCTGCGGCACAGGGTGCAGGGCCGGCGCCGGGACCACCGGCTCCTGCGACGGCGCGGCCCAGTCGAACTCGGGGCCGGGCTGCTCGTACGCCTGGAAGCCGTTCGGGGGTGGCGGCTGCTGCTGCGGGTACTCCTGCGACGGGTACTGCTGTTGGGGGTATTGCTGCTGCGGGTACTGCGCGGGGTACTGCTGGCCCTGGTACGGGTACTGCTCCCGCTGATCCTGGCCCTGGTACTGCTCCTGTGCCTGGTAGGGCTCCTGGTGGCCGCCGGCCTGCGGGTCGTGGTGGGTCGCGCCGTTGGCGGCGGGCGTCTCCTGATGGAACGCGCCGTTGTGCGGGCGGATGTCCCTGGTCTCGTAGCCCCAGGCCTGGTCCGGATAGGCGGCGGGCCGGTCCGGGTAGGCACTGGCCTGGTCCGGATAGGCGGCGGGCCGGTCCGGGTAGGCACTGGCCTGGTCCGGATAGGCGGCGGCCTGTTCCGGGCGGGCCGGGGTCTGGTCCTGGTAGGCGGGGGCCTGGTCCTGGTAGGCGGCGCTCTGGTCCTGGTAGGCGGGGGCCTGGTCCTGGTAAGCGGCGCTCTGGTCCGGGTAGGCGGAGGTCTGGTCCTGGTAGGCGGGGGCTTGGTTCGGGTAGGAGCCATACGGCGGCATGCCGTTGTCGCCGTGCACCCGGGCGCGGGGGTCGACCGGGCCGGGCAGGCCGCTGAGCCGGTCCAGGGCCGACGGTGCCGCGCCATACCCGCCGGACGTCGGCGCGGGCGGCGGACCGTAGCCCCCGGAGGTCGGCCGGACCGCCTCCTCGCGCGCGTCGGCGACCGGGGCGGCGCCGTAGACGGTGCCGGAGCTGACGGCGGGCAGCGGGCCGGTGTGGCCGGTCTCGTGCGGCGGCTGGGCCTGCGCCGGCGACCCGGAGGCGGGGAGCGACCCGCTGGTCTCCGGCTGGCCGACGGAGCTCGGCCAGCCCTGGCCGTCGGGTCCGTAGTGCCCGTAGTGCAGCGACGTGGTGGGGTGCACCGGCGGCGGGGCGGAGACCGGGGGGCTCATCGGGGCGAGCATGTCGGAGTAGGAGCCGCGGACCTCGGCGCGGCCACGCGGGCCGCCGCCATTGATCGAACCGCTGATCGAACCGCTGATCGAGCCGTTGACCGACGCGCGCCCAGCGATGGCTCCTGTTGCCGGCTCACGCCATGCGGAGACGATCGCCTCGAGCGCGTCATCGCTCGGCGTCGACCCGTCACCATGGGTGCCGTCCGGTGACCTGTGCGGATCCGTGTGTCCTCCTCCGCGATATGCGCCTGACCCTTGTGGGCTTCCGGCTTGCCCCGTTTCGTCCACCGCGCGCTCCTCCGTCGCCCCTAGGTGAGGCTACCGTGTGGGCGGAAAGGGGGTAAGTTGCAATCCCGACCCAAATCCGGATGGTGAACATGACCTCGGCGATGAGCGGCACCCAGGCGGCCGGACGGCCGGTGCGGCTGCCCCGGTCGGCCCGCCGCAAGCAACTGCTCGCCGCGGCGCAGCAGGTTTTCGTGGCGCAGGGTTACCACGCCGCCGCGATGGACGACATCGCCGAGCGGGCGGGTGTCTCCAAGCCTGTGCTCTACCAGCACTTCCCCGGCAAGCTCGAGCTCTATCTGGCGCTGCTCGACACGCACTGCGACGCGATGGTCTCGCGGATGCGCGCCGCGATGGAGGCGACCACCGACAACAAGGAGCGGGTCCGCGGCGCCATCCAGGCGTATTTCGACTTCATCGACCACGAGAGCGAGGCCTTCCGCCTCGTCTTCGAGTCGGACCTGCGCAACGACCCCGCGGTCCGCGAGCGGGTCGACCGGGTGGAGAGCGGCTGCATCGCCGCGATCACCGACACGATCATGGCCGACACCGACCTGAGCCAGGAGCGCGCCGAGCTGCTCGCGTCGGGGCTCGTGGGCGCCGCCGAGGTCGCGGCCCGGTTCTGGGTCGCCGGTGGCCGCCAGGTCGCGAAGCCCGAAGCGGAGGCGCTGCTGACCGCGCTGTCGTGGCGCGGCATCGCGAGCTTCCCCCTGCACGGCGAACACGCCTGATCGCGTTAGTCTTCAACCACACTGGGTGTGCGCGCCGAGGCACGGCCGCGCCGCAGCCCGATCAAGGAGGAAGACGTGGAGGTCAAGATCGGCGTGCAGTATGCGCCTCGGGAGTTGGTGCTGGAGAGCAACCAGTCACCCGCCGAGGTCGAAGCTGCGGTCACCGACGCGATCGACGGTGGCGACAAGGGTGTGCTTTCTCTCGTCGACGAGAAGGGCCGCCGGGTGATCGTCCCGGTCGGCAAGATCGCCTACGTGGAGATCGCCGAGTCGTCGCCGCGGCCGGTTGGGTTCTCTTCCGCGCGTTGACAGATAGCGCTCAGGCCCTGCCCCGTACGGGTGCCAGGGCCTGGGCGTCGTCAGCCTTCGTGCCCCGAGCTGTTCGATCCCTCGGTTGTTGAGCGCTCAGCTGTTGAGCCTTCAGTTGTTGAGCCCGACGGCGCCCATGCGGGCGGTGTGCGCCGAGGTCAGGCGCCTGAGCAGGGCCTGGAAGTCGGCGCCGCCGATGGCCAGCAGCTCGGCGAGCGACGGCCGCTCGGCCGCGACCCGCAGCGCCTGCGAGATGCCCTCGCCGACCAGGCGGCGCGCCCACATCGACAGCCGGTTGGCCACCTTCGGGTCGGCGGCGATCGCGGCCCGCAGCTCGTCGGCGGCGAAGTCGGCGTGCCGGGAGTCGTGCAGGACGTCCAGGATCAGGTCCCGGTCGGGGCCGGCGAGCACCGCCGCGACCTCGCGGGTGAAGTCGTCCGCGATGCCGTCGCCGACGTACGCCTTGGCCAGCCCCTCCAGCCAGTCGGCCGGCTCGGTCTGCTGGTGGTACTCCGACACCGCCTGCACGTAGGGCCGCATGGCGTCCTCGGTGTCGGCGCCGAGCTCGGCCAGGCGGTCGGACAGCCGGCGGTAGTTGGTGATCTCGCGGGCGGCCATCTCGCTGAGCACCGCCCGGCGGCGGAGGTCGGGCGCGAGCCGCGCGTCGGCCGCCATCCGGTCGAACGCGACCAGCTCGCCGAAGGCCAGCATGCCCAGCAGGTCGACCACAGCCGTGGCGGGCGGAGTGAGATCGGACACGACGGCACACTACCTCGCCGGATCACCGGGCGCGCCCCGATGCCCGACCGAAGCCCGACCGAAGCCCGGCCGAAGCCCGGCCGAAGCCCGACTGAAGCCACTGAGCGGAACCGCTCACAAGCCGGTACAATGACTCCGATAGCCGTGGACGGACCCTAGTCCTGGCGCCCGGCGCTTGTAGCCCGCGACCTTGATCATTTCGGTCGCGTGTGGCCCGCGCCCTACCCATTTGAGCGCACCCAGCTTCACCAGGGGCGCTCCCGCGAGAGAGACACCCTGAGCACAACATGACGATCGACAACACTGAGGCCGCCGAAGCAGTGGCCCCGCGCGCACCCGTGCGCCCAGACGCACCCACGTTCGCCGATCTGGGGGCACGGCCGGAGACCGTGGCCGCCCTCGAAGCCGTCGGCATCATCCACGCGTTCGCCATCCAGGAATACGCCGTGCCGATCGCGCTGCGCGGCACCGACCTCATCGGCCAGGCGCCGACCGGCACCGGCAAGACGCTCGGCTTCGGCGTCCCGCTGCTGGACCGGGTCACCGCCCCCACCGAGGGCGCCGACGGCCTGCCGCAGGCGCTCGTCGTGGTCCCGACCCGCGAGCTGGGCCTGCAGGTGGCCCGCGACATCGCCGCCGCCGGCAAGACCCGCGGCGTCCGCGTGCTCCCGCTGTATGGCGGCGTCGCCTACGAGCCGCAGGTCGACGCGCTGCAGAAGGGCGTCGAGATCGTCGTCGGCACCCCCGGCCGCCTGCTCGACCTGGCCAAGAGCAAGCACCTGCGGCTGCACGCCGTGCGGGCGCTCGTGCTCGACGAGGCCGACCGCATGCTCGACCTGGGCTTCCTCGACGACGTCGAGCGGATCCTGACCCTGCTGCCGGAGGACCGGCAGACGATGCTGTTCTCCGCCACGATGCCCGACCCGATCGTCACCCTCGCCCGGCGGTTCCTGCGCCACCCGATGACGATCCACGCGCACCACGACGCCAGCACCGGGCCGTCGCCGCTGACCAAGCAGTTCATCTACCGCACCCACCCGATGAACAAGATCGAGATCGTGGCGCGGGTCCTGCAGGCGGAGGACCGCGGCCTGACCATGATCTTCACGCGCACCAAGCGCGCCGCCGACCGCGTCGCCGAGGACCTGGACTTCCGCGGCTTCGCCGCCGCCGCCGTCCACGGCGACCTCGGCCAGGGCGCCCGCGAGCGCGCCCTGCGCGCCTTCCGCGCCGGCAAGATCGACGTGCTGGTCGCCACCGACGTCGCCGCCCGCGGCCTCGACGTCTCCGGCGTCACCCACGTCATCAACTACGACTGCCCCGAGGACCCGGACACCTACACCCACCGCATCGGCCGCACCGGCCGCGCGGGTGCGACGGGCGTCGCCGTGACGTTCGTCGACTGGGAGGACATGCCCCGCTGGCGGATCATCGACAAGACGCTGGGCATGGACCTGGCGGAGCCGCCGGAGACCTACCACACCTCGGCCCACCTGCTGACCGACATCGGCATCCCCGAGGGCGTCACCGGCTCCCTGCCGACCGCGGACCGCAAGCGCGCCGGCCTCGCCGCCGAGCAGCTCGAGGACATCGAGGGCAAGCCCCGCGGCCGGGGCCGCACCCGTGGCCGGGGCCGCGGCAGCGACCCGTCCGGCTCCGCCCCCGCCGCGGACCCGACCGGCGAGCCCCGCCGTCCCCGCCGCCGCAGGCGGCGCGGCGAGGTCGACCCCGCCGAGCTGCCCGTCACCGACACCGCCGAGGCCACCGGCGCCTCCGCGGACGCCGGCGAGCAGTCGGAGCCCCGTCCGGCCCGCACCCGCACCCGCCGCCGCCAGGTGGTCGAGGGCTCGGACACCACGGACACCGGCCCCGTCGCCACCGCCGAGGCCACCGAGGACGGCGAGCCCCGCACCGCCCGCGCCCGCACCCGCCGCCGCCGTCGCGGCGGCCGCGGCAAGGGCGGCGAAGGCCCCGCCACCGAGGCCGGCGACAGCCCCGAGGCCTGACCCTTCCGGCCGTCCGCGGCCGACTTCATCCCGACGATCCGAACAGTGCGGCAGGCACCCAGCCGGCCGCGCTGTTCGCCGTCCTGGCGCCGGCACCCGTCGCCGGGTGGTCAGGGGACGACGACGGTGAACTCGACGCGGTGGACCTGGCCGGCGCGCTGGAACTCGAAGTAGAGGCGGTAGCGGCCGCTGCTCGGGGCCGACAGCCAGAACTTCACCGCGCCGCCGACCAGTTCGGTCTCGGGGTGCACGTGCAGGTAGCCGAGGTCGCCGTCGCGGAGGACGACGAGGTGGCCGTACGTGCCGAGATAGCGCTGCAGGTCGGTGACGGGGGTGCCCGAGGCCAGCACCCGCAGCGACAACGGTTGGGTGGCGTTGACCGCCGGGGTGCCCTCCATCGCCACCGTCATTCCGGCGACCTCCGCGGTCCGGGCGGGTGCGGGAAGGGCCACCGGCTGGTAATCGCCGGCGACGGTGGCGTCCACGGCGAGCGTGACCGGGGCCTGGGCGCCGGTCGCGTCGAAGGTGACGAAGTCCGTGTAGATCCGCCAGATGCCCGGCGACGGCAGGGCCAGCGGGATCGACCAGGTGCCGTCGGGGGCCATCTCCGGGTGCAGGTGTTGAAACCCGGACAGGTCGTGCCGGGCCACCACCAGGTGCATGAGCTTCTCGTGGTTGACCACGAAGCGGGTGACCGGCTTGCCGTCCGGGCCGAGGATCCGGAACGCGAACGGCTGGGTGGCGCCCGCGGCGAACGTCGTGGTCGTCGGCGACAGCGTGAAGCCGGCGGCGCTGAGTGACAGGCCGCCCAGGTCACCCGCGGTCGCGCCGCCGTGGGAGTGCGAGGGGATGGCCGTCGGGGCGGGGGCGGCGGCCGGCGGTGATGCGGTGGACCTGGCGATCACGAAGCCAAGCAGCAGCGCCAACACGAGTCCACCCGCGACGACCGGCCCCTTCATGCCCAAGACCGTAGCGGCAGGCCGTCGCCACCACTCCACCGGGGGACTTTTAGTGACGTTTGTCCAAATCGTGGTGTTAGTGACACGTGGGGTCAATCGGCAAGATGTGGACCGCGGCCGCGGGCATGGTCGCTGCGTTGATCGTGCCCGGCATCGGGTTCGCCGACCCGGTCACCGACCGGCAGCGGCAGCTCGCCACCGCCTGGCAGGAGCTGGAAGGCGTCATCGAGCGGTTCAACGCCGTACGCGACGACCTGCGCGCCACCGAGGCGCAGCTCGAGCGGGTGAACGCCCGCACCGGCCCGCTGCAGGCGAGCGTCGACGCCGCCCAGCGCGACGCGGACGAGCTCGCCGCCAGGCTGTACCGCAGCGGCGCCGTCACCAGCACGGCCGTGCTCGTCAGCGCGCCGTCGCCGGAGTCGTTCATGGACCAGCTGGCGACCCTGGACCACCTGCAGCGCCGGCGTACCGACGCGCTGCGCCGCCTGAAGGCCGACAAGGCCGCGCTCAAGAAGGAGCAGGCCGACCTCGGCGACCTCCAGGTCCGCCAGCGCACCCAGGAGCAGGAGCTGGGCCAGCGCAAGGCGACGATCGAGGCGCAGGTCCGGCGGCTCGGCGGGGCCCGGGCCGCACGCACCGCCAGGACGCCGTCCGGGGCGCTGCGCGACGGCTACGTGCCGCGCTTCACCGACGACCCGGCCGGGCGCGCGGTCAGGTACGCCTACTTGCAGCTGGGCAAGGTGTACCGGTGGGGCGCCGACGGCCCGGACACGTTCGACTGCTCGGGCCTGACGATGGCCGCGTGGAAAGCGGCCGGCGTGGTTCTGCCGCACAACGCGGCGAGGCAGAAGAAGACCGTCACGCCGATCAGGCGCGAGGAGCTGCGCCCCGGCGATCTCGTCTTCTATTACAAGGACGTCAGTCACGTCGGCATGTACATCGGCGACGGCAGGGTGATCGAGGCGCCGCGCGAGGGCGAGCGGATCTCGATGCGGCTGCTCGACTACGCCCCGATCGTGGGCTACGGACGGCCGGACTACCAATAGAAGATCAGCGCATCGCGATCGAGCCACCACGATGCGCTGATCAACTCCCTGCGGACCAGCTACGACGGGCCTGTTTGTGTCCTAACGGACGAGGCGCGCCAGTCGGCTTGGCGACAGCATCTTCCTGACAGTGGACATCTACTGGCTGTCTCCCCCTGCGCGTCCGCATCCAGGAGTGCCCTCATGAGGCGTCGCCGCCGCTCCCGTTTATCCCTGGGCCTAGTGCTCGCGCTCTGCGTCCCGGCCTCGGCGGCGCTCACCGCACCCGAGGCGGCGGGCGCCGTGACTACGCTGCCGAGCGGGTTCTCCGAGCAGGTCGTGCTGTCCGGGCTCAACCACCCGACGAAGCTGGTGTTCTCTCCTGACGGACGGGTGTTCGTCGCGGAGAAGGGCGGCACGATCCAGGTCTACGACAGCCTGTCGGACCCGACGCCGACCCTGTTCGCCGACCTGAGCGCCCGCGTGCACGACAACGAGGACAAGGGCCTGCTCGGCCTGGCGCTGCCGCCGAACTTCCCGTCCAACCCGTCGGTGTACGTCACGTACACCGCGACGCAGCCCATCGGCGGCGGACTCGACCTCGGCGACACCTGCCCGACACCCGGCACCGGCTGCATCGTCAGCGGGCGGCTGTCGAAGCTCACCGCGAGCGGCAACACGTGGACCGGCACCGAGCAGGTGCTCATCAACGACTGGTGCCAGCAGTTCGAGACCCACTCGGTGGGCGACGTGCGCTTCGGCCCCGACGGCGCGCTCTACGTCAGCGGCGGCGAGGGCGCCAGCCCCGTCTTCACCGACTGGGGCCAGCAGGGCAACCCGGTCAACCCGTGCGGCGACCCGCCCGGCGGCGTCGGCGCGGCGCTCAGCCCGCCCACCTCCGAGGGCGGCGCCCTGCGCTCCCAGGACGTGCGGACCCTCGGCGACCCGACCGGCCTGAGCGGCACCATCATCCGCATCGACCCGGTCACCGGCGCCGCGAAGACCGACAATCCGCTCTACAACGCGACCACCGACCCCAACGCGCGGCGGATCGTGGCGTACGGCCTGCGTAACCCCTTCCGGTGGACGTTCAAGCCCGGCAGCAGCGAGATCTGGATCGGCGACGTCGGCTGGCGGACCTGGGAGGAGATCAACCGGCTGCCCAACCCGCTCGCCACGCCCGTCACCAACTTCGGCTGGCCGTGCTTCGAGGGCAACTCGCAGCAGCCCGGCTACCGCGACGCGAACCTGAGCCTGTGCACCTCGCTGTACAACCAGAACACGGCGACCGGTCCGGTCTACACCTACGGGCACCACCAGCAGGTCAACGACAACGACGGCTGCCCGACCGGCGGGTCCAGCCCGACCGGCGTCGCGTTCTACCCGACGTCCGGCGGCGCCTACCCGGCCAAGTACCAGGGCGCGCTCTTCTGGGGTGACTACGCCCGCCGCTGCGTCTACGCGATGCTGCCGACCAACGGCACCCCAGACCCGAGCAAGATCGAGACGTTCGCGCCCGGCGCGGCCGGCCCCGTCGACCTGGAGATCGGCCCCGGCGGCGACCTGTACTACGTCGACGTCGACGGCGGCACGGTCCGCCGGATCAACTACAGCGCCGGCAACCAGCCGCCGACCGCGGTCATCGGCGCGGACAAGACCTCCGGCGCGCCGCCCCTGGCCGTCCAGTTCAACTCCGCCGGCACCAGCGACCCCAACAGCGGCGACGTCCTCACGTACCAGTGGGACTTCACCAACAACGGCAGCTACGACGCGACCGGCCCGACCGCGAGCTTCACCTACACGACCGCCGGCAACTACACGGCCAAGCTGCGGGTCACCGACGCGGGCGGGCTGTCGGACACCAAGTACCTGCAGATCCTCGTCGGCTCCGACGCGCCCGTACCGGTGATCGACACACCCGCGGCCGGCTTCACGTGGGCGACCAACGACACAGTCAACTTCACCGGACACGCCACCGACGTCCAGGACGGCAACGTCCCCGCGGCCAACCTGCACTGGCAGCTGATCCTGCAGCACTGCGCCTCGGCCGACAACTGCCACCAGCACTACATCAGCGAGAGCGACGGCGCGTCCGGCTCGTTCATCGGGCCCGACCACGAGTACCCGTCCTATGTGGAGCTGCGGCTCACGGCGACCGACAGCAGCGGGCTCAGCACCACGGTCAGCCGCCGGCTGGACCCGAAGACCGCGAACATGACGTTCAACACCGTGCCGAGCGGCCTCAACATCACCGTCGGCTCGGTCACCGGCGTCACGCCGTTCACCGCGACGGTCATCCAGAAGTCGACGCAGACCGTGTCGGCGCCGACGCCGCAGACGCTCAACAGCACCCAGTACACCTTCGGCTCCTGGAGCCAGGGCGGCGCGGCCACGCAGGTGATCACCGCGCCGACCACGGCGACGACCTACACCGCGACCTACGCGGCGACCGGCGGCGGCACGTGCTCCGACAGCTTCGGCTACGTGTGCACCACCGCGACCAAGGCGTTCGTCAACGCCGACACGACGGTGCTGAGCCTGACCGGCGACGAGGCGCTGCAGCAGATCTCCCTGCCGTTCCCGGTCAAGTTGTACGGCGCTTCGTATTCGACCGCGTGGGTCGACACCAACGGCGTCGTCAGCCTGGTCAACCCGAACGGGCCGAAGTGGGACAACACCGCGGTGCCGAGCGCGGCCCTGCCCAACGCGGCGGTCTACGCCTTCTGGGACGACCTCGTGGTCGACGCCAACGCGTCGGTGCGGACCACGACCCTCGGCACCGCGCCCAACCGCCAGTTCGTCGTCGAGTGGCGCAACCCGTACATCTACGGCAACACCAGCCGACGCGTCACGTTCGAGGCGATCCTCTCGGAGAACGGTGACGTGGTCACCAACTACGCGAGCCTCGACAACGACATCGAGAAGGGCAACGCGGCGACGGTCGGCATCGAGAACGCCGACGGCACCGTGGGCCTCGCATACTCCGTCAACACCCCGAAGCTCCAGTCCGGCCGCGCGGTCATCTTCACCGCGCCGGGCGGCACGACCCCGCCGCCCCCGCCGCCGCCGTCCACCGGGACGGTCAGCGGCACCGTGAGCGTCGCGGGCGGTGGGCCCGTCGCCGGGGCGACCGTGACCCTCACGGCCGGCACGACGACGACCACCGACGCCTCGGGCAAGTACAGCTTCTCGAGCGTCGCGTACGGCTCGTACACCGTGAGCGCCACCGCCAACGGGCAGTCGACGTCGGCGGCACTCACCGTCGACGCCGCCACGGAGACGCTCAACCTGACGCTGCCGGCCCCGCCGCCGCCGACCGGGAACTACGGGATCACCACGGTGGCCACCCCGTTCGTCCCGGCCGACGCCACGGTGCTCACGCTCACCGGTGACGACAACATCCAGCAGGTCACGCTGCCGGCGCCGGTCACGTTGTACGGCGTCACCTACACCACGGCGTGGATCGACACCAACGGCAAGGTCTCGTTCGTCAACCCGGGCGGCGCCTACGTGGAGCACTCCGCGCTGCCGTCGACCGCCGCCCCGAACGCGACCGTCTACGCCTTCTGGGACGACCTCGTCGTCGACGGCTCGGCGTCGGTGCGCACCGCGCTCGTCAACGGTTCGGTCGTGATCGAGTGGCGCAACCCGTACATCTACGGCAACGGCGTCCACAACCGGGTGACGTTCTCCGTCGTGTTCGCCCCCGACGGGGTGATCACGCTGCACTACTCCAGCCTGGACAACGACATCGAGAAGGGCGGCGGCGCCACCGTCGGCGTCGAGAACGCCGCCGGCACCACGGCCGCGCAGTACCTGTTCAACCAGCCGTTGCTGGTGTCGGGGACGGCGGTCCGGTTCACGCCTTAGCGGGTTTCTGTCGTACCCGGCGGCTAAGTTCGTGGGGTGCGATCTGAGGCATCGGTACTTCTGAAGAAGCTCGCTGGTCCTTCCGCCGAACTGCGGGAGGACCAGTGGGCCGCCATCTCCGCCCTGGTGGCGGAGCGCCGCCGCGTCCTCTGCGTGCAGCGCACCGGGTGGGGCAAGTCCGCGGTGTACTTCATCGCCACCGCCCTGCTGCGGGCCCGTGGCGCCGGCCCGACGGTGATCGTCTCGCCGCTGATCGCCCTCATGCGCAACCAGGTCGACGCCGCCGCCCGCGCCGGGATCGCCGCCCGCGCGATCAACTCGGCCAACCTGGAGGAGTGGGACCAGATCACCGGCGAGATCGCCGCCGGCACCGTCGACGTCCTGCTCGTCTCGCCCGAGCGGCTCAACAACCCCGACTTCCGCGACAACGTGCTGCCCAAGCTCGCCGCGAGCACCGGCCTGCTCGTCGTCGACGAGGCGCACTGCGTCTCCGACTGGGGCCACGACTTCCGCCCCGACTACCGGCGGCTGGCCACCCTGCTGGCCGACCTCGCCCCCGGCACGCCGGTCCTGGCCACCACCGCCACCGCCAATGCCCGCGTCACCGCCGACGTCGCCGAGCAGCTCGGCGACGCGCTCGTGCTGCGCGGCTCGCTCGACCGCGAGTCGCTGCGCCTCGGCTCGCTGACGCTGCCGTCCGCGCCGCACCGGCTCGCCTGGCTCGGCGAGCACCTCGGCGCGTTCACCGGCTCCGGGATCATCTACACGCTGACCGTCGCCGCCGCCCACGAGACCGCCGCCTATCTGCGCGGCTGTGGCTACGAGGTCGCCGCCTACACCGGCCAGACGGAGAATGCGGACCGCCTCGCCGCCGAGGAGGACCTGCTCAACAACCGGATCAAGGCCCTCGTCGCCACGTCCGCGCTCGGCATGGGCTTCGACAAGCCCGACCTCGGCTTCGTCGTGCACCTCGGCGCCCCGTCGTCGCCGATCGCCTACTACCAGCAGGTCGGCCGGGCCGGCCGCGCCGTCGACAAGGCCGACGTCCTGCTCCTGCCCGGCACCGAGGACCAGGCGATCTGGCGGTATTTCGCGTCCCTCGCCTTCCCGCCCGAGGCGCAGGTCCGCGGCGTGCTGTCCGTCCTCGGCGCGGCGGGCCGGCCGATGTCCACCGCCGCCATCGAGCCGCAGGTCGAGCTGCGCCGCGGGCGGCTCGAGCTGATGCTCAAGGTCCTCGACGTCGACGGTGCCGTCCGTCGCGTCCGCGGCGGCTGGGAGTCCACCGGCGCGCCCTGGCGCCACGACAGTGAGCGCTATGACCGCATCGACGCCGCCCGCGCCGCCGAGCAGGACGCGATGCGCGAGTATGCCGCCCTGACCACGTGCCGCCTGGAGTTCCTGCGCCGGACCCTCGACGACCCGGGCGCCGTCCCCTGCGGCCGCTGCGACACCTGCGCGGGCACCTGGTATCCGGCGGAGGTCTCCGACGACGCCCTCGCCTCGGCCCGCGCCCACCTCGGCCGCACCGGCGTCGAGATCGCCCCGCGCAAGCTGTGGCCGACGGGCCTCTCCGCCGTCGGCGTCTCCCTCACCGGCAAGATCCCGCCCGCCGAGCAGACCCTCCCCGGCCGGGCGATCGGCCGGCTCAGCGACCTCGGCTGGGGCGACAAGCTGCGCAGGCTGCTCGCCGCCCCCGACGCCCCGCTCCCCGACGACATCTTCGCCGGCGTCGTCGCCACCCTGACCGAGTGGGCGAAGGGCGACGAGCGCTGGCCCGCCCGCCCCGTCGGCGTCGTGGTCCTCGGCTCCCAGAGCACCCCCGTCCTGCTGGAGTCGCTGGGCGCCCGCATCGCCGAGGTCGGCCGGATGCCGCTGCTCGGCACGGTCCAGCCGGCCCACGCGGCCGACGCCGCCTCCCGCACCAACAGCGCCCAGCGGGTCCGCGCCCTGCACACCGCCTTCACGGTCCCGTCGGAGCTGGCCGCCCGGCTGGGGACCCTCGACGGCCCGGTCCTCCTCGTCGACGACCTGGTCGACACCGGCTGGACGATGGCCATCGCCGGCCGCCTCCTGCTGCGCGCCGGCGCTCCGGCGGTCCTGCCCTTCGCCCTCGCCGTCTCCGCCTGACCCCTCCCGCCCATTCGCATGATCCCGAACGGTTGTGGCTGTTCTGGCTACCAGATTCGTTCGGGATCATGAGGCCGGGGCGGGAGCAGCGTCAGGGGGTGTCGTCGGGCCACCAGGCGGCTCGGCGCATGTCGATTTTGTCCGACCTGAGCGGGGTGCCTTCCTCGCGGTGGCGGCGGAGGGCCTCCTGCTCGTGGCCCGGGACGAGGCGGCCGTTGGCGGCGACGACGCGGTGCCAGGGGACGCCGCCGCCGTAGTGGGACATGACGGCGCCGACCTGGCGCGGGCCGCCGCGACCCAGGTACTCGGCGATGGCGCCGTAGGACATGACGCGGCCGGGCGGGATGCGTTCCACCACGGTGAGGACCAGTTCTGTGAAGTCGTCGTCGGCCACGATATGGGAACCTACCGTGGATCGACGGCGGCGACCCGGCAAGATAGGCGGCGTGCGCACCCAGGTCACCGAGGCTCGACGGATCGTGGTCAAGGTCGGGTCGTCGTCGCTGACCACCGCGGCCGGCGGGCTCGACGGCAAGCGGGTCGATGCGCTCGTCGACGCCCTGGCGGGGAGCCCCGCGGAGGTGGTGCTGGTGTCGTCGGGGGCGATCGCGGCCGGGCTGGCGCCGCTGGGGCTGCTGAAGCGGCCGAAGGACCTCGCGACGCAGCAGGCGGCGGCAAGCGTCGGGCAGGGGCTGCTGATGCGGGCCTACAACGACGCGTTCGCCAGGCACGGCAGGGTCGTCGGGCAGGTGCTGCTGACGGTCGACGACGTGACCCGCCGGGCGCACTACCGCAACGCGTACCGGACCCTGCGCCGCCTGCTCGACCTGCGGGCGGTCCCGGTCGTCAACGAGAACGACACGGTCGCCACGGAGGAGATCCGGTTCGGGGACAACGATCGGCTCGCCGCGCTGGTCGCGTCCCTCGTCCACGCGGATCTGCTGGTGCTGCTGTCGGACGTGGACAGCCTGTACACCGGCGACCCGTCGCTCCCGACCTCCAAGAAGATCACCGACGTGCGAACGCCGGACGACCTGCTGGACATCGACGTGAAGCGGCCCGGGAAGGCCGGGGTCGGCACCGGCGGCATGGTGACGAAGGTCGAGGCGGCGAGGATCGCGACGACGAGCGGCATCCCGGTGGTGCTGGCCTCCGCGCCCAACGCCAAGGCGGTGCTCGACGGGGAGCCGGTCGGGACGCTGTTCCACCGGCTGCGGGAGCGGCCGCAGGCGCGGCTGTTCTGGCTCGCGCACGCCACCAGCCCCCGCGGCCGGCTGCACCTGGACCCCGGCGCCGTGCAGGCCGTGCGGCAGCGGCACGCGTCGCTGCTGCCCGCCGGGATCACCGCGGTCGACGGCCGGTTCGCCGCGGGGGACCCGGTGGACCTGGTCGACGTGGGCGGCGTGCCGGTGGCCCGCGGCCTGGTCAACTACGACGCGGCCGAGCTGCCGCCGCTGCTCGGCCGGTCGACGGGGGAGCTCGCCGCCGCGCTGGGCCCGGCGTACGAGCGCGAGGTCGTCCACCGCGACGACCTGGTCCTGCTCTAGAGCGCCTACAGCGTGCGGCCCACGCCGCCGCGGCGGGGGTCACCGGCGGCCCCCGCGAGACCGACGGCGCTGACGCCGCCGAAGTAGTGGTCGAGCCGGTCCCAGTGCTGCACCTTGAAGCCGGTGAAGTGCGACGGGTCGCAGCCGGGCTCCAGGTGGACGAGCCGCGACCCGTCCACCGACACGGGGTGGAAGCGCGGCCGGCGGATCGCGGTCGTCATGTCGTCGCCGTGGACGAGGACGTTGGTGAGCGTCTGGATGATCGCGGTGCGGATGCGGGTCGCGCCGGCCGAGCCGATCGCCATGACCAGCGCGCCGGCGGGGTCCAGGACCACGGCCGGGCACATGCACGACGCCATCCGCTCGCCGGGCAGCGTGCCGGGGCGGATCAGCTCGCCCTCGCCGAGCATCGAGTTGAGGTGGACGCCCAGGCCGGGCAGCCACACCCCGGCCCCGATCCCGAGCGTCATGGTGATCACGCAGGCGTTGCCCGCGCTGTCGACGACCGAGATGTTGGTGGTGTCGCCGAGGCGCTGCGACCCGTACGCCAGCAGCGCCGACGCGAGATCGAGCGGCGAGAACAGGGGCGGCAGCGCGGCGATGGTCCTGATCGTCTCGTTCAGGTCGGCGCGGGCCAGCACCCGACAGGGACCGAACGAGGCCGATGAGACCGGTGCCTGCATCACGCGGTACGACGACAGATCCAGCGGACTGAGCACGCCACCGCCGGCGGCCACCTCCGACACCATCGCGGCGCCGATCCGCCCGGTGTAGAAGGCGGCCGGGCCCTCCTCCGCCAGGATCCCGAACGTCGTGTCGAGCCCGGGGTGGTGCAGCAGCTCGCCGCCCTCCAGGAGCCGCCCGTCCGGCGCGTACACCGCGGCACCGAGACCCGGCAGCATCGCCGGCGCGAGCGACACGAGCGTCCGGGCGTGCGCACCCGGCAGGAGCACGCCGCTGCGGGCCAGGTTCTGCGCCGGCGCAACGATCCGCTGCCAGGGGAGGCGGCCCCAGCGCCGGTGGATCTCGCCGGCCCCGGCCGGGATGCCGGGCACGCCGACGCTCGACGCGCCGATCTCGTACCGCTGCGGCACACCGCCGAAGGAGATCTTGATCGGCACCATCGGGGCCGCGGGGGTGGTGCTGCCCAGGCCGGGCACCGAGCAGAAGAAGTCGAGGCAGGTGACCTCGCCGGTGGACGCGTCGAAGTAGGTCGCGAACCCACCGCCGGCCAGCCCGGTCAGGACGCTCTCCGCGGCGCATCCCGCCAGCATCGCGGCGACGGCGGCGTCGGCCGCGGACCCGCCGGCGGCGAGGACCCGCAGCCCGACCTCGGTCGTGGCCGGATGCCCGGCGGCGACCCCGGCCGGCACCGACGACCTGGGGCGTGACTGGGGCTGCAGCAGCGCGGTGGACAGCGGAGGTTCCCTTCCTGCGAGGCGATGGCTAGCATCCGTGGACCATGGCCCCAGACGTGCGAACCGAGGTCCTGCCGGGACGTGTGCGGGCGGGCTACGCGCTCGGCTCACTGGTCACCGGCGCGTTCGGCACCGTGCCGGGACTTCTCCTACTGCCATACCTGACGGACACCCTCGGCGTCGCTGCCGGGGTGGCCGGGCTGCTGGTGCTGGCGCCGAAGGCGTGGGACGTGCTGATCAACCCGGTTGCCGGGAGGATTTCCGATCGTACTCGCACCTCGATGGGTGCCAGGCGGCCATTTCTGCTCTTCGGCGGCCTCGCGCTCGCGGTGCTGTTCGCCGGGATCTTCGCCGCGCCGTTCGGTGGCGGATCGGCCGCCTACGCGGCCGTGATGTTCCTGCTCGCGGCGACCGCGTTCGCGTTCTACCAGGTGCCCTACGTCGCGATGCCGGCCGAGATGACCGACGACTACGCCGAGCGGACCCGGCTGATGAGCTGGCGGGTCGCGATCCTCGCGGTCGCGATCCTGGTCTCCGGCGCGCTGTCGCCGATGGTGACGAAGCAGTTCGGGGGCGGCGTCCCCGGTCACCGGGCGATGGGGGTGTTCGTCGCGGCGTTGATCCTCATCGGCACCTTCGGCTCCTTCTTCGGCACCAGGAGCGCCCCGGTCGGCAAGGTGCTGCCGAGCGAGCCGTCGTTCGCCGCGCAGCTGAAGGTCGTGCGGGGCAACCGGCCGTTCCGGCTGCTGCTGATCTGCTTCGTCGTGCAGGCCGCCGGCATCGCCACGATGCTCGCCGGGGTCAGCTACTTCGCCACGCAGATCCTCGAGTCCCCGGACACCGGCGCGACGCTGCTCTTCGCCTGCTTCGTCGGCCCGGCGCTGCTCGTGATGCCGGTCTGGACCCGGGTCGGCGCGCGGCTCGGGAAACTGCGCTCCTACACGGTCGCGTCGCTGGTGTTCGCGGCCGCCGCGGCGTTGCTGGCGTTCGCCCCGTTGCTGCCCGCCGTCGCCGTGTACGTCCTCACCGGGCTCGTCGGCAGTGGATACGCGGGGCAGCAGGTCTTCGGCATGGCCATGCTGCCGGACTGCATCGCCTTCGACGCGCGGCGGACCGGGCGGCGCCAGGCCGGCGTGTTCACCGGCCTGTGGACCGCGGGGGAGACGTTCGGCATGGCGCTCGGCCCCGGCGTCTTCGCCGTCCTGCTGGCGATCTTCGGATACGTCTCCAGCTCGTCGGGGGAGGCGGCCGTACAGTCGGACACCGCGAAACTCGGGGTTTTGCTCGGATTCACCGTCGTGCCGGCCATCGTCGTGGCATCGGCGCTCATCGGTCTGCGAGGCTACGACCTGACCGAACGACGGCTCACCGAGGAGGTCTCGTGAAGGGTGTCCCGGCCGAGCAGGTGCTCGCGGAGCTCGCCGAGCTGCGCAAGGCTGACCTGCCGACGCACGGCGGGCGGCTGTTCGCCTACGTCTACGACCCGGCGGTGCCCGGGCTCGACGAGCTGGCCGCCGCCGCGTACGCGTCGTCCGCGCACGTCAACGGGCTGGACCCGACCGCGTTCCCGTCGCTGCTGCGGATGGAGAACGACCTCGTCGGCATGGCCGCGGCGGTCCTCGGCGGCGGCCCGGCGACGGTTGGCAGCGTCACCAGCGGCGGCACCGAGTCGCTCATCCTCGCGGTGAAGGCCGCCCGGGACGCCGCGCCGCACATCGCCGAGCCGCGCCTGGTGATGCCGGTGACGGCGCACGCCGCGCTCGCGAAGGCCGCCGCCTACCTCCGGGTGGCGTTGGATGTCGTCCCGGTCGGCGCCGACCTCCGGGTCGACCCGGCGGCGGTCGCGGCGGCCATCGGGCCCTCCACGGTGCTCGTGGCGTGCTCGGCGCCGTCCTACGCGCACGGGCTCATCGACCCGGTCGAGCCGATCGCGGCCGCCGCCGCCGCGGCCGGGGTCCGCTGCCACGTCGACGCCTGCTTCGGCGGGTGGACGCTGCCGTTCCTGCGCCGCCTCGGCGAGCCGGTCCCGCCGTTCGACCTGTCCGTCCCGGGCGTCACCAGCATCTCCGTCGACCTGCACAAGTACGCGTACGCGCCGAAGGGCGTCTCGGTCCTGCTGCACCGCGACGAGCAGCTGCGGCTGCCGCAGTACTTCGGCTACGCCGACTGGCCGGGGTACACGATGGTCAACCCGGTCATCTCCTCGACCCGCTCCGGCGGGCCGATCGCGGCCGCCTGGGCGACGCTGCGGCACTTCGGCGACGACGGCTACCTGGCGCTGGCCGCCACCACCCTTGAGGCGGTGCGCGGGCTGGCCGCCGCCGTCTCCGCCGTGGACGGGCTCGTCCTGCTGCCGGTCGAGTCGACGGTGGTCGCGTTCCAGTCCACCTCGGTGGATCTCTTCGTGCTCGCGGACGAGCTGGCGGCGCGGGGGTGGCACACGCAGCCGCAGTTCCAGCACGGGGACATCGCGCCGTCGGTACACCTGACGGTGACCGCGGCGGTGGCGCCCCGGGTGTCGGAGTTCGCGGCGGATCTCGCCGCCTCGGTCGACGCCGCCCGCGCACTCGGGCCGGTCGCGCTTCCTGACGGGATTTTCGATCTCCTGGGGTCCGTCGAAGCGGTCGCGGCCGCCCTCGGTGTCGGCTCCGGTCCGTCGGTGCTGCCCGATCGGATGGCCGTGATCAACACGTTGTTGAACGCGGCGCCACCGGCCGTGCGCGAGCAGTTACTGGTCGCATTCCTCAGTCTGCTGCAGCGGCCGACGAGCGTAGGCTGAAAGACATGTCGAGTGTCCTGGGCGACCCGATCAAGTTCGTGCTCAACTGGGGCCGCCGCTATTCGCTGTGGGTGTTCAACTTCGGTCTCGCCTGCTGCGCGATCGAGTTCATCGCCACCTCGATGGGGCGGCACGACTTCATGCGCCTCGGCGTCATCCCGTTCGCGCACGGGCCGCGCCAGGCCGACCTCATGGTCGTCTCCGGCACCGTCACCGACAAGATGGCGCCCGCGATCAAGCGGCTCTATGACCAGATGCCGGAGCCGAAGTACGTGATCAGCTTCGGCGCGTGCAGCAACTGCGGCGGGCCCTACTGGGACTCCTACTCCGTCACCAAGGGCGTCGACCAGATCATCCCCGTCGACGTCTACATCCCCGGCTGCCCGCCCCGCCCCGAGGCGCTGCTGCACGGCATCATGAAGCTCCAGGACAAGATCGCGGGGGAGCGGTCGGGGCTCGGCGGCGTCAACCGGACCGACGTCAAAGCGCTGACCGCCCCTCCGGTACACAAGCCTTAGGATCGCGGGCATGGATTCGGACGAGATCGGCGAGCTGTTCGGCGACGGTGCGTCCGTGACCGAGTCCGCCGGCGGCGGTCGCTTCGCCCGGCCGACGGTCGACGTGCCGCCGGAGCGCTGGGCGGAGGCGCTCCGCATCGCGCGCGACGAGCTGGCCTGTGACTTCTTCGACTGGCTGTCCGCCGTCGACGAGCTGCCGGGTGGCTTCGCCGTGGTGGCGCACGTCTATTCGACGTCGCGCCTGTCCGGCGTGCTGCTGCGCGCGGTGCTGCCGCGGCTCGCGCCGTCGGTGCCCACCGCCGTCGGTGTCTATCCGGGCGCGGCCTGGCACGAGCGCGAGACCCACGAGATGTTCGACATCGACTTCGCCGGCAACGACGCGCTCACGCCGCTGCTGCTGCCGCCGGAGTTCGAGGGGCACCCGCTGCGCAAGGAGTTCGTCCTCGCGTCCCGGGTCGCCAAGCCGTGGCCCGGCGCGAAGGAGCCCGGGGAGAGCGAGCACACCGTCAGCAAGCGTGCCCCGATGCGTCCACCGGGCGTCCCGGACCCCAGCGAGTGGCCGGGAGGCCGGACCTGATGCCGATCTGGTTGGAGCTGGCGCTGCGCGTGCTGGTCGTCGTCGGCGCGTTCCTCACCCTGCCGCTCATCGTCGGCCAGGCCGAGCACAAGGTGATGGCGCACATGCAGGGCCGCCTCGGCCCCATGTATGCCGGCGCCTTCCACGGCTGGGCCCAGCTGGTCGCCGACGGCGTCAAGTTCGTGCAGAAGGAGGACATCACCCCGCGCGCCGCCGACCGGCCGGTGTTCCGGCTCGCGCCGGTCGTCGCGCTGCTGCCCTACCTGGCCGTCCTGCTCGTCATCCCCCTCGGCCCGCACGGCCTCGTCGCCCAGCCGCTCGACGTCGGGCTGTTCTTCGTCCTCGCGGTCGTCGGCATCGGCGTCATCGCCGTGCTCATGGCGGCCTGGTCCTCCGCCAACAAGTACTCGCTGCTCGGCGGGCTGCGGGCGGCCGCGCAGCTGCTCGGTTACGAGCTGCCCTTCGTGCTCTCGGCGGCGTCGGTCGCGATGGCCGCCGGCACGCTGTCGCTGTCCGGCATCGTCGAGGCGTGGCGCCCCTGGTGGCTGCTGTGGCAGCTCCCCGCGATGCTGATCTTCTTCATCGCCGGGCTCGCCGAGATCCGCCGCCCACCCTTCGACATGCCGATCGCCGACTCCGAGCTGGTCTTCGGCTACATGACCGAATACACGGGCCTGCGCTTCGCGTTCTTCCTGCTGGCCGAGTATGTCGGCATCGTCGTCATCGCCGCCCTCACCACCGTGCTGTTCCTCGGCGGCTGGAAGGGGCCGTTCGACGACCAGCTCGGCTGGCTGTGGACACTCCTGAAGGTCTTCGCCGTCGCGTTCGTCGTGATCTGGCTGCGGGTGGCGTATCCGCGGCTGCGCGAGGACCAGCTGCAGCGCCTCTGCTGGCTGATCCTCGTCCCCCTCGCGTTGCTGCAGCTCGTGCTCACCGCCGCGGTCAAGATCGCGCTCTGAAAGGTCTCCGACTGTGGACATTCCTGGCAAGGGCCTCGTCAAGGGTCTCGCCGTCACGCTCGGCACGCTGACCCAACGCTCCCACACGCACCAGTACCCGGACGTCGAGCCCGACCTGCCGCCCCGCAGCCGCGGCGTCATCGCGCTCATCGAGGAGAACTGCACGGTCTGCATGCTGTGCGCCCGGGAGTGCCCCGACTGGTGCATCTACATCGACTCCCACAAGGAGGAGGTGGTCGTCCCGGGCGCGGCGCGGGCCCGGCAGCGCAACGTGCTCGACCGGTTCGCGATCGACTTCTCCCTCTGCATGTACTGCGGGATCTGCATCGAGGTGTGCCCCTTCGACGCGCTGCACTGGACGCCCGAGTTCGAGTACGCCGAGCACGACATCCGGGACCTGCTGCACGAGAAGGAACGCCTGGAGGAGTGGGTCGCGACCGTCCCCGCCCCGCCGGCCCACGACCCCCGCGGCGAACCGGCCAAAGAGCAGACCGCCGCCGCAAAACGCTCAGGTCGCGGCGCTGTCTGACCGATCCTCGTGGTGAGCCGCGCCTTCGCCGCGGCCGACTGCGCGGAGGTGGCGGCATGTCCCGGCTGGGGATCTCGCAGAAACTGTTCATCGGCTTCCTGCTCGTCTCGGTGGTGACGGTGGTGGTCGGCGTCTACGGGATCACCCGGCTACGGGTGCTCAACCAGCACACCGGCGACGTGTACGCGACGGCCGGCGCCCCTGGGTACAACGCCCAGCGGATGCAGAACCACTGGACCGAGACGCAGCTGCTCATGTACGCGGCGGCCATCAGCCCGGCGGCCAACCTCGAGCAGATCGTCACCGGCTACATCAAGCCGGTCGACGCCGAGTTCGACGCCGCGTACGCGGGCTACCTCGCCAGCCGGCACACCGCCGAGGGCAGGCAGCTCGCCGACGAGCTGGCCAGGCAGATGGCCACGGTCCGCAAGATCCGCGACGAGCAGCTGCTGCCGGCCGCCCGGCAGGGCAACACGCCCGCCGCCATGGGGGTGCTCTTCAAGCCGGAGATGGGCGCGATCCTGGAGGCGCAGCAGAACACCGGCAGCAAGATCGCCGACCTCGAGCAGGCGAACGCGAAGAAGATCTCCGACCGGGCCACCGACACCTACAGCTCCGCCCGGACCAGCCTGATCGTCATGCTGGTGCTCGGCATCGCGCTGTCGATGCTCCTCGCGGGCCTCGTCGCCCGCTCGATCGTGCGCTCGGTGCGCCGTGCCAAGACCGTCCTGGACGAGGTCGCCGGCGGCGACCTGACCGCCCGCATGGACGTGACCAGCGGTGACGAGGTCGGCCAGATGGGCCGGTCGCTGAACGACAGCCTCGACCGCATCGCGGAGATGGTCCGCCTCGTCGGCACCTCCGCGACGTCCCTGGCCGGCTCGTCCAACCGGCTCACCGGCGTCGCCCGCACCATCGCCTCCGGCGTCGACGACGCTGCCGAGCAGGCCACCGCCGTCAGCGGCGCGGCCGGCGAGGTGTCGCGCAACGTGCAGACCGTCGCCGTCGGCACCGACGAGATGAACGAGAGCATCCGCGAGATCGCGCAGAACGCCACCGAGGCGGTCCGGGTCGCCAACGAGGCCATGGAGGCCGCCAACGAGACCACCCGCACCATGGCGAAGCTCGGCGAGTCCAGCGCCGAGATCGGCAACGTCATCAACGTCATCACCGGCATCGCGGCCCAGACCAACCTGCTCGCGCTGAACGCGACGATCGAGGCCGCCCGCGCCGGCGAGGCCGGTAAGGGCTTCGCCGTCGTCGCCAACGAGGTCAAGGACCTCGCCCAGGAGACCGCGAAGGCCACCGAGGACATCAGCCAGCGGATCTCCGCGATCCAGGCCGACGCGGCCAGCGCCGTGGCCGCGATCAGCCGCATCAGCGAGGTCATCGAGAGCGTCAACGGCTACCAGACGACGATCGCCTCGGCGGTCGAGGAGCAGACCGCGACGACGAACGAGATGGGGCGCAACGCGGCGAACGCGGCGAACGGCAGCACCGAGATCGCGGCCAGCATCGACCGGGTGGCGAAGGCGGCGCAGTCCACGAGCGTCGGCGTGCAGGAGACGGAGACGGCGGCGGCGGAGCTGGCGGGCATGTCCGCGGAGCTGAGCCGGGTGGTGTCGCGCTTCCGGGCGTAGCTTTTTGCTCGTCTTTTGCCGCCCGCCGGTCGAAACCTGTCACACCCTGGTGGCAGGATGTCCGCCATGAGGGTGGCATCGGGATGACAGCGGCGGATGTGCTGCTCGCCGCGCTCGG
This sequence comes from Dactylosporangium maewongense, assembly GCF_039531485.1. NCBI lineage: Bacteria > Bacillati > Actinomycetota > Actinomycetes > Micromonosporales > Micromonosporaceae > Dactylosporangium > Dactylosporangium maewongense. Next base: position 496,624 of record NZ_BAAAQD010000003.1, on the reverse strand, counting down.
CGCCGTCGCGCTGGGCGCCGGCCTGCTGGTCGTGACCACCCGCCACGTCGTGCGCGCCGGGCTCTGGCTCGTTGTCACGCTCGGCGCGGTGGCCGGGCTCTATCTCGTGCTGTCGGCCGAGCTGCTCGCCTGGGTGCAGGTGCTGCTCTATGTCGGCGCCGTCGTGGTCCTGCTGCTCTTCGCGGTGATGCTGACCCGCGCGCCGATCGGCGCCAGCGACGATCTCGACCGGGCCCGCTGGCCCGGCGCGCTCGTCGGCGCCGGCGCCGGCGCCGGGCTCGTGGTCCTGTTCGCCGACGCGTTCCACTGGAGCCGGGTCGGGCTGCCCGCGCCCGGCACCGCCGAGGCGATCGGCGGCGCGGTGTTCCGCACCTGGGTCCTGCCCTTCGAGCTGGTGTCGGTGCTGCTGCTGGCGGCGCTGGTCGGCGCGATCGTGGTGTCCCGGCCCGACATCAGCACCCGCTCCCGCTCCGACTCGCGGGGGCGCTGATGCATCCGGTCCTGCCGTTCACGATCGCGGCGCTGCTCTTCGCCATCGGCGTCTATGGCGTGATCGTCCGGCGCAATGCCGTCCTGCTGCTGATGGCGGTCGAGCTGCTGCTCAATGCCGTCAACCTGGTGTTCGTCACCGCCGACGCGACGATCCGGTCGGTCGTGCCGCACAGCGGCCAGTCCTTCACCCTGTTCGTCATCGTGCTCGCCGCCGCCGAGATCGGCGTGGGGCTCGCGCTGATTCTCCAGCTGTACCGGCTGCGCCGGTCCGTCGACGTCGAGGACCTGCCGCTCACCGAGGCCCCCGCACCCGACTCGGAGGTGGCGCGGTGAAGGCGGACCTGCTCGGGCTCGCGCTGCCCGCCGTCCCGCTCGCCGCCGGCCTGCTCGGGCTGCTCCTGCGGTATCAGCGCCGCGGCGTCGCGGCCGCGCTCGGCACCGGCGCCGCCGCGGCCGCCCTGGCCTGCGCCGTCGCCGTCGCCGTGCGGGGCCCGCGGCCGGCCGACGCCGGGCTCACCGTCGCGGAGTTCGGGCGGTTCTCCGTGCGGCTCGGCACCTGGCTCGACGGCCCGGCCGGCCTGGTCGCGGTCGCCGTCGGCGTCGTCGCGCTCTGCGTCCAGCTCTACTCGGTGGCCTACCTGCACGACGACGAGCGCTATGCGCCGTATGCCGCGCAGGTCAGCCTGTTCACCGGCGCGATGCTGCTCGTCGTCGTCTCCGGCGACCTGATCGCCCTGCTGGTCGGCTGGGAGATCATGGGCATCTGCTCCTACCTGCTGATCGGCCACGACCGCCGGCTCCCCGAGGCGCCCCGCGCCGCGGTCAAGGCGTTCCTCGTCACCCGCGTCGGCGACGTCGGCTTCCTGCTCGGCATCGTGCTGCTCGGGCTGCAGGCCCACAGCTTCCGCATCGCCGACATCTTCGCGGCGGACCTGCCGGCCGGCACCCTCACCGCCGCCTGCGTCCTGCTCCTCGCGGGCGTCGCCGGCAAGAGCGCCCAGTTCCCGCTGCACACCTGGCTGCCCGACGCCATGGCCGGCCCGACCCCGATCTCCGCCCTGATCCACGCCGCGACGATGGTCGCCGCCGGCGTCTATGTCGTCGCCCGGCTCCACCCGCTGTTCGAGCGCTCGGCCGCGGCCGTCACCGTCCTCGCGGTCATGGCGTCGATCACGATGCTGCTCGGCGCCCTCGCCGCCCTCGGGCAGGACGACATCAAGCGGGTCCTGGCCTGGTCGACGGTCAGCCAGCTGGGGTACATGACCGGCGCCCTCGCCGTCGGCGCCCCGGCCGCGGCCCTGTTCCACCTGCTCACGCACGCCGCCTTCAAGGCGCTGCTCTTCCTCGCGGCCGGCGCCGTCATCCACGCCGTCGGCACCAACCTCATGGCCGCCATGGGCGGGCTGCGGCCCCGCATGCCGGTGACCTTCTGGACCATGACCGCCGGCCTTGCCGCCCTCGCCGGTGTCCCACCCCTCGCCGGCTTCTGGAGCAAGGACTCGATCATCGAGGCCGCCTGGCACGCCGCCCACGACGAGACCGCCTCATCCCCGCTGCCCCGATGGGCGGCCTGGCTCGTGCTGGCCGCCGCCGCGCTCACCGTCCTGCTCACCGCGGCCTACGTGGTCCGCCTCTGGCGCCGCACGTTCTTCGGCGACGCCCGCACCGCCACCGCCCGCACCGCGCACGAGCCCCCGTGGGCGATGCGCGGCCCGCTCCTCGTCCTGGCAGTGCCGACGGTCCTGCTCGGCTTCGCCGGCCTGTCGGCCGCCTTCGCCACCCGCCTCGGCGGCGACGGGCCCATCGCCGAGGTGGGCGCCTTCGCGCTGATCCCGCTCGCCCTGCTGGTCGCGGGGGCCGCCCTCGCCTGGCGGCGCGACCCGGCCACCGCCCTGCCCGACACCGCCGTCACCCGCCTGCTGGCCAACGCCTTCTACTTCGACGCCGTCCAGGACGCCCTGGTCACCCGCCCAGTCACCGCCCTGGCCCGCCTCGCCCGCCGCACCGACGAGTCCGCCGTCGACGGCGCCGTCGACGCCACGGGCACCGCCGCCACGACCACCGGCGGCCTCCTCATCCGGGCCCACACCGCCGGCCTGCCCCGCGCCGTCACCACCGTCCTGACCGGCGCCGCCCTGCTGACCGTGGTCATCGCCCTCGTCGTGGGGGTGTCCTGGTGACCCCGGCCCCGACCCCACCGCCACCCGGCCCGCGTGTTCGCGTCCGGCACCTGGTCCGGTCGTCGGTCTGCCGGTCCGCGGAGTCGCTTGTCTGCCGCCCGGTCGAGACGCCGTCCGGCGCCGGCACGGCGCGCCGTCGTCGTGGGGGTGTCCTGGTGGCTTCGTCTGCGGTCCCGGTCCCGGTCCTGCCGCCGCCCGGTCCGTGTGTTCGCGTCCGGGCCGGGTGGCCTGCGCGTTTCCTGGCCGCTCGGCGCGTCCGGCATCCGGTCCGGTCGTCGGTCTGTGGGCCCGTCGAGCCGTTTGCCCGCCGCCCGGCCGAGGTGGGCCGCCCAGCCGAGGTGGCCCGCACCGCCGCCACCGCCGCGGCGCCGCCTCGTGTGGGCCTCTCGGGCGGCCGTGGTTGCTGCGGGGGTGTCTTCACGAGTTCGGCATCGGTGGTCCGGCCGACGCTCGCGCGCTGTGCTGCCGAGGTGTTCGCTCATCGTTCGATCGAGCCGGTCCCGCGCCGTCCCGCGCCGTTCGCCGCCGCGCCGTCCCGTCCGGTTCTCGCCGGCGGCCGTGCTTCCCACCGTGATTGGCGCGGGGGTGTCTTCGGGAGCCCGGCACCGGTCGCCCGCCCCGCCTTCGCGGTGCCGCCTGCTGCCGGTCCGGCGGCTTCCCGCGCCGCTTGCCGGAATGCTCCAACAGGCGCCGGACCGGTTGCCCGTCCGGCCCGCTCCTCGGCCGGGGCGCTCGCACGGCCCCAGCACACCGGGGGCACAGCCGCTGTCGTCGCACTTGTCGTGGGGGTGTCCTGGTGAGCGCCGATCAGGGTCTGCTCCTCGCGCTGCTGATCGTCCCGGCGATCGGGGCGCTCTTCGCGGCGGGCATGCCGGCGAGGCTCGACCGGGTCGCCCGCATCGGTGGCGCCGCCTTCGCCGCCGCGAACTGCGGCGTGGTCCTCGCGTTCCTGCCCGGCGGGGATCCGCCGTCGTCGGCGAGCGAGGTCCCGACGTTCGCGCCCGTCAAGGCCAACCCCATCGCGCCGTGGGCCGAGATCGACCTGCCGTGGGCGCCCGACCTGAGCCTGCGGTTCCATCTCGGCATCGACGGCATCTCGTATCCGCTCGTGGCGCTCACGGCCGGGCTGACGATGCTCTGCTGCGCGTACTGCCTCTGGCGGGTGCCCGACCCCGGCCGCGGTCGGCTCCTCGTGGCGCTGCTGCTGGTCCTCGAGGTCGGCATCATCGGCGTGTTCCTCGCCCTCGACCTGGTGCTGTTCTTCGTGTTCTTCGAGGTCGTCCTCCTGCCGATGTACGCGGTCATCGCCGTCTGGGGCGGCCCCGACCGCCGCCGCGCCGCGCGCAAGTTCGTGCTGTACACGCTGTTCGGCTCGGTGCTGCTGCTCGTCGGCGTCTTCACCGTCGTGTCGGCCGCCGGCACCGGTGACCTCGTCGCGCTGTCCGACCCGACGAGCACCCGGATGGGCGGCGGCGTGCAGCTGCTCGCGTTCGTGTTGCTCGCCGTGGCGTTCGCGGTCAAGAGCCCGCTCTGGCCGCTGCACACCTGGCTGCCCGCCGCGCACACCGAGGCGCCGACCGTCGGCTCGGTCATCCTCGCCGGCGTCCTGCTGAAGATGGGCACCTACGGCCTGCTCCGCGTCGCCGTCGGCGTCGCGCCGGAGGCCGCCGCCCGCAGCGCGCCGGTCCTCGGGATCCTCGCGACCGCCGCCATCATCGTCGGGGGCCTCGTGTGCCTCGCCCAGACGGAGCTCAAGCGCCTCATCGCGTATTCCTCCGTCGGCCACATGGGCTTCGTCCTCCTCGGCGTCGCCACCCTCACCACGACCGGCTTCCAGGCCGCCCTCATCGGCAACATCGCCCACGGCGTCATCACCGGCCTGCTGTTCTTCGTGGCGGGAGGCATCAAGGACCGCACGCACACCGGCGACCTCGCCCAGCTCGGCGGGCTGCGGGAGACCGCGCCGGCGCTCAGCGGCGTCCTCGCGTTCGCCGCCATCGCGTCCCTCGGGCTGCCCGGCCTCGCCGGCTTCTGGGGTGAGGCGTTCGCGGTCGTCGCCGCCTTCGAGCGCGGCGGCCCCCTCTGGACCACCCTCGGCGTCGTCGCGGCCATCGGCGCCGCCCTCGCCGCCGCGTACTTCCTGCGCCTGCTCCGCCGCGTCACCCACGGCGCCGCGACGCCACCGGTCACCGCGCTCACCACGACCGCGACCGGCCGCCTCCGACCGGGCGAACTGGTCGCCTGGTCCCCGCTGATCGTCCTCACCCTCGCCATCGGCGTGGTCCCGATGGGCGTCCTGTTCTTCTCCGCCGGCGCCGCCGACGCCCTGGCAGGCGTGATCACCCGATGACGCCTTCCACCCGCCGCGCCGCACTCCGGGCCACCGCACCCGTGGCCGCCCGTCCACCCGGCCCACGCCCCGACCACGCGCCCGGTTCGGCGGCCTGGGTTCTGCCTGGCCCGGAGTCCGGGTTCGCGCCCGGGCCGGTGGGCCGTGAGCCTGTCAGGGAGGTCGGGCGATGACGATCGACCAGATCGCGCTCCTGCCGACGTACGTCGCCGCCGCCACCGCGGTCCTCGTGCTGCTCGCCGACCTGGTCGCGCCGGGCAGGCTGGGCGCGGTCGTGGGGACGACGGCGTTCGGGATGGTGGCGACCGCGGGCACCGCCATCGGGGTCGGGCTGGGGCTCGGTGACGCCGGCCGGCGGACCGCGTTCTGCGTCGGGCCCGACCAGTGCTCGCTGGTGGCGGACCCGGCCGCCGCGGCCGTCGGTGCCGCGTTCGCGATCCTGGCGCTCGGCGCGGTGGCGCTGTCGCTGCCGGTGCTGCGGACGGGTGAGGTGCCCGTCGGTGAGTACTGCTTCCTGCTCGCCTGCTCGCTGACCGGCGCGGTCGTCCTCGGCGGCGCCCGTGACCTGATCACGCTGATCGTGGCGCTCGAGACGCTCACCCTGCCGCTGTACCTGCTGGTCGGCATCAGGCGCGGCGCCACCGCCGGGGCGTCGGCGGCGGTCACGTTCTTCGTGGTCAGCGTCGTGTCGACGGCGGTGGCGCTGCTCGGGGCCGCCCTCGTGTACACGGCGACCGGCGGCGTGCACCTCGCCGACATCGCCCGGGCGGACCTCGCCGTGCCCGAGCTGCGCCCGCTGCTGAAGGTCGGCATGGTGCTGCTGCTGGCGGGGCTGGCGTTCAAGGTCGCCGCCGTGCCCGCGCACGCCTGGGCGCCGGCCACGTACGACGGCGCCCCGCTGCCGGTCGCCGCATACCTGTCGACCGCCTCGAAGCTCGGTGGGGTTGTCGCGCTGCTGCTGGTCGGTGTGCTGGCCGGCGGTCCGGTCCTCGCCACGTCGGGGCTGACGCTCGCGGTGCTCGCCGTGCTCAGCATGACGGTCGGCAACCTCGTCGCCCTCCGGCAGCGGCGCATGGTGCGGCTGCTCGCCTGGTCGTCGGTGGCCCAGGCGGGCTACGTGCTGGCCCCGCTCGGCGCGCTCCTGGCGACCGGCGGCCGCACCACCGAGGCGGTCGCGCTCGCCGTCGCCGCGACCGTCGCGTACGCCCTCTTCTACGTCATCCTCGAGTTCTCGGCGTTCGCCGCCGTCGTCGCGGTCCGGGGCAGTGCCGACGGTGGTGAGATCGCCGACTACCGGGGGCTCGCCCGCCGCTCGCCGTGGCTGACGGCGGTCCTCGTGATCGCGTTGACGGGCCTCGCAGGGCTGCCGCCGGGCCTGGCCGGCCTGTTCGCCAAGGTCGCCGTGGTGCGATCCCTGCTCGGCGGTGACGCGGCGTGGCTGGCGATCGTCGTCGCGATCAACGCGGTCATCGGCCTCGCGTACTACATCCGGGTCGTCGCGAGCCTGTTCTCTGGTTCCGCGGAACCAGCGGCCGTCACGGCCGCGACGACCGCGACCACTGCGGGCGCACCGGCCACGCCACCGGCGCCCGCCACAACCACGACCACGGTGACCGCGCCGGCCATCGCAGCGGTCATGGCCCCAGGCGCGGCGCCGGTGCGCGCCGGGTGGCCGGTCGCCGCGGCGGTCGGGGTCGCCGCCGTGCTCGCGGTGCTGGTCGGGCTGGCGCCGCAGGGAGTGCTCGAGCTGGCGGCGTTCTTCACCCCATGAGGCACTGCATGAGGCTCGGACGAGACGTTCAGCCAGCTCACAGCCGGCGTAGGGAAGGGGCACGGCCGACCGGGGTGTTGTAGATGGTATGCAGCACAGGCATCTCAACGGTCTCAAGACGGCGGCCCTCCTGGGGCTGCTGACCTCGCTGATCCTGCTCGTCGGCTACTGGCTCGGTGGCAGCACCGGCCTGGTCGTCGCCGTGTTCCTGTCGCTCGGCATGAACGCGTTCAGCTACTTCTTCTCCGACAAGCTGTCCCTGCGTGCGATGAACGCCCAGCCTGTCACCGAGGCCCAGGCGCCCGAGCTCTACGCCATCGTCCGGGAGCTCGCGACGTCCGCCGGGCAGCCCATGCCCAGGCTGTACATCAGCCCGACGGCGCAACCGAACGCCTTCGCCACCGGGCGCAGCCCACGGCACGCGGCGGTCGCCGTCACGCAGGGCATCCTCGGCATCCTCACCCCGCGCGAGCTGCGCGGCGTGATCGGACATGAGCTGTCACACGTGTACAACCGCGACATCCTCATCTCCAGCGTCGCCGGCGCGCTCGGCGGCATGATCACCATGCTGGCGCAGCTGGCGATCTTCCTGCCGATCGGGGGCTCGTCGAGCGACGACGACGGTCCGGGCATCGGCGGCCTGCTGCTGATGCTGATTCTCGGCCCGCTCGCCGCGACCGTGATCCAGCTCGCCATCAGCCGCAGCCGTGAGTACCAGGCGGACGAGTCGGGCGCCCGGCTCACCACGGACCCGCTCGCCCTGGCCAGCGCCCTGCGCAAGATCCATCGCGGTACGCAGGCCCTGCCGCTGCCGGCCGACGGTCAGCTCGCCAGCCAGGCCCACCTGATGATCGACAACCCGCTGCGGAGCGGGGGCATCGCATCGCTGTTCTCGACCCACCCGCCGATGGAGCAGCGGATCGCCAGGCTGGAGCAGATGGCGGGTGTCACGCGCCGCTGACGCAAATTCCTGAACGGGTGACCGGAGCCTGCCGTTAGGATCGGCAGGCTCTTCACCCGTTACCGGCAGGAAATGAGGCAGTGCGTTGCGGCAGTACGCGGCGGTTTGGCGGCTCCCCGGCGCACCGGTCCTCCTGGTCGTCGGCGTGATCGCCAGGCTCGGCATCGGCATGGTCTCGCTGTCGCTGCTGCTGCTCCTGCAGCAGACGACCGGCCGGTACGCGCAGGCGGCCGCCGCCTGCGCCGTCTACGCCCTCGCGGGCGCCGCGGCCAGCCCGATCGCCGGACGGCTCGCCGACCGGGTCGGTCCCGGACCGGTCCTGCTCGTCACCGGCATCGCCCACCCGCTCGCCCTCGCGGCGCTGATCGTGGTCGCGCTCCGGCATTCGCCGATGCCGTTCGTCGTCGGTACAGCGGTGCTGGCCGGCGCCACGTTCCCGCCGCTGACGGCCGCGGTGCGCGGTACGTGGAACGCGCTGACCGCCGACCTGCCACACGTACGGGTGACGGCGCTCGCGGCCGAGACGGCGCTGTTCGAGGTCGTCTTCGTGGCCGGGCCGATGCTGGTCGCGTTGTGCGTCGTGCTGTGGCAGCCCGCGGTCGCGCTCGGCGCCGCCGCCGGCGTCACGCTCCTCGGCACACTGACCGTCGCCCGGGGCCGGGCCATCCGGTCCTGGCGCCGCCACGCGGACCACACCAACGCCAAGGGCCTCGGCCCGCTGCGGGTCCCCGGCTTCGTGCCGCTGCTGGTGACCGCGTTCGGCCTCGGGTTCGCGTTCGGCGGGGTCGGGGTCGCGGTGCCGGCGTACGCCACCGCGTACGTCGAGCACGACCCGGCCGGCGTTGGCGGGCTGCTGCTCGGGGTGTGGGGCATCGGCAGCGCCGTGAGCGGCTTCTACTTCGGCACGCGCCCGCCGGGGCGCCTCGGCTGGCTGCTCGGCGGGGTCTCCGCCAGCATCCTGATCCTGGCCGCGATGCCCAGCGCGCTGGCGCTCGGCATCGCACTCGTGCTCGGCGGCGCGACCATCGCCCCGGCCCTCACCGTGCAGAACTCGCTCGTCGGGCAGATCGTGCCCGGATCGATGCTGAACGAGGCGTACACCTGGCTGGTGACCGTCTCCGTGGCGTCCAGCGCCGCCGGCGTCGCCGCGATGGGACTCGTCGTCGACCGCCCCGGCGGCGTCGTCTGGGCGTTTCTGCTGGCGGGCACCGCTGTCGCGTTCGGCGCCCTGGTGGCGGCCAACCCGCGCGGCGCGATCGCGCGGGCCGCCACGCAGACGTCACTCACATGAGTGATGCCAGGAGCACGTCCGTGTATGGTCCAGCCTCATGGCATTGCCGATCCACGCCGTGCTGGCAGACCCCGATCATCGGGAGAAGGCCGACACCGAGATCTGTGACACCGACAGTTTCGTGCTGATCCGGGCCGAGGAGACCGCGGAGCGCCCCGAGCGGCGCCCGCCGGCCCGCCAGGACTGAGCCGTCACCGGTAGTTGGTGAACTGCAGCGCGATCCCGAAGTCCTCGCCCTTGAGCAGCGTGATGACCGCCTGCAGGTCGTCCTTCTTCTTGCCGGTCACGCGCAGCTGATCGCCCTGGATCTGCGCCTGGATGCCCTTGGGCCCCTCGTCGCGGATCTTCTTGGAGATCGCCTTCGCCTTCTCCGACTCGATGCCCTGCACGATCTTCGCGTCGATCTTGTACGTCTTGCCGGACGCGCGCGGCTCGCCCGCGTCCAGCGACTTGAGCGAGATGTTGCGCTTGACCAGCTTCTCCTTGAAGACCTCGAGCGCCGCGACCACGCGCTCCTCGGTCTCCGCCTGGAGGCTGACCGTCTCCTCCCCGGCCCACTTGATCTCAGCGCCGGTGCCGCGGAAGTCGAACCGCTGCCCCAACTCCTTGTCGGCCTGGTTGAGCGCGTTGTCGACCTCCTGCCGGTCGACCTTGCTGACGATGTCGAACGAGGGTGCCGAAGCCATGGCAGCTGCTCCTGAGGTGCGGTCGATTGGCGGTATGGGCGTGCCGAGGGTACCCGTTTGCATTGCCCCCGGGGCGTACCGCTATTCTTGCTTCCGCCAGGCGGGTTGCCCGAGCGGCCAATGGGAGCGGACTGTAAATCCGTCGCGAAAGCTACAGAGGTTCGAATCCTCTACCCGCCACTGGCAAGACAGCACGGCCCCGGACCGGGGGTGACTCTGGTCCGGGGCCGTTCTCGTTCCGGCGGCCCTCCCCGGACCTGTAGGCAAGCTACCGGTTGAGCCTGCTCCCGAAGCTCCGAAAATTGTCGTACATGCGTTCTAAGATGTACCCATGAATGAGCGGCAGTGGTGGAACGGGCGGTGGTCCCGGCTCGTGCGGCGGGACGTCTTCGTGCGCAACGCGGCCGGCGGCCGGTGGCAGGTGGAGCTCCGGCGCGGCGGCCCCGACGGGCGGCTCCGGGTCCGGTCGTTCGACTCCGAGCGGGATGCGGTCGGCTGGGTCGAGTCCGCGGTCCTTGCCGACGACGATCCCGAAGCCGGTTGGCGTGAGGTGCGCGACGAGGCCCCCCGTCTCCCGTCCGTCAGGGGACGAAAGATGGGCAGGTCTGACTCCCGACGTCGCGAAAAAGTTGCCAGGGATTTAGATCAGGCGGGCTGATGTAGCCGGATCGCCACTATCGGAATCGGCCGAAAGGTCGATTCTTCCGTGGCGGCGCTTCATCCTGGCCCTCGCACTGTTGGATCAGACGTTGGCTGTGGCAGGATCGTGGGTATCCATACGGGACCCTGATGTCACTGCGATCGCATGGGAGCGACAGATGCGAGAGACGACGCCTGGCCGTTGGATGACACGGTTCGCGGTGATGATCGGCGCTGGCGTGGTTGCGCTCGGTGTCTCGGCCGGTGCAGCGCATGCGAGCACGGACAGTGAGGGATCTGTGGTGAGACTGGTGAGCGTTCTGCGCGCCATCCAGCCGCACACTGCCCCGCCGGTGGTCGAGCCGATCTTTGTCACTGAAGGCTGGGACTGGAGCTAGCCGGCCCGCCCGCGTCGCGGACGGTGTGATGCACCAGGCTCCATGCCCGAAAGGTAGGGGAATGGGTGCCGGCTCCAAAGGTTCCGATCAGCCGCTCTGAGGTCCACTCGTGGCTGATCACGGCTCCCCTGTTCGTCCTGGGGGTCCTGCTCTCGCTCCCCATCCTGCTCTCCGACCGGCCGTCACACGTCGGGCACCACTACGGTCACGCGCTGGCGCTGCTGGCCCTCGCGACCCTCGCCACGCCGCTCGAGCTCCGCTTCGACATCAGGCGGCAGGGCCTGAGCACCAAGATGAACGAGATCCCGCTCATCCTGGCGCTGTACTACCTCTCGCCGTGGCTCGTCCTGGCGGTGCGGGTGACGGCCGGGCTGGTGTGGAACGTCTTCGGTGCGCGGTTCAGCTGGCACAAGGTCGCCTTCAACGCCGCCAGCCACTTCGCCGGCACCGCGACGGCCAACCTGATCGTGTTCCAGTTCGGGCTGCACGGCGGCGGCTCGCCGCTGACGTGGCTGGTGCTCGGCATGGCCATCCTCGCGGGCAACGTGGTCACCCTGGCTGCCATCGCGGGCGTCATGGTGCTGCTGCAGGGCGTCGGCCAGCTGCCGCAGTTCCTGAAGTCGTCGGTCCCCGGATTCGCCGTGATGGGCGTCAACATCGTCCTGGGCCTGGTCATGCTGCTCGCCCTGGTCGCCAGCGACTGGGGTGCGCTGCTGCTGGTCGCACTGGCGATCGTGCTGTTCATTCTGTATCGCTCCTACACGCAGTTCTTCCGGCAGCACCGCAACCTCACCGAGATCTATGCGTTGACGCGTGAGATCGCCGCGACCAACCACGACGGCACGCTGCCGGACGTGCTGCTCGGCCGGGTGCGGGCGCTGCTGACCGCGGACTCGGCGACGCTCTGGCTGCCGCGGCACGGGCGCCATCACGAGATGCTGCTGTCGTCCAGGTTCGACTACCAGGGGCTGCTGGACAGCGCCCCGACACCGGACCTGTTCCGGCAGCTGGCGATGCGCACCGGGCAGACCGTCGTCGCCGGGCCCAGGGCCGGCGGGCCGGAGCTGCAGTCCGCGCTGCAAGAGGCGCAGGTCAAGGACATCATCGTCGTGCCGCTGCGCTCCAGCGGCGTCGCGATCGGCACGCTGGAGGTCGCCGGCCGGCTCGGCGACAAGGTGCTCTTCGGCAAAGAAGACGTGCAGCTGCTGGAAACGGTGTCGCTGCAGGTCGGCGCGGCGGTCGAGAACAGCCGCCTGGTCGACCGGCTCCAGTTCGACGCCAACCACGACGCGCTCACCGGCCTGGCCAACCGGCGCCGGATGCTCACCGCGTTGGGCGAGGCGATGACCGGCCGGGGACCGCGCGAGGTCGTCGCCGTGCTGCTGTTCGACGTCGTCGCGCTGCGCGAGGTCAATGAGTCGCTGGGGCATGACGCCGGCGACCAGGTGCTGATCCAGGTCGCGAAGCGGCTGCGTGGGCTGGCGCCGCAGGGTGCGCTGGTGGCTCGGGTCGGCGGCGACGAGTTCGCGGTCGAGCTGCGCACGGCCAGTGCCGAGGCGGCCGCGGCGGTTGCCGACACGCTGCGGGCGGGGCTGCGCGACCGGATGGTCATCGACTCGCTCACGATCGACGTCGACACCAACGTCGGTGTGTCGATCTACCCGGACCACGGCTCGGAGCCCGAGGCGCTGCTGCAGCGGGCCGTGGTGGCCACATCGGTGGCGAAGTCGCGCGGGATCGTCCAGCTGTTCAACGCCGGCCTGCAGTCGCGCTCTGTGCGGCGCGTCGGGCTGGCCGCGGACCTGGATGCCGCGCTCAACACCGGCGAGCTGGAGGTCTACTTCCAGCCCAAGGTGTCGCTCAAGGACCGCCGGCTGGTCGGGGTGGAGTGCCTGGCCCGCTGGGAGCATCCGGTGCACGGTCAGGTGGCGCCGCCGGACTTCGTCGCGGTCGCGGAGCACACCGGTCAGCTCGCCCGGCTCAACAGTGTGGTCCTCAAAGAAGGCATCCGCAGGGCCCGTGAATGGGCCGACGCCGGGCGTTCGCTCACCGTGGCGGTCAACATCTCGGTCCGCACCCTGGGCGACGCAGACTTCCCGTTACAGGTGTCGGAGCTGCTCGAGAAGCACGGCGTGCCGGCCGAGCGGATCATCCTGGAGCTCTCCGAGCAGGAGCTGCTCGGCAGCGGCCGCAGCGTTCCCGCCCTGAAGCGCCTGCGCGAGCTGGGCGTGCTGCTGTCCGTCGACGACTTCGGCGCGGGCCGGTCGTCGTTCGCGGACCTCGGCCGCCTGCCGGTGCAGGAGGTCAAGATCGACCGCGCGTTCGTGCAGGGCATGGCGACCGACACCGCGGATCTCGCGATCGTGCGGACCGTTGTCGACATGGCCCGCCACTTCGGGCTCGCCGTGGTCGCCGAAGGCGTTGAGAGCGAGCTCACACTCGGCCTGCTCGAGGACATGCACTGCGACATGGGTCAGGGCTTCCTGTTCAGCCGCGCACTGCCCTACGAGCGCTTCGAGTCCTGGCTCCAGATCCAGGCCGACGCCGACCCCACCGTCCCACCCGCGGGCGAGGTCCGCTGGCTCCGCGCCGTGCCGTAGCCCCACTCCAGCCGCCGAGTCCCGTGCCCTGCGCTGTGCCGTAGGCCCGCCAACCGATGCGGCGGGGCGACACGGGCGGCTGGGCTGGGCTGGGCTGGGCTGGGCGGCGGGGTGATGTGGCAGAGCGACGCGGCGATGCGGCTAGGGACGCGGCTCCGGCGCGGTGGTCACCGGGCGTGGACGTGCCGGGCGTGCCGGCGGACGTTGCCTCTAGAGGCCCCTGTGCCTCTCGGAGAGGCCCGAGCGGTTCCGCGACATGCGGGAACCAAGGGTCCCGGTCGTCCGCCGACCTCCCGGCCGAATCGTCACCCGGCGGCGTGCCCCGGTGCAGGGGTTCGCGGCGACACACGAAGCAGTGCCCTGGACCGGGGCTGCGCGACGTTCAGGCCGGCGCGGCAGGCAGTGATGCTGGACGGTGGCGCATCCGCGAGAAGGTGGTGACGTGGCCCACTCGGCGAGTGCGGGAAGGGTCGGCCGAAGCGGGGAGACACGCCGGAGGCAGGGGTCACAAGCTGGGCAAACACCACTTCGGGGAACTCGATTTCGTGCCACGGCGAGGGCCGTGTACGCTTAGCGAGCGCATGTGCGGGATCGCACTTGATGCGCCCCCTTAGCTCAGTCGGCAGAGCGTCTCCATGGTAAGGAGAAGGTCTACGGTTCGATTCCGTAAGGGGGCTCGAGAGACCGGGCTTGAGTCATCGAGTCCGCCGCGGCGGTGTAGCTCAGATGGTAGAGCAAGCGGCTCATAATCGCTGTGTCGCCGGTTCAAGTCCGGCCACCGCTACAGACGCACCACAGAGGTCGTCCGATTCGGCGACTGCCAGTGTGAGCCGCTATGCTCGTTCGCTGGACCTGAACCCCGCTCTGAAGGAAGGCACTTCGCCATGGCCAAGGCGACCGACGTTCGTCCGAAGATCACGCTGGCGTGCACGGAGTGCAAAGAGCGGAACTACATCACGAAGAAGAACCGCCGTAACGACCCGGACCGCATCGAGCTGAAGAAGTTCTGCCCCCGGGACGGCAAGCACACCGTGCACCGCGAGACGCGGTAACCAGTCTCAGGAACGCAAGGAACAAAGCCCCGGCCCACAGCCGGGGCTTTTTCGTGCCAGCGGTAAGTTGCACACCATGCCGTTGGATCAGTCGTACATGGGGCGGGTGTTTCCGCCGACCCCGCCATACGAGGTCGCCCGGGAGAAGATCCGGGAGTTCGCCGACGCGGTGAGCGCCAGCGACCCGGTGCACCGGGATCTCGCCGAGGCGCGCGCCAAGGGCTACAAGGACGTGATCGCCCCGCCCACGTTCGCGATCATCCTGAGTCAGAACGCCGGGCAGCAGCTGGTCGAGGACCAGGCGTTCGGGTTGGACTACAGCCGGGTGGTGCACGGCGGGCAGACGTTCCGCTACGAGCGGCCGATCGTCGCCGGCGACCATCTGGTGACGGTGATGGCGGTGGAGGAGATCAGCAGCCGCGCCGGGCACGCGTTCCTGACGACCAGGCACGAGGTGTCGACCGTCGAGGGCGAGCTCGTCGTGACGATCTGGACCCGGCTCGTGGTCCGTGGGGAGGGCTGAGATGCAGGTCGGCACCGTTTTCCCGCCGCAGACGTTCCAGGTGACCCGCGCCGATCTGGTGCGGTATGCGGGGGCCTCCGGCGACTTCAACCCGATCCACTGGAGCGACCGCGTCGCGACCTCGGTCGGGCTGCCGGGTGTCATCGCGCACGGCATGCTGACGATGGCCCTGGCGGGACAGGCGGTTGCCTGCTGGGTGGGTGGCACCGCATCGATCGTCGAGTACTCCACCCGGTTCGCCAACCCGGTGGTGGTCCCGGACGACGACAAAGGCACCGAGATCGTGGTGAGCGGCGTCGTGAAGCGGGTAGCGGAGGATGGTGTCGCGCAGATCGACATCACCGCCACGTGCAACGGCGACAAGATTCTTGGTGCCGCAAAAGCCCTGGTCAGGGCATAGGGAGCGACTCGGTGGAGGGGGGTGGTTGGGATATCCCACCCGAACCCGTACACTGGTCGCCCGTGGGGTGAGCAACCTCTCGGCACCCTCTGAAGAGGGGTCCGGGAGGCGCGATCACCACGAAGGGGTGTGGCGCAATTGGCAGCGCAGCGGTCTCCAAAACCGCAGGTTGCAGGTTCAAGTCCTGTCGCCCCTGCGCCGAAGGCCTGACCTGGGTCTGGGGTGCCCGATCCGCCGATCGGGTCGGACCTCCAGCGGTCACGGGTTGGTCCCGCCGAGTGCCGCCGGCTCATCGCCGGTGGCCCTGGTCGGGCGGATCCGCGGGCCACTCATCGGACCGAGCACTCGCGAGATCACGGAAGAGGGCGAAAGTGGCCGAACGCAGGCGACGCGGGACCGACCCCGCCGACGATCGCCGTGACGAGGAGCTCAGCGCCGAGGACGCGGCCATCGAGGAGGAGTTCGCCGATGAGCTCGACGAGCTCGACGGCGACCTTGACGATGACGTGGACGCCGATGACGACGACGCGGACGGCAAGACGGTCCTGACGAAGTCCAAGGACGCGAAGGCCAAGTCCAAGGACGTCAAAGAGACGGACAAGAAGAAGACCAAGGTCAAAGAGGGCAGCTCGAACAACATCTTCGCGCGGCTCATCAACTTCGTCCGCGAGGTTGTCGCCGAACTGCGTAAGGTGATCTGGCCGACCCGCAAAGAGCTGACCACTTACACGGTGGTTGTCGTCGTGTTCGTGATCGTGATGCTGACGATCGTGGGTGGCCTCGACTACCTGCTCGCCAAGGGCGTCCTCTGGGCCTTCGGCAACAAAGCGGAGTAGTCCACAGCGGACCGGCCGCAGATGCGAAGACTTGACAGACGGAAGTGAGCAGCGTGCAGGAATTCGACGAGACCGCCTCAACCGACGACGAGCAGCACGAGGAAACGTCGACGGTGATGACGGCCGCCACGCCCAGCACGGCCCCCGAGCCGGCAGGGGCGGCGGCCGACGCCGAGGACCCCGTCGCCGAGCTGCGTGCCGCACTGCGATTCGCGCCCGGTGACTGGTTCGTGGTGCACTCCTACGCCGGGTATGAGAACAAGGTCAAGACGAATCTCGAGACCCGTATCACGAGCCTCGACATGGAAGAGTTCATCTACCAGGTCGAGGTCCCGACTCGTGAAGAGGTCGAGATCAAGAACGGCAAGCGCACCCAGGTGCAGAACAAGGTCTTCCCCGGCTACATCCTCGTCCGGATGGAGCTGACGGCGGAGTCCTACTCGTGCGTGCGCAACACGCCCGGCGTGACCGGCTTCGTCGGCGCGACCGACCGGGCCGACCGGCCGGCGCCGCTGTCGCTGGACGAGGTCCTCAAGTGGCTCGCGCCGGTGGTGCAGCAGGAGGGCAAGAAGGCCGGCAAGCCCGAGGTCAAGGTCCTCGACTTCGAGGTCGGCGACTCGGTCACCGTCACCGACGGCGCGTTCGCCTCGCTGCAGGCCACGATCAGCGAGATCAACGCCGATCAGCAGAAGCTCAAGGTCCTGGTCTCGATCTTCGGCCGGGAGACCCCGGTCGAGCTCAACTTCAACCAGGTCACGAAGATCTAATTCGTCTGCGGTACGCTTGAGCGTCCGGCCAAGTGCCGGGCGCTCAGTCGTGCGTGGAGACGGCCGCGAGCCGTCATACAACAAGGCACGAAACTCCAGCCCAGGAAGACGAAAGCAGCCATGCCTCCGAAGAAGAAGCTCGTCAAGACCTTCACGCTTCAGTTGCCGGGCGGCCAGGCCACTCCGGCGCCGCCGGTCGGCCCCGCGCTCGGTCAGCACGGTGTGAACATCATGGAGTTCGTCAAGGCGTACAACGCCCAGACGGAGTCCCAGCGCGGCGACATCATCCCCGCGCAGATCAGCGTCTACGAGGACCGGACGTTCACGTTCATCCTCAAGACCCCGCCCGCCGCCCGCCTGCTGCTCAAGGCCGCCGGCGTGCCGAAGGGGTCGGGCGTGCCGCAGAAGGACAAGGTCGGCTCGATCACCAAGGCCCAGCTGCGTGAGGTCGCCGAGAAGAAGATGGCCGACCTCAACGCCAACGACATCGAGCAGGCCGAGAAGATCATCGCCGGCACCGCCCGCTCCATGGGCATCGTCGTCAAGGACTGATCAAGCTCCGCCGGCAAGCACAACCAAAGACCAAGTGGGAGGGCGCGGAAAGCGCCCGCACGATCACCACAGGAGTAAAAGCGACATGTCGCAGCACGGAAAGAACTACCGCAAGGTCTCGGACCTTGTCGACCGCAACGCGCTGTACAGCCCCATCGCCGCGGTGAAGCTGGCCAAGCAGACCACCACCGTCAAGTTCGACCCCACCGTCGAGGTGGCCATGCGGCTGGGCGTCGACCCCCGCAAGGCCGACCAGATGGTCCGTGGCACGGTCAACCTGCCCCACGGCACCGGCAAGACCGCCCGCGTCATCGTCTTCGCGCAGGGCCCGAAGGCCGCTGAGGCCGAGGCCGCCGGCGCCGACGCGGTGGGCACCGACGACCTCGTCGCCCGGATCCAGGAAGGCTGGCTGGACTTCGACGCGGCGATCGCCACCCCCGACCAGATGGCCAAGATCGGCCGGATCGCGCGGATCCTGGGCCCGCGCGGCCTGATGCCGAACCCGAAGACGGGCACGGTCACGATGGACGTCACCAAGGCGGTCAACGAGATCAAGGGCGGCAAGATCACCTACCGGGTGGACAAGCACTCCAACCTCCACCTGATCATCGGCAAGGCGAGCTTCTCCGAGCAGCAGCTGGTGGAGAACTACGCGGCGGTCCTCGACGAGGTCAACCGGGCCAAGCCGAGCGCGGCCAAGGGCAAGTACCTGAAGAAGATCTTCATCACCACCACCATGGGCCCCGGCATCCCGGTCGACCCGAACCGCACGCGCAACCTCCTCGAGGACGACGCGTCCGCGGAGTAAGCACAGCGGCACGACGACGGCGGGCATCCGAGGGTGCCCGCCGTCGTCTATGTTCGGGGGCGTGCAGTTCCACGACGTCTGGTTCCGGTACGCCCGTAATGCGGCGTGGACCCTGCAGCACGTCGACCTGGAGCTCGGTCCCGGCGAGACCGCGGTCGTGCTCGGCCCCAACGGTTCCGGCAAGTCGACTCTGCTCCAGCTCGCCGCCGGGGTGCTGAGGCCCGGCCGGGGCACGGTCTCCGGAAGGCCGCCGGTGGTGGGCTGGGTCCCGGAGCGGTTCCCCGCCGACCAGCCGTTCACCGCCCGCGCCTACCTGACGCACATGGCGGCGATCCGCGGAGCCGACAGCGCCGGCATCGACGAATGGGCCGAGCGCCTCAATTTCGTGGGGTTTCTCGATGTACGCCTGAGCCGCCTCTCCAAGGGCTCCGCCCAGAAGGTGGGCCTCGTCCAGGCACTGCTGGACCCGCCGGGCCTGCTGGTCCTCGACGAGCCGTGGGAGGGCCTCGACGCCGCGACCCGTGAACAGGTGCCGGCGATCGTCGCCGACGTCGTGGCCCGCGGCGGGTCGGTGCTCATCAGCGACCACCTCGGCGAGGTCGCCCGCCTGCCGGGGGCCCGCCGCTGGCACGTCCGCGACGGCCGGGTGAGCGAAGCAGATGGCCGGGTCGGCGAAGACGGCTGGGTGGGCGAAGAGGGCCGGAAGGGCGTGACCGGCCCCCGGGGCGAGCGCCCCGCCGCCAGGCGCATCATCGAGCTCGCCGTCGCGGCGACGCACGCGGACCGGGCGGTGGCGAGGCTGCGCGCCGACGGGTTCGACGTCCTCGGCGTCCGGGAGGAGCGGTGACCGCCCTGGTCAGGATGCGGCTCGCGGGCTTCGTCCAGACGGGCCGGGCCGCCGCGCCGCTGCTGGCCGCCCTGGTCGTGCTGTCCATCCTGTACGGCGGCGGGCAGTCCCAGGCCGGCGAGGCCTACGGGGTGTCCGCGGCCGTGCTGTTCGGGGTCCTGGCCTGGCAGACGAAGCTCCTGCTCGACGTGGAGCCCGACGTGCAGCGGCGGATCGGCAGGGTCGCGCTCGGCGCCGGCCGGGAGACCGCCGCGGGGGTCGCCGCGGCGCTGGTCGCCGCCCTGCCGGTGATCCTGGTCGCGATGATCCTGCCGTGGCTCGTCGGTGGCGTCACCGGACCGCAGAAGGCCGGCGACCCGCCGCTGGGGGAGGGCATCGCGCTCGGCCTGTGGGCGCACCTGCTGCTGCTCCTGCCCGCCGTCGGCCTCGGCGCCCTGGCCAGCCGCGCGGTGTCCGGGCAGGCGGCCCGCGGCCTGGCGATCCTCGTCGGCGGCGTGGTCATGGCGGTCGTGCTCGGCCTGAAGAGCTCGCCGGCGCCGTGGCTGGCCCCGCCGCTGATGACCACCGCCCGCGACACCGTCGGCGGTGCCGACCTGACCGCTGTCGCCGTCACCACCGGCTGGGGCGTCGTGTGGGCCGCGCTCGCCGTCGCCGCCTACGCCCACCTGCGGCGGACCAGGCCGTAGACGCGCCGCGATTTGGTTGCGCACGGCGAGTCAAGTACAGTTTCCAGCGAAACCCGAAGACCGCTGGTCATGTCCGCGTGAGTGGACATCGAAGGCCCTGTGTCAACGCAGGCGACCCGCGCAGGGCCGGACAAGCGTTGCCGACACATGTCGCTCCGCCCCGTGCGCCCCTGCGCCCGGGGCGTTTTTCGTTGCCGCGAGTGCGCCCGAGAGCGTGGCCAGCACCGTAGCAAGAGAGAGGAGGGACATGGCGGACAAGCCGGTTCGAGACGACAAGGCCACCGCGGTCGCGGAGCTCACCGAGAGCTTCCGGGGCTCGACGGCCACCGTGCTGACCGAGTACCGCGGCCTGACCGTGGCGCAGCTCAAGACCCTGCGCCGCAGCCTGGGCCGCGAGACCACGTACGCCGTCGCGAAGAACACGCTCGCGAAGCGTGCCGCGACGGACGCGGGCATCAGCGGGCTCGACGATTTGTTCTCCGGTCCTACCGCGCTCGCTTTCGTCTCCGGCGACCCGGTCGAGGCGGCGAAGAGCCTTCGTGAGTTCGCGAAGGCCCACCCGCTGCTCGTCATCAAGGGCGGCGTTTTCGAGGGCAAGGCCATCAGCGCGGACGAGGTCCGTCGCCTGGCCGACCTGGAGTCCCGTGAGGTGCTGCTGGCCAAGCTGGCCGGCGCGATGAAGGGCAGCCTGTCCAAGGCCGCGTCGCTGTTCCAGGCGCCGCTGTCCAAGGCCGCCCGCACCATCCAGGCTCTCGCCGACAAGCAGGACTCCGGCAGCGCGCAGGAAGCCGGCAGCGACGCGGCCGAATAGGCCCGCGCGCTCCACATCACTTTTTTCGAAAGGAACGCCAACATGGCGAAGCTGAGCACCGCCGAACTCCTCGACGCGTTCAAGGAGATGACCCTGATCGAGCTCTCCGAGTTCGTGAAGGAGTTCGAGACCACGTTCGACGTCACCGCTGCCGCGCCGGTCATGATGGGTGGCGGCGGCGCCGCTGCCGCTCCGGTCGAGGAGAAGGAAGAGCAGTCGGAGTTCGACGTCGTCCTCGAGGGCGACGGCGGCAAGAAGATCCAGGTCATCAAGGTCGTGCGCGAGCTGACCGGCCTGGGCCTGAAGGAGGCGAAGGACCTCGTCGAGGCCGCGCCGAAGGCCGTCCTCGAGAAGGCCAACAAGGAGACCGCGGACAAGGCCAAGGCCAAGCTCGAGGCCGAGGGCGCCAAGGTTACCCTCAAGTAACTTGCACCACAGTGGGGCGGCCGCCGGGAAACCGGCGGCCGCCCCTTTGTGTGTAAGGACCCAAGATCTAGGGGTGGCCACCACAACACCTTGTGATCGGAGTGCGAGATTTCCGTCACGGTGGCCCGACGCGCGTGGGAACCCTTGACGCGATGACCTGGTGGCAGGCACGCTAATCAGGCACTGCCTTCCGCGGACGCGGCGGCCGGTGGCCCGACAGATGTGCCCCGATCCTTCTTGGGTCCGGTTCAGCGCACATCGACCGATGAGCCCCAGGCCTCGACCGACGCGAGCGGCTCGGCCGGTGGAACAGCGATCTTCAAAAAAGATCGTTGAAACATCGTGCACGGGGCCGCTCGACAGCGGTTAGCCTTTCGGCTACACTGCTAGTTTGCGCTGTCTTCTGACTTCACCTCTGGCGTGGAGTGCCTCTTCGTGGGCACTTTGCATCGGGGGTCGTCAGGCTGCACGCAAAACGGCCTGTCTGCACCACCGGTCCTCGGAAGGACGCATCTTGGCAGCTTCCCGCCCTGCGAAGACCAGTTCGAGCGCATACGCTCCCCGCCGGGTCTCCTTCGGCAGGATCACCGAACACCTTGAGGTTCCCAACCTCCTTGCCATCCAAACCGACTCGTTCGACTGGTTGGTTGGCAACGAGAAGTGGCAGAGCCGCTCGGCCGGTGATCCGCACGCCCGTTCCGGGCTGGCGGAGATCCTCGATGAAATCAGTCCCATTGAGGACTTCTCCGGCACGATGTCCCTGTCGTTCTCCGCGCCCCGCTTCGACGAGGTCAAGGCTCCCATGGAGGAGTGCAAGGAGAAGGACCTCACCTACTGCGCGCCGCTGTTCGTGACGGCGGAGTTCACCAACCACACCACTGGCGAGATCAAGAGCCAGACGGTGTTCATGGGTGACTTCCCGATGATGACGCCCAAGGGCACCTTCATCATCAACGGCACCGAGCGCGTCGTGGTGAGCCAGCTCGTCCGGTCGCCGGGCGTGTACTTCGACAAGCAGCCGGACAAGACCTCCGACCGCGACCTCACCAGCGTCAAGGTCATCCCGAGCCGGGGTGCCTGGCTGGAGTTCGACATCGACAAGCGCGACACCGTCGGTGTCCGCATCGACCGCAAGCGCCGGCAGGCCGTCTCCGTCCTGCTCAAGGCCATCGGTTGGTCCGCCGAGCGCATCCGTGAGAAGTTCGGCTGGTCCGAGCTCATGATGACGACGCTCGAGAAGGACCACATCGCCGGCCAGGACGAGGCCCTGCTAGACATCTACCGCAAGCTCCGCCCCGGCGAGCCGCCGACGCGTGAGAACGCGCAGACCCTCCTCGACAACCTCTTCTTCAACCCGAAGCGATACGACGTCGCCAAGGTCGGTCGATACAAGTTCAACAAGAAGCTCGAGTTGGACCTCCCGATCAACCAGGGTGTGCTGACGGAAGAGGACGTCGTCGCCACGGTCGAGTACCTCTGCCGCCTGCACACGGGCGAAGAGGGCTACGAGGCCGACGACATCGACCACTTCGGCAACCGGCGCCTGCGCACGGTCGGCGAGCTCATCCAGAACCAGGTCCGCGTCGGCCTGTCCCGGATGGAGCGCGTCGTCCGCGAGCGCATGACGACGCAGGACGTCGAGGCGATCACGCCGCAGACCCTGATCAACATCCGTCCCGTCGTGGCGGCGATCAAGGAGTTCTTCGGCACGTCGCAGCTGTCGCAGTTCATGGACCAGACCAACCCCCTCGCGGGCCTGACCCACCGCCGGCGCCTCAGCGCGCTCGGCCCGGGCGGTCTGTCGCGTGAGCGGGCCGGCTTCGAGGTCCGCGACGTGCACCCGTCGCACTACGGCCGCATGTGCCCGATCGAGACCCCTGAAGGTCCCAACATCGGTCTCATCGGCGCGCTCTCGACGTTCGCGCGGGTCAACCCGTTCGGCTTCGTCGAGACGCCGTACCGGAAGGTCGTCGACGGCCGGGTCACCGACCAGATCGACTACCTGACCGCCGACGAGGAGGACCGGTTCGTCAAGGCGCAGGCCAACGCTCCGCTCAAGAGCGACGGCAACTTCGCCGAGGACCGCATCCTCGTCCGCCGGAAGGGCGGTGAGGTCGACAACGTCCCCGCCGACCAGGTCGACTACATGGACGTGTCGCCGCGGCAGATGACCTCGGTCGCCACCGCGATGATCCCGTTCCTCGAGCACGACGACGCCAACCGTGCACTCATGGGCGCCAACATGCAGCGCCAGGCGGTGCCGCTGGTCAAGGCCGAGGCCCCGCTCGTCGGCACCGGCATGGAGTACCGTGCCGCCGTCGACGCCGGTGACGTGGTCGTGGCCGAGGTCGCCGGCGTGGTCGAGGACATGTGCGCCGACTACGTCACGATCCACCAGGACGACGGCCACCGCCGGACCTACCTGCTGCACAAGTTCCGCCGCTCCAACTCCGGCTCCTGCGTCAACCAGAAGCCGGTGATCTTCGAGGGCGACCGGGTCGAGGCGGGGCAGGTCATCGCCGACGGTCCGTGCACCGACGAGGGCGAGATGGCGCTCGGGCGCAACCTGCTCGTGGCGTTCATGCCCTGGGAGGGTCACAACTACGAAGACGCCATCATCCTGTCCCAGAAGCTGGTGCAGAACGACGTCCTCACCTCGATCCACATCGAGGAGCACGAGGTCGACGCGCGCGACACCAAGCTGGGGCCGGAGGAGATCACCCGCGACATCCCGAACGTCAGCGAGGAGATGCTCGCCGACCTCGACGAGCGGGGGATCATCCGGATCGGCGCCGAGGTCGTGACCGGCGACATCCTGGTCGGCAAGGTCACCCCCAAGGGTGAGACCGAGCTGACCCCGGAGGAGCGCCTGCTCCGCGCGATCTTCGGCGAGAAGGCCCGCGAGGTGCGCGACACCAGCCTCAAGGTGCCGCACGGCGAGACCGGCACGGTCATCGGCGTGCGCACGTTCAGCCGGGAGGACGGCGACGAGCTGTCCCCGGGCGTCAACGAGCTGGTGCGCGTCTACGTGGCTCAGAAGCGGAAGATCCAGGACGGCGACAAGCTCGCCGGCCGCCACGGCAACAAGGGCGTCATCTCGAAGATCCTCCCGGTCGAGGACATGCCGTTCCTCGAGGACGGCACCCCGGTCGACATCGTGCTCAACCCGCTCGGCGTGCCGAGCCGGATGAACATCGGCCAGGTCCTGGAGACCCACCTGGGGTGGGTGGCCAAGACAGGCTGGAAGATCGACGGTGACGACACCGAGTGGAAGCGGGCGCTGAAGGCCATCAACGCGGGGGAGTCCGAGCCGGACACCAACGTCGCGACCCCGGTCTTCGACGGCGCCAAGGAGGAAGAGATCGCCGGCCTGATGAGCAGCACGCTGCCCAACCGGGACGGCAACCAGCTCATCGGTGCCAGCGGCAAGGCGCGGCTGTTCGACGGCCGCTCCGGTGAGCCGCTGCCGGACCCGATCGCGGTGGGCTACATCTACATCCTCAAGCTCAACCACCTGGTGGACGACAAGATCCACGCCCGTTCCACCGGCCCGTACTCGATGATCACGCAGCAGCCGCTGGGTGGTAAGGCGCAGTTCGGTGGTCAGCGCTTCGGTGAGATGGAGTGCTGGGCGATGCAGGCCTACGGCGCCGCCTACGCGCTGCAGGAGCTGCTGACGATCAAGTCCGACGACGTCCTCGGACGCGTCAAGGTCTACGAGGCGATCGTCAAGGGCGAGAACATCCCGGAGCCGGGCATCCCGGAGTCCTTCAAGGTGCTCCTCAAGGAGCTGCAGTCGCTGTGCCTGAACGTCGAGGTGCTCTCCAGCGACGGCGTGGCCCTCGAGATGCGCGAGACGGACGACGAGGTGTTCCGCGCCGCCGAGGAACTCGGCATCGACCTCTCCCGGCGTGAGCCGAGCAGCGTCGAGGAAGTTTGATCCGTGGGCGGGCGCCCCGCGAAGGCGCCCGCTCCACGACCTAGCAATTACCCGAGCAACTGAATCGTGAGGACATAGACGAAGTGCTCGACGTCAACTACTTCGACGAACTGCGCATCGGTCTGGCCACTGCCGACGACATCCGCCAGTGGTCGCATGGCGAGGTCAAGAAGCCCGAGACGATCAACTACCGCACCCTGAAGCCGGAAAAGGACGGGCTCTTCTGCGAGAAGATCTTCGGTCCGACCCGGGACTGGGAGTGCTACTGCGGCAAGTACAAGCGGGTCCGGTTCAAGGGCATCATCTGTGAGCGCTGCGGCGTCGAGGTGACCCGTGCCAAGGTCCGCCGCGAGCGCATGGGCCACATCGAGCTCGCCGCCCCGGTCACGCACATCTGGTACTTCAAGGGCGTGCCCAGCCGGCTCGGCTACCTGCTCGACCTGGCGCCGAAGGACCTCGAGAAGATCATCTACTTCGCGTCGTACGTGATCACGAGCGTCGACAAGGAGGCCCGCCACCGCGACCTCGCCACCCTCGAGAACGAGGTCTCGGCGGAGAAGCGCCAGGCGGAGAACGCCCGCGACTCGGAGATCGAGAAGCGCGCCGCCAAGCTGGAGCAGGACCTGGCCGAGCTCGAGGCCGAGGGCGCGAAGGCCGACGTGCGCCGCAAGGTCAAGGAGTCCGGCGAGCGCGAGATGCGCCAGATGCGGGACCGCGCGCAGCGTGAGATCGACCGTCTCGACGAGGTCATGGACACGTTCCGCAAGCTGGACCGCAAGAACCTCATCACCGACGAGCTGCTCTACCGCGAGCTGCGCGACCGGTTCGGTGAGTACTTCACCGGCGCCATGGGTGCCGAGGCGATCAAGGCGCTGCTGGAGAACCTGGACCTCGACGACGAGGCCGAGTCGCTGCGCGAGACCATCCGCAGCGGCAAGGGCCAGCGCAAGATCCGGGCCCTCAAGCGCCTCAAGGTCGTCGCGGCGTTCCTCAACACCGCCAACTCGCCGCTGGGCATGGTCCTGGACTGCGTCCCGGTCATCCCGCCGGACCTGCGTCCGATGGTGCAGCTCGACGGTGGCCGGTTCGCCACCAGCGACCTCAACGACCTGTACCGGCGCGTGATCAACCGCAACAACCGGCTCAAGCGCCTGATCGACCTGGGTGCCCCGGAGATCATCGTCAACAACGAGAAGCGGATGCTGCAGGAGGCCGTCGACGCGCTGTTCGACAACGGCCGCCGCGGTCGTCCCGTCACCGGCCCGGGCAACCGGCCGCTGAAGTCGCTGTCCGACATGCTCAAGGGCAAGCAGGGTCGCTTCCGTCAGAACCTGCTGGGCAAGCGCGTCGACTACTCCGGCCGTTCGGTCATCGTCGTCGGCCCGCAGCTCAAGCTGCACCAGTGCGGCCTGCCGAAGCAGATGGCGCTGGAGCTGTTCAAGCCGTTCGTGATGAAGCGCCTGGTGGACCTCAACCACGCGCAGAACATCAAGTCGGCCAAGCGCATGGTCGAGCGTCAGCGTCCGGTCGTGTGGGACGTGCTGGAGGAGGTCATCGCGGAGCACCCGGTGCTGCTCAACCGCGCGCCGACCCTGCACCGCCTGGGCATCCAGGCCTTCGAGCCGCAGCTGGTCGAGGGCAAGGCCATCCAGATCCACCCGCTCGTCTGCACCGCCTTCAACGCCGACTTCGACGGCGACCAGATGGCCGTGCACGTGCCGCTGTCCGCGGAGGCGCAGGCCGAGGCCCGCATCCTCATGCTGTCCAGCAACAACATCCTCAAGCCGGCCGACGGCAAGCCGGTCACCATGCCCACCCAGGACATGGTCATCGGCCTGTACCACCTGACGCACATCCAGAAGGGCCTGACGGGCGAGGGGCGCACCTTCAGCTCCGACGCCGAGGCGCGGATGGCGTTCGACAACGGCGAGCTGCACCTGCAGGCACCGGTGAAGATCCGGCTCCGGGGCATCATCGGGGTCGACAACGGCGCCTCCGGCCAGCCGTGGGAGGCCCCCGAGGGCTGGCAGTCCGGCGACACGGTCACGGTCGAGACGACCCTCGGCCGGGTGCTCTTCAACGAGACGCTCCCGGTGGGGTACCGCTTCGTCAACTACGAGATCCGCAAGGGTCAGCTGTCGGCGATCGTCAACGACCTCGCCGAGCGCTTCCCGAAGGTCTCCCTCGCGGCGACCCTGGACGCGCTCAAACTTGCCGGCTTCCACTGGGCAACCTGGTCCGGCGTCACCATCGGCATGGAAGACGTCATCCAGCCGCCTCGCAAGCGCGAGATCCTCGAGCGCTACGAGAAGGAGGCCGAGCGGATCGACAAGCAGTACCAGCGCGGTCTCATGACGGCCGAGGAGCGCCGCGGCGAGCTCATCGAGATCTGGACCAAGGCGACCGGTGAGGTCGCCAAGGAGATGGAAAGCGCGCTGCCGCAGGAGAACCCGCTGTGGAAGATGATCAACTCGGGCGCCCGCGGTAACCTGCTCCAGCTCCGCCAGATCGCCGCGATCCGTGGCCTGGTGGCCAACCCGAAGGGTGAGATCATCCCGCGGCCGATCAAGGCCAGCTACCGGGAGGGTCTGTCCGTGCTGGAGTACTTCATCTCCACGCACGGTGCCCGTAAGGGTCTGGCCGACACCGCGCTGCGGACCGCCGACTCGGGTTACCTGACCCGTCGTCTGGTCGACGTGTCGCAGGACGTCATCATCCGCGAGGAGGACTGCGGCACCGACCGCGCCATCCCGATGACGGTCGGCGAGCTGCACGACGGCGTCATGCGCATCCACCAGCACGCGGAGACGGGCGTGCACGCCCGTACCCTCGCCGACGACGTCCGTGACAAGGACGGCAAGCTCGTCGCCGAGCGTGGCACGGACATCAACTCGATCACGGTCGACCTGCTGGTCGCCGCCGGGACCGAGACCGTCCGCGTCCGTAGCGTGCTCACCTGCGAGTCGAAGCTCGGCGTCTGCGGCGCCTGCTACGGCCGGTCGCTGCCCACGGGCAAGACCGTCGACGTCGGCGAGGCGGTCGGCATCATCGCCGCCCAGTCGATCGGTGAGCCGGGCACGCAGCTGACGATGCGTACCTTCCACACCGGTGGTGTCGCGGGTGAGGACATCACCCAGGGTCTGCCCCGTGTGCAGGAGATCTTCGAGGCCCGCGTGCCGAAGGGTAAGGCGCCCATCGCCGACACCCCCGGTCGCGTGCGCATCGAGGACGGCGAGCGGATGCGGAAGATCATCATCGTGCCGGACGACGGCAGCGAGGAGATCGTCCACGACAAGCTCAGCCGGCGCGTCAAGCTGCGCTACCAGGACGGCGAGCACGTCGAGGTCGGCGAGAAGCTCACCGAGGGCACGATCGACCCGCACGAGCTGCTGCGCATCATGGGTCCCCGGGCGGTCCAGGTCCACCTGACGTCCGAGGTCCAGGAGGTGTACCGCTCGCAGGGCGTGCTCATCCACGACAAGCACATCGAGATCATCATCCGGCAGATGCTCAAGCGGGTCACGGTCATCGACTCCGGCTCCACCGAGTTCCTGCCCGGTGTGCTGGTCGACCGTGCGCTCTTCGAGGCGGAGAACCGTCGCGTCGTCGCCGAAGGCGGCGAGCCGGCGGCCGGCCGTCCCGTGCTCATGGGTATCACCAAGGCGTCCCTCGCGACGGAGTCGTGGCTGTCCGCGGCCTCGTTCCAGGAGACGACCCGGGTGCTGACCGACGCGGCGATCCACGCGCGCAGCGACTCGCTGATCGGTCTGAAGGAGAACGTCATCATCGGCAAGCTCATCCCGGCCGGTACGGGCATCAGCAAGTACCGCAGCATCCGGGTCGAGCCGACCGAGGAGGCGAAGGCGAAGGTCTACTCGATGACCGGCTACCCGGAGGCCGACTACGGCTTCGGCCCGGCCAGCGGGCAGGCGGTCCCCCTGGACGACTTCGACCTGGGCTCCTTCCGCTAAGCACCACCGGACGACGAAGAGGGCGGGGACCCCACGGGGCCCCGCCCTCTTCCCGTGGACCGGATAGGCTCGGGTGGTGACGTCCTCGACGCGCCATCCGCTCGACCCCGACCCGGTCCGCGCCACCAAGGCCTCGGCCGTGTTCGGGCTGGGCCTGCTGTCGGTGGTGACCGGGCCGTTCCTCGGCGGGGCGATCCCGGCGACCCTGGCGCTGATGATGGCCCGGCAGTCGCACCGCGAGCTGGTGGCCGCGGAGGGCTTCCTGCTGGGCGCCAGGAGGCTCCGCAACGGCGTGCGGCTCGCCTGGACCGGCATCGTGCTGTCGATCGCCACGCTGGTCGTCCTGGCGATCCTGGGCCTGCTGGCCTATGCCCGGGGCCGCGGCACGGACTTCGACCCGCTGGTGAACTGACGTGACCTACCCCTACCAGCACCAGCCGCCCCACCAGCCCCAGCAGCCCTACCAGCACCAGCAGCCGGCCCAGCCCGTCGCGCAGCAGGGCATGCGGATCGACGTCGTCCAGGGGACCCCCTTCGGGGTGGCCTACCCCCTCGTTCAGGCGACCCCGAGCGGCCCCGCCATCGGCAGCCTCGTCGCCGGCATCGCATCGGTCTTCGTCGGCCTGTTCGTGGGCTGCCTCGGCCTGCTCGGCGCGCCCGAGGGGTGGGGCCCGCTCGCCGGCGGCGCGTTCACCGTGCTGGCCGTGTTTCTCGGCCTCGGCGCGATCGGCCTCGGCGTCTTCGGCATGCGCCAGGTCCGCCAGGCGGGCCGGCTGGTCAGCGGCCGCGGGATGGCGATCACCGGGGTGGTGCTGGGCTCCACCGGCGCGGGCGTCGGCGTGCTGTCCCTGTTGCTGGCCTTTGTGGCCGCGGCCACCTCTACGAGCCCATGAGAGCCCATGAGAGCCCGTGAGCGCCCGCGAGAGCGCCGCTGACCGGCCCTGACGCCGAGAACGCGACCCCCGGGACGGACGGATCAGACACCAGGTACTCTTGGTGTGAAGAGTGTTCCGTCATGGGGCCGAGCCGTCGATTTTGACCAGCGTCCTCACGGTGGGTACTCTTTCCCCTCGTGCCCGGCTTTGCCGGGCAACTCGTGCGTGCGTCCACAACGGCCCGCCTCCGCGGGTTGAGGGTGGACGCAAACCGCGAAACCCGGTTGGCACTTCTTGGACCGGGTTCGCGCGGCGGGCGACACGCCCGACCGCGGGTGCCGGTCACGCCGTGGAGACAGCGAAGAAGAAGACGTGCGGCCGCGAGGCCGAAGGGAGACAGGCCCAGTGCCTACGATCCAGCAGCTGGTCCGCAAGGGCCGCCAGGCGAAGCTGAGCAAGACCAAGACGCCGGCGCTCAAGGGCAGCCCGCAGCGGCGTGGCGTCTGCACGCGTGTGTACACCACCACGCCGAAGAAGCCGAACTCGGCCCTGCGCAAGGTGGCCCGCGTGCGACTGAGCAACGGTATCGAGGTGACGGCCTACATCCCCGGTGTCGGTCACAACCTTCAGGAGCACTCGATCGTGCTGGTCCGTGGTGGCCGTGTGAAGGACCTCCCCGGCGTCCGGTACAAGATCATTCGTGGTTCGCTGGACACCCAGGGTGTCCGCAACCGCAAGCAGGCTCGCAGCCGGTACGGCGCGAAGAAGGAGAAGAGCTGACATGCCGCGTAAAGGCCCCGCGCCGCGCCGGCCCCTGGTGGCGGACCCGGTCTACAACTCCCTGCTCGTCACCCAGCTGATCAATAAGATCCTGGTCGAGGGCAAGCGTCAGCTCGCCGAGCGCGTTGTCTACAGCGCTCTCGAGGGTTGCCGGGAGAAGTCGGGCACGGACCCCGTCGTCACGCTGAAGCGCGCGATGGACAACGTCAAGCCGACCCTCGAGGTCCGCAGCCGCCGCGTCGGTGGCGCGACCTACCAGGTGCCGGTCGAGGTGCGCCCTCCCCGGGCGACGACGTTGGGCCTGCGCTGGCTGGTCACCTACTCGCGCGCCCGTCGTGAGAAGACCATGGTGGAGCGGCTCATGAACGAGCTGCTCGACGCCAGCAACGGGCTCGGTGCTTCGGTGAAGCGCCGCGAGGACACCCACAAGATGGCGGAGTCCAACAAGGCCTTCGCGCACTACCGCTGGTAAGCGACGCTTTACCAAGCAATCCGACGAGAGCGAAGTAGGGATTCGAAGTGGCTGCCGTAGACGCTGCCCTCGCCAAGGTCCGCAATATCGGCATCATGGCGCACATCGACGCCGGTAAGACGACGACGACCGAGCGCATCCTCTTCTACACCGGCATCACGTACAAGATCGGTGAGGTCCACGAGGGCGCAGCCGTCATGGACTGGATGGAGCAGGAGCAGGAGCGGGGCATCACCATCACCTCCGCCGCCACGAAGTGCGAGTGGAAGGGCCACGTCATCCAGATCATCGACACGCCCGGCCACGTCGACTTCACGGTCGAGGTCGAGCGGTCGCTGCGGGTCCTGGACGGTGCCGTGGCGGTCTACGACGGCGTCGCCGGCGTGGAGCCGCAGACCGAGAACGTCTGGCGGCAGGCCGACAAGTACAACGTCCCGCGTATGTGCTTCGTCAACAAGCTGGACCGCACCGGTGCCGACTTCTTCCGCTGCGTGCAGATGATGGTCGACCGGCTCAACGCGACCCCGCTGGTGCTGCAGATCCCGATCGGTCTGGAAGGCGACCACATCGGCGTCGTCGACCTGCTGGAGATGCGCGCGCTGACGTGGCGCGGCGAGACCCAGAAGGGTGACGACTACGCCATCGAGGAGATCCCCGCGGATCTCGTCGACCAGGCCAACGAGTACCGGGACAAGCTCCTGGAGACGCTGTCCGAGACCGACGACGACATCATGGTCCGCTACCTGGACGGTGAGACGTTCGACGTCAAGGAGCTCAAGGCCGCGATCCGCCGGGCGACCATCGCCGGCAAGCTCAACCCGGTCGTCTGCGGTTCGGCGTTCAAGAACAAGGGCGTCCAGCCCATGCTCGACGCCGTCGTGGAGTTCCTGCCGTCGCCGCTGGACATCCCGGCCGTCGAGGGCGTGGCGACCGACGGCGAGACGCCGCTGCTGCGCAAGCCGTCCAACAGCGAGCCGTTCTCCGGCCTGGCCTTCAAGATCCAGACGGACAAGCACCTCGGCAAGCTCACCTACGTGCGCATCTACTCCGGCACGCTCGAGTCCGGCTCCCAGGTGGTCAACTCCACCAAGGACCGCAAGGAGCGGATCGGCAAGATCTACCAGATGCACGCGAACAAGCGTGAGGAGCGCCCAAGCGCTCAGGCGGGTGACATCATCGCCGTGCAGGGTCTCAAGCAGACCACCACGGGTGACACCCTCTGCGACCCGGCCCACCCGGTCATCCTCGAGTCGATGACCTTCCCGGAGCCGGTCATCCAGGTCGCCATCGAGCCGAAGAGCAAGGCCGACCAGGAGAAGCTGGGCACCGCCATCCAGCGGCTGGCCGAGGAGGACCCGACCTTCCGCGTCAAGAACGACGAGGAGACCGGGCAGACCATCATCGCCGGCATGGGCGAGCTGCACCTGGACATCCTGGTCGACCGGATGCGCCGCGAGTTCAGCGTCGAGGCCAACATCGGCAAGCCGCAGGTGGCCTACCGCGAGACCATCAAGGGCATCGTCGACAAGATCGACTATGTGCACAAGAAGCAGACCGGTGGCTCGGGTCAGTACGCGAAGGTCATCGTCAAGCTCGAGCCGCTCGAGGTGACGGCGGACGGCCCGACGTACGAGTTCGTCAACGCGGTCTCGGGCGGTCGCATCCCGAAGGAGTTCATCCCTTCGGTCGACGCCGGCGCCCAGGACGCGATGCAGTACGGCGTGCTCGCGGGCTACCCGATGGTGGGCGTGAAGCTGACGCTGCTCGACGGGCAGTACCACGAGGTCGACTCGTCGGAAATGGCGTTCAAGATCGCTGGTTCGATGGTGATGAAGGAGGCGGCCCGCAAGGCTACCCCCGCTCTCCTCGAGCCGTTGATGGCCGTCGAGGTCACCACCCCGGAAGAGAACATGGGTGACGTGATCGGCGACCTCAACTCCCGGCGTGGCACCATCCAGGCGATGGAGGAGCGCGGCGGTGCCCGTGTCGTCCGCGCCACGGTGCCGTTGTCGGAGATGTTCGGCTACGTCGGCGACCTGCGGTCGAAGACCCAGGGCCGGGCGAGCTACTCGATGCAGTTCGACTCCTACGCCGAGGTTCCCGCGAACGTCGCCAAGGAGATCATCGCGAAGGCGACCGGGGAGTAGTTCCCGGTCCGCGGCCGCGAGGCTGCATCAGCGGGCCTGAAGGCTTCAGCCGCCAGACCCAAGTCGACAGGGTGCGTCGACGCTTCAGGCGTCGACGCACCGCGAACCAGAAGTCCACAGGAGGACACCAGTGGCGAAGGCGAAGTTCGAGCGGACTAAGCCGCACGTCAACATCGGCACCATCGGTCACATCGACCACGGGAAGACGACGCTGACGGCGGCCATTACCAAGGTGCTCCACGACCGCATGCCGGACGTGAACCCCTACACCCCGTTCGACGAGATCGACAAGGCGCCGGAGGAGAAGGCCCGCGGCATCACGATCTCGATCGCGCACGTCGAGTACCAGACCGAAGCCCGGCACTACGCCCACGTTGACTGCCCGGGCCACGCCGACTACATCAAGAACATGATCACCGGTGCCGCGCAGATGGACGGCGCGATCCTGGTGGTCGCGGCGACCGACGGCCCGATGCCGCAGACCCGCGAGCACGTGCTGCTGGCCCGCCAGGTCGGCGTCCCCTACATCGTGGTGGCGCTGAACAAGAGCGACATGGTCGAGGACGAGGAGCTCCTGGAGCTCGTCGAGCTCGAGGTCCGTGAGCTCCTGTCGAGCCAGGAGTTCCCCGGCGACGACGCGCCGGTCGTGCGCGTCTCGGCCCTGAAGGCCCTCGAGGGCGACCCGAAGTGGTCGGACGCCCTCATGGAGCTCATGGGCGCCGTGGACAGCGCGATCCCGCAGCCCGAGCGTGAGACCGAGAAGCCGTTCCTCATGCCCGTCGAGGACGTCTTCACGATCACCGGTCGTGGCACCGTCGTCACCGGTCGTGTCGAGCGTGGCATCCTCAAGCCGAACGAGGAAGTCGAGATCGTCGGCATCAAGGCCAAGTCGATGAAGACCACCTGCACCGCCATCGAGATGTTCCGCAAGATCCTCGACGAGGCGCGCGCCGGTGAGAACGTCGGCCTGCTCCTGCGTGGTATCAAGCGCGAGGACGTCGAGCGCGGCATGGTCGTGGTGAAGCCGGGTAGCAACACCCCGCACACCGAGTTCGAGGCGACCGTCTACATCCTCTCCAAGGAGGAGGGTGGCCGGCACACCCCGTTCTTCCAGAACTACCGTCCGCAGTTCTACTTCCGCACCACGGACGTCACCGGCGTCGTCACGCTGCCCGAGGGCACCGAGATGGTCATGCCCGGCGACAACACCGGCATGACCGTGCAGCTCATCCAGCCGATCGCCATGGAGGAGAACCTCCGCTTCGCGATCCGCGAGGGTGGCCGCACCGTCGGCGCCGGCCGTGTGACGAAGATCCTCAAGTAAGGACCTGAAGCACCCCGATTTCACTTTGTCGCAAGTCATGCGGCATAATGGTCGGGTTGCGTCGCGGGGCGGTCGAGACTGCTCAATGAAAAGTCTCGACCGCTTCCGCGCGGCGTCAGTCCAAGCGGCTGGCGCTCACCTCCGCGAACCGGGCGTGGCACGCCCTGGGGTAGGTCTCCTGAGCCACCAGCGGTCCTGCGAAGGACGTCGGCGGCGGAGCCTGGCCCTTGGCCGCGACACGCCCGACCGCGGGGGTCGGACAAACCAAATAGGCGGCACCGGACCCTTCGGGGTTCCGCGAGGTCGAGAGACCTCGCATGAGAGAGGGAACTGAAGCCACCATGGCGGGACAGAAGATCCGCATCCGGCTCAAGGCCTACGACCACGAGGTCGTCGACTCCTCGGCGCGGAAGATCGTCGAGACGGTCACGCGCACCGGGGCTCAGGTCGCTGGGCCGGTGCCGCTGCCCACTGAGATCAACCGCTACTGCGTGATCCGCTCGCCGCACAAGTACAAGGACTCGCGCGAGCACTTCGAGATGCGCACGCACAAGCGTCTGATCGACATCATCGACCCGACCCCGAAGACGGTTGACTCGCTCATGCGGCTCGACCTGCCGGCTGGTGTCGACATCGAGATCAAGCTGTAGGGACCGGACTTATGGACAGGCAAGTCAAGGGCATCCTGGGTGAGAAGCTCGGCATGACCCAGATCTGGGACAACGGCAAGGTCGTCCCGGTGACTGTGGTGCAGGCCGGCCCGTGCGTCGTGACCCAGGTGCGCACGGCTGACAACGACGGCTACTCCGCGGTCCAGCTCGCGTGGGGCCAGATCGACCCGCGCAAGGTCAACAAGCCGCGGTCGGGCCACTTCGCCAAGGCGGACGTCGCTCCCCGTCGGCACGTCGTCGAGCTGCGGACCAGCGACGCCGGCGAATACTCGCTCGGCCAGGAGATCACCGCGGACCTCTTCGCCGCCGGCCAGCGGATCGACGTCACCGGCCGGACCAAGGGCAAGGGCTACGCCGGTGTCATGAAGCGGCACGGCTTCCACGGCCTCCGCGCGAGCCACGGTGTCGAGCGCAAGCACCGCTCGCCCGGCTCCATCGGCGCCTGCGCGACCCCGGGTCGCGTCTTCAAGGGCGTGAAGATGGCCGGTCGCATGGGTGGGGCGCGCTTCACCGTGCAGAACCTGACCGTCCAGGCGGTCGAGCTGGAGCAGGGCCTGATCCTCATCAAGGGTGCGGTCCCCGGTCCGAAGGGCAGCCTCGTGCTGCTGCGGAGCGCCGCCAAGGTTGCGGTGAAGGCGCAGAAAGGTGGGATCACCAAGTGACCACCGTTGACATCAAGACGGCAGACGGCGCCACCAACGGCACCGTCGAGCTGCCGGACGACATCTTCGACGCGCAGGCCAGCATCCCGCTGCTGCACCAGGTCGTCGTCGCGCAGCTCGCCGCGGCCCGCCAGGGCACGCACAAGGTCAAGACCCGCGGGGAGGTGTCCGGCGGCGGCAAGAAGCCCTACAAGCAGAAGGGCACCGGCCGTGCCCGCCAGGGCTCGATCCGCGCGCCGCAGTTCACCGGCGGTGGCGTCACGCACGGCCCCGTGCCGCGTGACTACACCCAGCGGGTGAACAAGAAGATGAAGGCCGCCGCCCTGCGTGGCGCGCTCTCCGACCGGGCCCGCGAGGGTCGCATCCACGTCGTGGAGAACTTCATCAACGGCGACACCCCGAAGACCAAGGACGCCCTGAAGGTGCTGCGCGGCATCACCGACGCGCGCCGGGTCCTCGTGGTCCTCCCGCGCGACGACGAGGCCAACTGGCTGAGCCTGCGCAACGAGCAGTCGGTGCACCTTCTGGTCGCCGACCAGCTCAACACGCACGACGTGCTCCTCGCCGACCAGGTCATCTTCACGACCGCGGCGCTGGACGAGTTCCTCGGCGTGCCGGCCGCCGGCGCTGCCGACGCCGCCGAGACCACCGAGGAGGCCTGATCATGGCGACGATCGCCGATCCACGCGACGTGATCATCCAGCCGGTGGTCTCTGAGAAGAGCTACAGCGAGCTCAACCGCAACTGGTACACGTTCCTGGTGCACCCGGACGCGAACAAGACCGAGATCAAGATCGCGATTCAGCAGATCTTCAACGTCCGCGTCCTGTCGGTCAACACCATCAACCGCGAAGGCAAGCGCAAGCGGACCCGCACTGGCTGGGGCAAGCGCAAGGACACGAAGCGGGCGATGGTCAAGCTCGCCGACGGTGACCGGATCGAAGCCTTCGGCGGACCGGTCAGCTGAGGGGTATAGACGATGGCTATCCGTAAATACAAGCCGACGACCCCGGGTCGTCGTGGTTCGAGCGTCGCCGACTTCGCCGAGATCACCCGATCGACGCCCGAGAAGTCGCTCCTCGTTCCGCTGCCCAGCAAGGGCGGACGCAACGTCCACGGCCGCGTCACCGCGCGCCACCAGGGCGGCGGCCACAAGCGTCAGTACCGGCTGATCGACTTCCGCCGGGCGGACAAGGACGGCATCCCCGCCAAGGTCGCGCACATCGAGTACGACCCCAACCGCACCGCGCGCATCGCGCTGCTGCACTACGCCGACGGCGAGAAGCGGTACATCATCGCGCCGAAGGACCTGAAGCAGGGCGACCGTGTCGAGGCCGGTGCCGGCGCCGACATCAAGCCGGGCAACAACCTCCCGCTGCGCAACATCCCGGTCGGCACCACCGTGCACGCGGTGGAGCTGCGCCCGGGCGGCGGCGCGAAGCTGGCCCGCTCGGCCGGCGTGGGCATCCAGCTGCTGGGCCGTGAGGGCCAGTACGCGACGCTGCGCATGCCGTCCGGCGAGATCCGGCGCGTCGAGGTCACCTGCCGGGCGACCGTCGGCGAGATCGGCAACGCCGACCAGTCGAACATCAACTGGGGCAAGGCCGGCCGCATGCGCTGGAAGGGCAAGCGCCCGACCGTCCGTGGTGTCGCCATGAACCCCATCGACCACCCGCACGGTGGTGGTGAGGGTAAGACCTCGGGTGGTCGCCACCCGGTCAACCCGAAGGGCAAGCCGG
The DNA here is from genome assembly GCF_039531485.1 of Dactylosporangium maewongense. Taxonomy (NCBI): domain Bacteria; kingdom Bacillati; phylum Actinomycetota; class Actinomycetes; order Micromonosporales; family Micromonosporaceae; genus Dactylosporangium; species Dactylosporangium maewongense. Next base: position 458,967 of record NZ_BAAAQD010000003.1, on the reverse strand, counting down.
AGGGCCGCACGCGGCGCAAGGGCCAGCCGAGCGACCGACTCATCGTCCGTAGGCGTTACGCCACCCGGAAGCGCGGCTAAGGAGCCTGAGCAATGCCTCGCAGCCTCAAGAAGGGCCCGTTCGTCGACGACCACCTCATCAAGAAGGTGGAAGTCCAGAACGCCAAGAACTCCAAGAACGTCATCAAGACCTGGTCGCGCCGGTCGACGATCATCCCCGACATGCTCGGGCACACGATCGCCGTCCACGACGGGCGTAAGCACGTTCCCGTCTTCGTGACGGAGGCGATGGTCGGGCACAAGCTCGGCGAGTTCGCGCTGACCCGCACGTTCAAGGGTCACGAGAAGGACGACCGGAAGAGCCGCCGCCGCTAAGGCAGCCAACTAAAGGGGATTTCCCAATGCCAACGAAAGCAGCGGCGGCGCTGCCCGGTGCCCGGGCGATCGCGCGCCATGTGCGCGTGTCGCCCATGAAGGCCCGCCGGGTGGTGAACCTCGTCCGCGGCCTGCCCGCGCGCGACGCACTGACGGTGCTGCAGTTCGCCCCGCAGTCGGCGAGCGAGCCGGTCTACAAGGTGCTGGCGAGCGCCATCGCCAACGCAGAGAACAACGAGCGGCTCGACCCGGACTCGCTCCTGGTCGCCGAGGCGTACGTCGACGAGGGCCCGACGCTCAAGCGGTTCCGTCCGCGGGCGCAGGGTCGCGCGTACCGGATCCGCAAGCGGACCAGCCACATCACCATCGTGGTCGAGAGTGTCCCCGCCGCCCAGGCCCGCGCGGCCAAGGCCGGCGTGGCGAAGGCGACCAAGGCGGCGAAGGCCGTGACGCCGGAGACCGACGAGACCGACGAGGTCGAGGCGCCCGTGGCGAAGAAGGCCGCTCCGGCGAAGAAGGCCACGAAGGCGACGCCGAAGGCTGACGCCGAGGAAGGGACCGAGTAATGGGTCAGAAGGTTCACCCGCACGGGTTCCGGCTCGGCATCAGCACCGACTGGAAGTCCCGCTGGTACGCCGACAAGCTCTACAAGGACTACATCGCCGAGGACGTCAAGATCCGTCGGATGATGTCCAAGGGCCTTGAGCGCGCCGGCATCGCCAAGGTCGACATCGAGCGCACCCGCGACCGGGTCCGCGTGGACATCCACACGGCCCGCCCGGGCATCGTCATCGGCCGCAAGGGCGCCGAGGCCGACCGCATCCGCAACGAGCTCGAGAAGCTGACCGGCAAGCAGGTGCAGCTCAACATCCTTGAGGTGAAGAGCCCCGAGTCGGACGCGCAGCTCGTCGCGCAGGGCGTGGCCGAGCAGCTGTCCAGCCGGGTCAGCTTCCGCCGTGCGATGCGCAAGGCGATGCAGTCCGCGATGAAGAACACGCTCGTCAAGGGCATCCGGGTGCAGGTCTCCGGCCGCCTCGGCGGCGCCGAGATGAGCCGCACGGAGTTCTACCGTGAGGGTCGTGTTCCGCTGCACTCGCTGCGGGCCAACATCGAGTACGGCTTCTTCGAGGCCCGTACCACCTTCGGCCGCATCGGCGTGAAGGTCTGGATCTACAAGGGCGACGCCGTCCCGGGTCGCGAGGCGCCGGCCGAGGCCGCCGCTCCGCGCGGTGGCCGTCGCGAGCGCACCGACCGGCCCGAGCGGCCGCGTCGCGGGCGCTCCGGCTCCTCCGGCACGACCGCCGGTGGCACCGAGGCCGGCCGGGCCGCCGCTGCGGCGCAGGCCGCCGAGGTGACGCCCGACGCGGCCCCGGCGGAGTCCGCTCCGGCAGAGACGCCTCAGGAGGGCTGACGAATGCTGATCCCTCGTAAGCCCCCGAAGGGCTTCCGCAAGCCGCACCACCCGGACCGTCACGGTCCGGCCAAGGGCGGCACCCGCGTGGTCTTCGGTGAGTTCGGTATCCAGGCCCTCGAGCCCGCGTACATCACGAACCGCCAGATCGAGGCGGCCCGTATCGCCATGACCCGGCACATCCGTCGTGGCGGCAAGGTCTGGATCACGATCTTCCCGGACCGCTCCATCACCAAGAAGCCGGCCGAGACCCGCATGGGTTCCGGCAAGGGCTCCCCCGAGTGGTGGGTGGCCAACATCAAGCCGGGCCGGATCCTGTTCGAGATGTCGTTCCCGAACGAGCAGATCGCCCGCGAGGCAATGCGCCGCGCGATCCACAAGCTTCCGTTGAAGTGCCGGATCGTCACGCGTGAAGGGGCTGATGTCTGATGGCCGCCGGAATCAAGGCGACCGAGCTGCGCGAGCTGTCCGACGAGAGTCTGGTCGAGAAGCTCCGGGAAGCGAAGGCGGAGCTGTTCAACCTCCGCGTCCAGTCGGCCACCGGCCAGCTGGACAACCACGGGCGGTTGCAGATCATCCGCAAGGACATCGCCCGGATCTACACGATCATGCGCGAGCGTGAGCTGGGTCTCTCAGCCGCGCCCGACGCTGTGGCTGAGGTGGCATGAGCATGAGCGAGCAGACGACCGAGAGCACCGAGGTGCGCGGCCGCCGCAAGGTCCGCGAGGGCCTCGTGGTCAGCGACAAGATGAACAAGACCGTCGTCGTGGCGGTCGAGGACCAGGTCAAGCACCCGCTGTACGGCAAGGTCATGCGCCGCACCAACAAGCTCAAGGCGCACGACGAGCAGAACGCGTGTGGTATCGGCGACCGGGTGCTGCTCATGGAGACCCGGCCGCTGTCCGCCACCAAGCGCTGGCGGGTCGTGGAGATCCTCGAAAAGGCCAAGTAAGGCCGTCGTTCCGCCAAGCTCGGCACCGGCCCTCGAAGCGCCGGTGCCGAGAACTGGCAGACATTAGGAGACAAGCGTGATTCAGCAGGAGTCGCGGCTGCGCGTCGCCGACAACACGGGTGCCCGGGAGATCCTGTGCATCCGTGTGCTCGGTGGCTCGGGTCGCCGCTATGCAGGCATCGGCGACATCATCGTGGCCACCGTGAAGGACGCCATCCCGGGCGCCGGCGTGAAGAAGGGCGACGTGGTCAAGGCCGTCGTCGTCCGGACCACCAAGGAACGGCGCCGGCCGGACGGGTCCTACATCCGGTTCGACGAGAACGCCGCCGTGATCATCAAGGACGGCGGTGACCCCCGTGGTACCCGCATCTTCGGCCCGGTCGGGCGTGAGCTCCGGGACAAGCGTTTCATGAAGATCATCTCGCTCGCGCCGGAGGTGTTGTAACCATGAAGGTCAAAAAGGGCGACACCGTCCTGGTCATCGCGGGCAAGGACAAGGGCACCCGAGGCAAGGTCCTCACCGCCCTCCCGCGCGAGGACAAGGTCATCGTCGAGGGCGTGAACCGCGTCAAGAAGCACACCCGGATCCGCACCACCCAGCGTGGTTCGAAGACCGGTGGCATCGTGACCCAGGAAGCCGCCATCCACGTGTCCAACGTGATGGTGATCGACTCGGACAACAAGCCGACCCGCGTCGGTGCCCGCATCGACGAGGACGGCGTCAAGACCCGCACGTCGCGTCGCTCCGGTAAGGATCTGTGATGACGACGGTCGACAAGGTGAACCCGCGCCTCAAGCAGCGCTACCGCGACGAGATCGCCGGCAAGCTGCAGGAGCAGTTCAAGTACGCCAACGTGATGCAGATCCCGGGCGTCGTCAAGGTCGTCGTCAACATGGGCGTCGGCGAGGCGGCCCGCGACTCGAAGCTGATCGACGGCGCGGTCCGCGACCTGGCCACGATCACCGGCCAGAAGCCGCAGATCCGTCGCGCCACCAAGTCCATCGCGCAGTTCAAGCTGCGTGAGGGCATGCCGATCGGCGCGAAGGTCACCCTCCGCAACGACCGGATGTGGGAGTTCCTCGACCGGCTGCTGTCGATCGCATTGCCGCGTATCCGCGACTTCCGCGGTCTCGACGGGCGCAAGCTCGACGGCAACGGCAACTACACCTTCGGTCTCACCGAGCAGTCGGTGTTCCACGAGATCGACCAGGACCGCATCGACCGGCCGCGAGGGATGGACATCACCGTGGTCACCACCGCTCGCACGGACGAGGAAGGTCGCGCGCTGCTCAAGCTGCTCGGCTTCCCCTTCCGTGAGAACTAGGGAGAACTGACCAATGGCGAAGAAGGCCCTCATCCTCAAGGCCGCCGCGAAGCCCAAGTTCGCGGTCCGCGCTTACACCCGCTGCCAGCGCTGCGGCCGGCCCAAGGCCGTGTACCGGAAGTTCGGGCTGTGCCGCGTGTGCATCCGTGAGATGGCGCACCGCGGCGAGCTGCCCGGCGTCTCCAAGGCCTCCTGGTAAACCTCCTTCGCCGTAGGCCCGCCCACAGCGGCGAGGAACCGCGGCGAGAAAGGCTGACAAAGCAATGACCATGACCGACCCGATCGCAGACATGCTGACGCGTCTGCGCAACGCCAACCAGGCGTACCACGACCGGGTGTCGATGCCCTACTCGAAGATCAAGGCGAACATCGCCGAGGTGCTCAAGTCCGAGGGCTACGTGTCCTCGTGGCAGGTTCAGGAGCCGGACGAGGGCAAGGTCGGCAAGACGCTGATCGTTGAACTCAAGTACGGCCAGAGCCGTGAGCGCAGCCTCGCCGGCATCCGCCGCGTCTCGAAGCCCGGTCTCCGGGTGTACGCGAAGTCGGTGGAGATGCCGCGCGTGCTCGGTGGCCTCGGTGTGGCCATCATCTCGACGTCCCAAGGGCTGCTCACCGACCGGCAGGCCCGCAAGCGAGGGGTGGGCGGGGAAGTCCTCGCCTACGTCTGGTAAGGGAGAGCCTTCAATGTCTCGAATCGGACGTAAGCCCATCGCGGTGCCCGCCGGCGTTGACCTGCGGGTCGACGGTCAGGTCGTCACCGTCAAGGGACCCAAGGGCGAGCTGAACCACACGATCGCCGAGCCCATCACGCTGGAGAAGGCCGAGGACGGCTCCTTCAGCGTCGTGCGCCCCAATGACGAGCGCAAGGCCAAGGAGCTGCACGGCCTGACCCGCACGCTCATCGCGAACATGGTCATCGGCGTGACCGAGGGCTACCGCAAGAGCCTCGAGATCGCCGGCACCGGTTACCGCGTCACCGCGAAGGGCGCCGACCTGGAGTTCGCGCTCGGGTTCTCCCACCCCGTGCTCGTGACGCCCCCCGCGGGCATCACGTTCACCGTCGAGCGGCCGACGCTGTTCCACATCGCCGGCATCGACAAGCAGCAGGTGGGCGAGGTCGCCGCCAACATCCGCAAGATCCGTCCGCCGGAGCCGTACAAGGGCAAGGGCGTGAAGTACCAGGGCGAGGTCATCCGCCGTAAGGCTGGAAAGGCAGGCAAGAAGTGAGCGCCACGCTGCTCAAGCGCCGCAACGCAGGCGGCACCGCCGCGGCGCGCCGAGTCGGGCGCGCACGCCGGCACTTCCGCATCCGCAAGCACGTCAGTGGCACCGCCGAGCGTCCGCGCCTGGTCGTCACCCGCACGCTGCGGAACATCACGGCGCAGATCGTCGACGACCTCAAGGGCCACACGCTGGCCTCGGCGTCGACGCTCGACGCGAGCATCCGCGGCACCGACGGCGACAAGAAGGCGCTGGCCACCAAGGTCGGCACCCTCCTCGCCGAGCGGGCGAAGGCCGCGGGTGTCGGCAAGGTCGTCTTCGACCGTGGCGGAAACCGTTACGCCGGCCGCATCGCGGCCCTGGCTGACGCCGCCCGCGAAGCCGGACTCGAATTCTAGGAAAGGGAACGTTCATGCCTGGTCCTCAGCGCAGGGGCGGCGGGTCCGGTGGGAACACCGAAGGTGGCGGCCGTCGCGAGAATCGTCGCGAAGGAGGCGGCCGCGGCAACGCGCCCGCCGAGAAGACCCCGCACCTCGAGCGGGTCGTCGCGATCAACCGTGTCGCCAAGGTCGTGAAGGGTGGTCGTCGCTTCAGCTTCACCGCCCTCGTCATCGTCGGTGACGGCGACGGCACTGTCGGCGTCGGATACGGAAAGGCCAAGGAGGTGCCCGCGGCCATCGCCAAGGGCGTCGAGGAGGCCAAGAAGCACTTCTTCAAGGTGCCGCGGATCGCGGCCTCGATCCCGCACCCGGTGATCGGCGAGGACGCCGCTGGCGTCGTGCTGCTCAAGCCGGCCTCCGCCGGTACCGGCGTCATCGCCGGTGGCCCGGTGCGTGCCGTCCTGGAGTGCGCGGGCATCCACGACGTGCTCTCCAAGAGCCTCGGCTCCTCGAACGCGATCAACATCGTCCACGCGACGGTGGCGGCGCTGAAGAAGCTCGAGGCGCCGGAGGCCGTGGCCGCCCGTCGCGGTCTGCCGGTCGAGGACGTCGCTCCGGCGGCCATGCTGGCCCAGCGGGCCGGGGTCGGTGCATGACCATGGCGCGCCTGAAGGTCACCCAGATCCGGTCCGAGATCGGCACCAAGCAGAACCAGCGGGACACGCTGCGTTCGCTCGGTCTGAAGCGGATCCGCGACGTCGTCGTCAAGGAAGACCGTCCGGAGATCCGCGGCATGATCCACACCGTGACGCACCTGGTCACCGTGGAAGAGGTGGAGTAATCCGATGACGATCAAACTGCACCACCTGCGGCCCGCCCCGGGCGCCAAGACCGCGAAGACCCGTGTCGGTCGCGGTGAGGGCTCCAAGGGCAAGACCGCCGGTCGTGGCACCAAGGGCTCCAAGGCCCGCAAGAACATCTCGGCGGCGTTCGAGGGTGGGCAGATGCCCCTCCACATGCGCCTGCCGAAGCTCAAGGGCTTCAAGAACCGCAACCGCATCGAGTTCCAGGTCGTCAACCTGGCCCGCCTCGCGGAGCTGTTCCCGAAGGGCGGCACCATCGGGGTCGACGAGCTCGTCGACGCCGGCGCCGTCCGTAAGGGCGAGCTGGTCAAGGTCCTCGGCGACGGGGAGCTCGGCGGCGTGAAGCTGCAGGTCAGTGCGCACAAGTTCAGTGCGACGGCCAAGGAGAAGCTGGAAGCAGCGGGCGGCTCCGCCACGCTGCTCGGCGGCTCCGCAGCGGAGTAGAGAACGCGCTACCGTGGCGTCCACCGGAGCATCTTTGGTGGGCGCCACGCGGTGCCTCAAGGACAGTCGGAGCACCACCCATAGGACCACCTGAAAAGCTGAGGGATCGCCGGGGCGTGATGTGCTGCGGGCATCCTGTTAGAGTCCGTTGCGCAGTAACACGCTCTGCTCAGCCGTTCAGTCGCACCACCCGCACCAAACGCACCACCAGGACCCCACCTCGTCGGCCGACTGGCCGCCTTGCGCAGGAGGAAGAACGTTGCTCTCCGCCTTTGCCAGCGCGTTTCGCACGCCTGACCTGCGCAACAAAATCCTGTTCACATTGCTGATGATCGCGCTCTACCGGGTGGGTGCCACGCTCCCCAGCCCCGGTGTGTCGTTCGGCAATGTGCAGAAGTGCCTCGACATCGTCGAGAGCGGTGACAGCAGCAACGTCGCGACGCTGCTCAACCTGTTCTCCGGTGGCGCGCTGCTGCAACTTTCAGTCTTCGCGCTCGGCATCATGCCGTACATCACCGCGAGCATCATCCTGCAGCTGCTGACGGTCGTGATCCCGCGCCTGGAGCAGCTGCGCAAGGAAGGCCAGTCCGGCCAGGCGAAGATCACCCAGTACACGCGCTACCTCACCCTCGGGCTCGGCGTGCTGCAGGCCTCGGCGATCGTCGCCCTGGCGCGGTCCGGCCAGCTCTTCAACGGCGCGTGCGACCAGACGCAGTTCCCGGTCATCCCGGACACCGGCAAGATCCCGCTGTGGCTGACGCTCACCGTGCTGGTCATCACGATGACCGCCGGCACCGGCATGGTCATGTGGTTCGGCGAGCTGGTCACGGACCGCGGCGTCGGCAACGGCATGTCCGTCCTGATCTTCACCTCGATCGCCGCCCGGCTCCCCAACGAGGGCCTCTCGATCTTCCAGGACGACAAGACCACGTTCTTCGTCATCGTGGGCCTCGCGGTCGTCGTCATCGCCTTCGTGGTCTTCCTGGAGCAGGCCCAGCGTCGCATCCCGGTGCAATACGCGAAGCGCATGATCGGCCGCCGCATGTACGGCGGGACGTCGACCTACATCCCGCTGAAGGTCAACCAGGCGGGTGTCATCCCGGTCATCTTCGCCTCGTCGCTGCTCTACCTGCCCGACCTGATCACCAGGTTCGCCGGGTCGGACACGACCAACAAGACCGTCCTGTGGATCCAGCGCAACATCGTCGCCCAGGACAAGCCGGCGCACATCATCCTCTACTTCATGTTGATCATCTTCTTCACGTACTTCTACGTGTCGATCACGTTCAACCCCACTGAGGTCGCGGACAACATGCGCAAGTACGGCGGGTTCGTCCCCGGTATCCGGCCGGGCAAGCCGACCGCCGAGTATCTCGACTTCATCCTCAGCCGCATCACCCTCCCCGGCGCGCTCTACCTGGGCATCATCTCGATCCTGCCCAACCTGCTCATCGGGGTCGTCGGTGGCGGACAGGCTCTGCAGAACTTCCCGTTCGGCGGCACCGCGGTGCTCATTATTGTTGGTGTGGGCCTCGAAACGGTGAAGCAGATCGAGAGCCAGCTCATGCAGCGCAACTACGAAGGGTTCCTCCGGTAGTGAGGCTGGTGCTGGTAGGTCCCCCCGGGGCGGGCAAGGGGACCCAGGCCGAGTTCATCGCCGCGCACCTCGCCGTGCCCAAAATCTCCACGGGGGACATCTTCCGGGCCAACGTCGGGCAGGGCACCCCGCTCGGCGTCGAGGCGAAGCGCTACATGGACGCCGGCCAGCTCGTCCCCGACGAGGTCACCATCAACATGGTGTCCGACCGCCTGTCGGAGGGCGACGCGGCCGACGGCTTCCTCCTCGACGGCTTCCCGCGCACCGTCCCGCAGGCCAACGCCCTCGACAAGCTCCTCGCCGACCTCGGCACCGGGCTCGACATCGTGCTCGAGCTCGTCGTGGAGAACGAAGAGGTCATCCGGCGGCTCTCCGGCCGCCGGACCTGCCGTGGCTGCGGCAAGATCTGGCACGTCGAGTTCGACGCGCCGACCCACGAGGGCGTGTGCGACCGCTGCGGTGGCGAGCTCTTCCAGCGCGACGACGACAAGGCCGAGACGATCGCCGAGCGGCTGAAGGTCTACGCCCGGGACACCTCGCCCCTCGTCGACTACTACGGCGCGCAGGGCAAGCTGGTGGGCATCGACGCCACCGGACCGGTCGAGGACATCACGGTCCGCGCGATCGACGCCCTGCGCTCCTACGGCGGCTGACCGTGGCGCACCAGGTCGAGATCGAGCTCAAGACCCCCGAGCAGATCGGCCACATGCGGCGCGCGGGCCTGGTCGTCGCCGACGCCCTGGCCCGCATGCGGGCCGCGGTGGCGCCCGGCGTCAGCACAGCCGACCTGGACGCGATCGCGGAGGAGACGATCCGGGCCGCCGGCGCCATCCCGTCCTTCAAGGGCTACCACGGCTACCCGGCCTCGATCTGCTCCTCGGTCAACGACCAGGTCGTCCACGCCATCCCCAGCGCCCGCCAGGTGCTGCGCGCCGGCGACCTGATCTCGATCGACTGCGGCGCCGAGCTGGACGGCTGGCACGGCGACGCGGCTATCACGGTCGGCGTCGGCGAGATCAGCAACGACCTGCGCCGCCTGGTCACCGTCGCCGAGGACGCGATGTGGGCCGGCATCGCCGCCGCCGCCCGCGGCGTCCGCTCCGGCAAGGGCCGCCTCACGGACATCTCCTTCGCGATCCAGTCCGCCGTCCGCAAGGCCGGCCGCTACGGCATCGTCGACGGCTACGGCGGCCACGGCATCGGCAGCGCCATGCACCAGGACCCGTTCGTGGAGAACTCCGGCCGCCCCGGCAAGGGCCCCGCGCTGCGCCCCGGCATGGCCCTCGCCATCGAGCCGATGATCACGAAGGGCAAGCCGAAGGTCGCCGAGCTCGACGACGGCTGGACCGTGGTGACGGTCGACGGCTCCGTCGCCGCCCACGTCGAGCACACGATGGCCATCTGCGACGACGGCGTCTGGGTCCTCACCGCCCCCGACGGCGGCAGGTCGCGCCTCGGCGAGCTCGTCACCGCCCGCCAGCAGGTCAACGCCTAGCCCGTCGCCATGCGGCGACCCCCGTCCTTCGGAAGGGGTCAGCGCGACGCACAGCCGATCCCTCATGGCGTTGGTGCTCTTTCATGATCCGCGGGACTTCTTGTCGCCAGGGCGGCACAAAGTCCTCCGGATCACGGAAACGGGGCGGACGGGAAGGGTGAGCGGCAGTCGTACCGTGGCGGGCCAGGGTGGAAGAACGGCGTGCGCGGATGGGATGCTTCTTGCGGGGAACGCGACTCGGGGAGGGTGGCAAATGGCGGTGGACCGGCGGGAGCACCTGCGCGCGGCCGACGTCGACCGGCAGTTCGTGGCGGAGCGGCTCAAGGCCGCGGTCGACGAGGGCCGGCTGTCACTCGGCGAGTACGACGAGCGGCTGAAGGACACCTACGCCGCGCGGACCTATGGCGACCTCGACGTGATCCTCAGCGACCTGCCCGGCTTCCGCCCCGTGGACAGCGGCGCGGTGGCGCCCGCGAGCGGGTATGCGTCGGCGCCCGCGCCGGCCGAGCCCGAGGCCAGGGCGCAGTTCGGGCGGCAGCCGCACTGGCTGCTCGGGATCTGGAGCGGCTGGCTGATCGCGGTCACCGTCAACGTCGTGATCTGGGCGCTGGTCAGCATCTCCAAGGGCGACGCGGTGTACTTCTGGCCGATGTGGGTCGCCGGGCCGCTCGGTGCGGTGCTGCTCGCGACGTCGGTGAGCACCTATCTCGCGGGCGGGCCGGATGCCGCGCGGGAGCTGAAGCGGGAGCGCAGGCGGCAGCGGCGCGGGGGTTGAGACCCCGATTTGGTGCATCGCGCTCACCGCGCGTAGACTCGTCCATTGGCGCAAAGCGTCCACTCAGGCATGCCCCCACGCGCTTCTAGTGGCAGGCCTGAGCCGCGGCTGGCGCGGGTCCTCCAACAGGGCCCGTGAAAAGGATGCAAGCGTCGACACCCAACCCGATCGTCAGGTAGCGGAGGACATGCCGAAGAAAGACGGGGCCATCGAGATCGAGGGCCGAGTGATCGAGCCACTCCCGAACGCGATGTTCCGGGTGGAGCTCGCCAATGGCCACAAGGTCTTGGCGCACATCAGCGGGAAGATGCGGCAGCACTACATCCGCATCCTGCCCGAGGACCGAGTGGTCGTCGAGCTGTCGCCTTATGACCTGACTCGCGGGCGCATCGTCTACCGCTACAAGTAAATCGGTGTCGGTTCCCAGGAAACGGTCGGGACTGTCGCTCCCATGTAGGGGTGCGCAGCGAGAGTTAGGCAAACCGTGAAGGTCAAGCCGAGCGTCAAGCGGATCTGCAACAACTGCCGGATCATCCGGCGGCATGGCCGGGTCATGGTCATCTGCAGCACTGACCCGCGCCACAAGCAGCGCCAGGGCTGAGTCCCGGCGTCGCCAGATCCACGGCACCACCATGTTTTAGCCCGTTCCAGCCCCGGGCCACCGCGCGCGACGCGTGCGGAGCGCGTGGGCTGCACCCCCGGTCGGAGGCCGGGGCCCGTCTGTGGGCAGACGGGAGTGGAGCGGGCTCAGACCTCCGCACACGCAAGGAGCACGCCCACCTATGGCACGTCTCGTTGGTGTCGATCTCCCGCGCGAGAAGCGCACCGAGATCGCACTCACCTACATCTATGGCATCGGGCGCACCCGATCCATCGAGCTGCTCGCCGCCACCGGTATCGACGGCAACAAGCGGGCTCGTGACCTCACCGATGAAGAGATCGTGCAGCTGCGCGACTACATCGAGCAGAACTTCAAGGTCGAGGGCGACCTGCGCCGCGAGGTCGCCGCGGACATCCGCCGCAAGGTCGAGATCGGCTGCTACCAGGGCATCCGGCACCGCAAGGGCCTGCCCGTGCGCGGTCAGCGCACCCGGACCAACGCCCGCACCCGCAAGGGTCCGAAGCGCACGGTCGCCGGCAAGAAGAAGCCGGGCAAGAAGTAGTAGCTGGTCGGTAGAGAAAACAATCTAGGAGCGCATAGAGAATGCCGCCGAAGGCTCGCGCCGGCGCGACCGCTGTCAAGAAGGTCCGGCGCAAGGAACGCAAGAACGTCGCCCACGGGCAGGCGCACATCAAGAGCACCTTCAACAACACCATCGTGTCGATCACCGACCCGACCGGTGCTGTCATCTCCTGGGCCTCCGCCGGCCAGGTGGGCTTCAAGGGCTCGCGCAAGTCGACCCCGTTCGCCGCGCAGCTGGCCGCCGAGGCCGCCGCTCGCCGCGCGATGGAGCACGGCATGCGCAAGGTCGACGTGTTCGTCAAGGGCCCCGGCTCCGGCCGGGAGACCGCGATCCGCTCCCTTCAGGCCGTGGGCCTCGAGGTCGGGCAGATCAGTGACGTCACGCCGCAGCCGCACAACGGTTGCCGTCCGCCGAAGCGCAGGAGGGTCTGACGATGGCTCGTTACACCGGGGCTGACTGCCGCCGCTGCCGTCGCGAGAAGATGAAGCTGTTCCTCAAGGGCAGCAAGTGCGATGGGCCGAAGTGCCCGTTCGAGTCGCGCCCCTTCCCGCCCGGCCAGCACGGCCGCGGTCGCCCGAAGGAGACCGAGTACCTGCTCCAGCTGCGCGAGAAGCAGAAGGCCCGCCGCATCTACGGCGTCCTCGAGCGGCAGTTCGCCGGCTACTTCGACGAGGCTGTGGCCAAGCCCGGCAAGACCGGTGAGGAGCTGCTCAAGATCCTCGAGTCGCGCCTCGACAACGTGGTCTACCGCGCCGGCCTCGCCACCTCGCGTGACGCGGCCCGCCAGCTGGTGAGCCACGGCCACATCCAGGTCAACGGCAAGAAGGTCGACATCCCGTCGTACCGGCTGCGCGAGCACGACATCGTGCAGGTGCGGCAGAAGTCGCGGGAGCTCACCCCGTTCCAGATCGCGCAGGGCCTCGCGGGCAGCAAGACCGTCCCGGCGTGGCTCGAGTTCATCCCCAGCGAGCTCAAGGTCCTGGTGCACAGCCTGCCCGCGCGGCAGGTCATCGACACCCAGGTCCAGGAGCAGCTGATCGTCGAGCTCTACAGCAAGTAGTTGTGTTGTGGGGGCGGGGCGATCACGCTCCGCCCTCTCGGAGCGCGTCAAATAGCGGGCGCGCAACGAACTGGAGGAACCGCAAGTGCTCATCTCCCAGCGTCCGAGCCTCGCCGAAGAGTCGATCAGCGAGACCCGGTCAAAGTTCACCATCGAGCCGCTCGAGCCCGGCTTCGGCTACACCCTCGGCAACTCGCTGCGTCGCACCCTGCTCAGCTCCATCCCGGGTGCCGCGGTGACCAGCATCAAGATCGACGGTGTGCTCCACGAGTTCACCACGATCCCCGGTGTCAAAGAGGACGTCGTCGAGCTCGTCATGAACGTCAAGGAGCTGTGCGTCAGCTCCGAGCACGACGAGCCGGTCTCGATGTACCTGCGCAAGCAGGGCCCCGGTGACGTCACGGCGGGCGACATCCAGCCCCCGGCCGGCGTCTCCGTGCACAACCCCGACCTGAAGCTGGCCACGCTCAACGGCAAGGGCCGGCTCGACATGGAGCTGACCGTGGAGCGGGGTCGCGGCTACGTGACCGCGAACCAGAACAAGCAGCAGGGCCAGGAGATCGGTCGTATCCCGATCGACTCCATCTACTCCCCGGTGCTGAAGGTCACGTACCGCGTCGAAGCCACCCGCGTCGAGCAGCGCACCGACTTCGACCGGCTCATCATCGACGTCGAGACCAAGGCGTCGCTGACCCCCCGCACCGCGCTGGCCTCCGCCGGCTCCACCCTCGTCGAGCTCTTCGGCCTGGCCCGTGAGCTGGATGAGACCGCAGAAGGCATCGACATCGGCCCGTCGCCGCAGGACGCGCAGCTCGCTGCCGACCTGGCACTGCCGATCGAGGAGCTCGACCTCACCGTCCGCTCGTACAACTGCCTCAAGCGCGAGGGCATCAACTCCGTCGGGGAGCTGATCAGCCGCACGGAAGCAGACCTCCTCGATATAAGGAATTTCGGTCAGAAGTCGATCGACGAGGTCAAGATGAAGCTCGCCGGGATGGGTCTGGGTCTCAAGGACTCCGCCCCGACGTTCGACCCGGCACACGTCGTGGACTCGTTCGCCGATGTTTCCTACGACGACACCGACGACTACCGCGAGACCGAGCAGCTCTAACCGGCTGCTGTTCGATTTGAGGAGCCCCAATGCCCACGCCCACCAAGGGTCCCCGCCTCGGCGGCAGCCCCGCGCATGAAAAGCTGATGCTGGCGAACCTCGCCACGTCGCTGTTCAAGCACGGTCGCATCCAGACCACCGAGACGAAGGCCAAGCGGCTTCGCCCGCTCGCCGAGCAGCTCATCACCAAGGCCAAGCGCGGCGATCTGCACGCGCGCCGTCAAGCGCTCGCCGTGGTGCGCGACAAGGACGTGGTGTTCCAGCTGTTCGACCAGATCGCGCCGCGGTTCGCCACCCGGCCGGGTGGCTACACCCGGATCGTGAAGACCGGCCCGCGCAAGGGTGACGCCGCTCCCATGGCGATCATCGAGCTGGTCGAGGAGCTCGAGGTCGCCGCCGCGCCGGCGCCGCGCAAGGCCGCCGCCCGGAAGGCCGCCAAGGCCGACTCGATCGCGGTCCTGGCCGGCGAGGACACCGACGAGGCCCCCGCGGCCGCGTCGGCGACCGCCTCCGACGAGGCCGCCACGGCGGAGTCGACGGACGAGCCGGCTGCGGACGAGGACGAGAAGAAGGCCTGACCACAGGCCTGAAATCGACGGCCCGGCACCCCGCGCGACGGGGTGCCGGGCTGGTTCTTTTGGAGGGTGTGCGTTGATCCGTGTCCGCCTCGACGTGGCGTACGACGGGACCGACTTCTCCGGCTGGGCGGTCCAGCCGACCCGCCGCACCGTCGCCGGCGAGCTGACCACGGTCCTGACCCGCCTGTTCGGCGCGGTCGAAGGGCTGACGGTCGCGGGCCGCACCGACGCCGGGGTCCACGCCACCGGCCAGGTCTGCCACGTCGACGTCCCCGACGAGCGCTGGGCGGCCCTGTCGTCCACACTGCTGCGCAAGCTCGCCGGCCTGCTCCCGCTCGACGTGCGCGTCCACACGGCCGCGGAGGTGCCGCCGGAGTTCGACGCCCGCTTCTCGGCCCTGTCGCGCCGGTACGAGTACCGCGTCACCGACGCCGTGGCGGGCGCCGAGCCGCTGCGCCGGCACGACACGGTGGCCTGGCCCCGGCCGCTGGACCTCGACGCCCTGAACGCCGCCGCCGCCGGCCTGGTCGGCGAGCACGACTTCGCGGCCTTCTGCCGCCGCAAGGAACACGCCACGACGATCCGGGCCGTCAACCGCCTCGACTGGCGCCGCGACCCGGACGGCATCCTCGTGGCGACCGTCCAGGCCGACGCGTTCTGCCAGCAGATGGTGCGCAGCCTCGTCGGCGCCCAGCTCTTCGTGGGCGACGGCCGCCGCGACCCCTCGTGGCCCGCCGGGCTGCTCAGCCGGAGGGTCCGCGCCGACGAGGTGACGGTCGCGCCGGCGCACGGCCTGGCACTCGTCGAGGTCAGGTACCCCGACGACCCTTCGGAGCTCCGCCTGCGCTCGGAGCAGACCCGCCGCCGCCGCGACGCCGACTGACCGGTGATCCAGTGGCGGATCCGGCCGCCATGACGACCGGATCCGCTACCTGATCAAGACGGGGGAGGGACCGAGCCGGGGAGGGACGCGGCGGGGGTGGCTTCCGGCTGGATGATGGCCCGGTTGCCGATGATGCCGTTCTCCAGGTAGGTCTCGACGATGTCGTACGTGATCTGGTTGGGGTACGGGTCGTCGGGCGCGAAGTCCTTGCCGTCGACCCTGGCGATCACGACGAACGCGATGAAGTGCCCCCGGTAGTTCCAGCCGAGCTGGGTGGGGGCGCGGACGATCGCGTCGGTGCCGGTGCCCGCCCCGACGCTCATCCCGGCGAAGCGGCCCTTCTGGCCGTCGACGATGGGTTTGACGCCCTCGAACGCGGTGGCGGCGGACTTCTCGGTGTCGAGGTTGAAGATGCCGGCGGTGATCAGGTACTCCTCGTTGGGCGACTTCATCGTCGCCCGCACGACCTCGGAGCAGCCGGCGCCGGCGAGCAGGGTCGCCAGCTGGTCGGTGGCCGCGGTCTTGCAGTCGGGGGAGGCCTGCGTCTTCAGGATCAGGTACGGCGGCTCGTCCGGCACCGCGATGATGTTGTTCTGCGGGAAGACCTCGGCCTCGGTCAGCGGGTTGGGGTCGACCTGCCGGCTGCTGATGTCGCGCTTCTTCGGGCCGGCGTTGGCGGTCGAGCGGGCCGACTCGGGGCCGTTCTTCTCGTCCTTGAAGATGAACCAGGAGCCCAGGCCGCACGCGCCGAGCAGCACGATCACGCCGATGACACTGAGCGCGGCGATCCAGCGGTGCGGGCGGTGCTCGACGCCGCGGGCCGGCTCGGCCTTGGCGGTGCGGCCGCCGCCGGGGCGCCGGCTGTCGGGGCGGTCCGCGGGCCGGTTGCCGGGTGGCTCCCGTAGCGCCCGCTTGGTGCCGCCGGTGGTGTACTCGCCCGTCCCGCGGGCCGAGCCGCCGCCTGGACGCCCGCGGCGGCCGGTGCCCGACGGCTCGTCGAACGGCAGGCCGTCGTCGAGCGGGCGGCGCTGGTGGGGTGCCTCGTCGGCGCCGGGACGGCGGCGGGTCGCGGTGCCGCTCGCCTCGAACGCGGCGCTCGCCGGTTCGTAGCCGTTGCCGGTCCGGTCGAAGCCGGGGCCGGTGGGCTCGAAGCCGCGCCGCCGGGCGGTGCCGGTGTCGTCCCGCCTGTCGTCGCGCCTGTCGTCGCGCCGCAGTGGCATGTCGTCGAACCCGCGCCCCCGCACGCCGGTGTCGTCACGGCGGAGCCCGGACGTGTCGTCCCGCCGGAACCCGGAGGTCTCGTCGCGCCGGAGCCCGGACGTGTCGTCGCGGCGGAGGCCGGAGGTGTCGTCGCGGTCCGCGCCGGAGGGGGCGCCGGTGTAGAAGCCGCCGCGGCGGCCGGTGCCGGTGCCTGGCTCGGTGGAGCCGGGGCCGTAGCCCGACCCGGTGGAGGGGCCGCCGACGAACCCGGGGCCGGAGCGTTGCCGGCCGACGCCGGGCTCGGGGCCCGCTGGCTCGAAGCCACCGCGCTCCCGCCGGGCCGTGCCGGTGTCGTCGCGCCGGAACGCGGCGGGGTCCTCGGCACCGCGGGACCGCCGGCCAGGGCCGGTCTCCGTTGCGGCGGCGGCTGGTGTACCGGTGTCGAACCCACGGCGCCCCGACGTCGTCTCGGGGCCGGCGTCGCGGGCCCGCCGCCCGGCCGTCGGGCTCTCCGCGGCCCCGCCGGCCCCGCCGGCGGCGCGGCGGCCGGTGCTGTCGGGGTCGTCGAACCGGCGGCGGGCGCCCGTCGGCGAGTCGGCCTCCTCCGCGGCGCGACGGGCCCGGCGGCCACCACCCGAGCCGCTGGTCGGGCTGCCCGGGGGGCCGCTGACAGGGCCGCGGGAGCCGCCTGAGCCGCTGGTGGGGCTGCTGTCGGGGCGCATCGTCGGGAAGATCGGCACGAGCGGTGGCGGCTCGGTCGAGGTCCCCGGCGGCGTGTAGTCCGCGAGGGGCTTGATGATCGGCTCGAGGGCGGGCCCGTGCGCGTACGACTCCGAAGGGCGACCTTCCGCGGCGCGCCGGCCGGCGGGCTCGTCGTCGGTGCGCGCCCGGCGGCGGCCGCCGCGCGGCTCGGTGGTCTCCACGGGCGGTGGCGGCTCGATCGCGGCGCGTGCCGGCGGTGGCACGGTGGCCGGCCTGGGGAACACCCCGCTCGGCGAGTCGCCGCGCCCGGCCCGCGGCCCGGCGGGCTCGTCGCGCACCGGCCGGAACGCTCCACCGGCCGAGTCGTCCCGCAACGGCCGGAACGACGTCGGCTCGTCCCGCGGCCCCCGGAACGACCCGCTGGGCGAGTCGTCACGGGGCGCCCGGAAGGACCCACTGGGCGAGTCTTCACGGGGGGAACGGAAGGACCCGCTGGGCGGGTCTTCGCGGGGGGAGCGGCCCGGGCCGCCGGCGGAGTCGCGCGGCGCGCGGAAGGAGCCGCTGGGCGGGTCTTCGCGAGGTGCCCGGAACGACCCGCTAGGCGAGTCTTCGCGAGGAGCGCGGAAGGAACCGCTGGGGGAGTCGTCGCCCGGCGCCCGGCGCCGGCCGCCCTCCGGGACCCGGGGCCCGGCCGGGGGCGGCACGGCAGAGGCCCGGAACACCCCGCTGGGTGAGTCGTCGCGGGGGGAACGGCCCGGCCCCCCGGCGGCGTCGCGCGGCCCCCGGAACGACCCGCTGGGCGAGTCGTCACGCGGCGCTCGGAAGGATCCGCTGGGCGAGTCGTCACGGGGAGCGCGGAACGACCCGCTCGGCGAATCGTCCGGACGCGAACGATCACCCCGTCCTCCGCCGCGGAGATCGTCGAAGGCCGGCTCGTCGTACGACGGCGGTGGCGGCGCCGTGAACGGGTCGGGTCCGCTGCCGCGGAGACCGGCCAACCAGTTGTCGGCCTCGTCCGCCTCGTCCCGGCGGAACGAGTCGGAGCGCCGCTTCCGGCGCTGCTCGTTCCCAGAAGTCATGTCGCACAGGGTAGCCGAGACTCCTGGGAGGTGGCGTGTCGGCGATGTTTCGCACTATCCGAACGAGTGGGCCGCGAGCAGGGGCGTTCACCTCCTTGGGGACAATGCGTTGCGTCACCGGTCGAAGGAGGGGCATCGTGTCCGGCGAGCACTACTTCACCGCGGAGCCGGCGGCCGCCGAAACCCGGCACGCCGTCGAGTTCACCGTCGACGACCAGGAGTTTCGCCTGGTGGCGTCGGCCGGGGTGTTCTCCGCGAACCGCCTGGACCCGGGCACCGCCGTGCTGCTGCAGCGCGCCCCGCTGCCGGACGCGGCGGAGACCGGGCCGCTGCTGGACCTCGGCTGCGGGTACGGCCCGATCGCCGCGGTCCTGTCCCGCAACGCGCCGCGGGCGACGATCTACGCCGTCGACGTCAACCAGCGGGCCCTGGAGCTCGCGCGGGAGAACACGGGCCCGAACGTGGTCACCGCGCTGCCCGGCGACGTGCCGGACACTGTCGGGTTCACGCAGATCTGGTCCAACCCGCCGATCCGGATCGGCAAGCCGGAGCTGCACGCGCTGCTGCTGCGCTGGCTGCCCCGGCTGGCCCCGGACGGCGTCGCGTGGCTGGTCGTGGCCAAGAACCTCGGCGCCGACTCGCTCCAGCGGTGGCTGGAGGAGCAGGGGTTCAGCGCCGCCCGGCACGCCAACCACAAGGGCTTCCGGATCTTCGAAGTCAGAAAAGCGGGCGACGGACCGGCGGACGCGGCGCAGAATTCCTGACTCGTGGGATACGTGGACGTGGCAGGGGTCGGGCACACGCTCGCGGACGGTCGTGAGCTGTTCGCCGAGGTGTCGTTCAGGGTCGGTGAGGGCGCCAAGGTCGCGCTCGTCGGGCCGAACGGCGCGGGCAAGACGACGCTGCTGAAGATGGTGGCCGGTGACCTGCCGGTGCGGACCGGTGCGATCGCGCGCTCCGGCGGGCTCGGCGTGATGCGCCAGTTCATCGGCATGATCGGCGACGACCGCACCCTGTACGACCTGGCGCTGCAGCTCGCCCCGGACGGCCTCAGGAAGGCGGGGGAGCGGCTGCACGCCGCCGAGGTCGCCATGCACGCCGAGGGCACCGAGAAGGCGCAGCTGCGGTACGCGAACGCGCTCGCCGCGTGGGGTGAGGCCGGCGGGTACGACGCCGAGGTCCTCTTCGACACGGTGAGTGTCGCCGCGTTGAACAAGCCGTGGGACGAGACCCGGGACCGGCCGGTGCGGACCCTGTCCGGCGGGCAGCAGAAGCGGTTCGCCCTGGAGCTGCTGCTGCGCGGCGACGACGAGGTGCTGCTGCTCGACGAGCCCGACAACTTCCTGGACGTGCCGGGGAAGCGCTGGCTGGAGGATCGGCTGCGCGAGTCGGCGAAGTCCGTCCTGTACGTGTCGCACGACCGTGAGCTGCTCGCCAGGTCCGCGGACCGGGTCGTCGCGGTCGAGGGCGGCTCGGCGTGGGTGCATCCGGGTGGGTTCGCCTCGTGGCACGAGGCGCGGGTCGCCCGGCACGAGCGCCTCGACGAGCTGCGCCGCCGCTGGGACGAGGAGCACCAGAAGCTCAAGGACCTGGTCCTCATGTACAAGACGAAGGCCGCCTACAACGACGGGCTCGCCTCGCGGTATCAGGCGGCGCAGACGCGGCTGAAGAAGTTCGAGGAGGCGGGACCGCCGCCGACCCCGCCGAAGGACCAGGACATCCGCATGCGGCTGTCGGGCGGGCGCACCGGCAAACGCGCCGTCATGTGCGAGCAGCTCGAGCTGGACGGCCTGACGTACCCGTTCGACCTGGAGATCTGGTACGGCGACCGGGTCGCGGTCCTCGGCGGCAACGGCACCGGCAAGTCGCACTTCCTGCGGCTGCTCGCCCGCGGCGGCACCGACCCGGACCCGACGCAGACCCCGATCGGCGTGCAGATCGCGCCGGTCGCGCACGGCGGGCAGGTGCGGCTCGGCGCGCGGGTGCGCCCGGGTCACTTCTCGCAGACGCACGACCGTCCGGAGCTGCTCGACAAGACGCTCGTGGAGATCCTGTGGCGGGGCGACGACTGGCGGACCGGGCTGCCGCGGCCGCAGGCGATGCCGGCGCTGTCACGGTACGAGCTGGCGGCGCAGGCCGACCAGCGCTTCGGCACCCTGTCCGGCGGCCAGCAGGCCAGGTTCCTGGTGCTGCTGCTGGAGCTGTCCGGGGCGACGCTGCTGCTGCTCGACGAGCCGACGGACAACCTGGACCTGGCCAGCGCCGAGGCCCTGGAGGAGGGGCTGCGCACCTTCGACGGGACGGTGATCGCCGTGACGCACGACCGCTGGTTCAGCCGGTCGTTCGACCGGTTCGTGCTGTTCCGGGCCGACGGTGAGGTCGTGGAGGTGCCGGAGCCGGTGTGGGAGGGGCGCGGCTGACGTCCTGACGGACGCGTTGTCCGTGGCGCTGCGTCACCGCGTGCTCACATAGCCCGGTGAATCCCTCTGTTGTGCTCACCGTCGGCGCGTCCGACTCGTCCGGTGGTTCCGGAATACAGGCTGACCTGCGCACCCTCGCCGCGATGCGGATGCACGGGGCGTCGGTCGTGACGGCGGTGGTGTCGCGGAACACGCGCGGCACCACCGATGTGTTCCCCCAGCCGACGACCGTGGTGTCGGGGCAGCTCGGCAGCGTCCTGGAGGACCTGCCGGTCGCGGCGGTCAAGACCGGCATGTTCCCCAACCCGGAGACGGCGGTCGCGGTCGCCGCGAGGGCCCGGTCGGGCGCGCTGCCGAACCTCGTCGTCGACCCGGTCCTGGAGGCGGCCGGCGGCGGGTCCAGGAGGGGCCTCGCCGCGGCGGTGGAGCGGCTCCTGCCGCACGCGCTGGTCGCCACCCCCAACCGGGAGGAGGCGTCGCTGCTGGTCGGCTGGGAGGTCGTGACGCCCGCCGACATGGCGAAGGCGGCGGCGCAGCTGTCGTCGGGGGGTCCGCGGTACGTGGTGATCACCGGGGGTGACTTCGTCACCGGCGACGACGCGGTCGACATGATGTGGGCCGACGGCGCGGCGCGGCTGCTGCACAGCCCGCGGGTCGCCAGCCGCAACACCGACGGCTCCGGCGCGACGTTCGCGACGGCGGTCGCGGCGCGGCTCGCCATGGGTGACGACCCGGTCGAGGCGGTCACCTGGTCGAAGGGGTTCGTCGGCAGGGCGATCAGCGACGCCGCGGACTGGCGGATCGGCGCCGGCACCGGACCCATCGACCAGTTCGGGTGGTCGTCACTCACCCTCCGCTGACGCCGGCAAGACCGGGCATGATGACGGGATGGACGAGAAGACGTTGATCCACCAGATCTCGGCGCTTGTGGACGACGAGCACAAGCTGAGGACCCAGCTGCAGGCGGGCAAGATCTCCGAGGACGAGGAGCACGAGCGGCTCCGCGCCATCGAGGAGCAGCTCGACCAGCTGTGGGACCTGCTGCGCCGCCGCCGGGCGGCGAAGCTGCAGGGTGTCGCCCCCGACGAGGTCGAGCCGCACGCGGTCGACGAGGTCGAGCACTACCTGCAGTAGCGGGGCCGTCGCCGGCCGCCTGCCTCAGTCGATGCGGAGGCGGTAGCCGCGTTTGACGACCGTCTGCACGAACGCGGGGCCGCCGAGGGCGGCACGCAGGCGGGCGACGGCCATCTCGACGGCGTGCTCGTCGGCGCCGCGGGGCAGCTCACGCAGCAGCGCTGCCCGGGACAGGACCCGCCCGGGCGACGCGGCGAGCGCCCGCAGCACCGCCATGGGGCCGGGGGCGAGCGGCTTCAGCGTGCCGTCGATGATCGCGGCGTGCCCGCGCAGCGTGACCGCGGCACCCGCGACGTGCAGCGTCGGGGCGCGCTTGGGCAGCTCGTCGACGAGGATGCGCACGAGCGCGCCCAGGCGGGCCCGCTGCGGCGCCGCCACGGGCACGCCGAGGCGTTGCAGCGGCGCGGCGGTGACCGGGCCCACGCACGCGGCCAGGACGTCGGTCCGCAGCGCCTCCAGGACGTCGGGGGCGTCGGGGCCGGCCACCCGCAGCAGCGAGCTGACGGCGGGCGCGGACGTGAACGTGACCGAGTCGACCAGCCGCGAGCAGATCAGGTCGACGAGCCGCCGCAGCGGCGCGGGGTCGACGGGCGGGGCCCACCGGTACACCGGGATCTCCACCACGATCGCCCCGGCGTCGCGCAACGCGGTCGTGAACTCGGGGTGCGGCTCACCGTGCAGCTGCAGCGCGATCCGCCGGCCCGCGATCCCGCCCGGGAACCCGCCGCCGAGGAGGAAGTCGAGGACCTCGTCGCAGCTCTCCGTCTCCGGGGACCAGGCCTCGAGCATGCCGGCGGCGCGGACGGCACCCTTCGCCTTCGGGCCGCGGGCGATGAGGAACGCGTCGTTGAGCCGGGCCCGCAGCGACTCGGCGAGCCCCCAGCCCTCGGCGGCCTCTAACCAGCCGCGCAGCCCGATGCCGGTCGTCGCGATCACGATCTCCGGCGCGACGTCGACGCAGGACACGGTCGCGGCCTTCAGCTCGGTGTCGTCGGCGACCGGCACGATCCGCAGCGCCGGCGCGAGCACGACCCGGGCGCCGCGGCGCTCCAGCAGGGCGCTGAGCTCGTCGCGCCGCCGGTCGGCGGTCACCGCGACCGTGAACCCGGCGAGGGGCAGGTCCTCACCCGACATCGGCTTGGCCTCCAAAACGCTGGCCGCGCTCACGTAGCGGCCTCGGCCGCCGCCAGCTCGACCGCGGCCACTTCGACGAGGCCGTCGCGGACGCGCACCGGGTAGACGGGCACCCGCACCCCGGGCTGGTCGAGGCATTCGCCGCTGCGCAGGTCGAACGCCTGCTTGTGCATCGGCGACGCGACCGTCGGCACGTCGCCACGGCTGCCGACGATCCCGCGGGACAGCACCGCGGCGCCGCTGATCGGGTCGAGGTTGCCGATCGCGTGCACGTCACCGTCGTACGTGCGGAACAGCGCCACCTGCGCCCCGTCGACCAGCGCGGCGACGCCACGCTCCGGCTCCAGGCGGGGGAAGGGGCACACGACGGTCCACTTCATGAGCGCACTCCAAGGACGACGGGGACGGGCTGGCCGCGTTCGGAAGCGAACGTGATCGTCGGGTCGGGGGTGTCCGGCGCGTTGACGAACGACACGAACCGGGCGAGCCGCTCAGGGTCGCCGATCGTCGCCCGCCACTCGTCGACGTAGGACCCGACGTGGTGCGCCATCATCGATTCGAGCTCGCCGGCGATGCCGAGGGAGTCCTCGACGATGACGGCCTTCAGGTAGTCCAGGCCGCCGTCCATCGCCTCGATCCACGCCGACGTGCGCTGCAGCCGGTCGGCGGTGCGGATGTAGAACATCAGGAACCGGTCGACGAGCCGGATCAGCTCCTCGGTGGTGAGGTCGCCCGCGATCAGGTCGGCGTGGCGGGGCCGGAAGCCGCCGTTGCCGCCGACGTACAGGTTCCAGCCGTTGTCGGTGGCGATGATGCCGAAGTCCTTGCCCTTCGCCTCCGCGCACTCCCGCGCGCAGCCCGACACGGCCGACTTCAGCTTGTGCGGCGCGCGCAGCCCGCGGTACCGCAGCTCCAGCTCGACGGCGAGCCCGACGGAGTCCTGCACGCCGTACCGGCACCAGGTCGACCCGACGCACGACTTCACGGTCCGCAGCGCCTTGCCGTAGGCGTGCCCGGACTCGAAGCCGGCGGCGACGAGCCGGTGCCAGATCGCCGGCAGCTGCTCGACGCGGGCGCCGAGCAGGTCGATGCGCTGCCCGCCGGTGATCTTCGTGTACAGGTTGAAGTCGCGGGCGACCTCGCCGATGACGATCAGCTTGTCGGGGGTGATCTCCCCGCCGGGGATCCGCGGGATCACCGAGTAGGTGCCGTTGCGCTGGATGTTGGCCAGGAAGTGGTCGTTGGTGTCCTGCAGCGCCGCCTGCTCGCCGTCCAGGACGTAGTCGTTGTGCAGCGACGCGAGGATCGAGGCGACCGTCGGCTTGCAGATGTCGCAGCCGCGCCCCGTGCCGTGCTCGGCGACGAGCTGCGAGAACGTGCGGATGCCGCGGACCCGGATGATGTCGAAGAGCTCCGCCCGCGACTGGGTGAAGTGCTCGCACAGCGCCTTGCTGGGCGCGACGCCGCCCTCGGCGAGCAGCTGCTTCAGCAGCGGCACGCACGAGCCGCAGCTGGTGCCGGCGCGGGTGCACGCCTTCAACTCCGCCACGTCGGTGCAGCCCTGCTCGTGGATCGCCGTGGTGATCTGGCCCTTGGTGACGGCGTTGCAGGAGCAGATCTGCGCGTCCTCGGACAGCGCCGCGCGGGGCGCGTCACCGGCGAGCAGCGCGAGGGGCGACGCGGGCAGCGGGCCGCCGACGCTGGCCCGCAGCGCCGGGTACGAGCCGGCGTCGCCGACGAGGATGCCGCCGAGCAGCGTCTGCGCGTCGTCGGACAGGATCAGCTTCGCGTACGTGCCGCTCGCCGGGTCGAGGTAGACGACGTCGAGCAGGTCGGTGCGCAGCGCGTCGCCGAAGCTGGCGACGTCGACGCCGAGCAGCTTCAGCTTCGTCGACGTGTCCGCGCCCGGGAACGACGCCTCGCCGCCGAGGAGCCGGTCCGCGACGACCTCCGCCATCGCGTAGCCGGGCGCGACGAGGCCGTAGCAGCGGCCGTCGATCTCGGCGCACTCGCCGATCGCGTACACCGCCGGGTCCTCGGTGCGGCAGGCCTCGTCGACGACGATCCCGCCGCGCGCCCCCGTCGGGAGGCCCATCGTGCGGGCCAGCTCGTCGCGCGGCCGGATGCCGGCCGCCACCACGACGATGTCGGCCGGGATGTGCGCCCCGTCGGACAGGGTCAGCGCGAGCGTCGCGTTGACCGTCTGGGTCTGGCGGATCGCGGTGGTCGCCGCGCCCAGGTGCACCCGGACGCCGAGGTCCTCCACGTACTTGCGCAGGACCGCGCCGCCGGCCTCGTCGACCTGCACCGGCATCAGCCGCGGCGCGAACTCGATCACGTGCGTGCGCAGGCCCAGCAGGCGCAGCGCGTTCGCCGCCTCCAGGCCGAGCAGGCCACCGCCGATGACCGCGCCGACCTCGCGACCCTGGGCGTGCGCCCGGATCGCCTCCAGGTCGTCGAGGGTGCGGTAGACGAAGACGCCCGGCTGGTCGACGCCGGTGATCGGCGGCACGAACGCCGACGAGCCCGTCGCCAGGACCAGCGCGTCGTACTCGTACATGGCCCGCGCGGTGGTGACCTTGCGGGCGGCCCGGTCGATCGCCAGGGCCGGCTCGCCGAGGTGCAGGTCGACGCCGTCCGGCACGTCGTAGGTGAGCTCCTCGGCGGACACGCCGTCGAAGAACGCCGACAGCCGCACCCGGTCGTACGCGGAACGGCTCTCCTCGGCGAGAACCGTGATCTCCCAGGCGTTCCCGGTGTCCCGGGCGCGGAGCGCCTCCAGGAACCTGTTCCCGACCATGCCGTGACCGACAACGACGACCTTCATGGCCAAAAGGCTGACGCCGGGCGGTTTCGCTCCAGGGTCCCAAATGTTTCGCGCCTGCTAAGAGCGCCTCACTAGAGCGTTGAGCAGGACGTTACGGCGCAGCCACAGCCTGGTGAAGGTTGTGCCAGATCGTCCCACGGTACGGTTCGACGATCTGCTCGCGGGGGTAGACAGTAACGGACCCCAATATGAGGAGGAACCAGATGCGCTCGACCGCCAAGGTCACCATCGTGGCCATGACGGCGCTGGGCGTCGGGCTCGCCGGCTGCAGCGGCGAAGCCGGCACCCCCGGCGCCGGTGCCAGCGGCAAGACCTCGGCCGGTGCCTCGGCGGGGGCTCCGGGCGGCTCGGCCGGCGCCACGTCCGGCACCCCCGGCGGCACGTCCGGGACCGGCGCCGCGGCGCCGTGCCTCGTCGGCACCTGGAAGGCGACCGGGCTCGACGGCAAGCTCAGCGGACCCGTCACCGGGACCTTCACCGGCGGCGGCGGCACCACGCTGACCGTCGACAGCGCCGGCAAGGCCCAGGTCGACTTCGGCGCCATGAAGCCGGTCACCTTCGCGTTCACCGTCTCCGGCGGCGACGTCAAGGGCAGCTTCGGCTACGGCGGCAAGGTCAACGGCACCGTCAAGACCCCGTCGGCGGCGACCGGCACGTGGGAGCCCGTCGGCACTGTCGACTTCAGCACCCTCACCGTCACCGTCGACCTGACCAGCCCCGCCGCGGTCCGGGTGGCCGACAAGACCTCCATCGCCGACTTCGCCGGCACCGGCACCGCGGACACCGGCGGCGCCGTCGACGCCCAGCCCGTCCTGAAGAAGAGCAGCTACGACTGCTCGGGCGGCACCACCCTGAAGCTCGGCCCGCCGCAGGGCGGCCCGGACACCGGCACCTGGATCTTCACCAAGGCCTAGCAGCCGATCTCTGCTCCGCGGGCGGCCGTCCGGTTCTCACAACCGGGCGGCCGCCGACGTGGGGGAAACGTTTCGGTCAGGACAAGAAGCGGTGCGCGCGACCGAAACGTGGCGTCCTTAACTTCCGCGTCATGACTCTCGCCGTGGAAACCACCGAGCCTGGCGCACAGCCCCCGGCCCCCCGCCGCGGCGGCCGCTGGATCAGCGACTGGCGGCCAGAAGACCGCACCTTCTGGGAGGACGGCGGCGCGAAGATCGCGCGGCGCAACCTCATCGTCTCCATCCTGTCGGAGCACATCGGCTTCTCCATCTGGAGCCTGTGGTCGGTCTTCGTGCTCTTCCTCGGCCCGAAGTACGGCTTCGACCCGGCCCAGAAATTCCTGCTCACCAGCGCCCCGACGCTCGTCGGCGCGGTGCTGCGGCTGCCCTACACGTTCGCCGTCGCCACCTTCGGCGGCCGCAACTGGACCATCTTCAGCGCCCTCATGCTGCTGGTGCCGAGCATCCTGGCCGGCATCATCCTGGAGCCCGGCGTCTCCTTCACCACCCTGCTGATCGTGGCGTCCGTCGCCGGCGTCGGCGGCGGCAACTTCGCCTCCTCGATGGCCAACATCAACGCCTTCTACCCGCAGCGGCTGAAGGGCTGGGCGCTCGGCATCAACGCCGGCGGCGGCAACATCGGCGTCCCCGCCGTCCAGCTCGTCGGCCTGCTCGTCCTCGCGACCGCCGGCGCCGGTCACCCGCGCCTCATCATCCTGATCTACCTGCCGCTCATCGTGATCGCGGCGACCCTCGCGGCGCTGTACATGGACAACCTCGCGCACGCCGCGAACGACCGGCGGGCCATGCGTGACGTGATCAAGGACCGCCACGCGTGGATCATGTCACTGCTGTACATCGGCACGTTCGGCTCGTTCATCGGCTTCGGCTTCGCGTTCGGCCAGGTGCTCCTCGTGCAGTTCAAGTCCGACTTCGACACCCCGGTGAAGGCGGCCTACCTCACATTCCTCGGCCCGCTGCTCGGCTCGCTCATCCGCCCCGTCGGCGGCCTCCTCGCCGACCGCTTCGGCGGCGCCAGGATCACCTTCTGGAACTTCGTCGGCATGGCCCTCGGCGCCACCCTGGTGCTCACCGCGTCGCGGCAGCACTCCCTGCCGCTGTTCCTGACCGGGTTCATCGCGCTGTTCGTCTTCAGCGGCATCGGCAACGGGTCGACCTACAAGATGATCCCGGCGATCTTCCGCGCCAAGTACCCCACGGACGAGAACCAGTCCCGGCGGCTCGCCACCGCGCTCATCGGCGTCGCCGGCGCGATCGGCGCGGCCGGGGGCGTGCTGGTCAACCTCGCGTTCCGGCAGTCGTTCCTCGCGTACAAGACCGGTGACGGTGCGTACATCGCCTTCCTCGCCTTCTACGCCGTCTGCTTCGCCGTCACCTGGTTCGTCTACCTCCGCAGGTCACCCGGCAGGCTCGAGGGGGTCTGAGGCCGTTTTGACTCGCACAACAGCGGCCCGGTATCGTGGACCGCTGTTGTGCGATGACAAGGCGTCCCCACTGTTCGGGTACGCTAGGTGGTCGTGCGCCCCTTTAGCGCCGCCATGAGAGCGCACCCCAGAACCGACGACGTGGAAGACAAGGTAGACCTGTGGGTACGTACAGCCCGAAGCCGGGTGAAATCGAGCGCGTGTGGCACGTGATCGACGCGTCGGACGTAGTGCTCGGCCGCCTGGCCACGCACGCCGCCACGCTGCTGCGCGGTAAGCACAAGCCGACGTTCGCCCCGCACGTTGACACCGGCGACTTCGTCATCGTGATCAACGCCGGCAAGGTGGCGCTGACCGGCAACAAGCGGCAGACCAAGGTCGCCTACCGCCACTCGGGTTTCCCGGGTGGGCTCAAGAAGGTGGGCTACGAGGAGCTGCTGACCAAGAACCCGGAGCGGGCGATCGAGCTGGCCGTCAAGGGCATGCTCCCGCACAACCGCCTCGGCGCCCGGCAGATCCGGAAGCTGAAGGTCTACGCGGGCGCCGAGCACCCGCACGCCGCGCAGCTGCCCCAGCCGTTCGAGATCAAGCAGATCGCGCAGTGAGCGCGGACGAAGGACTGAGCGTGACCGACGAGACCGTCGAGACCATCGACACCGAGGCCGCTGAGCCGGCCGCTGCTGCTGTCGCCACCGTCGAGACCCCCGCCGTTGAGGCGACGGCCAAGGTCCCGACCCGTTCCCGCCGCGCCGGCCAGCCGATCCAGACCGTTGGCCGCCGCAAGGAGGCCATCGTCCGGGTCCGCCTGGTTCCCGGCACCGGCAAGTTCCTCCTCAACGGCCGCGAGCTGGAGAACTACTTCCCCAGCAAGGTCCACCAGCAGTCCGTCAAGGAGCCGCTGGTGATCGTCGAGAAGCTCGAGCAGTTCGACGTGTTCGCCAACCTGCGTGGCGGCGGCACCACCGGCCAGGCCGGCGGCCTGCGCCTCGCGATCGCCCGTGCGCTCGTCGAGAACGACCCCGACGACCGTCCGGCGCTGAAGAAGGCCGGCTTCCTCACCCGTGACGCCCGCGCCACCGAGCGCAAGAAGTACGGTCTGAAGAAGGCCCGTAAGGCTCCGCAGTACTCGAAGCGCTAACCAAGCTTCGCGGCCGGGTGCACCCTGGAGGTGTACCCGGCCGGTTTGCGTTCGCGGCCCTTTCGGATCGACGGTTCGCGGCCTAAAAGCTCAACGGAGGTATCGCAGTGGGGCGACTCTTCGGCACCGACGGCGTCCGCGGACGCGCCAACGCCGACCTGACTCCCGAGCTGGCAATGGCCGTCGCCATCGCCGCGACCCAGGCGCTGTTCGAGCGCGACCACTCCCACGCGCCCCTGGCGGTCGTGGGCCGCGACCCGCGGGCCAGCGGGGAGATGCTGGAGGCGGCCGTCGTCGCCGGCCTCACCAGCGCCGGCGCCAACGTGATCCGCGTCGGCGTCCTGCCCACCCCGGCCGTCGCCTACCTCACCGGCGTGCTGTCCGCCGACATCGGCGTGATGCTGTCCGCGTCGCACAACCCGATGCCCGACAACGGCGTCAAGCTCTTCGCCGCCGGCGGTCACAAGCTCCCCGACGAGGTCGAGGACGAGATCGAGCGGCTCATGACCGAAGGCACCAAGGTGCGCCCCACCGGCGCCGGTGTCGGCCGCGTCACCGACCTCGACGACGGCGAGGACCGCTACGTCCGGCACCTGCTGACGTCGCTGCCCGGCCCGCTCGTCGAGCTCAAGGTCGTCGTCGACTGCGCCAACGGCGCCGCCTCCTCCGCCGCCCCCGAGGCGTACCGGCGGGCCGGCGCGTCCGTCGTCGCGATCAACGCGGACCCCGACGGGCTCAACATCAACGAGAACTGCGGCTCCAACCACCTCGAGCAGCTCCGTGCCGCCGTCGTCGAGCACGGCGCCGACCTCGGCATCGCCCACGACGGCGACGCCGACCGCTGCCTCGCCGTCACCGCCGACGGTGACGAGGTCGACGGCGACCAGATCATGGCAGTCCTCGCCCTCGCCATGCGCGACGGCGGCCACCTCAAGGACGACACGCTCGTCGCCACCGTCATGAGCAACCTCGGCCTGAAGATCGCCATGGCCGACGCCGGCATCCGGCTTCTCGAGACCCGCGTCGGCGACCGGTACGTCCTCGACGAGCTCCGCGCGAAGGGCCTCGCCCTCGGCGGCGAGCAGAGCGGGCACATCGTCATGCCCGCCTTCGCGACCACCGGCGACGGCGTGCTCACCGCCCTGCACCTCATGGGCCGCATGACCGGCACTGGCCGGACCCTCGCCGACCTCGCCTCCGTCGTCCAGCGGCTGCCGCAGGTCCTGATCAACGTGCCCGTCGGCGACCGCGCCGCGGCCGCCAAGGCCGCCCAGGTCCTCGACGCCGCGAAGCAGGTCGAGGCGGAGCTCGGCGGCGCCGGCCGGGTCCTGCTCCGCCCGTCGGGCACCGAGCAGCTCGTCCGGGTCATGGTCGAGGCGTCCACCCTGGCGATCGCCCGCGAGGCCGCCGAGCGCATCGCCGCCATCGTCCGCACTGTCTCTCCCGTCTCTCCCGTCTAGCCCCCGGCTCAGCTCGCTTTCCGGGTCACGCGCGGTGGCGGCGGTCGTCTCGTACCGACGCCGCCATGGCCGACATGAAGGGGTCTACTCGGGAGTAACGTGCGGCGCATGACTGACGCCCGCACCGTTCTCGTCACCGGCGCATCCCGCGGCATCGGCAAGGCGACCGCCGTCGCCTTCGCCGCGCAGGGCTGCAACGTCGTGCTCACCTCCCGGGACCAGGAGGCGCTCGACGCCGTCGCGGAGGAGATCCGCGCCGCCCATCCGTCCGCGGGGGTGCTCGCCCACGCCGCGCACGCCGCAGAGCCCGACCAGGCCGGCGCCGCCGTCGACGCCGCCATGGCCCGGTTCGGCGCGATCGACGTCCTGGTCAACAACGCCGGCACCAACCCGTACTTCGGCCCGCTCATGGACATCGACCCGGTCCGCGCGGAGAAGACCGCGCGGCTCAACCAGTTCGGCCCCGTGCTGTGGAGCCAGCTGGCCTGGAAGGCGTCGATGTCGTCCCGGGGCGGCGCGATCGTCAACGTCGCCTCCGTCGGCGGGCTGCTCACCGAGCCCGGCATCGGCTACTACAACGCGACGAAGGCCGCGGTCATCCACCTCACCCGCCAGCTCGCCGCCGAGCTCGCCCCGGCGGTCCGGGTCAACGGCGTCGCGCCCGGCATCGTGCGCACCAAGCTCGCCCGCGGGCTGTGGGAGAACAACGAGCAGTACCTCAGCGAGCACCTCCCGCTGGGGCGCATCGGCGAACCCGACGACATCGCCGACGTCATCACCTTCCTGGGCGGGCCGGCGTCGCGCTGGATGACGGGCCAGACGCTCGTCATCGACGGCGGCGCCCAGATCCGCTCCTCGCTGGCCTGACCTCGCCTGTCACGCGTGCTACCCCCCGGCCCGGGGGTGGCACGCGTCGCTTTCGTCCCACTGTGCGCAGGCGTCGTGCGCAATCACGACAGTTTCGAGCATCGGGCATGCTCGAATGTCTGCTACGGTACGGGACATGTGCGGAATCGTGGGGTACGCCGGTTCGCGTCCGGCCCTGACCATCGTTCTCGACGGCCTGCGCCGGCTGGAGTACCGCGGGTACGACTCCGCCGGGGTCGCCATCGTCGACGACGTCCTGCGCACCGCCAAGCGCGCCGGCAAGCTCGCCAACCTCGAGAAGGCCCTGCAGAGCGAGGACGGCCTCGACACCGGCACCACCGGCATCGGCCACACCCGCTGGGCCACCCACGGCGGCCCCACCGACCGCAACGCACACCCGCACCGCTCCGTCGACGGCCGGGTCGCCGTCATCCACAACGGCATCATCGAGAACTTCGCGAAGCTGCGCACCGAGCTGGAGCAGCAGGGCATCGAGTTCGCCAGCGACACCGACACCGAGTGCGCGGCGCACCTGCTGAGCTTCGAGGTCTCCCGCAGCTCGGTGGAAGACCCCGCCGAGCGGCTGGCCGACGCGATGCGGGCCGTCTGCCGCCGCCTCGAAGGCGCGTTCACGCTGCTCGCCGTCGACGCCCAGGCCCCGGGCGCCGTCGTCGGCGCGCGCCGCAACTCGCCGCTCGTCGTCGGCCGCGGCGAGGGCGAGAACTACCTCGCCAGCGACGTCGCCGCGTTCATCGAACACACCCGCGAGGCCGTCGAGCTCGGCCAGGACCAGGTCGTGCTGATCACCGGCGACGCCATCGTGATCACCGACTTCCTCGGCAACCCCGCCGAGGGCAAGGACTTCCACATCAACTGGGACATCTCCGCCGCCGAGAAGAGCGGCTACGACTACTTCATGCTCAAGGAGATCGCCGAGCAGCCGCACGCCGTCGCCGAGACCCTCCTCGGGCGGCTCAACGAGCAGGGCGACCTGCTGCTCGACGAGGTGCGCCTCACCGACCAGGACCTCCGCGACGTCGACAAGGTCTTCATCGTCGCGTGCGGCACCGCGTACCACGCCGGCATGGTCGCCAAGTACGCGATCGAACACTGGACCCGCATCCCCTGCGAGGTCGAGCTCGCCAGCGAGTTCCGCTACCGCGATCCCGTCCTGGACCGCTCCACGCTCGTCGTGGCCATCTCCCAGTCCGGCGAGACCATGGACACCCTCATGGCCCTGCGGCACGCGAAGGAACAGAAGGCCCGCGTCCTGGCCATCTGCAACACCAACGGCTCCACCATCCCGCGCGAGTCCGACGCCGTCCTGTACACCCACGCCGGCCCCGAGATCGCGGTCGCCTCGACCAAGGCGTTCCTGACCCAGCTCGTCGCCTGCTACCTGGTCGGCCTGCACCTCGCGCAGGTCCGCGGCATCAAGTACGCCGACGAGGTCGGCGCCGTCGTCGCGCAGCTGCAGGAGATGCCGCAGAAGGTCGAGCAGGTCCTGGCGATGATGGAGCCGATCCGCAAGCTCGCCCGGGAGCTCGCCGACGCCAAGAGCGTCCTGTTCATCGGCCGGCACGTCAGCTACCCGGTCGCCCTCGAAGGCGCGCTCAAGCTCAAGGAGCTCGCCTACATGCACGCCGAAGGGTTCGCCGCCGGCGAGCTGAAGCACGGCCCGATCGCCCTCATCGACGAAGGCACCCCCGTCGTGTGTGTGGTGCCGTCGCCCCGGGGCCGCGGCGTCCTGCACGACAAGGTCGTCTCCAACATCCAGGAGGTACGGGCGCGGGGCGCTCGCACGATCGTGATCGCCGAAGACGGCGACACGGCGGTCGAACCCTACGCCGACCACCTCTTCCACGTGCCGGTCACCCCGACGCTCCTGGCGCCGCTGGTCACGACCGTGCCGCTGCAGGTCCTCGCCTGCGAGATCGCGTCGGCCCGCGGACACGACGTCGACCAGCCGCGCAACCTGGCCAAGTCGGTTACCGTCGAATAGGCGTATGTGACAGGCTTGGCGCTGTGATCGTGTCATGAGAGCCGCCTGGCGGGTGGCGCAAGTCCGTGCGGCCGAAGAGGCCCTCATGAAGACCCTGCCCGGCGGTGCGCTCATGCAGCGCGCCGCCGCCGGCCTCGCCAGGCGCTGCGCGCAGACCCTGCCCAAGGTGTACGGCAGCCGCGTCCTGCTCCTCGTCGGCCCGGGCAACAACGGCGGCGACGCGCTCTACGCCGGCGCCTTCCTCGCCCGCCGCGGCGTACACGTCTCGGCGCTGGTCCTGGACCCCTCCCGCGTCCACACCGGGGCGCTCGCCGCCCTGCAGGCCGCCGGCGGTGTCATCGGGTCTTCTTTCGCCGGCGGGTTCGATCTCGTGGTGGACGGCATCCTGGGCATCGGCGGCCGCGGCGGCCTGCGGGAACCGGTCGGGAGCCGCGTCGCCGACGTCGCCGGCGCGCTGCGCGGCACCCCGGTCATCGCCGTCGACGTGCCGTCCGGCGTGGACGCCGACACCGGCGCCGTCACCGGCATGGCCATCCACGCCGACATCACCGTCACCTTCGGCGTCCTCAAGCCCGGCCTGCTCGTCGGCGCCGGCGCCGTCCACAGCGGACTCGTCGAGCTCGTCGACATCGGCCTGACGCCCTTCCTCACCGGCGACCCCGCCTGCTACGTGCCCGACGCCGCCGACGTCGCCGCCTGGTGGCCCCGCCCCACCGCCGACGACAACAAGTACTCCCGCGGCGTGGTCGGCGTCGCGACCGGCTCCGACGAGTACCCGGGCGCCGCCGTCCTCTCCGTCGCCGGCGCCCTGGCCGGCCCCGCCGGCCTCGTCCGCTATGCCGGCGGCGCGGCCCCACTCGTCCGTACCCAGCACCCGACGGTCATCGCGAGCGACCGGGTCGCCGACGCCGGCCGGGTCCAGGCCTGGACGTGCGGCAGCGGTATGGGCACCGACGAGCGCGCCTACGCCGAGCTGCGCACCGTCCTCGGCGCGCCCGTCCCCGCCTGCCTCGACGCCAGCGCCCTCACCCTGCTCGTCGACGCCCGCATGGCGGACTGGCTCCGCGACCGCGACGCCCCGACCGTCGTCACCCCCCACGACGGCGAGTTCCAGCGCCTCGCCGGCGGCGCCCCCGGCGACGACCGCATGGCCGCCGCCGCGCACCTCGCCGAGCGCATTGACTGCGTCGTCCTGCTCAAAGGCAACCGCACGATCGTCGCCACCCCCGACGGCCGCGTGTACGTCAACCCGACCGGCACCCCCGCCCTCGCCACCGGCGGCACCGGCGACGTCCTCGCCGGCCTGCTCGGCTCCCTGCTCGCCGCCGGCCTGCCCGCCGAACAGGCGGCGGTCGGGGCCGCCTTCACCCACGGCCTCGCCGGCCGCCTGGCCGCCACCACCGGCCCGGTCACCGCCGCCGACGTCGCCACCCACCTCCGCGAGGCGGTGTCAACCCTGCACCACTGACCCCCTCCGGCAATCCGCCCCGACACGCCGATCCCAGTCACGCTGCGTGTTCGCCCGCTGGCCGGGAACTGGGGTTGAGCCGGGTGGTGGGGGCACCGCTTAGGCTTAGGCGCATGTGGCAGGCTCAGGTCCGGATCGACCTCGACGCGATCCGGCACAACGTGGCGACCCTCAAGGGGATGCTGCGGCCTGGGACGGCCCTGATGAGCGTCGTGAAGGCCGATGCGTATGGGCACGGCATGCTGCGCGTCGCGGAGGCCGCTGTGCGGGGCGGGGCGACCTGGCTCGGCACCGCCACGCTCGACGAGGCGCTGGCGCTGCGTGAGCACGGCGCCGGCGGCGGGGTGAAGATCCTTTCGTGGTTGCACAGTCCCGGGCGGCCGCTGGGCGAGGCGG
Organism: Dactylosporangium maewongense; assembly: GCF_039531485.1. Lineage (NCBI taxonomy): Bacteria > Bacillati > Actinomycetota > Actinomycetes > Micromonosporales > Micromonosporaceae > Dactylosporangium > Dactylosporangium maewongense. Next base: position 423,089 of record NZ_BAAAQD010000003.1, on the reverse strand, counting down.
TCGCGGCGGACGTGGACCTGTCGGCGTCGTCGATCGACGCGCTGGACGAGATCGTGGACGCGGCGCGGAAGGTGCGGCGGGCCGCGGCGGTGCATCTGAAGATCGACACGGGGTTGTCGCGGAACGGGGCGGGGCGCGGGGACTGGCCGGCGTTGGTCACGGCGGCGGCGAAGGCGCAGGCCGACGGGGACGTGGAGATCGCGGCGATCTGGAGTCACTTCGCGTGCGCGGACGAGCCGGGGCACCCGTCGATTCTGCGGCAGCAGCTGGCGTTCGACGAGGCGCTCGACGTGGCGGCCGGGCTGGGGGTCGAGCCGCCGCTGCGGCACTTCGCGAACTCCGCGGCGGCGCTCACGCTGCCCGAGAGCCACTTTGAGCTGGTCCGAGTGGGTTTGTCCACGTATGGGCTCTCGCCGATTCCGGGTGGCGCGCCTGACCTGCGGCCCGCGATGAGTGTCCATGCGCGCGTGGCGCTGGTGAAGGCCGTCCAAGCCGGCGAAGGCGTGTCGTACGGCCACACGTACAAGATTCTCAAGGACACCAACCTGGCGCTGGTGCCGGTCGGGTACGCCGACGGGGTGCCACGCTCGGCGAGCAGCCGCGGGCTCGTCCACATCGGCGGGAAGGTGCGCCGGGTCGTCGGACGGGTGTGCATGGACCAGATCGTCGTGGACTGCGGCGACGACGACGTCCGCGCGGGCGACGAGGCCGTGCTCTTCGGCGCCGGCACGCGCGGGGAGCCGACCGCCGACGACTGGGCCGTGGCCGCCGACACGATCAACTACGAGATCGTCACGCGGATGGGCAGCAACAGAACGCCGCGGGTGTACCTGGGAGAGAGCGCATGACGGGTAGCGAGGTCGAGAAGAGCAGCCGGCGCCGGAAGGTCGGGATCATCGGCGCGATCCTCGGTGTGGCCGCCGCTGGTGTCGCCGCCGGGGTCGCGACCGAGCGGTACCTCGTGCACCGGTCCAAGAGCGCCGACGACGTCTACGCCGACGAGGAGTTCGGCGTCTGGGACTCCGACGAGGAGCTGACCGTCACCACCGACGACGGCATCGAGCTGCACGTCGAGATCGTGGACGGGCCGGAGGACGGGCCGGACGACGCGCCCACGCTGGTGTTCGTGCACGGGTTCTGCCTCGACATGGGCACGTTCCACTTCCAGCGCAGGGCGCTGGAGGGCAAGCACCGCATGATCTTCTACGACCAGCCGGGCCACGGCCGCTCCGGGAAGCTCCGCAAGGGCGAGTACTCCCTCGACGCCCTCGGCGCGGGGCTCCGCGCGGTCCTGCAGGCGGCCGCCCCGACCGGCCGGGTCGTCCTGATCGGCCACTCCATGGGCGGCATGACCATCATGGCGCTGGCCGAGCAGGTCCCGGAGCTGTTCGAGTCGCGGGTCGACGCCGTCGTGCTGATCTCCACGTCCGCCGGCAAGCTGGACCAGGTCACGTTCGGCCTGCCGGAGGTGGTCGCGAAGTTCAAGCGGCCGCTGCTGCCGGTCGTCGGCATCGCCGGACCGATCAGCTCCGGTGTCGTCGACCGCGCCCGGCGGGCGTCCACCGACCTCGCGTGGCTGCTGACCCGCCGGTACGGCTTCGGCACCGCCCGCCCGAGCCCCGCCCTCGTCTCGTACGTCGAGAAGATGAACACCACCACGTCGACGGACGTGATCGCGCGGTACCTGCGGACCCTCTACACCCACGCCCGGCTGCTGGTCCTCGGGCCGCTGCGCAAGGTGCCGGTGCTGCTCGTCTGCGGGGACCGGGACGTGCTCACCCCGCTCACCCACACCCGGGAGATCGCCGCGGTGCTGCCGGAGGCGGAGCTGGTCGTCGTCGCCGACGGCGGGCACGTCGTGATGCTCGAGCACGCCGAAGAGGTCAACGACGCCATCGAGACGTTCCTGAAAAGGGTCCAGGACCGGTGACGCAAGCGGTACAGCTGCCGACAGCCGCCGACACGCACGAGTTCGGGCGGAAGCTCGCCACGGTCCTCCACGCCGGGGACATCGTGCTGCTCACCGGACCGCTCGGCGCCGGCAAGACGGCGCTCGCGCAGGGGATCGGCAAAGGGCTGGACGTGCAGGGCGCGGTGACGTCGCCGACGTTCGTGATCGCCCGCGTGCACCGTCCCGTCGTCGCCGGGCGCCCCGCGATGGTGCACGTCGACGCGTACCGCCTCGGCGACGTCAAGGACCCCATCGGGGAGCTCGACGCCCTCGACCTCGACGCCACCGTCGAGGACTCGGTGACGCTCGTCGAATGGGGCGAGGGGTTCGTCGAGCACCTCGCCGACGACCACCTCGAGCTGCGCCTGACCCGCCACGACGACGACACGCGCACCGTCACCGTCGTCCCGCACGGCGCCGGCTGGCCCGCCCGGGTGGCACATCTCGTACCGGCGAAGAAAACGCCATGAAGCAGCGCTGAAGCCTAGGCGGGCTGCAGGACTTCCCAGACGTCGATCGATGTGCCTTCGTCGTCGGTCCGGCGGGCCAGCAGGTGCCGCCCCTGGTGGCAGAACGCGGTCCGGACCTGCCGCGCCGGCGACAGGTCCGCGCGGAACACCTCCGCCTCCGTCTCGACGTCCCGCACGCACACCGAGCCGTCGAGCACCGCGGCCCGCAGCCGCCCGTCGGGGCTCGCCATCTCGGTCGCGAACGCGTCCGCGCGGCTCGTGCCCGTGTAGCCGGCGAACCGCCGCATCAGGTCCTCCCCGACGATCCGGTCGAGCCGAGCCCCGGTCGCCAGGTCCCACACGGTGGCCACGTCCCGCCGGTACCGGCCGACGCTCGCCGCACCCTCACCGGACGCGACGAGCCGCCACTCGCCCTCGTTGACGAGGACCGCGTCGGGCCGGTGCCCGTCGGAGAAGCTGCTGGTCATGCGCCCCGACAGGACGTCCCACACGGCGAAGTGCCCGTCGGCGTCCCAGGTGACCAGCGACAGCTGCTGGTTGGGGCCGAGCGCCACCTGCCCGTGCTGCGGGCGGCCCGCGCCGCGACCGGGGCGCAGCTCCGTGACCAGCGCACCGCTGTCGACCGCGCGGACCTTCACGTACTCGCCGGTCCGCGACCACTCGACCAGCATCCGGCGGTCCGGCATCAGCAGCCAGTCGCCCGCGACCCGCAGGTGGTGCCGCTTCGCGAGCTGGAACCGTTCGGCGGTCGGCACGATCCGCACGTGCGCCGCGGCCGCGCCCGACACCACCATGCCGCCGACCGGCACGCGGTGCTCCAGCAGCACCCCGCCGGTGCGTCCAGCGGTGAGGTCGAAGACCCGGTCGTCGGCGGTGCGGACCTGCGCGAGTGGCGCGCCCGCCGGATACGGCTCGCCCTCCTTCGCCAGCCAGCGCACCAGCCGCCCCCGCCCGCCGGGGACCGTCCACGCGAGCGGCTCGACCCGCCACGGCGCGGGGTCCGCCGGCAGCGTCCGCGTCCCCCTGTCGCCGGCCAGCCGGGCCGCGCCGCGCAGCACCGCCAGCTCCGGCTCCGGCGGCCGCGTCACCGGACGGCCGAGCCCCGCGTGCAGCGCCTGCGCCACCCCCGGCAGGTGCGAGCAGCCGCCGTCGAGCACCACGGCCGCCAGCTCCGCCGGCACGATCCCGGCGCGCGCGACCACCGCCCGGCAGCTGGCGATCAGCCACCGGTTCGCCGGCTCGGTCAGCTGCTCCAGGAGGTTCCGGCGGATGGTGTACGGCGGAGCTCCCGGCTCGACCTGGTCCGTCGCCTCCGGCGCCTCGCTCAACCGATGCTTGAGCCTGCGCACGATGTCGAGGGCGTGGAAGTTGGCCCGCACGCTGGTGTCGCCGCCGGCCGCGAACGCAGGCTCCACCCACTCCGCCAGGGTGGCGCGCAGGTCCGCGGCGAGCACCACGTCGAGGTCGCGCCCGCTGCCGGAGCTCTCCTGGCTCAACGGCACCGCCATCCCGCGCTGCACCTGCGTCAGCGTGGCGCTCCAGGTTGCCCCGAGGTCGCAGACCAGCACATACGCGCCGTCGGGCAGGTCCAGCTGCGCCAACGGGTCGGCGACCGCCGCCGACGGGTCGTGCACCAGCTCCACGTCCGGGAACCCGGCGACCGCCGCGGCCGTCACCAGCATCTCCCTGCGCGGGTCGTGCGTCCGATACGCCGCCGGCACCGTCACCGCGAGCCGCCTGACGTCGCCGTGCTGCCGCCGCGCCTCCTGGACGACCGCGTCGAGCGCCGCCGCGACCAGCTCGGCGCCGTTGACCAGCTGGTCGCCGAGCCAGATCGGGGCGTTCGCGTCGACGGCCCGCCGCACCCCGTCGACGTAGTGCCGGGGGTGCTGGTTCCTGAGCTGCTCCCCGGCGACCAGCCGCTTGCTCGCCGGGTCGAGGCTCGCCCCGCCGGGCCAGCGGGCGGCGCCGGTCGCCGGATCCCGCACGAGATGCAACTGGTCCCGCGTGACGACGGCGGCGGACAGTGCCCAGGACCCCAGGTCCACGACCAGGACCGGCTCAGTCATACCGCTCTCCCTGCCGCGCGCGGGTCGATGTCGGCCGATGCTAGGCCTGGCTCGTTGCAGGCCTGTTAACTGACGCGGACGACGACCGCGGGAAGTGTCGGACCCGGTCGGTAGAGTTGGCGGCGTGCTGGTGATGGTGGTGGACTCCTCGACGCCCGCGGTGACGGCCGCGCTCGTCCGCGTCGACGAGCTCGCGGTCACCGTCGTCGCCGAGCGCGTCACCGTCGACGGCAAGGCTCACGGCGAGCTGCTCGCCCCGCAGATCCATGCGGTCCTCGCCGAAGGTCAGGTGGCGCCCGGCGACCTGGCCGCGGTCGTCGCCGGCACCGGCCCCGGCCCGTTCACCGGCCTGCGCGCCGGCATGGTCACCGCCGCCGCCCTCGCCCACGCCCTCGACGTCCCGGTCTATGGCGTCTGCTCCCTCGACGGCATCGGCCACCCCCTCCCCGGCCGCGTCCTCGTCGCCACCGACGCCCGCCGCAAGGAGATCTATTGGGCCGTCTATCACGACGGCACCCGCGTCACCGGCCCGGCCGTCGACAAGCCCGCCGCGGTGGCCGCCGGTGGAGGCCTTGTCGTCGACGCGGCGGCGGGTGACGGGGCCGGGAAGTATGCCGATGTGCTCGGCCTGCCGGTGCTGCCGCTGCTGTATCCGTCCGCGCGGGCGCTCGCCGAGCTGGCCGCCGACCGGGTCCTGTCCAAGGCGCCCAGCGAGGCGCTCGTCCCGCTCTACCTGCGCAGGCCCGACGCCGTCGCGCCCGGCGAGCGGAAGCCGGCGCTGCGGTGAGCGTCCAGCTGGCCGAGCTCCGCTGGTTTCACATCGAGTCGCTGCTGCCGATCGAGGACGAGCTGTTCGGCGAGGAGCGTTGGTCCGCGGGCATGTTCTGGAATGAGCTGGCCAACGGTCACCACTATCTCGTGGCCCTCGACGGTGAGCGGGTCGTCGGCTATGCCGGGCTGGCCCTCGCCCCGCCCGACGAGGCGTGGATCCAGAATGTCGGGGTCCGCAAGGACGCGCAGCGGCAGGGCATCGGTCGGCGGCTGCTCGAGGCGCTGCTCGACGAGGCGGCCCGGCACGGCATCCAGCAGGTGCTGCTCGAGGTCGCCGTCGACAACCTGCCCGCGCAGAAGCTGTATGCCGGCTACGGGTTCGAAGGTGTCGGCGTCCGCAAGGGCTACTACCAGCCGAGCAACACGGATGCGTTGGTGATGAGACGTGAAGACTGAGCCCCTCGTCCTCGGCATCGAGACGTCCTGCGACGAGACGGGCGTCGGCATCGTCCGCGGGCACACGCTGCTCGCCGACGAGGTCGCGTCCAGCGTGGAGGAGCACGCGCGGTTCGGCGGGGTCGTCCCCGAGGTCGCCAGCCGCGCGCACTTCGAGGCGATGGTCCCGACCGTCCAGCGCGCCCTCGACACCGCGGGGATCACGCTCGGCGACGTCGACGCGATCGCCGTCACCGCTGGGCCCGGGCTCGCCGGTGCGCTGCTCGTCGGTGTCGCCGCGGCCAAGGCGTATGCGCTCGCCGCCGGCAAACCGATCTATGGCGTCAACCACCTCGCCGCGCACGTCGCCGTCGACACCCTCGAGCACGGCCCGCTGCCCGAGCCGGCGATCGCGCTCCTCGTCTCCGGCGGCCACTCGTCGCTGCTGCGGGTCGACGACCTCGCCGGCCGGGTCGAGCCGCTCGGCGCCACCATCGACGACGCCGCGGGGGAGGCGTTCGACAAGGTCGCGCGGCTGCTCGGGCTGCCGTTCCCGGGTGGCCCGCCGATCGACCGAGCCGCCCGCGAGGGGCAGATCGTCATTCCGTTCCCGCGCGGGCTGACCGCCGCCCGGGACCTGGTCGAGCACCGGTTCGACTTCTCGTTCTCGGGCCTGAAGACCGCGGTCGCGCGCTGGGTCGAGGCCCGGCAGCGCACCGGCGAGCCGGTCCCCGTCAACGACGTCGCCGCCAGCTTCCAGGAGGCGGTCTGCGACGTGCTCACCGCCAAGGCCGTCGACGCCTGCCTCGCCGGCGGCGTGCGGACCCTCGTCATCGGCGGCGGCGTCGCCGCCAACTCCCGCATCCGCGCCCTCGCCCAGGAGCGCTGCGACAAGCACGGCATCACGCTGCGCGTCCCGCGCCCCAACCTCTGCACCGACAACGGCGCCATGGTCGCCGCCCTCGGCTCTCACCTCGTCGCCGCCGGCACCACCCCGGGCCGGCTCGCCCTGCCCACCGACTCCGCGATGCCGATCACCCTCGTCACCGCCTGACCACCCGCCCCGCTGCACAGCGGAATCCACCGCCCAGCGAGCACGGCCGCCCGCCGGCCGGAGCCGTTTGCGTTGGAGCGGCCGTTGGCGGGAGCGGCTGTTCGGCGGGCGGAGTCGTTCGGCGGGAGCGGCCGTTCGACCTGCACGGCGGAATCCACCGCCCGCCGGAATTCACCGTTCGACGGGGCGGCCGTCCGGCGGGGGAGCCGTTTGGCGGGAGCGGCCGTCCGACCTGCACAGCGGAAGCGACCGCCCGCCGGAATTCACCGTTCGACGGGAGTGGCCGTCTGGCGAGAGTGGCCGTCTGGCGAGTGGCCGTCTGGCGGGAGGAGTTGTTCGACGGGAGTGGCTGTTCGGCGGGGAGCCCGTTTGGCGGGAGCGGCCGTTCGACCTGCACAGCGGAATCCACCGTTCGCCGGGAGCGGCTGTTCGGTGGGAGGAGCCGTTTGGTGGAGTGGCTGTTCGATGGGGGCGGCCGTTCGGCGGGAGGAGCACGAACAGCAGGAGTGGCCGACCGGCGGGTGCAGCTCGAACAGCGGTAGTGCTGGACTGGCGGGAGTTGCCGGCCGCCGGGGTGCAGGTTGAACAGCGGTAGTGGCGGACCGGCGGGGGTGGGCCGACCGGTGGGAGCGACTCGACTTGGACAGCGGGAGTGGCAGAGCGGTGAGCTGACCGATCGGTGGAAGCCGCCTGCGTCGCCGATCGGTGGGAGTCGTTGACCGGTGGGAGCAGCTTGAACAGCGGGGTTGGCCGGCCAGCGGGAGTGGCGAATCGGCGGGAGCTGCTGATCGGTGGGAGCGGCTCGACGTGGACGGTGGGAGTGGCCGGGCGGTGGAAGTTTGGACCGGTGGGAGTCGGCGTCCGCTGGGAGCGGCTGCGAGCCAGAGCGGTCAGCTGGTCAGGAGCAGCCCGACCAATCGGAGCGGTCGGCCGGCAGAAGTGATGGACCAGTTGAGCGGCCGGTGGGAAGGAATCGTCCGGCCAGCCGGGGCGGTCGGCTGGCAGAAGAGGCGTGACCCACTGGAGCAGCCGGTCCGCAGAAGTGGGCCGACCAGCCAGAGCAGCCAGTCCGCCGCAGCGGCCGGCCAGTCAGAGCAGGCGGCTCGCAGGGGGCGGTCGGTGGGGTGGCATGGTGGGCAGGAGCGGGAAGGACGGTGGGAGTGGCATGGGAGTAGAGTCCAGCGCCGTGATCGTGCGCATGTGGGAGGTCCGGGCGCACCCGGAGGCGTTCGACGAGCTGCTGTCGTGGGTGTGTGAGGCGATGCTGCCCAAGGTCGAGGTGCATCCGTTGCACATCAGCAGTGAGGTGTACTCGTCGACGGACCATCGGCTGGTGGTGATCGCGAAGTGGCGGGGGAGCACGCCTGAGGAGTTCGCGGACCCGCCGTCGCATCTCGTGTCGCGGCGGCCGCAGGCGTGGGACTTCACCGAGGTCGACCGCTGAGGACGGGCCGCGGGGGCGGTCCGGCGGGCGGAAAATGTAAGGCGTCCGACCGGTCTTCCGGGTTACCGTCGGCGGGCCATGAAACGGTTGCCGATCGACGAGCCGGGGGAGCCTGACAGCAGGTCCGCCGCGCGGTTTCTGCTATGGGTGCTGCGGCACCAGCTGCCGACGATCATCGCGGGGATCGCGCTCGGGATCGTCTGGATGGTGAGTCAGGCGCTCGTGCCGGCGGCGCTCGGTGCGGGGGTCGACGCGTTGACCAGCCATGACCGGGGTGCGCTGGGCGCGGCGGGTGGGGCGCTGCTCGGGCTCGGGACGGTGACCGCGGTCAGCGGCATCATGCGGCACCGGTTCGCCGTCACGAACTTCCTGTCCGCCGGGTTCCGGACCATGCAGGTCACCGCCCGGCACGCGACGCGGCTCGGGGCGACCCTGCCGAAGAAGGTCGCCACCGGCGAGGTCGTGAGCATCGGCACCACGGACTTCGATCATGTCGGGTACGCGATGGATGTCACCGCCCGCGGTGGTGGGGCCGTCGTCGCGATCGTCGTCGTGTCCGTGCTGCTGCTCGACGTGTCGGTGCCGCTCGGGCTCGTCGTCGTCATCGGCGTGCCGCTGCTCGTGGCCGTCGTGGGGCTGCTGCTCAAGCCGCTGCACCAGCGTCGCCGCGCGCAGCGGGAGCTCGCCGGCGCGCTCACCGGCCGCGCCGCCGACATCGTGTCGGGGCTGCGGATCCTGCGCGGCATCGGCGGTGAGGACGTCGTGTCGGGGCGGTACAGGACCGAGTCGCAGCAGGTGCGCGCCGCCGGCATCCGGGTCGCGATGGTCGAGACGCTCCTCGAAGGCGCCCAGATCCTGCTGCCGGGGCTGTTTGTCGCGCTGGTCACGTGGCTCGGCGCCAGGTTCGCCGTCGCGGGCAAGATCACGCCGGGTGAGCTGGTCGCGTTCTACGCGTACGCGGCGTTCCTCGTCAGCCCGCTGCGGACGCTCACCGAGGTCGCGGAGAAGGTGACCCGCGGGCACGTCGCCGCCGGCCGGGTCGTGTCGCTGCTGCGCGTCGAGCCCGAGCTGCACGACCCCGCCCGTCCGGAGGCGCCGCACGACGGCGACCTCGAAGACCCCGGGTCGGGCTTCACCGCGGGCCACGGCCGGCTCACCGCCATCGCCGCCGCCCGCCCCGAGCACGCCGCGGCCATCGCCGACCGGATCGGCCTGCTCGACCCCGGGTCGGAGGCGAGGCTGCTCGGCGTGCCGCTGCGGACCATGCGGATCGACGACGTCAGGTCGCACGTGGTCGTCGCCGACAACGACGACCGGCTCTTCCGCGGCCGGCTCCGCGACGAGCTGGGCAGCAACCGAACCACAAAAAGCAACCAAACCACAAAAAGCCACCAAACCGCGCAGAGCGACACCGCCGTGCTGGGCGCGCTGGAGACGGCCGCGGCGCAGGACATCGTCGACGCGCTCCCCGACGGGCTCGACACGGAGATCGCCGAGCGGGGGCGCGACTTCTCCGGCGGGCAGCAGCAGCGGCTGCGGCTCGCCCGCGTGCTCGCCCTCGACCCGCCGGTCCTGGTGCTCGTCGAACCCACCAGCGCCGTCGACACCCACACCGAGGCCCTCATCGCGCGGCGCCTGCCGGCCGCCCGCGCCGGCAGGACCACCGTCGTGTGCACCACCAGCCCGCTGCTGCTGGACCGGGCCGACGTGGTCGCGTTCGTCGACGCCACCGGCCGGGTCGCCGCCACCGGCACCCACCGCGAGCTGCTCGCCACCTGCCCCGCGTACAGCGCGACCGTCACCAGGGAGGAGGACGCCTGATGCTGCTGCCCGTCGCCTCCGGCGCCGAGGTCCGCGCGTACCTGCGGCGGCTCGTCCGCGAGCACCCGCGGATGCTGGCGCTGGTCGTCACCCTGCACGTCAGCGCCGCGGTCGCCGGCCTCGTCACCCCGCGCCTGCTGGGCGACCTGGTCGAGAAGACCTCCGCCGGCACCACCACCTGGACCGTCGACCGGATCGCGCTCACCATCACCGGTTTCGTCGTCGCCGTGTCGGTACTGGTGCGCTACGCCAGACTCGCCTCCGCCCGCCTCGGCGAACAGGTCCTCGCGACGCTGCGGGAGGAGTTCGTCGACCGGGTCCTCGCCGTCCCGCCGTCCACGGTGGAGCGTGCCGGCACCGGCGACCTGCTCACCCGCGCGTCCCGTGACGTCGAGGGGACCTCGGACACGGTCCGGTTCGCCGTGCCGGAGGTCGTCGTCGGCATCCTGCAGGTCATCCTGACGATCGGCGCCGTCGCGCTCGTGTCGCCGCTGTTGCTGCTGCCGGCCCTCGTCGCCGTGCCGATCCTGTGGGGTGCTTCGCGCTGGTACTTCCGGCGGGCGCCGGCCGGATACCTCGCGTCCAGCGCCGCGTTCGCCGAGCTGACCGACGGGCTCGCCGAGACCGTCGAGGGCGCCCGGACCGTGGACGTCCTGCGGCTGCGGCGGCGCCGGGTCGAGCGCACCCAGGAGCATCTGCGCGGCCTGTACGACCGGAACATGTACACGCTGAAGCTGCGCACCGTCTGGTTCCCGCTGACGGAGTTCGGCTACGCGCTGCCGGGCGCGGTCACGCTCGTCGCCGGCGGGTGGTTCGTCGCGGAGGGGTGGGCGACGGTCGGTCAGGTCACCGCGGCCGTCCTGTACTTCCTGGCGCTCATCGACCCCCTCGACCGGGTCCTGTCGTGGTTCGACCACCTGCAGGTCGGGTTCGCCTCGTTCGCCCGGATCGTCGGCGTCCAGTCGGTGCCGGTCCCCGCCACCGGTGCCGCCGCGGTCCCCGCCGACGAGCGGATCGTCGCGCGAGGGGTGCGGTACGCGTACGTCGACGGCCGTGACGTCCTGCACGGCATCGACCTGGAGGTCCGGCCCGGGGAACGGCTCGCGATCGTCGGCCCGTCCGGCGCCGGCAAGTCCACCCTCGGCCGGCTCCTCGCCGGCATCTACCCGCCGGGCGGCGGCACAGTCACCATCGGCGGCGTCCCGCTGTCGGACCTGCCGCTGTCGTCGCTGCGCCGGCATGTCGCCCTCGTCACACAGGAGCACCACGTCTTCCTCGGGACCGTCCGCGACAACCTCGTCCTCGCCCGCCCGTCCGCGACGACCGCGGACCTCCGGCACGCGCTCGCCACCGTCGACGCCCTCGACTGGGTCGACGCCCTGCCCGCCGGCCTCGACACCGTCCTCGGCGAGCCGCCGCTGTCCCCGGCCCAGGCGCAGCAGCTCGCCCTGGCCCGGCTCGTCCTCGCCGACCCGCACACGCTGGTCCTGGACGAGGCGACGTCCCTCATCGACCCCCGTGCCGCCCGCCACCTGGAGCGTTCACTGGCGGGCGCGCTGCACGGGCGGACCGTCATCGCCATCGCGCACCGGCTGTTCTCCGCCCACGACGCGGACCGGGTCGCCGTCGTCGAGGACGGCCGGATCACCGAGCTCGGCACCCACGACGACCTGGTGGCCGCCGGCGGTGCCTACGCCGCCCTGTGGCGGTCCTGGCACGGCACCACCCACCAGCCCACGGCGTAGGGGGTCAGTGGAACGCGGCGTAGACGATGCCCAGCAGGACGGCCGCGACCAGCGCGATCGCGAACACCCACAGCACGTGCCGGTCGTTCGACGTGCCCGCGGGCGCCGGCGTCGGTGCCGGTGGGAGCGCCGGCAGGTCGTGGGTGGCGGCGCGCAGCTCGGCGAGGGTCTTCGCGGCGAGGACGGTGTCGCAGCGGTCGGCGAACTCGTCCAGGGTGAGGCGGCCGGCCTGGGTGTGGTGCTGGAGCGCGTCGATCACCCGCCGGCGGTCCTCGTCGGAGGCGCGCATGGCCGGTGCGTGCGGGCGGGCCTCGTCCGGCGGGGGCATGGTCAGTGGGTCGCGATGGGGGCGAGGACGGCGCCGGTGACCTTGACGAGGTCGTCGGGGGCGAGCTCGATCTGCAGGCCGCGCCGGCCGCCCGAGACGTACATCGTGGACAGTCCGGACACCGAGGCGTCGATGACGATCGGGAGCCGGGAGCGCTGGCCGACGGGGGAGATGCCGCCGGTCACGTAGCCGGTGGCGCGTTCGGCGGCGGCGGGCTCGGCCATCGCGGCGCGTTTGCCGCCGACGGCGGCGGCCAGGGCCTTCAGGTCCAGGGACGCGGAGACGGGCACGACACCGACCGTGAGCTGCCCGTCGACGGTGGTGACGAGGGTCTTGAAGAGGCGGTCGGGCGCGACGCCGAGGGCGGCCGCGGCGGCCTCGCCGTAGGAGGCGGCCCGGGGGTCGACCTCATACGTGTGTGGAGTGAACACGATCTTCTGCCGCGCCAACAGTGCGGTCGCCGGGGTGCCCTTGCTCGCCACTGGCCCACAATAGCGAGATGCAGATCGGTGCCGTCCAGATGTACCTGGGCTTCGGGCACATCTTCCTGGGCGCCACCAGCGGCCGGGACATGTCCGTGTTCGACGGCGACGGGCCGATCACGGCGACGGACCGGCACGTGCGGGTGGCGGCCAGGCCGCAGGTCGGGCTGGTCAGGGTCAGGTTGTGGCAGGGGGCGGGGCCGCGGGTCGGGCGGCTGGTGTTCGACGGGGTGCTGGACCTGCCGGACGCGCGGTTCTGCGTGGAGGAGGCGACGGGGCTGTCGCGGTTCGTGACGAAGGTCAGCTCGGTGGAGCCGCGGGTGCTCGTCGCCGTCGACGACCCGGGGCACGCGTCGCGGATCGACGTGGTGCTGGAGCCGGAGTTCGTGCCGCGCAGCGCGCAGGTGTGGACGTCGGGCGATCCGCCGTTCCCGAAGCTGACAGTCGCGCCGACCGCGCCGCGGCACCGGGCGGACGTGTTCGCCGACGCGCTCGCCGGGCACGACTTCCCGCGGCGGCGCCTGGCGGCGGCGCTGACGGTGATGGCGGAGGAGCGGCGGGTCCGGGGGTCGGAGCAGATCGTCGCGTTCTTCATCAACGACGTCGTCGAGTGGCTGCGGTGGCTGCACGAGCGCGTGACGTGGGACATGTGCCGGGAGTCGGGGCGGATGCTCACGGAGCAGCTGGGCCGCCGCCCGCCGGAGGACCTCGCCGACGACGTCCTCATCGACCTCCAGCGCCGCCTGGGGCAGCAGCTCTACTGAGCGACGGGCCGCAGCAGGAGGACGGCGGGGGCGCCGGCGACCCTGGTCAGCGCGATCACCGCGGGCCGGGTGCCGGACAGGCGCAGCGACCTGCGCAGCTCCTCCACGTCCAACGCCGAGCCGCGTTTCAGGATCGTCAGGGAACCGACGTCGAGGGCGCGCAGCGCCGCCCGGAGCCGCTTCAGGGCCACCGGCAGCTGGTCGAGCACCTCGTAGCAGCGTCCGAACGGGGTCGGCACGGCAGAGGCGGTGTAGACGTAGGCGATGGTCGGGTCGGCGATGGTGCCGTCGACCGTGGCGGCGAACTCGGCGACGAGATGCGACCGCACCACCGCCCCGTCAGGGTCATACACGAAATTTCCGACCTGTCCGACAGGTGCGGCGGTCGTGCCGGAACCGGTCAGCGAGAAGACCTGTGATCCCTGGAACAGGGTCGCGCGGCGGGGAGCGGCCGCGAGGGGGCCGCACCAGGCGGCGGCCTCGACCACGTCACCGTCGACCGAGACCCATTCCCCTTCCGCGCCGGGCGGCAGCAGCGCGTGGTCGATGCCCGGCGCGAGCTTCAGCACCGTCATCGGCACCCGCGCCGCCAGGCCGACCACGAAGTCCCACGGCGGCGAGTAGGCGCGGGGGTCGAACACCCGCCGCCCGCCGGACGTGCGCCTGGCGGGGTCGCAGAACACGGCGTCCACCTCGTCGAGGGGCACCTCGGTCGCGTCGCGGGCCTCCACCAGTACACCGGCCGCCAACCCCAACGCGTGGACGTTGGCCGACGCCGTCGAGGCCGTCTCCGGCGAGGCGTCGACCGCGTGCACGCGCAGCCCGGCGCGGGCGAAGGCGATCGTGTCGGCACCGATGCCGCAGCCGAGGTCCGCGACCCGGGTGGCGCCCGCGGCGGCGAGCCGGGCCGCCCGCCGGGCCGCGACGGGAGCCCTGGTCGCCTGCTCGAGGCCGGCGCGGGTGAAGTGCATCACCGCCGCGTCGGCGCCGAACTTCGTGACCGCCTTGCGCCGCAGCGCCACCTGGGTGAGCGCGGCGGCGGCGAGGTCGGGTGGGAAGCCGGCCGCCCGCAGCGCCGACGCGGCGGCGAGCGGGTCGCCGTCAGGGAGTGCGGCCGCGGCCTGGATCGCCTGTTCGAGCATGCGTCTATGAAATCCCTAGGATGCCCCCGGCCTTGCCGAGGCTCTTGCGAACCTTGAAGGTATAGCTGTCGCCGGCGTTCGACGAACCGTGCACGAGCCAGTAGTCGCCCTTGTCCTCCTTGGGCTGGCCCTCGGTCCAGTTCGGCGGCGCCTTCTTGCCGCCGTAGCTGCCGGCGATCGACTGGCTGGAGTAGCTGGCCATCCGGGCGGTGTTGCCGTTGTACCAGGCGTTGATGAAGTTCTGCACGTAGCTGGACGCGTCCGACGGGTACTCGGTCTTCTCGATGACGACGTCGGTGATGGCCTGCGGCTTGCCCAGGTTGTGCTCGTCGATCGTGACCTGGAGCTGGTCGCCGTGGTCGTTGCGCAGGACGCACTCGGAGCCGTCCTTCTTCACGTACTTCCAGTTGTGGTCGGCACCCTTCTCGATGTACTGGAAGTTGGACACGGCGCCGCTGCTCGCGAGCTGCTTGATCCGGTTCATGTCGTTCTTGGTCCAGGCGGACACGGCGGCCTGGCAGTAGCCCTTGGCGTCACCCGGATAGGTGGGTCCGGCGGCGCTCTTGTCCGCGACCGGATCCTGGGTGCCGCCGGTCCCGCCGGTGCCCCCACCGCCGGGCGACGCCGAGGCGCCGCCGGGGCCCTCGCCGAACTCGGCCGAGTTCGAGGGGCCGTTGCTGGCCTCCGCGGCAACGTCGCCGCCGTCCTTCTTGCCGCAGGCGGCGAGGGACCCCATGGTCAGGGTCGCGACGATCAACGTGCCGAGCAGCCTCTTCATACAGGTGAGCGTAGATCGGTATGTGATGTCGGGCCGCTGTCCGTCGCGTAGCCGACGACGGGTGATTTCGTGGCGTGTTTGGCACTCTCCTTGACGGAGTGCTAGCCCGCGACATAACCTCCGATTAGCACCCTCGACATGAGAGTGCCAGCCAACCGGCTGGAGCCGGCACCCGCGACGACGGCTTCACCGGGCACTCGATAGCGTAAGAAATCGATACCCCAGGAGGGTATGCCCGTGACTACCGCGACGAAGGTTGCGATCAAGCCGCTCGAGGACCGCATCCTGGTCCAGGCCAACGAGGCTGAGACGACCACCGCCTCGGGCATCGTCATCCCGGACACCGCCAAGGAGAAGCCCCAGGAGGGCACCGTCCAGGCTGTGGGCCCCGGTCGCATCGACGACAAGGGCAACCGGGTCCCGATCGACGTCAAGGTCGGCGACACCGTCATCTACTCGAAGTACGGCGGCACCGAGGTCAAGTGGGGCGGCCAGGAGTACCTCGTGCTCTCCGCCCGTGACGTCCTCGCGGTCATCGAGAAGTGACCCAGACCAAGTAGATCAGTGGCCACCGCCCCGGACCCGTGCGCAGGAGCGCTGCGGCCGGGGCGGTGTCGCTTTGAAGGGACATCACACGCATGGCGAAGATCCTGAGCTTCTCCGACGATGCGCGGCACCTGCTGGAGCACGGCGTCAACCGCCTGGCCGACACGGTCAAGGTCACGCTCGGCCCGCGCGGTCGCAACGTCGTCCTGGACAAGAAGTTCGGTGCCCCGACCATCACCAACGACGGTGTGACGATCGCGAAAGAGATCGAGCTCACCAACCCTTATGAGAACCTCGGCGCCCAGCTGGTCAAAGAGGTCGCCACCAAGACCAACGACGTCGCCGGCGACGGCACCACCACCGCCACGGTGCTGGCCCAGGCGCTGGTCCGTGAGGGTCTGCGCAACGTTACCGCCGGCACCAACCCGGCGGGCATCAAGCGCGGCATCGACCTGGCGACGGCCGCCGTCGTCAAGGCGCTCAAGGACAAGGCGACCCCTGTCGCCAGCCACACCGAGATCGCGCAGGTCGCCACCATCTCCGCGCAGGACGCCACCATCGGCGAATTGATCGCCTCGGCGATGGAGCGGGTCGGCCGCGACGGCGTCATCACGGTCGAGGAGGGCTCCACCCTCACGACCGAGCTCGAAGTCACCGAGGGCATGCAGTTCGACAAGGGCTACATCTCCCCGCACTTCGTGACCGACGCGGAGTCGCAGGAGGCGGTGCTCGAGGACACCTACGTCCTCGTCACCACCCAGAAGATCGCCGCGATCGAGGAGCTGCTGCCGCTGCTGGAGCAGATCGTCAAGGACAACAAGCCTCTGCTGATCATCGCCGAGGACGTCGAGGGCCAGGCCCTGTCGACCCTGGTGGTCAACGCCATCCGCAAGACCTTCAAGGTCGTCGCGGTCAAGGCGCCCGGCTTCGGCGACCGGCGCAAGGCCATGCTCCAGGACATCTCGATCCTCACCGGCGCCGAGCTCGTGGCCCCCGAGCTGGGCTACAAGCTCGAGTCGGTCGGCACCGAGGTCCTCGGCCGGGCCCGGCGCATCGTCGTGGGCAAGGAGCTCACCACGATCGTCGACGGCGGCGGCGAGCAGAGCGAGGTCTCCGCGCGGGTCGAGCAGCTCCGCAAGGAGATCGAGGCCTCCGACTCCGACTGGGACAAGGAGAAGCTCAACGAGCGGGTCGCCAAGCTCGCCGGTGGGGTCGCGGTCATCAAGGCCGGCGCCGCCACCGAGGTCGAGATGAAGGAGCGCAAGCACCGCATCGAGGACGCGATCTCCGCGACCAAGGCTGCGGTCCAGGAGGGCATCGTCCCCGGCGGCGGCGCCGCCCTGGCCCAGGTGCTCCCGGTCCTCGACGGCGACCTCGGCCTGACCGGCGAGGAGAAGGTCGGCGTCTCGATCGTGCGCAAGGCGCTCGTCGAGCCGCTGCGCTGGATCGCGCAGAACGCGGGCTTCGACGGTTACGTCGTCGTCGGCAAGGTCACCGCGCTCGACTTCGGCCACGGCCTCGACGCCGCCACCGGCGAATACGTCGACCTGGTCAAGTCCGGCATCGTCGACCCGGTGAAGGTGACCCACAGCGCGGTCTCCAACGCCGCCTCGATCGCCGGCCTGCTGCTCACGACCGAGAGCCTGGTCGTGGACAAGCCGGTCGCCCCCGAGCCCGCCGCCGGTGGCGGTCACGGCCACGGGCACGGCCACGGCCACTCGCACGGCCCGGGCTTCTGAGTTCTGAGCGTCGGAAGAAGGGCCCGGTCCTGTGACCGGGCCCTTCTTCCTTATGGATCGATTACCGCCCTTGGTGGGTGGTGGTGCGCGGCGCAGACTGGAGCCGTGCTCAGCAAACGGAACGGCGCGCTCGCCGGCATGGCCGCCGCAGGGGTGGCGCTCGGCGTCGCCGAGGTCGTCTCGATCCTGACCGGCGCGACCACCTCCCCGCTCGTTTCCGTCGGCGGGGTCGTGATCGACGCGGTGCCCGCACCCGTGAAGGACTTCGCGGTCGCGGTCTTCTACACGTACGACAAGATCGCGCTGCAGGCCGGGACGCTGCTGATCCTCGCCGTCTTCGCGGCGGTCGTCGGGATCCTGTCGCTGCGCCGGATGATGTACGGGTATGCCGGGATCGGCCTGTTCGCCGTGATCGGCGTCCTGGCGGCGATGACCCGCCACGACGCGCCCTGGTACGCGTTCGTGCCGACCGTCGCCGGGGCGCTCGCCGGCGCGGGCGTGCTGCGGTGGCTGCTGGTCCGGCCGCCGATCGAGTCGTATGAGCAGCGCCGCTTCTTCCTGCGCGCCGCCGGTGGCACGCTCGCCGCCGCGTTCGTCGCCGGCCTCACCGCCCGCTGGTGGGCGACCCGCCGCGACGTCGAGGCCGACCGCGCGGCCGTGCGCGTCCCGGTCGTGCCCGACACCGCCACGCCGCTGCCGGCGGAGGCCGACGCCAACCTGCCGGACCTGGCCCCGTTCGTGACGCCGAACAAGGACTTCTACCTCATCGACACCACCCTCGTCGTGCCGCAGGTGTCGCCGGAGGACTGGACGCTGCGCATCCACGGCCGGGTCGAGAAGCCGCTCACCCTCACCTTCGACGAGCTGCTCAAGCGGCCGATGATCGAGCGGTACGTGACGCTCGCCTGCGTCTCCAACGACGTCGGTGGCGACCTGATCGGCAACGCGAAGTGGCAGGGCGTGCGGATCGCCGACCTCCTCGACGAGGTCCGGCCGAAAGCCGGCGCCGACCAGGTGGTCAGCAGGTCCGTCGACGGATGGACCGCCGGCACCCCGACCGCGCTGCTGCGCGACGGGCGGGACGCGATGCTCGCGATCGCGATGAACGGCGAACCGCTCCCGATCGAGCACGGATTTCCCGTTCGAATGGTGGTGCCCGGCCTGTACGGATATGTATCGGCCACGAAATGGCTCGCCGAGCTGGAACTGACGTCGTTCGCCGACTTCGACGCGTACTGGATCAATCGCGGCTGGGCCCGGGAAGGGCCGGTCAAGACGCAGTCGCGGATCGACACACCCCGCGACGGCGGCCGGCCCGCGGCCGGCCAGGTCGTCATCGCCGGGGTCGCCTGGGCCCAGCACCGCGGCATCTCCAAGGTCGAGGTCCGCGTCGACGACGGCCCCTGGCAGCAGGCGAAGCTCGCCGCCGTGCCGTCGATCGACACCTGGCGGCAGTGGACGCTGCCGTGGACCGCGACGCCCGGCAAGCACCGGCTGACCGTCCGCGCCACCGACAACGGCGGCGACACCCAGACAGACGCCGTGGCGCCGCCGGACCCCGACGGCGCCACCGGATGGCACTCGGTGCAGGTCGAGGTGCGCTGACCCGCACATGTCCGCCGGCGCGGCCGGCGGCTCGTACTTGGAGACTCGCTCCCCGCCGTTACCGGGCGGCGGGGCGGGCGCGGTCGGTGCCGGCGCGGCGCCGCTGGGACGGCACGCTGGGCGCCGGGTGGGTGCGGATCGTGCGCAGCTGGATGGGCGGCGGCGAAGGACGCAGCCCGAGCTTCGCCTCCAGGCGCGACACGTCGACCTTCTCCTGGCCCCGCACGGCGCAGTCCTCCCAGCCGACGGCCAGCAGCCGCAGGCGCTCGCCCTCGCTGAAGCCGCCCCACACGCCGTACGGCTCGCGGGTCGCCAGGGCCTGCGCCGCGCACTGCGCCCGGACCGGGCACGCCCGGCACACGTTCTTCGCCGCCGCCTCACGCCGGCCGCGCGACGCGCCACGCTCGCCGTCCGGGTGGAAGAACTGCGCGCTGTCCCGCCCGCGACACAGGCCGAGACGTTGCCAGTCCCACATGTCCGCGATCGGGCCGGGCAGTCGAGTCACATTCGTCATTCGCCCCTCCTTCCTAGCTTGCGGGCCGGAATTCGCGAGTGGCACAAACCCTGTACAACGCGCGAGACCGCCGCAGGTAACGGGATGTCGTCGGTCAATTTCTCGTAGGCCAATCGCGGCGAAACCACGTCTAGATCTCGCCATTTCGTGTTTCTCTCTTTGAGAGAGAGGAGCACGACGGTGCGTACGATTTTGGTGTGTGTGCGAACACAGGTCGCGGCACAGACGGTCGCCGCGGCCGCGGCCAGGCTCGGAGTGGCACACGCGGTGCGGACCGCCGTCACGATGGTCGAGGCCCTGGCCCGTCTGAGTGAGCAGCCCGCGGACCTGGTGCTGGCCGACCCGACCCTCGCCCGGCCCGACAGCGCGGAGTTCTCCCGCCGCGTCCTGGCGGTGTCGCCGGGCTCGACGGTGGTCTTCTTCGGCACGGAGGAGCCCCGCGCGGCGGCGGCGGCGATCGCGGCCGGTGCCAGGGCGGTCATCCGGGTCGACACGGCGGACCCGGTCACGACGCTCGCGAAGGCGGTGCTGCTGGTGCTGAGCCAGGTCGGCCGCGGCAGCAACGGCGAGCCGGTCCTGCCCGCGCGGGTCGGCACGCCGGCCCAGACGCCCGGCGGGATGCTTCCGGCGGGCCGGGGGCTGCCCGGTGCGGCGAGGACGGCGGTCGGGGTGCCCAACGCCCGCATCGTGGGCGCCGGCGTGCCGCAGCAGCGCGGCGACATGCCCGGCGAACCGCCGCGGCGGCGCGTCGAGCTCACCGAGCGCGAGCTGCAGGTGCTGCGCGGCATGGCGGACGGCAAGAGCAACGCCGAGATCGGCCGGGAGCTCTTCGTCTCCGAGGACACGGTCAAGACGCACGCTCGCCGGCTGTTCCGGAAACTGGGAGCACGCGACCGGGCACACGCCGTAGCGGCGGCCTTCCGTGCCGGGTTGGTGAGCTAGCGTCGCGTGCCATGCCGCGTCGGTACCCCGCGCGCGGCAAACCTAAACGAAGGTGCCCGCGGACTCAGCCTTCGTTGTCGTCCGTGGCGCTCGCGAGTGCGTCGTGGACCCCGTCAGCGTAACCCCGCGCGTACTCCCATGTGACGTAATGGTCCGGGTCCGGGTCGAAAGCCGGCTCGTGCACCCGCGGCCGGCCCGACGTGAGCAGGTGCTTCAGGTTTCCCCGCAGCAGGTCCCAGTCGAAGTAATGCGGCTCGTGGCAGTCCTCACACTCGATGACGAGCCCACGGACACCGATCGCCGTGAGCAGCGCCTGGTAGATCTCGAGGTCGGCAAGGTCCTCGAGAACGTCCTGGCGCTCGGCGGCGGTCAACGGGTCGTCGGCACCGCTGTCGTCGAGCTCGGCCGAAGGATCGGCCGGGTCACCGGCGAACGGGTCGATGGGCTCTTCGTGCACGCCTCAACGGTAGCCCTAATACCGGCGTGTGTGGGGCTCGGTGTGCGGAGCGGTAGTAAGCCAGGGCACGTCCGGCCATGGCGGAGGGGGTGCGCCGTCGGGGCGGAAGTACGATGAGACGCACCCGCCGGAGACCGAGAGCTGGGATGCGCTTCATGGATTTCTCGCCGCGACCTGACGTGCTGTCACGCCCTTCCAGCAGCTCCGAGCTGCCTTTGGGCCTGACCTTCGACGACGTGCTGCTGCTGCCGGGCGAGTCAGACGTCGTGCCGAGCGCCGTCGACACGTCGAGCCACGTCACCCGCAACATCACCCTGCGCATCCCGCTGGTCTCCAGCGCGATGGACACGGTGACCGAGGCCAGGATGGCGATCGCCATGGCGCGCCAGGGCGGCATCGGCACGCTGCACCGCAACCTGTCGATCGACGACCAGGCGCAGCAGGTCGACCTGGTGAAGCGGTCCGAGGCCGGGATGGTCACCAACCCGGTGACCTGCTCGCCCGACGACACCCTCGGCGAGGTCGACAAGCTCTGCGGGCGATACCGGATCTCCGGCGTCCCGGTCGTCGACGGCGCCGGCCAGCTCGTCGGCATCGTCACCAACCGGGACATGCGCTTCGTCTCCGACCCGGCCACGCCCGTCCGCGAGATCATGACCGTCACCCCGCTCTACACCGCGCCCGTCGGGGTCAGCAAGGACGAGGCGCTCGCGCTGCTGCGCAAGCACAAGGTCGAGAAGCTGCCCATCGTCGACGGCTCCGGCAAGCTCCGCGGCCTGATCACGGTCAAGGACTTCTCCAAGAGCGAGAAGTTCCCGCACGCCACGAAGGACGACGCCGGCCGGCTCCGCGTCGCCGCCGCCGTCGGGGTCGGCGAAGACGCCTACAAGCGGGCCCGCACCCTCATCGACGCCGGCCTCGACATCGTCATGGTCGACACCGCGCACGGGCACAACCGGCAGGTCGTCGAGATGGTCGCCCGGCTGAAGAAGGAGACCACCGTCGACGTCGTCGGCGGCAACGTCGCCACGTATGCCGGCGCGAGGGCCCTCGCCGAGGCGGGCGCCGACGCGGTCAAGGTGGGCGTCGGCCCCGGCTCCATCTGCACCACCCGCGTCGTCGCGGGCGTCGGCGTGCCGCAGATCACCGCGATCATGGAGGCCGCCCGGGCCTGCGCGCCGCTCGGCGTGCCGGTCATCGGCGATGGTGGCATGCAGTATTCCGGCGACATCGCCAAGGCGATCGTGGCCGGCGCCAGCACCGTCATGCTCGGCAGCCTCCTCGCCGGCTGCGAGGAGAGCCCCGGCGACCTGATCTTCATCAACGGCAAGCAGTTCAAGTCCTACCGGGGCATGGGCTCGCTCGGCGCGATGCAGTCCCGTGGCCAGGCCCGGTCCTACTCCAAGGACCGCTACTTCCAGGATGACGTCCTGTCCGACGACAAGCTCGTCCCCGAGGGCATCGAGGGCCAGGTGCCCTACCGTGGCCCCCTCGCCGCGGTCGCCCACCAGCTCGTCGGCGGGCTGCGCTCCGGCATGGGCTTCGTCGGCGCCGCCACCGTCCCCGACATGCACGAGCGGGGCCAGCTCATCCGGATCACCGCGGCCGGGCTCAAGGAGAGCCACCCGCACGACATCCAGATGACCGTCGAGGCACCCAACTACCACTCGCGGTAGACACCCCTAGCAGGGCTTAACAATGGCAGGAGCGGCAAATGCGTGACGTGGTCGAGATCGGGCTGAGCAAGAGCGCCCGGCGTGGCTACCACCTGGACGACATCGCGATCGTGCCGACACGGCGCACCCGTGACGTCGACGACGTGTCGACCAACTGGCAGCTCGACGCGTACCCGTTCAAGATCCCGTGCGTGGCGCACCCCTCCGACGCCATCATGAGCCCGGCGACCGCCGTCGAGCTCGGCCGCCTCGGCGGGCTCGGCGTGCTCAACGTCGAGGGCCTCTGGACCCGCTACAGCGACCCGAGCAAGATCCTTGAGGAGCTGTCCGGGCTGGACGAAGACTCCCGGGCCACCAGGCGCCTCCAGGAGGTGTATGCGGAGCCCATCAAGCCCGAGCTCATCGGCGAGCGGGTCAAGGAGATCCGCGACGGCGGCGTCACGGTCGCCGTCCGAGTCTCCCCGCAGCACACCCTCGCCCTCGCGCCCGTCATCCTCGACGCCGGCGTCGACCTGCTGGTCATCCAGGGCACCCTCGTCTCCGCCGAGCACGTGTCGACGACCGACGAGCCGCTGAACCTCAAGGAGTTCATCGCCGACCTGGACCTGCCGGTCATCGTCGGCGGCTGCACCAACTACCAGACCGCGCTGCACCTCATGCGCACCGGCGCGGCCGGCGTGATCGTCGGCATCGGCGCCGACGAGTGGTCGACGACCGACCGGGTCCTCGGCATCCGCGTCCCGATGGCCACCGCCATCGCCGACGCCGCCGACGCCCGCCGCGACTACCTCGACGAGACCGGCGGCCGGTATGTCCACATCATCGCCGACGGCAACCTGCAGACGTCCGGGGACATCGCCAAGGCGCTCGGCTGCGGCGCCGACGCCGTCATGGTCGGTGAGCCCCTGTCGCGCAGTGAGTCCTCCCCGGCCGGCGGCGCCTGGTGGCACTCCGCCGCCAGCCACCCGAAGCTGCCCCGCGGCTCGTTCGGCTCCGCGGAGGAGTCCCTCGGCGACCTCGAGAAGGTCCTGTACGGCCCGTCCGAGGACCCCGACGGCGTCCTCAACCTGTTCGGCGGCCTCCGGCGCGCGATGGCCAAGTGCGGCTACCGCGACCTGAAGGAGTTCCAGAAGGTCGGCCTGGTCCTCGACCGCTGACCGGCGCGCGACGCCTGACGGCCCGGCCCCCGCCTCGGGGTCCGGGCCGTTTCGCATCCTCCCGGGAGCGCCCGGCTCCCGTGACCCGGAAGAGGCGTCTTCCGGGTCACGCGAGAAGGGTCAGCGGGGGAGGGCCTGCTGGAGCTCGGCCCGCAGCGCCGGGGTGAGCATCTCGCCGGCCTGCTTGGCCAGGCGGGCCATCTCGTAGCCGACGACGCCGATGTCCGCCTCGCGGCCGGCGAGCACGGCCAGGATCGAGCCGTCGCGGATCGTCATGACCAGGAAGAAGCCCTGGCCCATCTCGACCACGGTCTGCTTGACCTCGTCGCCGTCGAAGATGCGGGCGGCGCCGCTGGTGACGCTCACCAGACCCGACGTGACGGCGGCCAGCTGGTCCGCGCTGTCGCGCGGCAGATGGTCCGACACGGCGACCAGCAGGCCGTCGGAGGACACCACCACCGCGTGCGCGATGCCCGGCACCCGTTCGGTGAAGGCGTTGATCAACCAGCTCAGGTCCCGTGCTTGTTGGCTCAGGGTCACGCCGTGCTCCCTCGATGATCGTTGATCGGCACCGTGGGTACCTCGTCCTCGTTCGCGGCCCGGTGCACGCCACTGTAGAACCGGGTGAGCATGCTGCTGACGCTCGCGGGGTCCGGCTCGGTGTGCGACGAGACCTGGATCGGCTGGGTCGCGTCAGGTCTGGTCTCCGCCTGCCCAGTGTCACCCGGCAGCTGTGCCAGCGGCACCCTGATCGGCAGGCCGCTGGCGCTCGTGCCCGCGGTCACCGGGGTCCGCTGCGCCGGGACCGCCGGGGCCGACGACGCCGGCGCGTCACCCGCGCCGCCCCGCGACCACCAGCGGGTGCCCTTGGCGGGCGGCGCGGTGTTGCCCCGCGCGGCCGCGCCGATGATGTCCTCGGCCCGGCTCGGCCCGCGCCGCTGCGCGCCCGCGGCGGGGCCACCGTTCGCGGTCCGCTGCGCGGGCGGCCCCGAGGCGGGACCCGCCGGGCCACCGCCGGCCCCCGGCACCCCGGAGACGGGCGCACCAGAGCCCACACCAGAGCCCACACCAGGGCCCGCACCGTTGCCGGCCACGGGCACACGCGGTCCCGGCACCTGCGGTCCGGGCCCGCCGGAGACAGGGCCGGCCGGACCGACCGAAGCGGGAACCCCTGCGACAGGCACGCCGGGGCTCTGAAGTCCGAAGCTCGACGCCGGGACGCCCGACGCCGGGACACCGGAGACCGACGCACCCGACACGGGCAGGCTCGAGACCGGCACCCCCGACACGGGCGCCGCGCGCAGTGGCATCCCGGACACCGGCATGCCGGAGACCGGTACACCGGAGACGGGCGCACCTGAGACAGGCACGCCGGACACGGGCGCCCCCGAAACCGACGCCGGCACCGGCTCGGCGCCCGCGGCAGCATCGGCGGTAGCAGCGCCCGCGGCGGCGGAGGCGGCGACCGGCCAGGTCGGCAGGGCGACCGGCCCCGCCGGCAGCGGCGGCGCCGCGACCGCCGGCACGTCCCCTTCGGCCGGCGACCCGGCGGTGCCGGCCCCGCTCGGCCGCCCGGGCAGCGCCGGCAGCACGGCCGTCGGCGCGTCCTCGGCGGAGACCATCGCGGGCACGGGCCGTGCCTCGTCAGCGGCGATCGGCAGCCGCGACATGCCGGCGATGCGGTTGCCGCTGCCGTGGTACAGCCCGGCGCCCTCCGGCGGAGCGGCCAGGAGGCGGGCGGGCAGGGTCACGTAGGCGGTGACGCCCTCGTCGGAGGCGTCGAGCCGGACCTGGACGCCGTGCCGCGCGGCCAGGTGGCCGACGACGACGAGACCCATCCGCTCGGACGCGGCCACGTCGATGGCGATCGGCGCCGACACGCGGTCGTTGGCTTCGACGAGCCCGGACTCGGTCATGCCGAGCCCGCGGTCCTCGATGACGATCGTGGCCTCGCGGGTCTGCTTCGAGGGCCAGCCGGACACGGTGACGACCGTGTCGGGCGGCGAGAACGTGGTCGCGTTCTCGAGCAGCTCGGCGAGCAGGTGGACGATGTCGGAGACGGCGTGCCCGACGACGAAGATGTCGGTGGCGACGTCGTGCCGGATTCGCGCGTACTGCTCGATCTCCGCCATCGCCGCGAGCGTCACCGCGGAGAGGGACACGGGCTGCGCCCAGCGCCGGGTGGCCTCGCTGCCGGCGAGGACGAGGAGGTTCTCGTCGTTGCGGCGCATGCGGGTGGCGAGGTGGTCCAGGCGGAAGAGGTTCGCCAGCTGGTCGGGGTCGGTCTCGGCGGACTCCAGCTGGTCGAGCAGCTGCAGCTGGCGCTCGACCAGGGTCTGCGAGCGGCGGGCCAGGTTGACGAACATCGAGTTGACGTTGCGCCGCATGACGGCCTGCTCGACGGCGAGGCTGACGGCGCTACGGTGCACGGCGGTGAACGCGTCGGCGACCTCACCGATCTCGTCGGTGGAGCGGACCCTGGTGGTGGTGTCGACGGTGACGGTCTCGCCGCGGGGGAGGGTCCGCAGGCGTTGGATGGCCTCGGGGAGGCGGTGCTGCGCCACGTCGAGCGCCTGGGCCCGCAGCTGCCGCAGCGAGCGCGCCATCGACCGGCCGATGAGCCACGACAGCAGCAGCGCGATCAGCATGACCAGGACGATCACGGAGGTGGCGACGATGGCGTCGGTGCGCTGCGAGGCACTGCGGTTGGCGGCGCCCTCGATCGCGTCCTCGAGCAGCTCCTGCTCGATGGTGCGGATGTAGTCCAGCTCGCTGGTGCTGGCGAGCCACCACTCCTCGGGGGTCACGCCGACGGCGGCGCCCCGGGCGCGGGAGATGACCTGCTGCTGGAGGCGGGCGACGGTGCCGACGGCGGTCTGGCGCAGGTTGCGGTCGTAGAGGGCCAGGTGCCGCGGGCTGGCGGAGTCGCGGAAGCGCTCGACGGCGGCCACCTGCCGCGCCTGGATCTCGGAGAACGTCTCGAAGTCGTCAGGGGCGAACTTGCCGGCGCTGGCGGCCGCGAAGATCCGCCCGCGCAGCTGGTCCTTGAGCTCCTTGGCCTGGGCGAGGTCCATGAGGGAGGCGACCTCGGTGACCGACTGGGAGTCGCCGCCGATGTCGGGGCGGTCGGGGACGAGCCCGAACAGGTGCTGGATGGTGGAGGAGTACTGGTCGAAGACCGCGTCCTGGCGCAGCCACCGTTGCTTGACGCCCTCGCGGACCAGCTGCAGGTCGGCGAAGTCGGCGGCGACCCGGTTCTGCGACTGGTTGAAGATTGGGTTGGCCAGCAGCGGGCGGGCGGCGTTGGAGAAGGCGGCGAGGGCCGCGTCGGTGGCGGCGTAGTTCGCGGCCAGCTCCTGGTTGCTCGAAGTCGACCCGCTCGGCGCTTGGACGGTGGTCGATTTGGCGAGAACTCCGGCCGTTCGGTCCCTTTCCAGCTGCAGGTAGTGGATCAGATTGGTCAGTTGGCGGCCGACCTTGACCCCTTGGGCGAACTGGTCGAGCTTGGAGGCGTCCTGGACGGAGGC
Organism: Dactylosporangium maewongense; assembly: GCF_039531485.1. Classification (NCBI taxonomy): domain Bacteria; kingdom Bacillati; phylum Actinomycetota; class Actinomycetes; order Micromonosporales; family Micromonosporaceae; genus Dactylosporangium; species Dactylosporangium maewongense. The sequence continues at coordinate 395,672 of NZ_BAAAQD010000003.1, read as the reverse complement.
GTTGATCTGGACGCCGGCGATGACGAGGAAGGCCACGGCGGGCAGCACGAGGACGGCGGCGAGCTTGGTCGGCACGCGCCAGTCGCGGACCCGGAACAGCGACGCGCTGCGCCGCTGCGGCTCCCCTGGCCTGCGGCGCCGGTGGCTGTTCACCTTCATGACGACGGCGGGAGCCCTCGATGAAGGTGGCGAAGCGAAGGTCTGCACCCCTCACACCTTTCGCATGCGTCATCGCGCTGCCTGAGCAGCGTGCGAGCCTTATCAAACCAGGGTTGCGACATCTGTCCAACCACGGCATTGTGGTCCAGGTCACATTACTTGGCATTCGACTTCGGGGTTGAAACGCATCGACCAGACGGGAAGGATACGCACCGTCCGACCAGCCGCGTGTCCCAAGGAGCTTCCTGTCGTGCACACCCTCGGCCGCCGGCCCGCCGTGGCCGCGTTCGCCGTGGTCACCGCGCTGCTTCTGACCGCCTGCACGAGCAAGGGCAACCCCGCGCCGAAGCCGCCGGCGTCGGTCGCGATCGGCCTGCTGGTCTCCACGACCGGGCCGAACGCCGCGATCGGCCAGCAGGCGCAGCTCGGCGCGAAGCTCGCGATCGAGCTGGTCAACAACGACATCACGGACCTGAAGATCCCCCTGCCGCTGGCCGCCGGCGCCGGCCTGCGCAACGGCACGAAGCTCACGCTCGTCGTCGGCAACAGCGACAGCGCGCCGGAGAAGGTCGAGAAGGAGGCGTCGCGGCTCGTGCACGACGGCGCCGTCGGGCTCGTCCTGGCCGACACCCTGGACGTCGCCGCCCCCGCCGGCCGCGAGACCGACACCATCGGCGTCGCGCTCGTCGACGCGCTGAGCACCGCGGACACGTTCGCCGACCTCAACCGGGCGGCGCACTTCCGCATCCAGCCCAGCGACCGGCAGGCGATCTCGACCGCGCTGGCGCTGCTGTACCGGGAGCGCGACACCGGCGACGAGTTCAAGCGGGTCATCACCGCGATGGGCAAGGCCAGCGGCACCGTCGGCGAGGAGCTCGCCAACGTGCGCGCCTCGATCGAGGACCTCAGCCTCGCCGCCGGCTACGAGATCGGCGGCAAGCAGCAGATCGCCCTGGAGTCCGGCGGCGCCGGCGACAGCAGCTTCGTCGAGAAGGGCGACGCCGTCCTCGCCTTCGTGCTCAACGCGCAGGACGCGGCGGCCGCGGTGGAGCTCGCCGGCCGGCTCAAGGGCAAGGCGCCGGTCATCGCGCTCGGCCCCGGCGTCGGGGCGCTCGACACGGTCAAGGGCAACAACCAGGTGCTGCGGGCCACGGGCTGGTCCGGGGACTTCGCGGGGCGCAACCCCGTCGCGAGGGTCGTCGGCGGCATGTACGAGCAGGCGTTCCACGCCAAGCTGACCGAGGTCGCGGCGGCCGCGTTCACCGCGACGATGCTGCTCGCGCTGGCGATGAACACCGTCACCACTGACCTGAGCCCGCCGACGATCCGCAACGCGGTGCAGCAGTTCTCGCTGCCGGCGACCCAGATCGTCATGCCGTGGAACGGGATCCGGTTCGACGGCGCCGGCTACAACCAGCTCGGCGCCTGCGTCGTCGAGCAGCACGCCCCCAACGGCTACCTGGTGATCCACCCCGTCGAGCTGGCGGCTACCCCGACGCTGAGCCTGTAGCCGCGAGCAGCCGCCGCAGCTCGTCGGGCTTCTGGTACAGCTCGTTCAGGTCGAGCACCTCGCCGCCGGGCGCGACCAGGCGCCGGGCCACCAGGGGGTGCTCCCGCCGCCAGCCCTGCCGCAGCAGCGTGTGCTCGACGAGCACGGACAGCAGCACGACACCCATCCACGGCGGCGCCGGCTGGTCGTCGGCGGCGGTCTCCCCGCGCCGGGCCCGCTCCACGTCGACCGGACGGCGCAGCAGCGTGCCGGCGAGCTCGTCACGGTCGTCCGGGTCGCGGCCGAGCACGGCCCGCACCGCCCGCACGTATTCGCGGGCCTGGCGCTCGACCTCCGCGCCGTACACCTCGACCGGCAGCTGCTCGAAGCGCGTCCACTCCCCGTCGCCCCCGATCACCTCGGCGGCGAGCGTGCGTTCCTCCTCGGCGGTCAGGGTTTCCACGTCGACGGCGTCGCCGGCCAGCCCGGGCCGGGGCACCTCGCCGATGGCGCGCAGCTCGGCGGCGAGCCCGGGGTGCCGCAGCGGCACCTCGTCGAGCAGCGCGCCGCCGTCGACCGCCGGCGCGCCCCACCGCGACAGGCGCAGCCGCCAGCCGGCGTGCAGGTCCGAGATCCGCACCGGCACCGGTTCGGCGGCCGGTTCGGCGGCACTGCCAGGGGTGATCAGGTGGCGGCCCTCGGCCGCGGCGAACGCGGCGAACGCCGCCTCGATCGTCGCGGCCCGCAGCAGCGCCGCGGCCGCGTCCTCGACGCCGGACAGCCCGCCACCGCCCGCGGCGATCGCCGCCGCGTCACGGACCTGCTCCACCGCGACCCGCAGCGGACCTGTCGCGGCGTGCACCTTGGCGTCCGCCGCCACGAGCAGGCCGCGGACCAGCTCGGGGTGCTTCGTGTCCGGCAGCGCCAGCTCGTGCGCCAGGACGATGCGCAGGTGGTCGGCGGGCAGCCCCCACACCAGGGGCAGCCCGACGCGCAGCACGCCGCCGGTGTACCGGACGGTGCCGGACCCGGCGAGGGTGACCGCGACCGGTGGGGTCGCGTCCGCGTACTTCGCCGCCTCGGTCACGAGCGAGTGCAGGACCGTGTGGCGGGCGGCGGTCACCTTGGCGGTGTCGGGGCCCCAGTGCTCCTTCATGGGCGCCGGGCCGGCACCGCGCAGCAGCCGGCGGCCACGCCAGGCGGCCAGCCCGCCGGGAAGTCTCGCCATGCGCCTCAGTGTGCCGCACCCCGCCCGGTAGCTGGGGGAGGCGCTCCGGCGGGACTGACGCCGGCCGATGCGAAACTGGGTACTTCCCAGTAACTTACTGGTGAGTCACCATGAGGCGTGCGATATGACGTGGTGGTCATCGGTTCGGGCTTCGGCGGCAGCGTGACCGCGCTCCGCCTCGCCGAGAAGGGCTACTCGGTCGCGGTCCTGGAGGCCGGTCGGCGCTTCGCCGACGACGAGTTCCCCAAGACGTCGTGGGACGCCAAGCGCTTCCTGTGGGCACCGGCCCTGCGCTGCTTCGGCGTCCAGCGGCTCAAGCTGCTGCGCAACGTGCTGGTGCTGTCCGGCGCCGGCGTCGGCGGCGGGTCGCTGATCTACGCCAACACCCTCTACCGGCCGCTCGAGCAGTTCTACGACGACCCGCAGTGGCGCGGCATCGCCGACTGGCGCGCCGAGCTCGCGCCCTTCTACGACCAGGCCGAGCGCATGCTCGGCGTCAGCGTCTACCACCGCATGACCCGGGCCGACCTGGCGATCAAGGCCGTCGCCGAGCGGATGGGCGTCGGCGACACCTTCCACCAGACCCCCGTGGGGGTGTACTTCGGCAAGTCGGGCGTCGACCCGTACTTCGGCGGGGCCGGACCGCTGCGTCACGGCTGCGAGCACTGTGGCTCATGCATGACCGGCTGCCGGGTCGGCGCGAAGAACACCCTGGTGAAGAACTATCTGCACCTGGCCGAGCGGCTCGGCGCCGAGGTCCACCAGTTGACGACGGTGGCGTCGGTACGACCTGAGGACGGCGGCTATCGCGTCGACACCCGCGGGACCGGGCGGCGGCGGGACCGCCGGGCGTTCCACGCGGCGCAGGTCGTGTTCGCCGCCGGCGCCCTCGGCACCCAGGAGCTGCTGCTGCGGATGCGCGCCGACGGGCAGCTGCCCGAATTGTCGGCGAAGGTCGGCACGCTCACCCGCACCAACTCCGAGTCCATCCTCGGCGCCCGCTCGCTGCGCAAGGACGTCGACTTCACCGACGGCGTGGCGATCACCAGCTCGTTCCACCCCGACGCGCACACGCACATCGAGCCCGTCCGGTACGGCCCCGGCTCCAACGCCATGGGGCTGCTGCAGACCGTCCTCACCGACGGCGGGCCGCTGCGGCCGCTGCGCTGGTTCGGGGCGTTCTTCCGGCACCCGATCCGGCACACCCGGGTGCTCTCCGTGCGGCGCTGGTCGCACAAGACGGTGATCGCCCTGGTCATGCAGTCGCTGGACAACTCGCTCAACGTCCGGCTCCGCCGCGGCTGGACCGGCCGGCGCAAGCTCACCACGTCGCAGGGGCACGGCGAGCCCAACCCGGCCTGGATCCCGGCCGGCAACCACGCCGTCCGGCTGCTGGCCGAGGAGATCGGCGGCATGCCCGGCGGCAGCTGGACCGAGGTCTTCAACATCCCGGTCACCGCGCACATCCTCGGCGGCGCGCCGATCGGCGACTCGCCGGAGCACGGGGTCGTGGACGCCTATCACCGCGTCTACGGCCACCCCGGCCTGCACGTGGTCGACGGTGCCGCGGTCAGCGCCAACCTGGGCGTCAACCCGTCCCTGACGATCACCGCCCAGGCGGAGCGGGCCATGTCCATGTGGCCCAACCGCGGCGAGGAGGACCCCCGGCCGCCGCTCGGCGAGACCTACGTCCCGGTGCCACCCGTCCCGCCGGCCAACCCCGCGGTCCCGGCCGGCGCGCCGGCGGCGTTGCGGGTCACCGCCGTGCCGGCGCCGCGACGGCGACAGGAGCACCATTCGTGACGAAGTGCGCGGCACCGCGGTACCGACGCGGCAAAGGCTGAAAGAGCGGCAGTGAGGCGCAGGTCACCCCGGGGCGCCGACTAGGCTCGACGCATGACCACGCCGCCGCCGGTTCTCGTCGTCGACTTCGGTGCCCAATACGCGCAGCTGATCGCCCGCAGGGTGCGCGAGGCGCACGTGTATTCCGAGATCGTCCCGCACTCGATGCCGGTCGCGGACATGCTCGCCAAGCGCCCCGCCGCGATCATCCTGTCCGGCGGCCCCTCCTCCGTCTACGAGGAGGGCGCCCCGCAGGTCGACCCCGCCCTGTTCGACGCCGGTGTGCCGGTCTTCGGCATCTGCTACGGCTTCCAGGCGATGGCGGTCGCGCTGCGCGGCGAGGCGAGCCACACGGGGCTGCGCGAGTTCGGCGGCACCCCGCTGAGCATCGCCGAGGGCGGCGGCGTGCTGTTGCGCGACCTGCCCGACGCCCAGTCGGTGTGGATGAGCCACGGCGACTGCGTCACCGCCGCCCCGGCCGGCTTCACGGTCACCGCGGGCTCGCCGGCCGCGCCGGTCGCCGCGTTCGAGGACGTGTCGCGGCGGCTCGCCGGCGTGCAGTTCCACCCGGAGGTCGCGCACACCCCGCACGGCCAGGAGGTGCTGCGCCGGTTCCTGTACGACATCGCCGGCATCGAGCCCACCTGGACGTCCAACAACATCATCGAGGAGCAGGTCGAGGCGATCCGCGCCCGCGTCGGCAGCAAGCGCGTGCTGTGCGCGCTCTCCGGCGGCGTCGACTCCGCCGTCGCCGCGGCCCTCGTGCACAAGGCCGTCGGCGACCAGCTGACCTGCGTCTTCGTCGACCACGGCCTGCTGCGCGCGGGCGAGGCCGAGCAGGTCGAGAAGGACTACGTCGCCGCCACCGGCATCAACCTGAAGGTCGTCGACGCCTCCGCGCGCTTCCTCGGTGCCCTTGCCGGCGTGACCGACCCGGAGCAGAAGCGCAAGATCGTCGGCCGGGAGTTCATCCGGGTCTTCGAGCAGGCCGCCCGCGACCTGGACGCGGAGGAGCACGTCGAGTTCCTCGTCCAGGGCACCCTCTACCCAGACGTGGTCGAGTCCGGCGGCGGCACCGGCACCGCCAACATCAAGTCGCACCACAACGTCGGCGGCCTCCCCGACGACCTGCAGTTCGCGCTGGTCGAGCCGCTGCGGACGCTCTTCAAGGACGAGGTGCGCGCGATCGGCGCCGCGCTCGGCCTGCCCGAGGAGATCGTCATGCGGCACCCGTTCCCCGGGCCCGGCCTGTCGATCCGGATCATCGGCGCCGTCGACGAGGAGCGGCTCGCGATCCTGCGCGCCGCCGACCTGATCGCCCGCGAGGAGCTCACCGCCGCCGGCCTGGACCGGTCGGTCTGGCAGTTCCCGGTCGTGCTGCTCGCCGACGTCCGCAGCGTCGGCGTCCAGGGCGACGGCCGCACCTACGGTCACCCGATCGTGTTGCGCCCCGTCTCCAGCGACGACGCGATGACGGCCGACTGGTCCCGGCTGCCGCACGAGCTGATCGCGAAGATCTCCACCCGGATCACCAACGAGGTCCGCGAGGTCAACCGCGTGGTCGTGGACGTGACGTCCAAGCCGCCGGGCACCATTGAATGGGAGTGAATGTTTTTCCTCCTGTGGGTCTCCCTTGCTCCTGGGCGGAAATGCCGGACAATTTATTGTCGTGACTCCTGCGTTACAGCCGCTGCGGCGCATCGCGGCCTACTGCGTCATCGCTGACTCCGACGAGTTCCTGCTGGTCCGGGCGTCGGCGAAGGCCGGCACGCCCGGAGTCTGGTCGCTGCCCGGCGGCGCCGTCGACCACGGTGAGCAGCCGGTCGACACCGTCGTGCGGGAGACCGCCGCGGAGACCGGCCTGTCCGTCGCCGTCGCCCGGCTGCGCGACGTGCTCGCCGACATGCGGGCACTGCCCGACCGTGGCCTGACCATCCACACCGACCGCCTCATCTACGAGGTCACCGTGCGCGGCGGCGCGCTGCGCGACCGCGTCGGCCAGCCCACCGACCTGGCCCGCTGGGTCACCCGCGAGGAGGCCGAGCAGCTGCCGCTGCGCCGCTTCACCGCCGACGCGCTCGGCCTGCGGGAGGCCGCGGTCGACCTGCGCCCCGACGGTGTGCCCGAGGTGCCGTCCTTCTACGCCGTGCCCGGCCCCGACGGCCTGCACCGCGCCCAGCGCTTCGCCGCCTACGCCGTCTGCACCGACCGGCGCAACCGGGTCCTGCTGACCCGCATCTCCGACGGGTACCCGGGCGGCGGCTCCTGGCACCTCCCCGGCGGCGGGACCGACTTCGGCGAGCAGCCCGGCGTGGCGCTCATCCGCGAGCTGGTCGAGGAGACCGGGCAGGAGGGCCACATCGTCGAGCTGCTCGGGGTGGCGTCGCACCGGGACGCGGCCCAGCTCGGCCCCGAGGGGTACCCGATCGACTGGCACGGCGTCCGCGCGTTCTACCGGGTCCAGGTGCCGCGCTCCAGCCGTCCCGTGATCCACGACGTCGGCGGCTCGACCGCCGAGGCCCGCTGGTTCGACCCCGAGGACCTCGACGAGCTGCAGCTGACGGAGGTCACCGAGGAGGCGCTGCGCGGGGCGGGCCTCCGCTAGCTCTGGTTTGCTTTGGTTTGCTTTGGTTTGCTCTGGTTTTCGTGCTGCGCGGTGTTGCCCGAGCCTGCTCTGCAGCGGGCGCGTTCTAGGCTTGGCGCCATGTGCGCAGCCCGGGTGATCACCGTCTACGGCCGTCGACCCGGAGGGACCGACGACGTCGGCGGACCGGTCCGGCACGGCGAGAGCCCCGCGACCGCGATGGTCCGGCACTTCGTCGAGCAGGCCGACCTGTCCGTCGTGGTGCTCTCGGTGCTCGACGTGCACGCCGTCATCACACCCGACCTGCACGAGGACCGGGTGGTCTTCGAGGTCGCCCCGGCCCCCGGCGCGGCCGTCGGCGACTTCACCGAGCGGCCCGACCCCAACGGGCTGCCGACCGGGCAGCGCTTCGCCGCGTACGGCTTCGTCACCGATCCTGCCGGCCGGGTGCTGCTCACCCAGATCGCCCCCGGCTACCCAGGCGCCGGCAAGTGGCACCTGCCGGGCGGCGGCACCGACCCCGGCGAGCAGCCCGGCGAGGCGCTGCTGCGCGAGCTCGTCGAGGAGACCGCCCAGCACGGGGAGATCACCGAGCTGCTCGGGGTCACCCACCGGCGCAACCCGGGCGCGATCGGCCCCGAGGGTTACCCGATCAACTGGCACGCCGTACGGGCGCTCTACCGCGTCCTGGTGCCCTCGCCGACCGCACCCAGAGTGACCGAGGCCGCCGGCGGATCGACCGCGGCCGCGGCCTGGTTCGACCGGGCCGAGCTGCCCGGCCTTCAGCTCACGGAGGTGGTCCAGTGGGCCGCCTCACTCCCGCGACGGGACAGTGATCGTGGTCGTTAAGATAAATTACAGGTGAATTTGGTACTACGCTGAGTAGTCCGGCATCAGCACTCGACGAGCATGTTTCTAGGCTGGTTCCTATCTGAGCCATCGCCAAGCGCGACACGATATGCGATGGTGTAGATCGCGAGGCAGTCTCGCGAAGACGGACACAGTGGGGCAAAGGGCCCCGGAATGCGACCGTGGGAACCCCGTTCCTGCATGGAGGATCAGTGCCGAGAGCACCTTGGCAGCGACGACGCACCACGGACAGTCCGCGCCCCGGTGGCAGCAGACAGTGGGCGGGCCGGCTGCGACGCAGCGGTTCGCTCGCCCGCCAGGTGCTCTTCGCCGGGCGGGTCGGTCGTCGCGGTGACGGCAACGTCGCCGGCGCCACCTCGCTGCTCATGCCGCCGCCCGCCGAGACCGAAACCCGCGAGGGCAGGGTCCGGCTCCCGCGCCTGCGTATGCGCCGCCGTGACGGACTGTCACGAGACGTGGTGTCTGTCGCGCCGGTCAGCCCCGCCGTCCCGTCGGTCTCCCTGGGCGCCGAAGAGGCGTCGAGCTTCAGCATCCCGCTGCTGCCGGGCGAGCGCACCGTCGGCCGCCGCATCCGCTTCGCCCTGGCCAACGCCTGCACCATCAGCAGCCTCCTGCTGGGCCTATGCGCGATCTTCGTCGCCGTGAACCACGGCGACGTCCGCATCGCCGCCACCCTGCTGATCGCCTGCGTCATCTTCGACGGCCTGGACGGCTTCCTGGCCCGCCGCCTCGGCGTCGCCAGCCCGTTCGGCGCGCAGATGGACTCCCTCGCCGACATGTGCTCCTTCGGCCTGGCCGCGCCCGTCGTCGTCTATGCCTGGCTGAGCGACTCGGCCCCGGCCGCCGCCCTCGTGCCCGCCTGCGCGCTCGTGGCCGCCTGCGCCGCGATCCGCCTGGCCCGCTTCAACGTCTCCCCGAAGGACGGCCGCTTCTTCTGCGGCGTGCCGACCACCATGTGTGCGGCGGTGCTCGCCCTCGCCACGCTGATCGCCCCGGAGATGCCCCCGGCACTGCGCGTGGCCGGCGTCGCGCTGCTCGGCCTGGCGATGGTGTCCAGCTTCCCGTATGCGAAGCTCGCCCGCCTGGCGAAGCTGCCGCCGTGGCTCTTCGCCCTGCCGGTGGTCGGTGCTCTGGTCGACTTCCGCCTGACGTTCGTCGCCGTGGTCCTGGCGTACCTGGTGAGCGGCCCGATCCTCTGGCTCCGCCAGCGCCGCCACGCCGCCGCCTGACCTTCCCGCACCTCGCAGCGCCCCGCCTCCGGCTCCCCGGACGCGGGGCGCTTCGCTATTCCCCGTGGCCCAACACTGCAACCGGCCAGACGCCGCGCGATCCACCTTTGGTTCCAGAGATCAACTTAAGGGCGGACGACGCATCATCTGGTGCAAAGGCCGCAGACCCGGGCATTGACCAACGTCTGCCGAGTGGCGTGGAGCGCCGGGAACAGGTGTGCCGGAAGGCGGGCGAACGTGCGGCCGCCGCCGTGCGCGGGGTGCTTGGCTGCCCTTGGCTCAACTGCCGCGCTCGGTGCCGCGCGGATAGACGTTGCGCGATCCGCCCCCGGTTTTGGAGAGCAACTTGGGGGTGGATCGCGCAGGCTCTGTGGCGCAAAGGCCGTAAAGCCGGGCATTGACCAGCGTTTGTCGAGTGGGGCGGGGCGCTGGGAACAGGGCTGCCGGAAGGTGGGCGAGCGCGTCGTTGGCGCCGTGCGCGGGGGCTGCCGGTTCGTGGGCGGGTGTGCTGTGCCGGGGCCGGTGGAGTGTGATCTCCGCCGGCCCCGGGGAGGACGGGCTCAGAGCCAGGTGGCGATGACCGTCGAGCCGCCGACGACCCGGTCGCCGGGGGCGACCGCGGGGGTGGCCTTGTCGGCGGGCAGGTAGACGTCGGTGCGGGAGCCGAAGCGGATCAGGCCGAAGCGCTCACCCTTGGCGAGCAGGGAGCCGACCGGGGCACGCTGCACGATGCGGCGGGCGATCAGGCCCGTGCGCTGGACGACGGCGACGGGGCCGTGGGCGGTCTCCAGCAGCGTGTACGCCGCGACGTTGTGCTCGGCCTCCGGCTTCATCGCGGCCGCGTAGCCGCCGTCCTCGACGAAGTAGTCGACGACCTTGCCCGCGACCGGGGCGCGGTTGACGTGGACGTCGAGGACGGACAGGAAGACCGCGATGCGGAGGAACTCGATGTCGCCGAAGCGCTTGTCGTGCAGGCGCTCGACGCCGAGGACCTTGCCGTCGCTGGCGGCGACCACGGCGCTCGCGTCCTCGGGGACGTCGCGCTGCGGGTCGCGGAAGAACGCGGCGACGGGCGCGGCGGCCAGGGCCGGGACCAGCCACAGCTTCGACTTCGGCCGGGCGGCCTTGGCCAGGGCGGCGAGGCCGAGCGCGATGCCGGCGGCGGCGACGCCGTTGGAGTCGATGTGCATGCCCCGGGTGAGGGGGACGCTGGAGGGGCGCAGCGCCGGCAGCAGGTTGTGCGCCGCGGCGTGGTGGGCCGGGGTGTGCCGGAGGCGGTGCACGCGGACCGGCGGCACGTTGCGCAGGACGAGGTCGCTGCCCACGCCGTACAGCGCGGCCTGGCGCTCCACCTCGTCGGCGGCGCCGCTCGGCAGGCGGGTCGCCGGGACGACGACCGTGAGGACGCCGCCGGTGGTGACCAGCTTGGTCAGGCCGGCGAGGACGGCCCGGGCGTCGTCGGCGCTGCCCGCGAGGGGCTCGGCCAGGATCACCACGTCGGCGGGCTCCGCCTCGGTGAGCGACTCGACGACGCGGGTCCGGTCGGACACCCAGCGCCCCTGCCGCTCGACGTGCTCCCGGAGTGCCGCGACGGCCCCTGCGGCCGCCGAGGCGCCGGACGTGGCGACGATGGTCAGGCGGTCGTCGGGCAGCAGCGCGTCGATCGCCGCCGCGAGCGTGGCGGAGCCGGCCGCGGCGCCGACCAGGAGGCCGGTCTTGGGCCCGCCGTGACGGGCGAGCTCGGAGGCGAGGACCCGGGCGGCGCGGTCACCGATCTGGATCGGGCGGCGGGAGACGCCGGACGCGCCGCCAACGGGAAATTGGGTCATGTCTGAAGGGCTCCTCAAGCAATACATGCAAACGAAAAGGCCGGCGGGGGAACGCGCCCCGCCGGCCCAGCATATTCCGTGACTAGTCCGCGTCGTCCGGGTCGTACGCGGGAGGCGCCGAAGAAGCCGGCGGCGCCGACGTGGCAGGCACCGAACTGGACGGCTTGTCGGACTTGTCGGAGCGCAGCGCCCCGAGCAGCCCCAGCAGGCCGAAGACGATCAGTCCGACGGCGACGATCCAGCCGGCGTTGAGATTGACCGAGACCGCCTGGTTGAAGAGCCAGACGATGACGATGCCGAGGAAGATCAGGCCGAACGTGAGGGAGAGGCCATCGGTGCGGTGCGGCTTCACCGGGTCACCTCCAGGTTGCCGTAGCGAAGGTCGAGGTCGAGGTGCAGCTTGCCGCCGCCGGCGCCGTCGGTGCCGAGGTCGGTGAACTCGTTGGTCTGGTTGAACCCGCCGCACTCGCGCCCCAGGACGCGGCAGTCGCCGCCCTCGACCCGGACGTCGACGTACACGTCCACGTTCTTCGGCAGGATGATCTCCATGTTGCCGCCGTACCCGACGCGGAAGCTGATGTTGACGTCCTGGCCGGCGAAGTCCACCTGGCGGAGGTCGGCGTGGATGTTGCCGAAGTCGGTGCGGTAGTCGCTGTCGAGCTCGGTGACGGACATCGGGTTGATGTTGATGTTCTCGACGTCCTTCCTGCTCGGGCCGTCCATCGTCGACGCGGTCGAGATGGCGAGGGCGAGGCTCAGCACGACGCCGAGCAGGATCATGAGCCGGGCCCGGCCGAACCACGCGCCCACGATCAGGCCGAGCGCGACGATCGCGAGCGGCACCGCGAAGTACGTGCTGACCAGGAGGTCGAACGTGGTCACCTCGAGCACGGCGAGCACGCCGAGCGACAGGCAGATCAGCGAGAAGATGACCCGGCCGAGGCGGGAGCGCGGCTTCGGCGGCTTCGGGGGCTTGGGCGGCTGCGGGGCGAGCCCCGGGTACGGCGACGCCGGCGCCCCCGCCGGGTAGCCGAGCGACGCCGCGTAGGGGCTGCTCCCGCTGAACGGCCCGTGCGGCGCGAACGGCGGCCGGTAACCGGTCGGCGGCAGCGGTGGCAACGGCGGCAGCGGTGGCACGAGCGGTGCCGACGGCCCGGACGGCCGGGCGGGTGCCGGCGTCGCCGGAGAGGCGGCCGGGACAGGCTGGGTCACGGCGGTCTGATGTTGCAGCCACGCCGGGTGTACGCCTGGCGTCTTGCCGACGGATCCACCACCGCGCCCGGTGTACGACGGTCCGGCGGACTGGAACGGCGGCACCGACGGCGGGAACGGCGCGGCGGCCGCCGGGCCCGGCACGAACGGCCCGGGCGGCGTCGGCGGCATCGGCGGCATCCAGGGTCGGCCGCCCCCCAGCGGGCCGCCCGGCTGGTCCGGCTGCGGCCCGGGCGGCAGGTTGCCCTGCCCGCGGACGAGCAGCGCCACCACCCCGATGACCACCGCGAGCCCGACCGCGGCCGCGCCGACGTTGCGGGACATGACCAGCAGGAACGCCAGCACCGCGCCGACGCCGATCACGATCGCGACCGGGGCGGACGTGGTCGACCTGCCCCGGCCGAGCAGCGCCTCCAGCGGGGAGCCGGTGTCGCCCTCGGCGGGCAGCAGGAGCCAGCCCAGCAGGTACGCGACGATGCTGACCCCGCCGGCGAGCGTGAGCACGGCGAAGATGACCCGCCACAGCGTCGGGTCGGTGTTCGTGGCCCGGCCGATCGCGGCGCACACCCCGGCGACGTACCGGCCGTGCTGCGGCCGCACGAGATTGCTGCGGCTGAATCCGAACGGCGGCACCCCTCCGGCCGCCGTTCCGAACGCCCCAGGACCACCGGGACCGCCAGGACCACCGGGACCGCCAGGACCACCAGGACCGCCGGGCCCACCGGAACCACCAGGACCACCGGCGCCGCCGGTGGGAGGAGGGCCGGGTGGCGGCGGGCCGGCCGGTCCGGCACCGGCGGGCGTGAAGCCACCGGACGGCGGCTCGAAGTCCTCCGACGCGGGCTCCTCCCGCTCCACCTTGGTCAGATCAAGCTTCGGCTCCGCGGGCACGGTCGCCGCCTCCCAGGCAGGATCCCCGGCGGCGCCGCTGACGGGCGGCGCGCCGGCGGGCGACACGCTGGCGGGTGCGGCAGGGGCGTCCTGCGACGTGGCGGCGTCGGAGGCGGCATCGGCATCGGCGGCGGCGTCGTCGGACCCGTCGGGCAGGTAGTCCGCCGCGTAGCTGGGCGCCACTCGTACACCATCCGGCTCTTGATCTTCTGCACGTGCTCTTGCGGCCGCCGGCTCGTCGGCGGCAGGCGGGTTCGTCATGCCACCGATCGTCGCCGACCCGGAGCCCTCCGCGCCTCAGGCATCGACCCTGACACCACCCTGATTTGCCGGTTCCGGGGCGGCTCGGAGTGGTCCGGGCGTCGGTCGGCGTGTGACGATCTGGTGGAACCCAGTTCCGACCGCGAGCCGAAACGAGTCCGATGACCAGCCCAGTGCCCGTCCGCCGCCTCTACCGCGAGCCCGCGGACCGGGTCGTCGCGGGGGTCGCCGCCGGCATCGCCGCGCACCTCGGCGCCTCCGTGGTGCTGGTGCGGGTGGCGTTCGTGCTGCTCGCGGCCTTCAACGGGCTCGGCGCGCTGCTCTACGCGGCGTTCTGGGCGGTGCTGCCGATGCCGCCGCACGTGCGGTCGGGCCGGCGCAACGTCAACCAGCTCTTCTCGTTCCTCGCGCTCGGCGTCGGCATGGTGCTGCTGGTGCTGATGGCCGGCCCCAGCGACGGCATCCAGGCGGTGATCGGCTGGCTGGCCGCCGTCATCGCGCTCGGCGCCGGCATCATCTGGCACCAGGCCGACCCGAAGCGGCGCGAGCGCTGGTCGGCGACCGTGCCCGGGATGCCCTGGCTCGGCGCCGTGATGGACAACAACCGCAAGTCCTACCTGGTCCGGTTCATCGGCGGCGGCCTGCTCGTCATCGTCGGCATCATCGGCGCGTTCGTGGTGGGGGTGCCGATCTCCGGCGCCACGCTCGCCTCGATCGGTTACGGCCTCGGCTTCGCCGCGGTCGCCCTCGCCGGCGTCGGCCTCGCCCTGGCCCCGCTGCTCTACCGCATGTTCACGCAGCTCAGCACGGAGCGCGAGGCGCGGGTGCGCGAGCAGGAGCGGGCCGAGCTGGCCGCGATGATCCACGACCAGGTGCTGCACACCCTGGCCCTGATCCAGCGCAACGCCGGCGATCTGAAGGAGGTCCAGCGCCTCGCCCGCGGGCAGGAGCGGACCTTGCGAAACTGGCTGTACAAGCCCACCGCGTCGCCGACGGAGAAGTTCAGCGCCGCGCTGGAGGAGGCGTCGGCCGAGGTCGAGGACACGTTCGCGATCGCGGTCGAGACCGTCGTCGTCGGTGACGTCGACGTCGACGAGCGGGTCGGGGCGATCGTCGCCGCCGCCCGCGAGGCCCTGGTCAACGCGGCCAAGCACGCCAAGGTCCAGACCGTCTCGCTCTACGCGGAGGTCGAGCCCGACTGCGTGAGCGTGTTCGTCCGCGACCGGGGCGTCGGCTTCGAGCTCACCGCCGTCGAGTCCGACCGGCACGGCGTGCGAGGCTCGATCCTGGCCCGCATGCGGCGGCACGGGGGCAAGGCGGAGATCCGCAGCACACCGGGCGACGGCACCGAGGTGCGGTTGAGCCTGCCCATCGATACGGAGAAGTGATGACTGACGAGACCCAGCGCCTGCGGGTGTTCCTGGTCGACGACCACGCCATGTTCCGGGCGGGGGTCCGCGCCGAGCTCGGCGTGCACGTCGACGTGATCGGTGAGGCCAGCGGGGTCGCGGAGGCGGTGCAGAAGATCGGCGCGCTGGAGCCCGACGTGGTGCTGCTGGACGTGCACATGCCCGACGGCGGTGGCCGGGCCGTCCTCGACGCGATGCGCCGCGCGCGGCCGCAGGTGAAGTTCCTGGCGCTGTCGGTCTCCGACGCCGCCGAGGACGTCATCGGGCTGATCCGGGCCGGCGCGCGGGGGTATGTCACCAAGACCATCTCGCCGGACGAGCTCGCCGACGCGATCCGCCGGGTCGCCGACGGCGACGCCGTCTTCAGCCCGCGCCTGGCCGGCTTCGTGCTCGACGCGTTCGCCGCGCGCCCCGACGCGCCGGTCGCCGACCCGGAGCTCGACCAGCTGACCAACCGCGAGCGCGAGGTCCTGCGGCTGCTGGCGCGCGGTTACGCGTACAAGGAGATCGCCAAGGAGCTCTACATCTCGATCAAGACGGTCGAGACGCACGTGTCCAACGTGCTCCGCAAGCTGCAGATGTCGAACCGGTATGAGCTGTCCCGCTGGGCCGCGGATCGCCGTCTGGTCTGATTTTTTTCCCGGGATTTCCGGACAAACTGGTGTGACTGGTGTGGCTGCTGTTGCGCAGGAGGTGACAGGAGGGGTCTCCGACCGCTACAAACGAGCGTCCCCCTGATTCTCGTCAAAGGTGGTCCAGTCACCGTGTCACACACCACCCGTCTGGCCGGTCTGGCCGCAGCGGTGCTCGTCGGAGGTGCCGTCGCGCTCAGCGGCGCCGGCGCCGCCTACGCTGACACCGTCACCGGCACGCAGGTCTTCATCGATGACAAAGCTTCGGCGATCAAGGTCATCAACTCGAAGGACACCAAGACCAACCCGAACGGCAACGAGACCGCCGCGCCGCGTCTCGGCCTGAAGGTCGCCGGTGCGTCCGAGCCCGTCATCGCGTACTGCATCGACTTCGCCCGCGACATCACCGACGCGAACTACGTCGAGGCGCCGTGGGCGAGCAACAAGAACTCCTCGCCGACGGCGGAGGAGCTGGGCCAGGTGCAGTGGGTGCTGACCCACGCGTACCCGACCGTCAGCCCCGACGACCTCCTCAAGGCAGCGAAGGGCGACAAGCCGGCCGGCATCGACGCCACGCTGCTCACCAAGCTGGTCTACGCCGGCACGCAGAGCGCCATCTGGACGATCACCGACGGTGACATCTTCGCGCTCCGCGACAACAACGAGGGCTTCAACACGGGCAACACGCCGGAGCAGTACGCCGTCATCGTCGCCGTCAGCGAGTACCTCGTGAAGGCGTCGAAGAACCCGGCCGCCGACCCGCAGCCGAAGCTCGAGATCAACCCGGCCACCCTGGCCGGCGTGGTCGGCAAGAAGATCGGCCCGTTCACCATCGTCTCCGGTGGTGGCGAGGCCGACCTCACGGCCACCGGCGGCAAGCTCGTCGACGCGGACGGCAAGGCCGTCACGTCCCTGCCGAACGGCGGCAAGTTCTACGTCGTCGCCGACGCCGTGGGCACCGTGACGATCGACGCCAAGGGCAGTGGCTCCGTGCCGATCGGCCGCATGTTCGTCACCTCGAAGGACCCGAACAAGACGCAGAAGCTGATCCTGGCGGGCGTCGCCGGCACCGAGCTCGAGGCGAAGGCCACGGTCACCGTGAACCCGGCCCCGCCGGAGCTGCCGGTCACGGGTGTGAAGCTCACCGGCGCGATCACCGCCGGCGCGCTGCTCGTCGCGGGTGGCGTCGCCCTGCTGCTGGTGGTCCGCCGCCGCCGGCAGGTCCGCTTCACCGCCTAGTTTCCTGTCACGTCGCGTGCCCGGTCTTCCTCGGAAGGCCGGGCACGCCGCGTTTCAGGCGGTGCTCTTCGGGCCGTGCTTCTTCATGCCGTGTGG
Source organism: Dactylosporangium maewongense (assembly GCF_039531485.1). Taxonomy (NCBI): domain Bacteria; kingdom Bacillati; phylum Actinomycetota; class Actinomycetes; order Micromonosporales; family Micromonosporaceae; genus Dactylosporangium; species Dactylosporangium maewongense. The sequence continues at coordinate 378,702 of NZ_BAAAQD010000003.1, read as the reverse complement.
AACACGGAGAAGGCCTCGGCGAGGCGGCCCGGCGTCCCCGACGTGGCGGCGAGGCGGGCCCGCAGCATGCCGTCCAGGTCCTCCAGGTGCGACGTCTGCGACACGTGCGCCCTGAGCGCCTTGAGCTTCCGCTCGTACGTGTCGGTGATGTCGACCAGATGGTCCGGGTCCGGTCCGCCCGAGTACCAGATCTCGCGGACGGTCCACGCGGGCAGGTCGAGCTCCGTGAACGTGAACGGGTTGCGCGCGTCCGGGTACACCGCGCACGTCGTCGCCTCCCCGGCCGCCAGATGATCGGGGTGGCTCGGCCCGGCGATCCGGTCCCAGCGCCGCAGCGGCGAGTTGGTCAGGACCCGGTCGGGGCGGAACCGGCGGATCGCCGCGGTGATGTCGCGCCGCAGGTCGATCGACGCCGTGAGCACGCCGTCGCGGTAGCCGTCGAGGAACTCGACGTGATCCACCCCGACGACCGCGGCCGCCGCGCGCTGCTCCGCCTCCCGCAGCGCCGGCATCATGGCGCGCGGGGTGTCGTCGAAGCCGCCGGCGTCGCCGCGCGTCACCAGCAGATACCCCACCTCGAGTCCGGCGTCGACCCAGCCGGCGACGGTGCCGGCGCAGCCGAAGTCGACGTCGTCGGGGTGGGCGAACACACACAGGACCCGCCGCACGTCCTGAAGCGGGGTGGCTGATCTCGGGAAGCTCATGACTTCCTGTTTACCGTTTCTTCGCCGGTACCGGCGAACCACCCGCACGGTCCGCGGTCGGCGGCGCGAGTGGGTCTGCCCGTATCGGGGCCGACGACGCCGCACTGCGTCGGCCGGCCCACGTGTCGCCGCCGGTCCGGCCGGCTCCGGCGGTACAGACGCCGCAAGCCAGGACGCGAACCTCGGCGGTCCGTGCGAGGGCTACAGGGGTCCGCGGCCGGCGCGCAGGATGAGCAGGGCCAGCTGGGTGCCGTCGGCGCCGAGCTCGGCGGAGAAGCGCTCCAGGATCTCCCGCTCGCGCGACAGCACCAGACGCGTGCCGCCGGCGGCGACGCGGGTCGCGCCGACCTCGCGGGAGATCGCGGCCCGCTCCTTCCAGAGCGCGACCAGCGCCGCGTCGATCTCGTCGATCCGGTTGCGCAGGCCGGCGATGTGCTCGTCGGCGGCGGGCTGCTGTTCCATGGTGATGGCGGCCATTCTCTCGTCCTTGTCAGCTCTGGCTCTGGTCCCGCCCCGGGAACGCGGAACGCCCCGGGCTCGGGAGCCCGGGGCGTCGGTAGGTATCAGCGTTCAGGCGCGACCTACGGCTGCCGGACTCCCGGAGCCGTAAAAAAAGTACGGACGCGCCTGCTCGATCACGTCAACGAGTATGGCACGGTCTTCTGAGCGACGTGAAGTCCTCCGCCGGTTTTCTGTCAGTGGTGCGGCATAGACTCGCCGGTGCGATGCATGCTCTCTTCGATCTTCCCCAGTCAGAGCCGGCCGGCGTGACCGCTCCCGCCGCCCCGGCCCAGCCGTCCCGCGGCCGTGACCCGCAGTCGCTGCTCGAGGGGCTCAACGGCCCTCAGCGCGACGCCGTGATCCACGAGGGCGCCCCGCTGCTCATCGTGGCCGGCGCAGGCTCCGGCAAGACCAAGGTGCTGACCAGCAGGATCGCCTATCTGCTCGCGGCGCGGCACGTGCATCCCGGCGAGATCATCGCGATCACGTTCACCAACAAGGCCGCCGGCGAGATGAAGGAGCGCGTCGCCAACCTCGTCGGCGGGCGCGCCCGGCTGATGTGGGTGTCCACGTTCCACTCCGCCTGCGTGCGCATTCTGCGCGCCGAGCACGGCCACGCCGGCCTCAAGTCGACGTTCTCGATCTATGACGCCGACGACTCGCGCCGGCTCATGCAGCTCGTCATCCGCGAGCTCGACCTCGACCCGAAGCGTTATCCGGCCCGCGGCCTCGCCGCCCAGGTCTCCAACCTCAAGAACGAGCTGGTCGACCCCGAGACGTTCGCGGCCAGGGCGGTCGGGCCGGCCGAGCGCGCCCTCGCCGAGGCGTACACGCTCTATCAGCAGCGGCTCACCGAGGCCCACGCCCTCGACTTCGACGACCTGATCATGCGGGTGGTGCACCTGCTGCAGAGCCATCCCGAGGTCGCCGAGACCTATCGCCGCCGCTTCCGGCACGTGCTCGTCGATGAGTACCAGGACACCAACCAGGCGCAGTACATGCTGGTGAAGGAGCTCGTCGGCAGCACCGGCGAGCTGTGCGTCGTCGGCGACGCCGACCAGTCGATCTATGCGTTCCGCGGCGCCACGATCCGCAACATCCTCGAGTTCGAGCGCGACTATCCCAACGCCCGCACCATCCTCCTGGAGCAGAACTACCGCTCCACCCAGACGATCCTGTCCGCCGCCAACGCCGTCATCGGGCGCAACACGGAGCGCAAGCCCAAGCGCCTGTGGAGCGACCAGGGCGCCGGCGAGCAGATCGTGGGCTATGTCGCCGACACCGAGCACGCCGAGGCTGACTGGGTCGCCCGCGAGATCGACCGGCTGTCCGACAATGCCGGCGTCCGCCCCGCCGACGTCGCCGTCTTCTACCGCACCAACGCGCAGTCCCGTGTGTTCGAGGAGATGTTCATCCGCTTCGGCCTGCCGTACAAGGTCGTCGGCGGCGTCCGGTTCTACGAGCGCAAGGAGGTCCGCGACGCCCTCGCGTACCTGCGCGCCGTGGTCAACGAGGACGACACCGTCAGCATCCGGCGGGTCCTCAACACCCCGCGCCGCGGCATCGGCGACCGCGCCGAGGCCTGCGTCGAGGCCCTCGCGTCCCGCGAGCGAATCTCCTTCGGCGCCGCCCTGCGCCGCGCCGCGGAGGCCCCCGGCATCTCCACCCGCGCCGTCAACGCCATCGGCGACTTCGTCGCGCTGCTGGACGAGCTGCGCACCCTCGCCGAGACCGCGCTGCCCGAGGAGGTCCTCGAGGCCGCCATCGAGCGCTCCGGCTACCTCGGCGAGCTGGAGGAGAGCACCGACCCGCAGGAGGCCGGCCGCGTCGAGAACCTGCAGGAGCTCGTCAGCGTCGCCCGCGAATACACCGAGCGCGCCGAGGCCACCATCGCCGTCGCCGCCGAGCAGGGCGATGCCACCGCCGCCCCACCCGCCACCGTCGCCGGCTTCCTGGAGCAGGTCTCCCTCGTCGCCGACGCCGACCAGATCCCCGACGACGACCCCGACCACACCGGCGTCGTCACCCTCATGACCCTGCACACCGCCAAGGGCCTCGAGTTCCCCGTGGTCTTCCTCACCGGCCTCGAGGACAGCGTCTTCCCCCACCAGCGCTCCATGAGCGACCGCAAGGAGCTGGAGGAGGAGCGCCGCCTGGCGTATGTCGGCATCACCCGGGCCCGCCAGCGCCTCTACATCTCGCGCGCCGTCACCCGCTCCGCCTGGGGCCAGCCCGCCTACAACCCGCCGTCCCGCTTCCTGGAGGAGCTCCCACCCGAGCTGGTCCGCTGGGAGCGCACCGACGCCGCGTACACCAGCTGGTCCGGCGGCGGCGGCCACGGCGGCCGCAACACCGGTCCCGCCCAGTCCCGCACGTCCTCCTTCGTCGGCGGCACCCCGAAGGCCGCCCAGCTCGCCGCCAAGCTCGGCCTGGACGCCTCCAAGCTCTCCACCGCCAGCGAGCTCTCCCGCGACATCCCGTCCCTGACCGTCGGCGACCGCGTCAACCACCAGCGCTACGGCCTCGGCCGCGTCCTCGCCGTCGAAGGCACCGGCCCCCGCACCCAGGCCCAGGTCGACTTCGGCGACCAGGTCATGTGGATCGTCCTGCGCCACGCCCCCATCGACAAACTCTGACACCCACCCACCGCTCCCAGCCCGGGACTGGAAGCGCCCCAGCCTGACCCCGCTGCGGCCCGGTCCGCCTCGGCCCCGGCTCGGCTCCGCTTCGGCCCCGGTGCGGCTCGGGTCCGCCTCGGGTTCGGTTCGCTCGGCCTCGGCCTCGGCCTCGGCACGGGTCCGGCTCGGCTCGACTGGGGTGCGGCTCGGCTTCGGTCGGTCTCGGATTCGGCTCGGGCCTGGTTTGGCCCCGGGTTGCCTCTGCCCCGGTCGGGTTCGGCTCGGGTCCGGTCTGGGGGCGGCGCTGACTTGGTCCAGGTCTGTCTCTGGCCAGACCTGTCTCTCGGCCGGCCTGGCTCTGCCCCTAATGGCCTGACCTCTTGATTGGTTCAGCCCGGCTCGGTCCCATCGCCGCGCCGATCGATCGGGCAATCAGTCCCGGCTGTCCTTGCCTGCGGGAAGCGGCCGTCGGTGATCCTCGTTCTTGGCCCAGTGGCAGTGGTGTCGCCACTTCACAGGCGCGGCACGGGCGGCCATCGGCCGGCTGGCCGCGCGCAGGCGTTGGTCAATGCCCTGGAATGCCCCCTTTGGGGGATCGACATTGCGCGATCCACCCACATGTTGATCTCTGAATTGGGGGTGGATCGCGCAGCGTCGATGCGCAAAGGCGCAAGTCGGGCATTGGCCAACGTCTGTGGAGGGTGCCGAGCGGTGGCGGGTCGGCGTTCCGTCGGCGGGGCGACCGTGCCGCCGTTCCCGTGATCGAATGACGATTCTGGTCGTCTGGACAGCCGGATCCGTCTGTGGATCAACGCCGTCGTGATCGACGTCGCGTGGTGGTCGTCCGGGTTGGGCGGCCACCGGATGCGGCGTGTATGCGCTGCTTGGCCTGTCTCGCGTCTCGGCGCGGGCAGTGCGGCGCGGAGCGGCGCATTGGGGTGCGGGTGAGCTTCCCCGCCGGGCCCCGCCGCGGCAGCGGTGGGGGGAATTACCGCTCAGCCGTAGATGTCTTCGGTGTGCTTCTGGATGTCGACGCCGTGTTTGCGCATGAAGGCGAGCGGCTCGACCGGCTTGTCGTGCTCGCGGACCTCGAAGTGCAGGTGGGCGCCGAACGAGTGGCCGGTGTTGCCGGTGAGGGCGATCCTGTCGCCGGCCCGCACGACCTGGCCTTCCTTGCACAGGAGCTTGGAGGCGTGGCCGTACACGGTGACGATGCCGTCGCCGTGGTCGATCATGACGTTGTAGCCGTAGCCGCCGTTCCAGCGGCAGAGGATGACCTTGCCGGCGGCGACGGCATTGAAGGGGGTGCCCTGCGGGGCGCCCAGGTCGACGCCGGGGTGGAGGCGGCCCCAGCGCTCGCCGTAGAACGAGGTCAGCGTGTACCGCTGGATGGGAAGGATCCACACGTCGGGGGCCGGCATGTTCACGGTCGTCATGGGGCTGCCGGTCCGCGAGCGGCTGGCGCGGTCGTCGGAGGCGGCGCCCCGCACGCTGACGTCGTCGAAGTTGCCGCTCGCCTCCAGGGAGAGGTCGTTGCGCGGCTCGGGGAGGGCGGTGGACACGCCGAGCGCGACAATGCCGGCGCCCACGACGGCGGTGGTGAGCACGGCCGCGTAGCGGGTGTGCGCCGACTGGGCGCGGTGATGGCCGCGGTACGCGTAAGGCGCCTGGGCATCGTCCATATACGCACACCCCCGCAATTCTGGAAAAGACGGAAATGACGGAGACGTCATTCGAGTGCAATGGCTGAACCGCAGGCCACCGTAGCCAATACGGAATACGCGCCACAAGCCACGACAGGCCCGAAGGTCAATGAGTGCCCGGGCGGTTGGTTGTGCGTAACCCGGGGTCCGCAAGGTCGTTGCGGGCGCTCCATGCGGTACCTTCGGGCCAGGCGTGCGCCGCAACGGAGCGGTGCCTCCAACGGGAAGGACCGTGAGGATGAGCGCGCGGACCCGCGTCGTCATCGCCAAGCCCGGCCTGGACGGGCACGACCGAGGCGTCAAGATCGTCGCCCGGGCACTCCGGGACGCCGGGATGGAGGTCATCTACACGGGCCTGCACCAGACGCCGGAGCAGATCGTGGAGACCGCCATCCAGGAGGACGCCGACGCGGTCGGCCTGTCGGTCCTGTCGGGGGCGCACATGACCCTGTTCCGGAAGGTCATCGAGCTGCTCGCCGAGCGCGGCGCCGACGACATCCTCGTGTTCGGCGGCGGCATCATTCCCGACGACGACCTGCCGGAGCTGGAGCGGCTCGGCGTCAGGAAGATCTTCACGCCGGGGGCGACCACGCAGTCGATCGTGGAATGGGCCCGCGAGCACATCGCACCGGCGCATGCCTGATTGACGGCATTCAATCGGAAATGGTGCGGAAAAAGGGGGAGAGGCCGGACGCACCCCTCACACGTCCGGCCCCTCTATCGCACGATGCCCCGCCGCCACCCCTCGACCGACAGGGCATCGGCCGTTCTTGGTGCCGGCCCTACCCCTGCGGGCGGGCCGACACTGCACTCAACGACGGCCGCCGGGCCCGGTTACGCACGCCGGGCGGCGTCCCTCTAAAGAGGGAGCGGCTGTGGAATCGGGCACACCCCGCACCCGCCAAGTCGCAGCCTGTTCAGACCTGGTTAGGCTGCGAGCGTTGAGCCGTCCTCGCGATGGGGCAGGCGGCACGGTTGACGGAACGGGACCACTGTGGACCTGTACGAGTACCAGGGGCGCGCCCTCTTCGCCAAGCACGGGTTGCCTGTGCTCGGCGGCGGCGTCGCCGAGACCCCTGAAGAGGCCCGTGCGATCGCCGAGGAACTCGGCGGCCGGGTTGTCATCAAAGCCCAGGTGAAGGTCGGCGGTCGTGGCAAGGCCGGCGGCGTGAAGCTCGCCGAGGGCGCCGACGAGGCGACCAGCCACGCCACCAACATCCTCGGCATGGACATCAAGGGCCACACGGTCCACAAGGTGATGGTCACGACCACCGCCGACATCGCCGAGGAGTACTACTTCTCGTACCTGCTGGACCGGGCGAACCGCACGTTCCTGTGCATCGCCAGCGTCGCCGGTGGCATGGAGATCGAGACCGTCGCGCACGACGCGCCGGAGAAGGTCGCCAAGGTCGCGATCGACGCGGTCAAGGGCGTCGACGAGGCCACCGCCCGCGCGATCGTTGAGCAGGCGAAGTTCCCCGCCGAGGTCGCCGACCAGGTCGTGGCGATCGCGGTCAAGCTGTGGCAGGCGTTCATCGCCGAGGACGCCACGCTGGTCGAGGTCAACCCGCTCGCGAAGACCGCCGACGGCACGGTGCTGTGCCTCGACGCGAAGGTGACCCTCGACGAGAACGCGGGCTTCCGCCACGCGGACCACGAGGCGCTCGAGGACAAGGCCGCCGCCGACCCGCTCGAACAGGCGGCCAAGGCCAAGAACCTCAACTACGTGAAGCTCGAAGGCAACGTCGGCATCATCGGCAACGGCGCGGGCCTGGTCATGTCGACGCTCGACGTCGTCGCGTACGCCGGCGAGGGCCTCGGTAGCAAGCCCGCCAACTTCCTCGACATCGGCGGCGGCGCCAGCGCCCAGGTCATGGCCGACGGTCTTGAGATCGTGCTCGGCGACCCGGACGTGAAGAGCGTGTTCGTCAACGTCTTCGGCGGCATCACCGCCTGCGACGCGGTCGCCAACGGCATCGTGCAGGCCCTGCAGCTGCTCACGGACCGCGGCGAGACGGTGTCGAAGCCGCTCGTGGTCCGCCTCGACGGCAACAACGCCGAGGAGGGTCGCCGGATCCTCGACGACGCCGCCAACCCGCTGATCGAGCGGGTCGACACGATGGACGGGGCGGCCCGCCGCGCCGCCGAGCTCGCAGCGAGTGGGGTGTAACGACCATGGCGGTATGGCTGACCGAGTCCAGCAAGGTCATCGTCCAGGGCATGACCGGTGCCGAGGGCTCCAAGCACACCCGGCGGATGCTCGCCGCGGGCACGAACGTGGTCGGCGGCGTCAACCCGCGCAAGGCCGGCACGCAGGTCGACTTCGACGGCACGAAGCTGCCGGTCTTCGCCAGCGTCGCCGAGGCGATCGAGCAGACGGGCGCCGACACGAGCGTCATCTTCGTCCCGCCGGCGGGCACCAAGTCCGCGACGCTCGAGGCGATCGACGCGCAGATCCCGCTCGCCGTGGTGATCACCGAGGGCGTGCCGGTGCACGACACCGCGAACTTCTGGGCGCACCTGCAGTCCAGCGGTAGCAAGACCCGCGTCATCGGGCCGAACTGCCCCGGCATCGCCAGCCCCGGCAAGTCCAACGCGGGCATCATCCCCGCCGACATCACCGGCCCCGGCAAGATCGGCCTGGTGAGCAAGTCGGGCACGCTGACCTACCAGATGATGTACGAGCTGCGCGACATCGGCTTCTCGACGTGCATCGGCATCGGCGGCGACCCGGTCATCGGCACCACGCACATCGACGCGCTCGCCGCGTTCGAGGCCGACCCGGAGACCGCGGCGATCGTCATGATCGGCGAGATCGGCGGCGACGCCGAGGAGCGCGCGGCCGACTTCATCAAGGCCAACGTGCGCAAGCCGGTCGTCGGCTACATCGCCGGCTTCACCGCGCCGCCCGGCAAGACCATGGGCCACGCCGGCGCGATCATCTCCGGCTCGGCGGGCACCGCCGACGCCAAGAAGCTCGCCCTGGAGGCCGCCGGCGTCCGCGTCGGCAAGACCCCCACCGAGACCGCCAACCTGATGCGGGACCTCGTCAAGGCACTGTAAAAGCAAATTCAGGACGGCCGGGGTGAGTGACCGGCCGTCCTGTCTTTGACAGAGTTAAGAGCGATGCCCACCACCCCAGAGGAACCAGACGAAAGGGCGCAGACCCGGCTGGCCGAGCGGGAGACCGTCCGCCTGCCGATCCAGCGGCGCTCCACCCGGGGCCGGCCCCCGGGGCGGCGCCCTGCCCGGCGTGCCCCACTGATCCTCGCCGCCACCGTCACCACGCTGTGGGCTGCGGTGGTGACGCTCGTGCCGACCCTCGTCGTGGTGTGGCTCCTGCACGCCGTGGACAGCTCCGGCGCGCCCCTGATGCAGATCCTGCGCGTCGGCGCGGCCGGCTGGCTGCTCGCCCACTGGGTCGCGCTGGACACCGGGATCGGCCCGCTCTCCCTGGCGCCGCTCGGGCTGACCGCCGTCGCCGTCTGGCGCGTCTACCGGGCCGGCGTGCACACCGCCCGCGCCGTCGGTGCCCGGGCCCGCCAGCCCGGCGGTGCGTGGAGCCCCTGGCCCGCCGCGCGGGCCGCCGGGTGCATCGCCGTCGTGTACGGGCTGCTCGGCGCCATCGTCGCGATCGTCGCCGGTCACAAGGGCGTGGACGTCTCAGTCGTCGGCGCCGGGTTCACGTTCGCCGGGTTCGGGCTGCTGGCGGGCGGGCTCGGCGCGTTCGTCGAGGCCCGCGCGATCGCCCGGCTCGCCGGCCGGCTGCCGGGCGTCCTGCGCGACGCGACCCGCACCGGTGCCGTCGCGGCGCTGCTGATCCTCGGCGCGGGCGCGGCGGTCGCGGGGATGGCGATCGCGGTCAGCGCGAGCGACGCCGGCCAGATCATCGACGACTACCACACCGGCGTGGCGGGGCAGGTCGGGCTCGTCGTCCTGTGCGGCTTCTACATCCCGGACGTCGCGGCGTGGAGCGCCAGCTACCTCGTCGGCCCCGGGTTCAACATCGGCGCGGAGACGACGATCAGCGCCGCCGAGGTGTCGATGGGCCGGCTGCCCGCGGTGCCACTGCTCGCCGGGCTGCCGTCCACGCCCGCGACCGGCTGGGCGCCGCTGCTGCTCGGCCTGCCCCTCGCCGCGGCGCTGGTGGCGGGCTGGCTGCTGGCCCGCCGGTCGCTGCGCAGCGACACCGGGCGCGGCTGGCTGCCGCTGCTCGGCGCGGCGGCCCTCGCCGGACCGGTCGCGGGGCTGCTGCTCGGGCTGATGTCCGTCGCGGCGAGCGGGTCGGTCGGCGCCGGCGGGCTGGAGGTGGTCGGCCCGCGGGCGGGGGAGGTGGCGTTCGTCGCGATGCTGATGGTGACGATCGGCACAGTCCTCGCCACGGCCGCCACGAAGATCGCGCTGCGGGTCCGGCAGGGCAGCCCCTGACCGTTTCCGGTTGCCGTCGCCGGTACGAGTCGCCGCCCGGACGAGCCGGCGACGTGTGAGCTCCCCTGTGCGGCACGCGGATCAGCAGCACCGGCCGGCAGGTCCCGGTCGCCCATTCGGCGAAGCGCCCTGAGTCGGGCGTCGCGCTACCGGTACAAGATGAAAAACGCAAACAGCCCGGTCGCTGCGGACAGCGGACCGGGCGATTGCGTCGTGCGCAGGGGGTGGGCTAGTAGGTGTAGAACCAGCCGCTCGCCGCGCCCGCGAAGTACAGCACCCAGATGGCGATCTCGATCACGACGCCGACGGCGCCGGTGATGATGCCGGCGAGGGCCATGCCGCCGTTGTTGGCCAGGCCCTGCTTGACCTTCTGCTGGCCGAGGTAGCCGAGCACGATCGCCGCGGCGCCGAGCAGGAGGCCGATGTAGCAGCAGGCGAACGGGATCGACACGATGCCGAGGATCATCGAGACGAGGCCGAGCGTGTTCTGCGGCTGCTGCTGCCCGTAGCCGGGCTGCTGGTAGCCGGGGGTGCCGTAGCCGGCCGGCGGGTACGCGCCGCCGGAGGTGGGGTAGCCACCGCCCGACGTCGGGTACGGGGTGCCGGACACCGGCGGCTGCTGCGCGTACGGGTCCTGGTAGGCCGGCTGCTGCGGCTGCGCGTAGGGGTCCTGGTACGCGGGCTGCTGCGGCTGGGCGTAGGGGTCCGGCTGCGGCTGCCCGTACTGCGGCTGGCCGTACTGCGGCTGCTGACCGTAGGGGTCCTGGTACGGCTGCTGCTGCCCGTACGGATCCTGGCCCTGTGGTGGGTAGCCCATTGCGGTGGCTCCTAAGGCTGGGGACGTCTGTTGCTCCGTGTTCGCATCAGGTTAGTCCCGAGGGTGATACGGAACTTCGGCAGCGTACTGGCCAGGATCAAATCTTCGCAGTGGCAGAACGGTGGAACATCGGCAACTTGCGGCTTTCATCGCCATATGTCACCCGGCCCGACGCTGAGCAGGGCCGACCCGGTCGGTAGAGTTTCACGGTGACCGTTCGGCTTGTCGTGCTCGTGTCCGGCTCCGGCTCCAATCTGCAGGCACTCCTCGATGCTTCCGCGGACCCTTCCTACGGTGCCACGGTCGTGGCCGTCGGGGCGGACCGGCCCGACATCGAGGGTCTGGCCAGGGCCGCCAAGCACGAGGTGCCGACCTTCGTGGCGGCCGTGCCGTCGTTTCCCACCCGGGACGAGTGGGACGCGTTCCTGACGGCGTCGTGCGCCGGGTTCGCCCCCGACCTGATCGTCTCGGCCGGGTTCATGAAGCTGGTCGGGCCGCGGTTCCTCGCCTCATTCGAGGGGCGATACGTGAATACGCACAATGCGCTGCTCCCGGCGTTTCCGGGCATGCACGGGCCGCGTGACGCGCTCGCCTACGGGGTGAAGCTCGCCGGCGCCACGCTGCACTTCGTCGACAGCGGCGTCGACACCGGGGCGATCATCGCGCAGGTCGCGGTGCCCGTCCTCGACGACGACACCGAGGAGACCCTCCTCGAGCGGATCAAGGTGGCCGAGCGCCGCCAGCTGGTCGACACCGTCGGCCGGATGGCCCGCGAAGGCTGGACCGTCAACGAACGAAAGGTCAGGTTGGGTCGTGGCTAACCGCCGTCCCATCAGGCGCGCGCTCATCAGCGTCTACGACAAGACCGGGCTGGAGGACCTCGCGCGCGCCCTCGCCGGCGCCGGCGTCGAGCTCGTCTCCACCGGCTCGACAGCGGCCCGCATCGAGGCGGCCGGCCTGCCGGTCACCAAGGTCGAGCAGCTCACCGGGTTCCCGGAGACGCTCGACGGCAGGGTCAAGACCCTCCACCCGCGGGTGCACGCCGGGCTGCTGGCCGACCTGCGGCTCGAGTCGCACGCCGCGCAGCTCGCCGAGCTGTCGATCGAGCCGTTCGAGCTGCTCGTCTCCAACCTGTACCCGTTCACCGACACCGTCGCGTCGGGCGCGTCTGACGACGAGTGCGTGGAGCAGATCGACATCGGCGGGCCGGCGATGGTGCGGGCGGCGGCGAAGAACTTCCCCTCCGTGGCCGTTGTGACGTCGCCCGCTTCATACGGCGCCGTTTTGTCCGCTCTGTCCTCCGGCGGTTTTTCGTTGGACGAGCGCCGCGCGCTTGCTGGTGTCGCTTTTGCGCACATTGCCGAGTACGACGTTGCGGTGGCGGCGTGGTTCGCGCGGGAGAGTTCGGACTTTTCTGGCACGGCGCTGCGTCGTTCGGCGACGCTGCGGTACGGCGAGAACCCGCACCAGAGCGCCACGCTCTACGTGGACCCGGCCGCCGCGCCCGGTCTCGCGCAGGCCGAGCAGCTCGGCGGCAAGGAGATGTCCTACAACAACTACGTCGACGCCGACGCCGCCTGGCGCGCCGCCCACGACTTCACCGAGCCGTGCGTCGCGATCATCAAGCACGCCAACCCGTGCGGCATCGCGATCGGCGCCGACGTCGCCGAGGCCCACCGCAAGGCGCACGCGTGCGACCCGGTCAGCGCGTTCGGCGGGGTGATCGCGGTCAACGCGCCCGTCACCATCGACCTGGCGAAGCAGATCAGCGAGATCTTCACCGAGGTCGTGGTGGCTCCGGCGTACGAGGAAGGCGCCGTCGAGGTCCTCACCGCCAAGAAGAACCTGCGGGTCCTGCGCGCCCCAGCCTGGACGCCCGCCCCCGTCGAGTCCCGCCAGATCTCGGGCGGTGTCCTCGTGCAGGCCGCCGACCGCGTCGACGCGCCCGGCGACGACCCCGCCAACTGGACGCTGGTCACGGGCTCCGAGGCCTCGCCCGAGGTCAAGCGGGACCTCGAGTTCGCCTGGCGGGCCGTGCGGGCCGTCAAGTCCAACGCGATCCTGCTCGCCTCCGGCGGCGCGACCGTCGGCGTCGGCATGGGTCAGGTCAACCGGGTCGACTCCGTGCGCCTCGCCGTCTCCCGCGCGGGTGACCGGGCCGCCGGCTCCGTCGCCGCCTCCGACGCGTTCTTCCCGTTCGCCGACGGGCCGCAGGGGCTGATCGAGGCGGGCATCACCGCCATCGTGCAGCCGGGCGGTTCGATCCGCGACGAGGAGGTCATCGAGGCCGCCCGCGCCGCCGGGGTCACGATGTACCTCACCGGGACGCGGCACTTCTTCCACTGAGCACTGTTTGCGGTTTTTTGCGGGCCCGGCTTTTTGCCGGGCCCGTTGCTCATGGTGTCGTGATCTTCGCCGGTACCGGTGCGCCGAAGTACATCGCCACCGCGTCGCTCACCGCATGGGCGCCCTTGCCGAGGGTGCCGCTCGCGCCCTGCTCGTACATGGCGGCCACGACGTACCGCTCCCCGGCGCCCGCGAACCCGACGGTGTGCGTCACCCAGACCGTCTTGCCGTTGACCGGCTTCTGCGCCCAGCCGTCCTTGTTGCCGGGGCTGAGGGTGCTGCCGGCGGCCCACACGCCCCAGCGCTGGTTGCTCGCGACGTTGCGCAGCGTCTTCGTGAGGTAGGCGCGGTCCGCCGGGTCGAGCTTCTCCAGCACGTACCCCATGAGCGCCTGCAGATCGTCGGCGCTGCACCGCAGGTTCCGCCAGAACGTGTCGTACCCCGGGACCACGCTCAGGGTGCGCATGCCGAACTTCTGCTGAAAGCGCCCGAGCATCCCCGGCCCGTCGTACCGGTTCCACAGCGCGGTCGCGGCGTCGTTGTCGGAGCTGATCAGCGCCTTGTCGAGGTTGGCCCGGTCGGTGCCGTCCAGCGTGATCGCGCCCTGCCGGTGCCGGTCGAGCAGGTCGGTGGCGATCGCCAGCTTGATCGTCGACGCGGTCCAGGTGGTGGCGGTCGTGTTGCCCGCCTTCCACACCGTGCCGGTCTGCCGGTCACGGATCACGACGCCGAACGTCCCCGGCTGCTGCTTCACGAACGCGGCGGCGCTGGCTTCTCTGCTACCTGCGCTCGCTTTCACCGTGGGGCTGGCGCTCGCGCTCGCGCCCGCCTGCCGCGCCCCGACGCCGGCCTCCGCCGCGCCGGCGCTGACACTCTCGCTGGCCGGCGCTTGGCTGGCGTTCTGCGGTGCTTTGTCGCTTCCGCACGCCGCGAGGGCGAAGATGGTGAGGAGAGGGACAAGCCACCGCCGGACGGACACCCCCGGAACTCTAGCGGCAGGATCAACCCCGTGACGGCAACGCTGCCCGCCGGCAAGGCCACCGCGGCCGCCATCAAGGCCGAGCCCCGCTTCCGGTCAAGGCCCTCACCGCAGGCCCGATGACCAGAGCCATGCTCCTCGCCAACGTCGTCACCCTCGCCGACCACCACTCTTTCTGAACGCCGGGGAGAAGCCCGTTTCGTGATGGCGGCGGCAAGCGTCCTCTGAGTAGACCCGGCGACGTAAGGATCAGCGCCGGAGCATGCCCCGGTCCAGCAATCGCCGCCGCTCGCACATGAAGCCGCAGCGGCCAATCGGGCGAGCCGGGCCGTACTTGCCGGTCGTGGCGGGCATGTCGGCAGGACGATGCCGTATTGCGGTATTGCCGTTCGCCGGGCTGCCGAGTCGCGGCCCGCAGGACGGTGCCGAGTCGCTTGCCGTCAGCGGGGCCAGCGCGTGCTCATGGGCCGGCTTGCTGGGCTAGCCGGACAAGCCCGCCAACCCTGCGCTACCTGCCAACCTGCGCCTTGCTGCCTGCCAAGCGGGCTGAGCAATCGCCTGCCGGCTCGGCCGATTGCTGCCCGCCCACGCGTTGACCGGTCGTCTGCTGAGCGATGCAGGCCTGGCCTGCCGGGTCGAGCAGATCGCTGCCCGCCGACCAGGGCGGCCCGCTGCCCGCCGACCAGGGCGGCCCGCTGCCCGCCGACCAGGACGGCCCGCAGCCCGCCCGACCCGGGGTAACGGGCCTGCTGCCCGCCGGGTGGGGCGACCCGCTCCACTTCAGGCGATGTGCGCCGGGGCCGTTGCACGCCAACCGGCCCGCCCGTTGCACGCCAACCGGCCCGCCCGCTGCCCGCCGGGTGAGTTGGCCCGCTTCGTTCGGGCGATGCGGGCCCGATCCGCTGCCCGCCGGCTGGGACGGGCCGCTTCACCTCGGTGATGCGGCCCGGCGGCGGTGGACGTCGGGCTGCGGGCGGGGCGGGGTGCGGCTGTCCGCGGGGTGCGACGGGTCAGGTGACGCTCAGGTACAGCTCGGTGGCCTTGTCCTCCCTGGTGGTGACGACGGCGTGGGCGGGGGTGGCGGCGACGGAGACCTCGGGGCAGCGGGTGGGGCAGGTGATGGTGCGGTCCTCGGTGGCGCTGCCGTCGGTGGTGCGGGCGCCGATCAGCCGGAGGCGGCCGTCCGGGGTGCGCCAGACGACGTACGCCTTGTCGGCGGTGGTGGTGGCGGTCAGAGGCTGGTGGGAGCCGAGGCCCGGCAGGCCGACATCCCACTTGACGGTGCCGGTGTGCGGGTCGACGGCGGTGAGGTGGGCGCGTTCGCCGCTGGGCTCGGCGTACAGGAGCAGGCCGGACGGCGTGGCGACGGCTAAGGCGCCGGCGGGGTCGTGGCGGGTGCCGACGGTGCCGGTGACGGCGTCCATGAAGACGGCGCGGCGCGGGGAGGTGCCGGTGATGGTGACGAAGCCGTCGCCGGTGGAATGGACGCGCAGCTCGGTGGCGCTGCGCTGGACCGTGTGCCAGGACCAGCGCTCCGCGCCGGTGGTGGCGGTGAGGCCGACGGCGACGTCATCGACGCCCTGGGCGCGGCAGCGCAGGGCGACCGCGACCGTCTCGGCGGTGGTGGCGAGGTCGGTGACGTCGCAGGGGCCGCCGTTGCGCGCGGGGGTCCACCGCCACAGGAGCGTGCCCGTGGTCGCGTCGATGGCGAGCAGGTCGCCCGCACCGATGCCGGCGCTGGCGAGCACGACGGTCTTGCCCGCGCCGTGGACGGATGCCATTTTCCCGGAGGTGTACCGGCCGGAGAAGCGCACCTGACCGCTGCCGGCATCCAGGGCCGCGACGAGAACGCCGTCGTCGGTGCCGAAGACCACGACGACCGTGCCGTCCACTAAACCGGCGGTCTGGGTCGGCAGGTCGGAGCGCAGGTAGCGCCAAGCGACGGCGCCGCTGGACAACCACACGGCCCGCACGCCGTCCTCGGCCCGCACGATCGCCAGCTGGTCGTGGACGCCGACGAGCTGCACCCCGACATATGGCAGCGGCCAGGTCTGGTCGCCGCCGGCCGGGGGCGGGTCGCCGGCCGTGGTTGAGTCGACGAAACGACCCTCGCGGGCATAATCGACGCCGAATCCGGCCACGATCACCAGTACGACACCCGCTGCGGCAATCGCGAGCCACGGTCGGGTGGCAGACGGCAGCGCGCCTGGCCCGGAGGCTGTGAGCAGCACCCAGCCGAGGGCAGCCGCGGCCGCGCCCGCGACGGTGACAGGGCCGCCGAGCCCGACGCCCGCGCTCGGCTCGACCAGCCTGGCGAGGCCGACGGCGACCAGGGTCGCGGCGAGCCCGGCGACGGCCGCGACGGCCGCGGTCAGGCGGAAGCGGCGCGGCTCGGCCCGCGTGTAGGCGACGCACAGCCCGCTGATCAGCGGCCCGAGGAACACGATGCCGGCGACCGTCACCAGGTCGGGGTGGCGGCTGCCGGCGATGGTCCAGGGCAGCACGAGGCCGGCGATGACGGCGATGGTGCCGAGGGCGATCGCCAGGAGGCCTGCGCCGCGAATCACGGGGTTCACGGGAACAGGATGCCGGGTACCTACGACAATTTCACGCGGCGCTTCTGCCGGTACGCGGCGGACTTCGCCCGGTTCTGGCACGCGAGCGAGCAGAACCGCCGCGACGTGTTCTTGGTGACGTCGAGGAAGTAGGCGTCGCACGCCTCGGCCTCGCACGTGCCCAGCCGGTGCGTCTGCCGGGTGCCGACGAGAAACGCCAGGCTGGTGGCCGACTCCGCGGCCCACGCGTCGACGACGTTGGCGTCGACGGCGTGGAAGGCGAGGACGGCGGCTCCGTGCAGGTTGGGCACCGCGCCGTGATCGGCGAGCACCTCGTTGAGCGCGCGGGCGGCGCTGTGCAGGTCGCCGGCGATGCACGCGTCCACCGCGACCCGCAGCCGGACGGCGGCTTCGGTCAGGACGTCGACGTCGGCGCCGGCCAGCGGGAACTTCTGCCACCGTTCGCTCTCGGCCAGGTCGGTGAACGCGTCGCCGATCCGCTGGTCCACGCCGAGGTGGCGGCCTTGTCGCGGCGTCACTGTGAGGTCGTTGACCAGGTCCAGGCACAGTTCGACGTGCTTCAACACGTAACTGTCTATCTCGCCTTGACCAGTGATGCCCATCCCAGCTAACGTCACTGGCATAGCTTAACTTGGCAGTGACGGGGAGAGGCGCGATGCAGTTCGAATTCACCGACGCCGGCCGCATCCTGGCTGGCATCGCCCTGCTGTCGATCGTGACGATCGAGGTCGGCGGCTGGTTCCTGACCAAGATCGTCCGGGGCGACGTGCCGATGACACCGTTCCAGCAGGCCTTCGCCCGTGCCGGGCACGCCCACGCCGGCGTCCTGGTCACCCTCGGGCTCGTGGGCATCCTCTATGCCGACCTGGCCCGCATCGACGGGGTCCTCGGTTGGCTCTCCCGAGGCGGTGTGCTGGCTGCCGCCATCCTTATGTCGGGCGGGTTCTTCGCGGCGTCGGCGGGCAAGGGGCGCACCGCGCCCAGCAAGGCCATCGTGATGGTCTGGATCGGCGCGTTGTCGCTCGCGGCGGGCGTGCTCAGCCTGGGGGTCGGGGTCCTCGGCTCGTGATCCGCTCGATGCAGTACGCTCGTACTGCTAAGCGAAGCAAGCCCGCGAGAGGAGCGCCCGGCCGATGGCGAAGATCAAGGTAAACAACCCTGTCGTCGAGCTCGACGGCGACGAGATGACCCGCATCATCTGGAAGCAGATCCGCGAGCAGCTGATCCTGCCGTACCTCGACGTCGACCTGAAGTACTACGACCTGTCGATCGAGTACCGCGACCAGACCGACGACCAGGTCACGATCGACGCGGCCAACGCCATCAAGGAGCACGGCGTCGGCGTCAAGTGCGCGACGATCACCCCCGACGAGGCCCGGGTCGAGGAGTTCAAGCTCAAGAAGATGTGGCGGTCGCCGAACGGCACCATCCGCAACATCCTCGGCGGCGTCGTCTTCCGTGAGCCGATCATCATGTCCAACGTCCCGCGGCTCGTCCCGGGCTGGACCAAGCCGATCATCATCGGCCGTCACGCCCACGGCGACCAGTACAAGGCGACCGACTTCGTCGTGCCCGGCCCCGGCAAGGTCACCGTGACCTACACCCCTGAGGACGGTGGCGCGCCGATCGAGTTCGAGGTCGCCAAGTTCCCCGGCGGCGGTGTCGCCATGGGCATGTACAACTTCGACGACTCCATCCGCGACTTCGCCCGCGCCTCGCTGCGCTACGGTCTCGACCGCGGCTACCCGGTCTACCTCTCGACCAAGAACACGATCCTCAAGGCCTACGACGGCCGGTTCAAGGACCTCTTCGCCGAGGTCTTCGAGACCGAGTTCAAGGACGAGTTCGCGGCGGCCGGCATCACGTACGAGCACCGCCTCATCGACGACATGGTCGCCGCCGCCCTGAAGTGGGAGGGTGGCTTCGTCTGGGCCTGCAAGAACTACGACGGCGACGTCCAGTCCGACACCGTCGCGCAGGGCTTCGGGTCGCTCGGCCTCATGACCAGCGTCCTCATGACTCCCGATGGCAAGACCGTCGAGGCCGAGGCCGCCCACGGCACCGTCACCAGGCACTACCGCCAGTGGCAGAAGGGCGAGAAGACCTCGACCAACCCGATCGCGTCCATCTTCGCCTGGACGCGCGGCCTCGCCCACCGTGGCAAGGTCGACGGCACCCCCGAGGTCACCGCGTTCGCGAACACCCTGGAGCAGGTCTGCGTCGACACCGTCGAGGCCGGCCAGATGACCAAGGACCTCGCGCTGCTCATCTCCCGCGACGCCCCGTGGCTCACCACCGACGAGTTCATGAACGCGCTCGACCAGAACCTCGCGAAGCGTCTCGCCGGCTGATCAGCACGACCACGACGGACCGGCCGGGGTGTCCCGCGCGGACACTCCGGCCGCCCGCACTGCCCGACGGATCGCGTCGCCGACGGCCCCGGCCGCCGCGGCGCTGACAGAGGAACACCACCGCCGCAGCGCGGTGACGAGCAGCGCGACCCGTCCGAGCGGGTCGAGCCGCACCAGCCGCCCGCGCGGTCCCGCCCGCGCGTTGAGGACCGCGGTGAGGACTGCCGCCGCAGGAGCGCGGTGATGAGCGGTGTGGGCCGTGAAGGTGCGCCCAGCCTGGCCGGTATCCCGCGTGGTGCTGTCCGCGGTGCGAGCCGTCCGAGTGCGTCGAGCCGGGCCGGCCGTCCGCGTGTCGAGGAACTGCCGCCGCGGGAGTGCGGTGTGGGCTGTGAAGGTGCGCCCAGTCGGGCCGGTATCCCGCGTGGTGCTGTCCGCGGTGCGAGCCGTCCGAGTGCGTCGAGCCGGGTCGGCCGTCCGCGTGTCGAGGAACTGCCGCCGCGGGAGTGCGGTGTGAGTTGTGAGGGTTCGCCGAGTCGGGCCGGAATCCCGCGTGGTGCCGTCCGTGGTGAGGAATGCTGCCGAAAGCAGTGCGGTGGCCAGTGGTGTGAGCTGTGAGGATGCGCCGAGTCGGCCGGTATCCCGCGTGGTGCCGCCCGTGGTGAGGGCCGCCACCGCGGCGGTGTGGGGCGAGCCGGGCCAGCATCTCGTGCGTTCTGGTTCGGCGGAGATGTCGGGATCGGTGACCCGAATTCTGCGGAGCCTGTTCGAGACTGAGCGCCTTGGGCGGGTCGCGGTGCCAGGTGTTGTGCAGGCAGGTGGCACGAGGTCTGGTCGGGCAGGACGGGCTGCCCGGGCGGCGGCGTGGCTCGCCCGGGGACACGAGCGTCAGGGTTCGGGCGAGCCGGGGGCGGGTGGGGTCAGATGCCGTGGCCGCGGCGGTGGAGGGCGCCCAGGACGCTTTCGACCTTGACCACGCCGGTGACGGCGGCCAGGGCGATGGCGGCGCGGGGTTCGCGCCAGTTGGAGCGCATGGCGGCCTTGGTCCAGAGCCAGGCGTCGCGGCGGTTGCCGGAGGCGGCGGACCAGCAGGCGAGCTGGCCGTAGACGCGGCCGGCGCCGGTGCCGGAGCCGGCGATCTCCGGGTGGCGGGTCATCATCCAGCGCAGGGAGGCCATCTTGGTGGCGTACTCGTAGGCGAACATCGACGTGCGGCCCCACAGGACGCGGACGAGGGGCTCGTCGACGTGGACGATCTCGCCGCGCTTGGCGGCACGCAGGAGCAGGTCCCAGTCCTCGTTCTGACTGCCGGGGGCGTCCTCGGCGACGAGGCCCATCTCGTCGTCGGCGAAGACGAAGCGGCGTACCAGGAACGTCGATGAGTGCAGCATCGACATCCGCGACCGGATCAGGTCGTCGAGGCCGACGAGGGACGCCCCCGCCAGGCGGGGGGTGAGGCGGTCGCCGAACTCGACCTCGATCGCCGCCGTGCAGAACTCCGCCTGCGGTCGCTGCTGCAACGCGTGCACTTGCCGCCGCAGCTTCGTCGGGGTCCAGGCGTCGTCGTCGTCGCAGAACGCGACGAGATCCGTGTCCAGGGCGACGATGCCGGTGTTGCGGGCGCCGGCGAGGCCGGGCTTGCGCAGGTTGGGCAGCACGTCGAGCGGGCGGTCGCCGCCGCGGCACAGGCCGGCGTCGGGGTCGTGCTGGTCGAACACCACGATGGTGCGCACGGGTCCCGGGTAGTCCTGGGCGACGATGCCTTCGACGGCGCGGGCGAGCAGTTCAGGGCGGTTTCGCGTCGGTACGACCACACCCACGCTGGGCCAGTGACCGGTGGTGTTCATCGGGCCCCCCGGTAGCCGTACATGCCGAGCAGCGGTGCGGTGAGCGCGCTGACGACCCGTCGCTGCCGCCCGGGCAGTGCGGTGCGCCAGGCGTCGTCGCGGCGTAGCGGGACCGGGCCGACGGTGAAGCGCATCGGGTTGCCGGCGGCGCTGTGGCACGGCCCCAGCTCGGCGGTGCCGCCGTGCAGGAAGTCCATCCCGCCTCCCGCCAGATCGGCGAAGTCCGAAATTTCCGACAGTACCGTCGCCGGGGAGTCCAGCAGCGACTCGTAGCGGACGCGCATCACCGGTACGCCGCAGCGGTGCAGGACCGACAGCGCGGTGTTGTGCGCGTTCCACAGCAGGGCCGACCGGCTGGGCGAGTAGCGGGTCATCTCCTCGGCGCCGTCGGTCTCGGGCCGCCGCACCTTCTTCGTCCAGGAGTACGCGACGCCGCGGCTGTCCCGCACCACGTGCACGACGCGCAGGTCGATGCTCGGCGCGAACCGCAGGCAGTACGCCAGCGCCGCGTGCTTCGAGGAGTCGACGAGCACCTGGGCCCCGGAGACGACCGCCGCCGCCTCGTACAGCCGCGCGTACCAGTCCGCGTACTCCTCGACGAGCAGCCGGTGGGAGGGGCTCATCCGTACACTCGCCAACCGCGGAATGTGTCGGGTCCGCTCCACCGCGTGCCGCAGCGCGAGCACCCGCCACACGTCGACCTGCTGCCAGCCGCCGAACGCCTTCTCCCCGACCGCCTGCCAGAAGTCGCAGGACGAGAAGTGTGCCCCGCAGGCGCAGCGCTCGTCACCGGCGACATCGCGCTCCCACAGGTGGACGACCTCGCCGAGCGGGCACACGCCGGGCAGCTCGCCGAGCAGGCGCTCCAGCAGGGTGGTCCCGCTGCGCCCGAGCCCGCCGAGGAACAGAACGCGTACCAACCGTCCTCCTTGGTCGTTTTGGTAGATATGCCAGCTGTGCTGGCATCTGTTACCTCTAACGACGAATTACGGATGAACGATGCTGCACACCAGAGCACGCTGGCGGCGGGTCCCTCTCGGCGGCCTCTCCGTGGACCCGTTGACCGAGGCCGAGGTCGTCTCGCACGTACGGTCGGCGCTGGCCCGTGGCGAGGGCGGCTGGATCGTCACGCCGAACGTCGACATCCTGCGCCACGTGTCCCGCGACCCGCACCTGCGCGCCCAGCTCCGGGAGGCTGACCTGGTCGTCGCCGACGGCACGCCACTGGTCTGGGCGGCCCGCCTCGCCGGCTGGAACCTCCCCGCCCGCGTCACCGGCTCCGACCTCATCTGGTCGCTGTCCCGCGCGCTCGCCGCCGACGACCACGGCGTCTTCATCCTCGGTGGCACCCCCGGCGACCTCGGCGAGGACGACGGTGCGCACCGGGCCGCACTGGTCCTCGCCGACACCTTCCCGGGCCTGCGGATCGCCGGCACGCTCTGCCCGCCGTTCGGCTTCGACAAGGACCCGGCCACCCTCGCCGAGGTGTGCGACGCGGTCGTCGCCGCCGACCCGCGGATGGTGTACGTCGGCATCGGCTTCCCCCGCCAGGAGCACCTCATCCGCCGCCTCCGGGCCGCCCTGCCCCGCACGTGGTTCCTGGGCTGCGGCGCGGCCGTCAACTTCGTGGCCGGCGACATCCAGCGCGCGAACCCGGCGATGCAGAAGGCCGGCCTGGAGTGGCTCGACCGCCTGGCCCGCGAGCCCCGCCGCCTGGCCCGCCGCTACCTGCGCGAGGACGCCCCGTTCGCCGCCGCCCTCCTCGCCCGCTCACTGCACCACCGCCTGACCCACCGCCCCGCCCACCGCGCCTGACCCGCCGAACCTCTGATCGAAGGATGCCCCTGGCCGCGTCCACGACCGCTGAACGACTTGGATCACGGTGGCCGTGGTCGGATGCCCTTTGACGCCGGCGCACGACCCAGCGGTGGATGGTGATCCACGGACGGTCCTGGCCGCGGAGGCAACCGCTGGACGACGCGGATGTCGGTCGTTGCCGTGGCCGGGTGGAGTTTGGTGGTCGTGCAGGGTCCGGCGTTGTTGATCGAAGGACGGTCGTGGTCGCGGGCGTGGCCGTTGGGCGACTTGGATCAATGAAGGGTTTGTCCAACGGCGGTGGCGACAGATCCGGCACGATCCGAACGCATTGCCATGACTGTGGGCCAACGACGGCACGCAACGCGCGGGCGTCCGGAGTGTTGGGCACCGGTGATGAAAGCCGGCGGAAGCACCGAATGATGCCCTCGACGGCGCGGGACCAGGTGTGGACGGTGGCCGGGGAGCATCACCGCGACCACGGCACGAACCGTGCCCACGCCGCCCGGGACGCGCAGACGGAGTCTGTGCGTGGCCATCGGCCGAGGCGGGCGCGACCGTTACACCACACGGCACAACGGCACCCGCACGCGGACACCGTAAGCCGGGCGACCAGAGCGAAGCGCACCGCGGGAACGGTTGATCCAAGGACGACCCTGGCCGTCCGGACAGCCACCACGCGACTTGGATCACGAGCATGGGCGGCGGCCGGCGGCCCAGCGGTCGTCGGGTCTGCGGGCGGCGGGAGCGGGCTGCCGGGGAAGGGGAGGCGGTCAGGCGGGGACCGGGTCGCCGAGGACGGTTTTGAGCAGCTCGGCGGCCCAGTCGAGCAGCTGGGTGTCGCGCATGGGCTCGCCGCCGATGCGGCGGGTGGAGGGGCGGGGCAGGGAGACTGTGTCGGCAGCGGACTTGTAGACCGACTCCGGGTAGAGGCGCTTGAGCCGCAGCTGCTTCGAGTCGGCCAGCTGCAGCGGCCCGAAGCGCACGTGCTTGCCCTGCAGTGACACGTCCGTCAGGCCGTAGGTGCGGGCGAGGAACCGGAACCGCGCGACCGCGAGGAGGTTCGCGACCGGCAGCGGCGGCTCGCCATAGCGGTCCTTCATCTCGGCGATGATCTCGTCGAGGGCGGCGCCGTCCTTGGCGCCGGCGATCTTGCGGTAGATCTCCAGGCGGAGGCGCTCGGCGGAGATGTATTCCAGCGGCAGGTGGGCGTCGACCGGCAGGTCGATCTTGACGTCGGGCTCCTCCTCCTCGGGGCGCTCGCCCTTGAACTGCTGGACGGCCTCGCCGACCATCCGCACGTACAGGTCGAAGCCGACGCCCTCGATGTGGCCGGACTGCTCGCCGCCGAGAAGGTTGCCGGCGCCGCGGATCTCGAGGTCCTTCATCGCGACATACATGCCGGCACCGAGCTCGGTGTGCTGCGCGATGGTGGCGAGCCGCTCGTGGGCGTGCTCGGTCAGCGGCTTCTCCGGCGGATACAGGAAGTACGCGTAGGCACGCTCACGGCCACGGCCGACGCGGCCGCGGATCTGGTGCAGCTGGGAGAGGCCGAGCAGGTCGGCGCGCTCGACGATGAGGGTGTTGGCGTTGGGGATGTCGATGCCGCTCTCCACGATCGTGGTGCAGACGAGGACGTCGTACTCCTTCTCCCAGAAGCCGACCATGATCTTCTCGAGGGCTTCCTCGGTCATCTGGCCGTGGGCGACCGCGATCCGCGCCTCGGGGACGAGCTCGCGCAGCTTGCGGGCGGCGCGCTCGATCGACTCGACCCGGTTGTGCAGGTAGAAGACCTGGCCGTCGCGGAGCAGCTCGCGGTGGATGGAGGCGGAGACCTGCTTGTCGTCCTGCGCGCCGACGAACGTGAGGACCGGGTGCCGCTCCTCGGGCGGGGTCGCGATCGTCGACATCTCGCGGATGCCGGTGATCGCCATCTCCAGGGTGCGGGGGATCGGGGTGGCCGACATGGTGAGCACGTCGACGGAGGCCCGCAGCTGCTTCAGGAACTCCTTGTGCTCGACGCCGAAGCGCTGCTCCTCGTCGACGATGACCAGTCCGAGCTGCTTGAACCGGGTCGCGGTCTGCAGCAGCCGGTGGGTGCCGATGACGATGTCGACGGTGCCGTCGGTGACCTTCTCCATGGTCAGCTTGGTCTCGGTCGGGGTCTGGAAGCGCGACAGCTGCCGCACCTCGACCGGGAACTGCGAGACCCGCTCGGAGAACGTGTTGAAGTGCTGCTGCGCGAGCAGCGTCGTCGGCACGAGCACGGCGACCTGCTTGCCGTCCTGCACGGCCTTGAACGCGGCCCGGACCGCGATCTCGGTCTTGCCGTAGCCGACGTCGCCGCAGATGAGCCGGTCCATCGGGGTCGACTTCTCCATGTCGCCCTTGACCTCTTCGATCGCGGCGAGCTGGTCGGGCGTCTCCTGATAGGGGAACGCGTCCTCCAGCTCCCGCTGCCAGGGCGTGTCGGCCCCGAACGCGTGGCCCTGCGAATTCTGCCGGACGGCATACAGCTGGATGAGCTGCGCGGCGATCTCCCGGACCGCCTTGCGGGCCCGTGACTTGGCCTTCTGCCACTCGGAGCCGCCCATCTTGTGCAGGGCGGGCGTCTCGCCGCCGACATAGCGCGACAGCTGGTCGAGCTGGTCGGTGGGCACGAAGAGCCGGTCGCCGGGCTGGCCGCGCTTGGTGGCGGCATACTCCAGGACCAGATACTCCCGGTCGGCGCCGTTGACGGTGCGCTGCACCATCTCGATGTAGCGGCCGATGCCGTGCTGCTCGTGCACCACGTAGTCGCCGGTGCGCAGCTCAAGAGGGTCGATCTGGTTGCGCCGCCGCGAAGGCATCTTGCGCATGTCCTTGGTGGACGCGCCCCGGCCGCCGGAGATGTCGGTGCCGGTGATGATCGCCAGCCGGGCGCCCTCGTCCAGGTAGCCGTTGCCCAGCGAGCCGGTGGTGACGGTGACGACGCCCGGGTCGGGCAGCGAAGCGATGCCGTCGACCAGCACCACACCCAGGCCGGCATCGCGCAGCACCTCGACGGCACGCTGGGCGGGGCCGGAGCCTTCGAAGACCAGCGCCAGCCGCCATCCGTCACCGGCGAGCCGTTTCAGGTCGTCGACGACCCGGGCGGTCTCACCGTGATAGAGCGGCGCGGGCTGCGCCGGCAGGGTGATCGAGATGGCGTCGTCGGAGACGACGACAGGAGCGTCCTCGCCGGCCCGCCAAGGCTCATCAACCAGATGATCAGCGGAAGGAGCAAGCGAAAAGGCGCTCAGCGACCACCACGGCAGGCCGAGCGACGCGGCCGCCGCGCGCACCTCCGCCAGGCTCTTGAACGCGGCCGCGCCCAGGTCGATCGGCGCCTTCCCGCCGACCGCGGCGGCGGCCCAGCTCGCCTCCAGGAACTCCTCGCTGGTGCGGACCAGGTCGTGCGCGCGGGTGCGGATGCGCTCGGGGTCGCACAGCAGCACGTGCGTGCCCGCCGGCATGGTGTGCAGGACCAGCTCGAGGGAGTCGGTGTCGCCGAGCAGCGCGGGCGCCAGGGACTCCATGCCCTCGACGGGGATGCCGCCGGCGAGCTTGTCCAGCAGCTCCGCCAGCTGCGGGTGGTCGGTGGACAGTGCCGCGGCCCGGGCCCGGACCTCGTCGGTGAGCAGCAGCTCCCGGCACGGTGGCGCCCACAGCCGGTCGACCGTCGCGATCGTGCGCTGGTCGGCGACCGCGAACGAGCGGATCTCCTCGACCTCGTCACCCCAGAACTCCACCCGCAGCGGGTGCTCCTCCGTCGGGGGGAACACGTCGAGGATTCCGCCGCGGACCGCGAACTCGCCGCGCTTGGTGACCAGGTCGACCCGCGCATACGCCAGGTGCGCCAGCCGCGCCACGAGGTCGTCGAGGTCGGCGGATCCGCCGGGGACCAGCTCGACGGGCTCCAGGTCGCCGAGCCCCTTGAGCTGCGGCTGGAGCACCGAACGGACCGGGGCCACGACGACCCGCGGCAGCCCGGAGGAAGGGGTGGGGTGGGCGAGCCGCCGGAGCACGGCGAGCCGCCGCCCGACCGTGTCGGAGCGGGGGGAGAGGCGCTCGTGCGGCAGGGTCTCCCAGGCCGGGTAGACGACCACGTCGGCGGGGTCGAGCAGGCAGCCGAGCGCGGCGGCCAGGTCCTCGGCCTCCCGGCCGGTGGCGGTGACCGCGAGGACGGGGCGCTCCGCCGCCACGACCGCCGTCACGAAGGTGCGCAGCGCCGGCGGCGCGGTCAGCTCGACCTGGTCGCTGTGGCCGCCCCGGGCCAGGTCACGGGCGCGGGCGAGCGCCGGGTCGGACAGTGCGGCGGAGGTGAGACCGGCCAGTCTTGGCATTGGAGCAACCCATCTGCACGGCAAACAACCCCGGCGCCCAGGAAGGACGGGGGTATGTCGAGCGGTACCCAGCCTATCCCTGGGGTATGACAAAACAGAGTTGAGACCTGACTCACCGGAACGGCACGGTGCGTCGTAGTAGCCGATACGATGCCGGTGAAAACGGACAGCGCCGTCCCAGCCGTCTCGTCCGGAGGGATCCGCCATGTCTGCAGAGGCACCCGCGACCAGCGACGCTGACGCCGCGCTGCGCGCCGACATCCGCCGCCTCGGCTCGCTGCTCGGGCAGAGCCTCGTCCGGCAGGACGGCCAGCAGCTGCTCGACCTCGTCGAAGAGGTCCGCGCGCTCGTCCGGTCCGACCCGGAGGCCGCCGCCGAGCGCCTGAGCGGCCTCGACGTGGTCGCCGGCACGCAGCTGGCCAGGGCGTTCTCCACCTACTTCCACCTGGCCAACATCACCGAGCAGGTGCACCGGGCCCGCGAGCTGCGCCGCATCCGCGTCCGTGAGGGCGGCTGGCTGGAGCGCGCCGCGAAGCTGATCGCCGACCGTGGTGTCGGGGTGAAGGAGATCGGCTCGATCGCCTCGAAGCTCGCGGTGCGGCCGGTCTTCACCGCCCACCCGACCGAGGCGGCCCGGCGCTCGATCCTGACGAAGCTGCGGGCCGTCGGCGACGAGCTGGACGCCGAGGCGGTCGCGACCGCGCTGGACGGCTCGCTGGAGCCGGACAAGACCCGCACCGCCCGCACCGACCGCCGCCTGGCGGAGCTGCTCGACCTGCTGTGGCAGACCGACGAGCTGCGGCTGGAGCGGCCCGAGCCGAGCGACGAGGCCCGCAACGCGGTCTACTACCTCGCCGACCTGGCCGGCGGCGCCGCCCCGCAGGTGCTCGACGACCTTTACGACACGCTGAAGGACCTCGGGGTGCAGCTGCCCCCGACCGCCCGCCCGCTGAGCTTCGGCTCGTGGATCGGCGGGGACCGGGACGGCAACCCGTTCGTCACCCCGGCCGTCACCCGCGACGTCCTGCTGATCCAGCACGAGTACGGCATCCGCGCCGCCGAGGGCGTCATCGACGGCCTCATCGACGAGATCTCGGTCTCCAAGCGCCTGCGCGGGGTGTCGCTCGACCTGTCCGCGAGCCTCGCCGCCGACCTGGACAACCTGCCGGAGCTGCCGGCCCGCTACCGGCGGGTCAACCTGGAGGAGTCCTACCGGCTGAAGCTGCGCTGCATCCGGCTGAAGCTCCAGCACACCCGCGCGCGGCTGGCCACCGGCACGCCGCACAAGCAGGGCCGCGACTACCTCGGCACCGGCGAGCTCATCGCCGACCTGGAGCTGATGCGGGCGTCCCTGGCGCGCAACGGCGGCCAGCTCGCCGCGACCGGCAAGCTCGCCTCGGCGATCCGCACGCTGTCCGCGTTCGGCCTGCAGCTGGCGACGCTCGACGTGCGCGAGCACGCCGACGCCCACCACGAGGTGCTCGCCCAGCTGTACCGGCGGGTCGGCGAGGTCGACTACGCCACGCTCGACCGGGACGCCCGCCGCCAGCTGCTGATCGACGAGCTCAACGGCCGCCGCCCGCTCGCCACCCGCGACACCGGGCTGACCGACACCGCCCGCAAGACGTTCGACGTGTTCGCCGCGATCCGTGAGGTGCAGGAGCGGTTCGGCCCGGAGGTCGTCGAGACGTACATCATCTCGATGACGCAGGGCATCGACGACGTGCTCGCCGCGGTCGTCCTCGCCCGCGAGTGGGGCCTGGTCGAGGTCAGCGCCGGGGCCGGGTTCGGCGGGGCGTCGATGGAGTCGGCCCGGGCCCGGGTCGGCTTCGCGCCGCTGCTGGAGCAGGCCCGCGAGCTGGAGATGGCCGGCGAGCTGCTGGACGATCTGCTGTCGATTCCGGTGTACCGCGCGATCGTGCGCGCCCGGGGTGACGTCCAGGAGGTCATGCTCGGTTACTCCGACTCCAACAAGGACGCGGGCATCACCACGTCCCAGTGGATGATCCACAAGGCGCAGCGGCAGCTGCGTGACGTCGCCGCCCGCCACGGGGTGCGGCTGCGGCTCTTCCACGGCCGTGGCGGCACCGTCGGCCGCGGCGGCGGCCCGACCCACGAGGCGATCCTCGCCCAGCCGTGGGGCACGCTCGACGGCGCGATCAAGGTCACCGAGCAGGGTGAGGTCATCTCCGACAAGTACACGCTGCCGGCCCTCGCCAGGGAGAACCTGGAGCTGACGCTCGCCGCCGTGCTGCAGAGCGCCCTGCTGCACACCGAGCCGCGGCAGCCCGCGGAGGCGCTCGCCCGCTGGGACGCGGCGATGGAGACGGTGTCGACGGCCGCGTTCGCCAACTACCGCGGCCTGGTCGAGAACCCGGACCTGCCGGCGTACTTCTGGGCGGCGACGCCGACGGAGCTGCTCGGCGCGCTCAACATCGGCTCCCGCCCGGCGAAGCGGCCGAACGCCGACGCCGGCCTCGGCGGCCTGCGGGCGATCCCGTGGGTGTTCGGCTGGACGCAGTCGCGGCAGATCGTGCCCGGCTGGTTCGGCGTCGGCAGCGGCCTGGAGGCGGCCCGCGTGGCCGGCCTGAGCGACGTGCTGCGCGAGATGCACGAGAAGTGGCACTTCTTCGGCACGTTCCTGTCCAACGTCGAGATGATGCTGGCCAAGACGGACCTGGAGATCGCCTCGCGCTACGTCGACTCGCTGGTCCCCGACCCGCTGAAGCCGGTCTTCGACGTCATCCGCGCGGAGTACGACAAGACCGTCGCCGAGGTCCTCGCGATCACGGGCGAGTCGACGCTGCTGGAGCGGCAGCCGGTGCTGGACCGCACGCTCGGCGTCCGCGACAGCTACCTGCAGCCCCTGCACCACCTGCAGGTGTCGCTCCTGGCGCAGTACCGGGCGAGCAAGGCCGCCGAC
Organism: Dactylosporangium maewongense; assembly: GCF_039531485.1. Taxonomy (NCBI): domain Bacteria; kingdom Bacillati; phylum Actinomycetota; class Actinomycetes; order Micromonosporales; family Micromonosporaceae; genus Dactylosporangium; species Dactylosporangium maewongense. The sequence continues at coordinate 348,733 of NZ_BAAAQD010000003.1, read as the reverse complement.
AGCGGCGTCTGGGGCGGCGGGCGGAAGTCCTCGCCGGACCCGGCCCTGGAGCGCGCCCTGCTCACCACGGTCAACGGCATCGCCGCGGGCATGCGCAACACGGGCTGAGCGCATCGCGGAAAGGGCCCGTCGCATGAGCGACGGGCCCCGCTGGGAGAAAAGCGCGGGAAACTGACAGACTGTCACGCGTGTCTGTGAACGGTTGGCCCGCCGAGGAATGGTCGTTGCCGGACGAGGTCCTCCGGGACGCCCCGACCTACACGCCCAAGCCGTCGGAGATCGCCGACCTCGAGCTGCTGCTGTCGGGCGCGTACAAGCCGCTGACCGGCTTCCTCGGCTCGGCCGACCTGACGTCGCTGCGCCGCAACGGCCGGCTCGCCGACGGGACGGCCTGGCCGGTGCCGGTGACGCTGGAGGTGCCGCCGGGCCTGATCGGCCAGATCGACGTCGCCGACCCGACGCGCCGGGTGCTGATCCTCGCCGACCTCGAGGGCGCCCCGATCGCCGCGATGAACACCGCCGAGGTGTACCCGACGCGGCGGGGCTGGGGCGCCGCCGGCACGGTCAAGCGGCTCGGTGACGGCGGCCACGGGCCGTTCCGCCGTATGCGCAGGACGCCCGCGGAGGTGCGCGGCGTGCTGCCGCAGGGCCGGGTCCTCGGGGTCATCGCGGACCGCCCGCTGCACCGGCCGCAGCTGGCCCAGATCGCGCGCGCCGCCCGTACCCTCGCGGCACACCTGCTCGTGCTGGTGCCGGTCGGCAGCCCCGGCCCCGACGGCCTGGCCCCGGAGGCGCTGGTCCGCTGCGTCCTGGCGGCCCGCGACCGGATGCCCCCGTCCACGATCGTGACGCTGCCGCTGCCGCATCACGACGGCGACGACATCCGCGCGGCCATGCTGCGCACCCGGGTCGCCGCCGCGTACGGCGTGACCCACCTGCTCGCGTCCAGCGACTCGATGCTGTCCGGCGGCGGCCTGCGGGTCCTCGTGCCCCGGGAGCTCGCGTACGACGGCCGCGACGGGCAGTGGCGCTCGCTCGACGACATCCCGCCGAAGCACCGCAGGCTGCCGCTGACCACCGCGGAGATCGACGACCACCTCGACCGGGGCACGATCCTGCCGGAGTGGCACACCCCGCCGGCGGTCGCCCGCGAGCTGACCCGGGACCGCCCGCCGCGCCGGCAGCGGGGCCTGGTCGTGTTCTTCACCGGCCTGTCCGGCTCCGGCAAGTCGACGATGGCGACCGGCGTCGCCGACGCGCTGCAGGAGACGGGGGAGCGCAGCATCACGCTGCTCGACGGCGACATCGTGCGCCGGCACCTGTCGGCCGGCCTCACGTTCTCCGCCGCGGACCGCGACACGAACATCAAGCGGATCGGCTGGGTCGCCGCCGAGGTGGGCCGGCACGGCGGGGTGGCGATCTGCTGCCCGATCGCGCCGTACCACGACGGTCGCGCGGCCGCGCGGGAGTTCGCCCGTAACGCCGGGGCCGGTTTCGTGTTGGTCCATGTGTCGACGCCGCTCGCCGAGTGCGAGCGGCGCGACCGCAAAGGGCTCTACGCGAAGGCGCGGGCCGGCCTGATCAAGGGCATGACGGGTATCGACGACCCGTACGAGACACCGGTCGACGCCGAGTTGACGATCGACACGACCGGTCTGTCGTACGGCGAGGCGGTCACCACCGTCCTGCGCTACCTCGGTAACAACGGCTGGCTGGACCCCCGCCCTATTCCGTAAAAGAGACGTAAAAGACGTAAAAGCGGGCACATCAGCCCATTACGCCGAACGTCCCGGAAGCGTTAGCCCCTGGAGAACCTGACGCCGAAGGGGCCGCCGCTTCATGGACGCCAACCGCCAGCTTTCCGCCGAAATCGACTCTCCGGGCGTCGACCTGCTCGGCATGGCCCGGCGCCATTGGTGGCTGGTGCTCCTGCTGGTCGGCGCCGGTCTCCTCGGCGCGGTGCAGTTCACCGGCATGCAGACGAAGGTGTACGAGTCCGCCACGTCCGTCCTCGTCTCGCCGCTCGGCAACGGGCAGGACGCGAACTCCACCAGCGGCCGCACCAAGGGCGACATCAACCTCGACAACGAGGCGCAGCTGGTGACCTCGACGACGGTGGCCGCCGGCGCCCGCGAGCTGATGCGCGCCGCGGAGACGCCGGACGAGCTGGCCCGCAAGGTCCGCGTCGAGGTCCCGCCGAACACCACGTTCCTGGTCATCACCTACTCCTCCAGCGACGCCCGCGTCGCGCAGGCCGGCTCCCACGCGTTCGCCGAGGCGTACCTGCGCAACCGCGAGGAGAGCGCGAAGACCGAGGTCGCCGGCCGGATCGCGATCCTGCAGGACAAGCTCAACCAGCTCAACGCCAACCTGCTGCAGATCAACAACCGGCTCGCCAACCTCCGCCCGACCGACCCCAACCGGCCCAACCTGGAGAGCCAGCGCACCACCGCCACGTCGCAGATCAACACCCTCGCCGGCCAGCTCAACCAGCTGCTGACCACGACCGTCAACGCCGGCAAGATCACCCGCGACGCGGAGCTGCCGTCCCGCCCGGTGAAGCCCAACCGGCTGCTCAACCTCGCCAGCGGCGCCATGCTCGGCCTGCTGCTCGGCGTCGGCGCGGCCCTGCTGCGCGAGCGGCTCGACCAGCGCGTCCGCCGCCCCTCCGACCTGCCCCGCCGGGTCGACGTCACGGTCCTCGCCGCCGTCCCCGGCCGGGTCAAGCCGCGCCTCGACGACGTGTTCGCGCCGTTCGGCGCCGGCGGCCGCATCTTCAACCGGCTCCGCAACGAGGTCCTCGCCAGCATCCCCGCGCCGCTGGGCGCCGACGTCCGGGTCGCCCTCGCCGGGCAGGTCGTCGTCGTGGCCGGGGCCAGCCGCGGCGCCGCGTCGACCGTCGTCGCCGCCAACCTCGCGGCCGCGTTCGCCCGTACGGGCGCCGAAACGGTCCTCGTCTGCGCCCACCTCCCCGACAGCCTCGTCGACACCGCCAGCGTCAACAAGATGCTCGGCGTGCGGTCCGTGCCGGGCCTGTCCGACGTGCTCGCCGGCAGGTTCTCCCTGAGCAGCGCCACCCAGCGCGCGCCACGGCACCCCAACCTCAGCGTCGTCACCACCGGCGGCACCGCCAGCGCCGGCGGGCTGCTGCAGTCGCAGGCGCTGCGCGACACCCTCGCGACGCTGCGGGAGCGGGCCGCCTACGTGGTCGTCGAGGCGCCCTCGACGTCGACCAGCGCCGACGCGCAGAGCCTCGCCAGCCTCGCCGACGCCGCGATCGTCGCGGTCGAGCTGCGGCGCACCCGCAACACCGAGGTCGCCGACGCCGCCGACCAGCTGCGCCGGGTCGGCACGCCGCTGCTCGGCGCGGTCGTCCTGCCGCGCCTGGCCGTCACCCGCGGCGGCGAGGAGCGCGACGCGCAGGAGGTCACCATCGCCGACGACATGACCGCCGTCCTGGAGAAGCTGCCGCCGAAGGAGCCCGAGGAGCCGGTGGCCCCGAAGCGGATCCGCACCGCGCCCGCCGCACCCGCCGCGCCCGCCGGCGGCACCGCCACCGCGACGGCGCCGAAGGTCACGCAGGCGTCGCCGAGCGTGCCGAAGCGGCAGACCCGCACCATCTCGGTGACCCGCGTCAACGCCGACACCGCGGGTGAGAACGGCGCCGACAAGCGCCGATGAGTGAGCTTGCGAGCGAATCATGTAGCAGGTTCAGGGCAGGCCGACGCCGGAGCGAAGCGGAGGTGGCGGGATGACCGCCCTCGCGAACCATCCCTCGCCGCAGGCGGCGGCACCGTCGACCGGCCTGCTGAAACGGGCGCACCGGCTGCCCGCCTGGCCCGTGACCGGCCTGCTCCTGCTGTACCCGCTGTGGTGGGCGCTGGGCCTCGGCACCCTGATCTTCTTCCTGGTCGCCGTGCCGATGCTGGTGTCGCTGCTGCGGCACCGCGCGTCGGGGCAGCTCGTCAAGCTGCCGCCCGGGTTCCTGCTGTGGCTGCTGTTCCTCGCCGTGGTCGCGCTGGGGCTGTTCAGCCTCGGCGCCGACCCGGCCGGCACCGTGCCGGGCACCGCCGCCAGCCGGCTGGTCTCCTACACGTACCGCCTCGGCGGCTACGCGGCGCTGACCGTGATCCTGGTCTACGCCGGCAACGTCGGCCGCCGGGAGCTGCCGCAGCAGCGGTTCGTCCGGCTGCTCGCGTGGCTCTTCGTCATCACCGTCGCCGGCGGGCTGCTCGGCATGGCCGCGCCCACGTTCGAGTTCACCGCGCCGCTGGAGCTGCTGCTGCCGCACCACCTGCGCGAGAACAGCTTCATCCAGTCGCTGGTCCACCCGACCGCCGCGCAGATCATGAACCTGCTCGGCGGGGAGACGCCGCGCCCCGGCGCGCCCTGGGGGTACACCAACACCTGGGGCAACAACGTCTGCCTCCTCATCGGCTGGATGCTCGTCGCCGGCTGGTCGCTGACCAGGAGCAGGAAGGTCAAGACGGGCACCGCCGTCGTCCTCCTCGCGGCGATGGCGCCGATCGTCTACTCGCTCAACCGCGGGCTGTGGATCGGCCTGGGCGTCATGGCGCTGTACGTGTCGGTGCGCCTGGCGCTGCGCGGCCGCCTCGCCGCCCTCGGCCTGGTCGGCGTCGCCGGCATCGCCGTCGTGGTCGCCGTCGCCACCACGCCGCTGGGCGACGTCGTCAGCGCCCGGCTCGAGGACGGCAAGTCCAACGGGGTCCGCATGTACACCACGGAGAAGGCCGTCGGCGGGGTGGCCGAGTCGCCGCTGATCGGCTTCGGATCCACCCGCAACACCATCGGCGGCCGCAACTCGATCGCCGTCGGGGAGAGCGACGGCTGCGAGCGCTGCGGCAACTTCACCATCGGCGGCAACGGCCAGCTGTGGCAGCTCCTCTTCGCGCACGGGCTGCTCGGCACCGGCACCTACCTGGGGTTCTTCGTGGTCGGGCTGTGGCGCTTCCGGCGCGACGCGACCCCCGCCGGCCTCGCCGCGTCCGCCGCGATCGTGTCCAGCTTCGCCGCGATGTTCTGGTACAACGCGCTCGTCACCCCGCTGGCGTTGACCTTCCTCGCGTATGCCGTCCTGTGGCGCAACCGTTTGGAGAGCCGATGAGCCCAGTGAAGACCGCCCCGGCCGCGCTGCAGGTCGACGACGAGCAGCTGCGCGCGCAGTACATCGAGGAGGTCCTCGCCCTGCTGTACCCGGGGCAGGGATCCGGGGTCGTGGAGTACCTGGTCGTGCCGAACGCCCGCAAGCCGCGGCTGCTCGTGCCCGCCGACGACCGCCGCCTCGCCGCCGCCGCCGTGCGCCGCTACGCCGAGCCGCAGTCCCGGATGGCGAAGCTCAAGCGCGACGCGGTCGTCGCCGCCCTGCGCACCGGCGCGTCGTCGGTGCTGCTGCGCGACCGGCTGCGGATCACGCCCGGCGCCGACACCATCGACACGTACCTGCGCCGGGCCCTCGGCACCGACGTGCGGCTCAGCGTCCACATCGGACCGGCGCGGGCCAACCGCAAGCCGGTGCTGCAACTGCTCACCGAGTCCGGCGCCACCATGGCGTTCGCGAAGCTCGGCACGTCGGCGCTGACCCGCACCCTGGTCAAGGCCGAGGGCAACGCCCTGGCCGCCGTGTCGACCGCCGGGCTCAAGGCGCTGCGGGTGCCCGACGCCATCCACATCGGACAGTGGGGCGAGCACGAGGTCCTCGTACAGTCGGCGCTGCCGGTGTGGCGGCCCAGGGTCCCGCTGACCGCGCCCCGGCTCGCCAAGGCGATGGGCGAGGTCGCCGCCTGCTGCGGCACCCGCCGCGGCCGCCTCGACGACAGCGGCTACTGGACCCGGCTGCGGGCCCGGCTCGACGCGATCAGCGGCCACGCCGAGGGCGGGGCGCTGCGGGCCGCGGCCGAGCGGATCGCCCGCGCCGCCGGCGGCGTCCAGCTCACCTACGGCTCCTGGCACGGCGACTGGTCCCCGTGGAACATGGCCTCCCTCGCCGACACGATCCTGGTCTGGGACTGGGAACGCTTCACCCCCGGCGTCCCGATCGGTTACGACGCGCTGCACCACGCGCTGCAGCTCGACATCGGCCGGTCCCCGTCGCCAGACAGGTGCGTCAACGACCTCATCGACGCCGCGCCCGAGCTGCTGCTGCCGTTCGGCGTGGTGCACCGCCAGGCGGTCGAGGTGACCACTCTGCTCTACCTCATCGACCTGGCCACCCGGTACGTCACCGACCGGCAGGCGGAGGCCGGCGCCCGGCTGGGCGTGCTCGGCAGCTGGCTGCTGCCCGTTCTCGTCGCGCGAGTGGAGGCTCTGTAACCATGCCCGTGCAGGTTCCCGACACGATGAAGCGGATCATCCACTTCGGATCCCGCAACTACGGGCAGCTCACCGCCAACCGGCGGATGCTGCCGCAGTTCCTGATCTGCGGCGGGCAGCGCTGCGGCACCACGTCGCTCTACCGCGCGCTCGCCGCGCACCCGGCCGTCATCAAGGCCGTGCTGCACAAAGGCGTGCACTACTTCGACGTCGGCTACCACCACGGGCTGCGCTGGTACCGCGGGCACTTCCCGCTGCAGCGGCGGTCCGAGCGGATCCGCGACGAGCTCGGCGTGCCGGCGCAGACGTTCGAGTCCAGCCCGTACTACATGTACCACCCGCACGCCCTGGCCCGGATCGCCAAGGACCTGCCCGGCGTGAAGCTCGTCGTGCTGGTCCGCGACCCGGTCGAGCGCGCCTACTCCCAGCACGCGCACGAGGTCGCCCGCGGCTTCGAGCCTGAGGTCGACTTCGGCAAGGCGCTCGCGCTGGAGCCGGCCCGGCTCGCCGGGCAGCGGGAGCTGCTCGTCGGCGACCCGTCCGCCTACAGCTTCGCCCACCAGCACCACGCGTACCGGGCCCGCGGCGAATACATCGAGTACATCGAGCCGATGGCCGCGCTGCTCGGCCGCGACCGGGTGCACGTCGTGGACAGCACCGAGTTCTTCCTGCGCCCGGAGCCCGTGTACGACGCCGTCCTGGACTTCCTCGGCCTGCCGCGGGTCGGCCAGTACCCGGCGTTCGAGCGGCACAACGCCCGCCCCCGCAACCGCCTCGACGACTCGATCGCCCAGGAGCTCGCCGCGCACTACGCGCCCTACGACGAGCGGCTCGCCGCCTGGCTCGGCCACCGTCCCTCCTGGCTGTCCACAGCGGACAGTCCGGCGTGACGGCGACCCTCGAGAAGCCGGGCACCGGGCTTGAGTCGCCGAGGGGCATGCTGCGCGGCGCCGCCCGGGGCGGCCTTGCCAACCTCGCCGGCACCGTCTGCACCGGCGTCGCCGGGCTCGGCGTCACGTGGCTCGCCGCCCGTGCCCTCGACCCGCGCGGTGCGGGCGCGTTCTTCGCCGCGACCGCCGTCTTCGGCCTCGGCGTCACGGTCGCCAAGCTCGGCGTGCAGACGTCGCTGGTGTACTGGCCGGCGCGGATGCGCGCGGTCGGCGACCTGTCGCGGCTGCGGGAGTGCCTGCGCGCGGCGCTGGTCCCGGTCGTCGTGGCGGCGCTGGTCATCGCCGGCGGCCTGTGGTTCGCCGCGGACCTGCTGCCGGGGCGGCCCGACCTGGTCCGCACGCTCGCCGTGTTCCTGCCGCTCGCCACGGTCAGCGACGCGCTGCTCGCGGCGACCCGCGGGCTGCGCTCGATGCGCCCGACCGTGCTGCTCGACCGGGTCATGCGGCCCGGCGCGCAGCTGGTCCTCCTGGCGCTGGTGTGGGCCACAGGCTGGGGCCCGGACGTGTTCGCCGCGCTGTGGGCGCTGCCCTACCTGCCGGCCGCGCTGTTCGCCGGCGTGGCCCTGACCCGGCTCCGCACCCGCATCACGGAGTCCACAGGGGACTCCACAGGGGACACCGCGGAGCGCTCCGACTTCACCCCGCGGCGGTTCTGGGCGTTCACCGCGCCCCGCGCCGTCGCCAGCTTCGCGCAGATGGCGCTGCAGCGCGTCGACGTGCTGCTCGTCGCGGCCCTCGCCGGCCTGGCACCCGCCGCCATGTACGCCGTCGCCGGCCGCTTCGTCATCCTCGGGCAGTTCGTCAACCAGGGCGTCACCCAGTCCGTCCAGCCGCGCCTCGCCGAGCGCCTCGCCGTGCGGGACAAGGCCGGCGCGAACCTGCTCTACCGCCAGGCGACCGCCTGGGTGGTGCTCGCCTGCTGGCCGTTGTACCTGCTGATGTTCACCTACGCCCACCTGTACCTCGACCTCTTCGGCGAGCACTACGAGGGCGGCGCGCGCATCGTGCGGCTCCTCGCCGCCACGATGATGGTCGCGACCGCGTGCGGGATGGTCGACGTCGTCCTCGCCATGGCCGGCCGCACGTGGTGGAACCTCGCCAACGTCGGCCTCGCCCTGGTCACCATGCTCGGCGTCGACGCGCTGCTGATCCCCCGGCTCGGCGCGTTCGGCGCCGCCGTCGGCCTGTGCGCCGCGGTGCTCGTCAACAACCTGGTCCCGCTCGTGCAGGTCGTGCGGGGTCTCGGCCTGCACCCGTTCGGGCGGGCCACGCTGCTCGCCTGCGGGCTGGCCACATCGTGTTTCGCCGTGCCGCAGCTGGCCGTGCTGCCGGTCCACGGGCTGATGGTGAAGTTCGCCGCCACGGGGGCGGGTGCGGCCGTGTACTGCTACGCGGCCGTGCGTTTGAGGCACGTTCTGATGCAGGGGGAGCGATGAGAACCGATTACGCGGAGGTCTTCCAGTCGGATGCGGCGGTCGACAAGTACGAGCGGGTGGTCTACGCGCCGGAGACCTACTCGACGGCGGTGAGCGGCCGGCAGCGCGCGTTCCTGCGCCGCCTGGTCCGCCGGGAGTTCACCGCCCGCCGGCCCGTCCAGCACGACTTCGCGTGCGGCACTGGCCGGGCGATCAAGCTGCTGCACGGTGTCGTACGGGCGGCGCACGGCTACGACGTGTCCGCCCAGATGCTCGCCAAGGCCCAGGAGGCGGGCGTCTACGCGAAGCTGCACCAGGTCGCCGGCGACGGGCCCATCCCGGAGCCGGCCACGGTCGACGGCCCGGCGCTGGTGACCGTGTTCCGGCTGCTGCTCAACGCGCCCAAGGACGTCCGGGACCGGGCGATCGCCTTCGCCGCGAAGATCCTGCCGGAGGCGGATTCGGGGCTGCTCGTCGTGGAGAACCACGGCAACCGCTCGTCGCTGCGGCACCTGCGGTACCGCTCCAACCGCACCAACAGCTGGTTCGCGGAGCTGCACCACGCCGAGGTGGAGCAGCTCCTCGCCAGGCACGGCTTCGAGGTCGTCGAGCGGCGCGGCTTCGCGCTGTGCCCGGCCGGGGCGTACCGGCGCGAATGGCTGCGCCCGGTCGCCCGCCGCACCGACGACATCGCCGCGCGCAGCCGCCGCCTCTCGGGGGTGGCCACCGACGTGCTCTACGTGGCACGGCGGATACCCAAGTAGCTCTAGCGGAGGACCTTCTCGCAGTGAAGCGGATCGGGCTCGTCGCCGCCGTCGTGGTCGCCGTCGTGGCGGGTGCGACGGCGGTGACCCTCAGCGTGATGTCCACGAAGGACACCCCGGCCCCGCGGCCGTCGCCGACCGGCACCCAGGCACCCCCGGGCGCGCCCGGGGCGCCGCCGGCCATCGCCACCTCGACCGGCCCGTTCGCGGCCGGACCCATCGCGCCGCCGAAGCACGGCTCGTACCTCGGCGCGTGGGTCCGGCCGGAGCACCTCACCGAGTCGGGCCGGCTGTCGGCGATGACGGCGTGGGAGAAGACCGTCGGCCGCAAGATGGCGATCGTCAACACGTACCGCCGCTTCGACGAGAACTTCTTCAACGCCTCCGACGAGCAGTTCGCCGCCCGGGGCACGACCCTCATGCTGTCGTGGGCGAGCGGCGACACCAGGCTCATCACCCTGGGTCGTTACGACACGCTCATCCGCGACCGGGCCCGCGAGCTCAAGGCGTTCGGCAAGCCGGTGCTGATGCGCTTCCGGTGGGAGATGGACCGCCCCAACCTGCGGGCCCAGATGTGGTCGGGGGAGGACTACATCGCCGCCTGGCGGCACGTGCGCGCCATCTTCACCGAGGAGGGCGCCACCAACGCGTCCTGGGTCTGGTGCCCGACCGTGGAAGGCTTCCAGGGCGGCTACGCGGCCGATTTCTACCCCGGCGACGACGCCGTCGACTGGAACTGCGTCGACGTCTACGCCGGCTCCAGGTACGGCACGATCGGCGAGCTGATGCGGCAGTTCCTGGAGTTCTGCGCGGCCCACCCGACGAAGCCGGTGATGATCGGCGAGTTCGGGGTGGCCCGCGCGTGGGGCACCGAGCAGCGCGCCGCATGGCTGCGTGACGCGTCCGCGACGTTCAAGGCCAACCCGCAGATCCGGGCCGTGATGTACTTCGAGTCCGACCCGACGGACAACAAGGGCCCCACGCAGCAGTTCCAGGTGTCGGACGACCCCACGGTCCTCGGCGCCTTCCGCCAGTCCCTCGCCCAGGACCCGCACTACACGCCGATGACCACCGCCGTCGCCGGCAATACGAGGAAGAAGTGACGATGCCCCGGTTCCGTGTGTTCGCGCTGGTCGCGGCCCTCGCGTGCGCGTCCCTCACCGGCTGCCGGTCCGACCCGGGGGTCGCCGCCTACCTGGGCGGCGGCGCCGTCACCATCGACCAGGTCACCGCCGTCGCCGACGACCTGACCTACGCCCCCGCCCAGCGCGGCAACGTCACCGGATACGTCCTCGGCTCCATGATCATCCGGGACGTCGGCGGCCGGCTCGCCGCCTCGCGCGGCCTCGCGCTGCGCCACGACACCGACCCCGGCCTGGTCGCGCAGTACTACGGCGTCGCCCCGGACGCGCCGATCGTGCCGCTGGTCACCGAGGCCCAGGACATCCTGGTCACCCTCGCCGCCGCCGTCACGCCCGTCGAGCCGGGCCTCGCGCAGCAGCGGGCCGCCTTCGACGCGCTGTTCTTCGCCAGCGGCCGCCCGGTCTCCGACTTCTACGCGTTCGAGCAGGTCCAGTACCTGCTGACCCGCGACGCGATCGGCCGGATGATCGCGCTGCGCCGGCAGCTCGACGACGCCGTCGCCGGCTCGGGCATCACCGTCAACCCGCGGTACCAGGGCCTCACGTACGGGCTGCCGGTCACCGTCGACATCGGCCGGGGCGGCGTCGCCCGGGCCAGTATCCTGGTCCATCTGACCTTCGACGGAGGTCTCGCCGAGGAGGTCTGAGGAACTGTGCCGGGCAGCGTGATCCTGCTGGTGACCTCGCCCCGCCTCCCGGCCGGCGTGCTCACCGCCGAGGCGTGGGACGTGGTCCGCGCCCATCCGGTGTACACCGGATCCGACTCCCCGCAGGTCGACGCGCTGCGGGCCGCCGGCGCCACCGTGACCGTCGTGGACCCCGCCGTCGAGGTCCTGCTCGACGCCCTCGCCGAGCACGGCACCATCGTCTGGCTCGCCGCCCCCGACGGCGACGAGGAGCTCGCCCGCTCGCTGGGCCTGCGGCTGGCCCGCGAGCCCGGCCTCGCCGCCCTGGAGCTGCTCTACGGCTCCTGGGACCCGCCCGGCGCCCGCGTCCTGGACGCCGTCACCGTCATGGACCGGCTCATGCACCCCGAGACCGGCGACGCGTGGAAGCGCGCACAGACGCACGAGAGCCTGGCGCCGTTCCTGCTCGAGGAGGCGTACGAGCTCTACGACGCCATCCGCGACGCCGACCCCGAAGCGGTCCGCGAGGAGCTCGGCGACGTCCTGCTCCAGGTCGTGCTGCACGCCCGCCTCGCCGAGGAGGCGGCGGACACCTCCGACAGGTTCACCCTCGACGACGTCGCCGGCGACCTCGTCGCCAAGCTCATCCGCCGCAACCCCCACGTCTTCGCCGACACCCAGGTCGGCGGCATCGACGACATCATCGCCAACTGGGAGCAGATCAAGCAGGCCGAGAAGTCCCGCGGCTCCGCCGTCGACGGGGTCGCCCTCTCCCAGCCCGCGCTCGCCCTGACCGCGAAGCTCCTGCACCGCGTCGCCCGCGCCGGCCTCACCGTCGACTTCACCCCCGCCGACCCGCTCGGCGCCGCCCTCTTCGCCCTGGTGGTCGAGGCCGACCGGACCGGCCGGGACGCCGAGGCCGCCCTGCGCGCCGCCGCCCTGGCCTACATGGACGCCGTCCGCCGCGACGAGTAAGGATCCCGCCCCCTTCTACCAGGGGAGAGGGTGGGTGGCGCCCTGGTGGGTGGCGGCCTCGACGACGGCGGGCCAGCGGGACGGGTCGAAGACGTTGCCGCCGATGGCGGACTGGGCGGCCGGGTCCGGCTCGATCAGCGTGCCCGTGGCGGGGGTGTCGCGCTGGAGCATCGGGATGCGCGGGGCGAGGACGACGACGCGGTCGTAGCCGGTGGCCAGGTCGGCGTTGGTGCGGGAGCGGACGCCGCCGTCCATGTACCTGCCGCCGTTGACGGGCATCGGCGGGAACAGGCACGGCACCGCGCAGCTCGCCGCGACGGCCGGCACCAGCGGGACGCCCGACGCCGCGGTCCAGAAGGCCGGCTCGCCGGTGGCGGTGTCGACGGCGGTGACGAGCAGGCGGTCGGGGAAGCGGTCGATCGGCAGGCGGCGGGCGAAGGACGCCAGCCACGGCTCGGGCGGCCCGACCTCGGCTTCGAGGGCGATCGTGCCGATCCGGCGGCGCAGCTCCGCGGGTGGCAGCGACGGGTCCTGCAGCAGCTGGAACGCGACGGCGCCGCGGGTCCAGTCGGCGCGGATCCGCGGGTCGCCGGGGCCGAGAGGGGCCTCCATCGCGGCCGCGGCGGCCGGGTCGTGGCCGGCGGCGACCAGGGCGCCGGTGATCGCGCCGGCGGAGGTGCCGACGATCAGGTCCGCGCGGGTGAGGTCGAGGCCTTGCTGGGCGAGGCCGATGAGGAGACCGAGCTGCCAGGCGACGCCGGTGATGCCGCCGGCGCCGAGGACGAGTGCGGTGCGTTCCATGCATCCTGGTTATCACGGCCGGCGCCGGTGTCCGGGGATCGTGGACCGCTGCGCAGGCCGAGGACCAGGCCGGCGGAGACGGCCGCGACGCCGAGCAGCTGGCGCGGGTCGGGCGTGACCCGGTCCACCACGGCGACCGTGATCAGGGCGAAGACCGGGACCAGGCCGACGAACACGCCGGCGCGTTCGATGCCGAGGTGGGCGACGCCGCTGTACCAGCAGACGAACGCGACCACGGTCAGCACCAGACCCAGGAAGGCCAGGGCGGCGGCCTCGCCGGCGGACGGCAGGCGTGGCACCTCGCCGGTGAAGGGGAGGGCGACGAGGAGGAGCGGGACGGCGAGGGCGGTGCTCCACGCCGACACCCGGACCGGCCCCAGCCGGGGCAGCAGCGGCGCGGCCAGCAGCGAGAACGCCGCCTCGCAGACGAGGACGCCGGTCGCGGCGGCGAGGCCCGCGCCGTCGATGCGGCCGCCGCCCTGCACGAGGACCGCGCCGAGGACCACGACCGCGGCGGCGAGGAGCAGGCGCGGGGCGGGGCGGCGGCGCTCCTGCAGGGGGCCGAGCAGGGCGAGCAGCAGCGGGCTGGCGCCGACGATCGTGCCGATGGCCGCGGGGTCGGCGTGGCGCAGGGCGTACATGAGCAGGACGTTGAAACCGACCAGCCCGGTCGCCGCGACGCCCACCAGGCGCAGCAGCTCGCGGCCCGTGGGCCGTAGCCAGCTGGTGAGCAGGGCGAGCGCGGCCGCGGCGAGGGTGTAGCGCAGCGCCTGGCCGGTCAGGACGGGAAAGTCGGCCAGCGACCGGCTGACGGTGAACGAGGAGCCCAGGATCGCGCAGGTCAGCACGCAGTAAAAGGTGTGCAGCCGGTTCATGACAGCGAACTTACGATCGCCAGTGGTCCACGCTACAGTGCCACCGAGCCCCGCGTTTGGAGGTCCACTTTGTCGGTCTGGGAGGCGTTGGTCGTGCTTGACCGCACTCGGCCGCGGGTCGGCGACCAGCTCGTCGGTGCGCTCCGCGAGGCGATCACCGGGGGCCGGCTGGCGCCGGGGACGCGGCTGCCGTCGACCAGGGACCTCGCCGCCGACCTCGGTGTCTCGCGAGGCCTTGTCGTCGGGGCATACGAGCAGCTCACGGCCGAGGGGCGCCTGCTGACGCGGCGGGGGTCCGGGACGGTCGTCGCCGCCGTCTCCGCACCGGTGCAGCGCCGTCGCAGCGACCCGCCGGACCGGCCCGTCGCGGTCGCGCCGCTGCGGCCGGGCGTGCCCGACCTGGGGATGTTCCCGCGCACGGCGTGGCGGCGGGCGTACGAGACGGCCCTGACCAGCGCCCTGGACGCCGACTTCGACTACGGCGACGCGACCGGCGCGCCCCGGCTGCGCCAGGAGCTGTCGGGCTACCTCGGGCGGGTCAGGGCCGCGCTGGTGCCGCCGGAAGGGCTGATCGTCACCGCCGGCGTCACCCAGGGCCTGGCTCTGCTGGCGAAGGCGCTGCTGGCGCAGGACGTGCGGCGGATCGCGCTGGAGGATCCGGGCCCGTCGGCGCTGCGGGAGCACCTGCAGCGGCTCGGGCTCGACGTGGTGCCGGTGCCGGTCGACGACGACGGCCTCGACGTGCGGGCGCTCGCGCGCAGCAGGTGCACGGCGGTGGTCGTCACCCCCGCGCACCAGTTCCCGACCGGCGTGGTGCTCGCCCCGCAGCGGCGCACCGACCTGATCGCCTGGGCCCGCCGGGTCGGCGGGCTGATCGTCGAGGACGACTACGACGCCGAGCACCGCTACGACCGCGAGCCCGTCGCCTGCCTGCAGGGGCTCGCGCCGGACCGGGTCGCGCTCGTCGGCTCGGTGAGCAAGGTCCTCGCGCCGGGGCTGCGGCTGGGCTGGCTCGCGCCGCCGCCGGGGCTCCACCAGACGCTGCGCGCGGCGAAGGCGGACGCCGACAACGGCGGGCCGGCGCTGCAGCAGCTCGCGTTCGCCGAGTTCCTCGCCGCCGGCGGCTACGACCGGCACCTGCGCCGGGCCCGGCGGCTGCACCGGGAGCGCCGCGACGCGGTGGTCGCCGCGCTGCGCCGGCACCTGCCGCGGGCCCGCATCGGCGGGATCGCCGCCGGGCTGCACCTGGTCGTGGAGCTGCCGCCGGGCACCGACGACCGGGCCGTGGCGCAGCGCGCGCTCGCGAGCGGGCTCGGGCCCCTCGCCCTGTCGTCGCTGCGGGTCCGCAAGGGACCGCCGGGGCTCGTCCTCGGGTACGCCGCGCACACCCCGCACGAGCTCGCCAGAGCGGTCCGGACCCTCGCCGGTCTCGTCTAGGTTCCTCGGCCAGGTTCCTCGTTCTGGTTTCTCGGCCAGGTTCCTCGTTTGGTTTCTCGGCCAGGTTCCTCGTTTTGGTTTCTCGGCTAGGTTCGAAGCCATGCCGCATGACTTCGTGCCACTGGCCGAGCACATCGCCGACGCGCTGCTGGAGTCCGACCCCCGGCTCGCGGCGTCGGCCGGCGACCACCGCTTCGACGACCGGCTGCCGGACCTGTCCGCGGAGGCGGTCGCCGGCGACGTCGACATGCTCCGCGACGCCTCCGCCGCGCTGACCCAGGTCGACCTCGACCTGCTGGACCCGCAGGAGCAGGTCGACCACGCGGTGCTCCTGGCGCGGGTCGAGCGGATGCTGTTCGAGCGGACCGAGATCCGCGAGCACGAGTGGAACCCGCTCGCCCACAACCCGGCGACGCTGCTGAACGCGCTGATCGCCCGGCCGTTCGCGCCGGCGGAGGAGCGCCTGGTGTCGATCGCGGCGCGGCTGTCGGCGATCCCCGACGCGCTCGCGACCGCCCGGGACACGCTCACGGACATGCCACGGGTCCACGTGGAGACCGCGGCGGGGCAGTTCCAGGGCACCGCGGCACTGGTACGGGACGAGCTCGGCGATCTGCTGAAGGAGGCGCCCGGGCTGGCCGACGTGGTCCGCCCGTTGCAGGAGCGGGCCGCGGCCGAGCTCGACGGGTTCGCCGCCTGGCTGCGCGAGCGGATCGACACCGCCGACCGGGACCCGCGGCTCGGCCGACGGCTGTGGGAGGCCCGGCTGTGGCACACCCTGGACACCGAGCTCGGCGCCGCGACGGTCCTGCGGCGCGCCGAGGACAACCTCGCGGAGGTGACCGCCCAGCTGCGGGCGGCGGCCGCCGAGCTGACCGGCGGGCCGGAGTCCGACGAGACGGTCCGCGCCGCGTTCGCGCAGGCCGCCGCCGACGTGCCCGACAACGACACGATCGTGGACCTGGCGAAGGTCGCCCTCGCGGAGGCCACCGCGTTCGTCCGGGAGCACGACCTCGTCACCCTCATCGACGACCCGCTGGTCATCATGGAGATGCCGGAGTTCGCCCGGGGGTTCGCCGTCGCGTACTGCGATCCGCCCGGCCTGCTGGAGTCCGCCGAGCTGCCGACGTTCTACTGCATCTCACCCACCCCGTCGGACTGGAGCGCGGAGCGGGTCGCGTCGTTCTACCGCGAGTACAACAGCCACATGCTGCGCGACCTCACGGTCCACGAGGCGACCCCCGGCCACTTCCTGCAGCTCGCGCACGCCCGACGCTTCCGGGGCCGCACGCGGGCCCGGGTGATCGGCTGGAGCGGGCCGTTCGTCGAGGGCTGGGCGGTGTACGCGGAGCAGCTGCTGGCCGAGCGCGGGTTCGGTGGCCTGCCGGTGCGGCTGCAGCAGCTCAAGATGCAGCTGCGGATGAGCATCAACGCCATCATCGACCAGCGGATCCACTGCGACGGGATGACCGAGCAGGAGGCGATGGAGCTCATGATGGGCCCCGGCTTCCAGGAGGAGGGCGAGGCGGCCGGGAAGTGGCGCCGGGCGCTGCTGTCCTCGACGCAGCTGTCGACGTACTTCGTGGGCTACACCGAGGTCCGCGAGATCGCCGATGAACGACCGGTGAACGTCACGCTGCGCGACTGGCACGACCAGATGCTCGCGCACGGCTCACCCCCGCCCCGTCACCTGCGAACGCTGCTCAACATCTAGGTCCAGGTCGGCAAGATCGGCGCAACCGATAGGCTCAGGGTGCCGCACCGTGGCGGCCGACCAATCTTTGTCTGCAAGGAGTGACAGTGGCCACGATTGAAGCAATCGGCGCGCGGGAGATCCTCGACTCGCGGGGCAACCCGACCGTCGAGGTCGAGGTCGTCCTCGACGACGGCACCCTGGCCCGCGCGGCTGTCCCGTCCGGCGCCTCGACCGGCGCCTTCGAGGCCAACGAGCTGCGCGACGGCGACTCGAAGCGTTACCTCGGCAAGGGCGTCGAGAAGGCCGTCGAGAACGTGAACGAGCGCATCGCCGAGGCCGTCCGCGGCTTCGACGCCACCGAGCAGCGCCTCGTCGACCAGGCCATGCTCGACCTCGACGGCACGCCGGAGAAGGCCAACCTCGGCGCCAACGCGATCCTGGGCGTGTCCCTCGCGGTCGCCAAGGCCGCCGCCGACTCGGCCGGTCTCAGCCTGTTCAAGTACCTCGGCGGCCCCAACGCACACCTGCTGCCGGTGCCGATGCTCAACATCCTCAACGGTGGCTCCCACGCCGACTCCAACGTCGACGTCCAGGAGTTCATGATCGCCCCGATCGGCGCGCCGACCTTCCGCGAGGCGCTGCGCACCGGTGCCGAGGTCTACCACTCGCTCAAGTCGGTCCTGAAGAAGAAGGGCCTGTCGACCGGCCTCGGCGACGAGGGTGGCTTCGCGCCCAACCTGCCGACCAACGCCGCCGCGCTCGACCTGATCGCAGAGGCCGTGGAGAAGGCCGGCTTCTCGCTCGGCAGCGACATCGTCCTCGCCCTCGACGTGGCCGCCACCGAGTTCTACAAGGAGGGCGCGTACACCTTCGAGGGTGGCGGCAAGTCCTCCGACGAGATGATCGCCTACTACACCCAGCTCGTCGACGCCTACCCGATCGTGTCCATCGAGGACCCGCTGTCGGAGGAGGACTGGGACGGCTGGAAGGCGATGACCGACGCGCTCGGCGGCCGCATCCAGATCGTCGGCGACGACCTCTTCGTCACCAACCCGCAGCGCATCGCCCGTGGCATCGCCACCGACACCGCCAACGCGGTGCTCGTCAAGGTCAACCAGATCGGCTCGCTCACCGAGACGCTCGACGCCGTCGACCTGGCGCACCGCGCCGGCTTCCGCACGATGATGAGCCACCGCTCCGGCGAGACCGAGGACACCACGATCGCCGACCTCGCGGTCGCGGTCGGCAGCGGCCAGATCAAGACCGGCGCCCCGGCCCGGTCCGAGCGGGTCGCCAAGTACAACCAGCTCCTGCGCATCGAGGACGAGCTCGACGACGCGGCGCGCTACGCCGGTCGGGGCGCGTTCCCGCGGTACCGTTAGTCCGGTTTCACGCCCGCGGCTCTCTCCTGGGGAGCCGCGGGCGCTTCTCCGGGGGTGGTGGCACAGCCCCCGGCGGCGAACCTAGGGGGAGGGCATGCAGCAGCGCACCAGGCCGGGCGGGCGCGGCACGCCCACCAGGGCCTCGGGTCCTCGGGGCGCTGCCGGGCGGGCCGGAGCGGGCCGGGCACCGGCCAGACCGACCGTGGCCCGCAGGTCCGTGTCGTCCGGCGGCGCCGCGATGCGCACCCGGGCGCCGCAGCCCAAGCGCTTCACCAGCCGAGCCGTGGTCCTCGGCCTCCTCCTGAGCGTCCTGCTGCTTGCCTACGCCTACCCGGTCCGGGTCTACCTGGCCCAGCAGGCGGAGATCGCCGCCCTGGAGCAGAGCCAGGAGCGGCAGACCGTCAAGATCGCCGAGATGGCGGAGCGGGCGGCGAAGTGGAACGACAACGAGTATGTGATCAGCCAGGCCCGCCAGCGGCTCAACATGGTGCTGCCGGGCGAGAAGTCGATCGTCGTGATCGACCCGGCGCGCGGCCAGCAGACCGACCCGGCGGCGATCCCCGGCGCGGAGAAGTCCGCCCGGCCCTGGTACGGCAAACTGTGGTCGAGCGTCGAGGCGGCGGACTGAGGATGACAACGGAATTCGAGCCGACGGCCCCCGGGTCGGCGGCCTCTTCGCCTGTGCCCGCTGACGCGGCTCCCGCTGCCGGGTCGGATGCCGGGTCGGCGCCCGCTGCCGGGACGGAATTCGAGCCGGCCACCGAGGAGGATCTCGCGGTGGTGGCCGCCCAGCTCGGCCGCACCCCGCGCGGCACGCGCGCGGTCGCCCACCGCTGCCCCTGCGGCCTGCCCGACGTGGTCGAGACGACCCCCAGGCTGCCCGACGGCACCCCGTTCCCGACCCTGTTCTACCTGACCTGCCCGCGTGCCGTGCACGAGTGCAGCCGCCTGGAGTCGTCCGGCCTGATGCGCGAGATGGGCGCCCGCCTCGCCGAGGACCCTGAGCTGCGCAAGGCGTACGAAGCGGCCCACGAGGACTACCTCCGCCGCCGCGAACAGGTCGGCCACGTCGACGAGATCGCCGGCGTCTCGGCCGGCGGCATGCCGACCCGGGTGAAGTGCCTGCACGTCCACCTGGGCCATGCCCTCGCGGTCGGCCCGGGCGTCAACCCGTTCGGCGACGAGACCCTCGCCCTCGCCGCCGAGTGGTGGGCCTCCGGCCCCTGCGTCCCACCCCCCGCCTGACCCGAACACGGGACGCCCGTCCACCATTGGCGACACGCCTGGAGATCCAAGTCGCGAAACGGGCAACTATTCAGGTGGTCGGCGTGTTTGATCGAAGTTGATCGTTTTATTGTAGGGCGATCGGTGGGTGTCGGAGCCGGTGTCGCTGCGGAGTTGGCGGCGCTGGTCGCTGAGCAGGCGGTGACGATCGAGGCGTCTGGGTCAGACACCAACCGGAGCGCTGCGCCTGGGCCGCGACCCTCGCCCAGGTCATGCGTGACGCCTGGACCGCGACCCGGGCCACACGAGCCACCGACCGTGAACAACTCGACCCCAAGGTCCTGACCGACCTGCACACCCGCTGGCAGGCCGGACTTGCCGACGCAGCACCGCGGGCGCCCAACACTGGTTACACGTCCGCAGCTGCATCTCCACCGCCGCCAAACACGGCCAGAACACCCTGGCCGCGCTCCACGACGCCCTCACCGGCAACCCATGGCTCCCACCACTACCTGAATAGTTACAGCCACGGCCGCCCGAACAGCCACCACGCGACTTCGGTCACCACCCGTGGCCACCCGGCCACTCGGACTCACCGCGGACGCTGACCTCGGCCGCGACGGCGGCCGGTCACCGGATGCGGCGCGCATGCGCGATCCCAGCCAGCGCGGCACGCGCGGCTGTGCGTCGCGGAGCGGCGCATTGGGGTGCGGGTGAGAATCCCCGCCGGGCCCCGCCGCGCAAGCGGTGGGGGGAGTTACAGCTAGATGCGGGTGACGACGGAGCGGAGGATCTCCCAGCCTTCGAGGTCGTCGGCGGTGCCGGTGTGGGGGCGGCGGAAGCGGCGGACCTCGACGGCGATGTCGGTCAGGGCCCAGCGCAGCTGGTACAGCATGATGGTCGAGGGGCGGGGCAGGACGCCGGTGGCCGCCGCGTAGGCCGAGAAGATCGAGCCGTCGCCGGGCTCGATGAGCCACAGGTCGCGCTCGGGCGGGGAGATCAGGACGGTGTCCCAGTCGATGAGGCGCCAGCCGGTCGGGGTGAGCATGGTGTTGCCCGAGTGCGGCTCGCCGTGGGTGAGGACCGCGCGGACCGGCTCGCCGTGGCTGTCCAGGACCAGCTCGTCGTAGCGGGCGAGCAGGCCGGCCAGGGCCTCCCGGTGGCCGGCGAGGAGCTCCGCGGCCAGGCGGGCGTAGGGGCCGCAGTCGGGGCCGGGAGCCTTCAGCGCCGCCTCGATCTCGGCGCGGCCGGGGACGGCGAAGTCGTCGACGCGGGCGTGGCGGTGGACGATCGAGGGCGCGGTGTGCAGCTGGATGATCATGTCGAGGGTGGCCTGGCGGTGCTCGGGGCCGCGGAAGGCGTTCCAGTCGAAGCTCTGCCCGTCGACGAACGGGAACAGCGCGACGGCGAAGCGCCCCAGCAGGAACAGCGGCTCGCCGCGGCGGGTCGGCACGGGGGCGACGGCGAAGGTGCGGCCGGTGGCGTGCAGGTCGACGGCGACGCTCAGCGACGCGGTGAGGCGGGCGACGTCGGCGTCCTGGTCGACGGTGACGAACCAGCGGTTGCCGCCGTCGTCGGCGACCTCCCAGTGGTGGCTGCCGAAGCCGACCGCCCGGTAGCCCAGCGACGCGACGGAAAGGCCCCACTCGCGGAGAAGGGCCTCCTTGAGCGCGTCTTCGGGAAGACCAGCGGGCGGCGTCAGCACGGTTCTGCACGTTACGGCAGCCCCGGCGCCTTCGCCGCCCGACAACTACAGAGTAGGACAGGAATGGTTACTTACCAGCGACCGGCGGAGCGGTGCTCTCGACGATCTGGGCGCCCTTCGGGGCGACGAACGCCTGCGCGTCGACCTTGTCGCTGTACTTGCTGAGCTCGACGCCGATGGCCTTGTCGTCGGTGCCCACACCCTTGAACCGGGTGAGCAGGCCGCTCTCGGCGACGCAGACGTGAAACTCCTTGGCCGTGACGTCGTTCGGGCCCGCGTTGGCGTCCTGCGGGATACCGGTGACGTCGAGGCAGTCGCTCTTCTGGCCGGCGATGGTCGCGGTGTTCTCGGCGATCTTGACACCCGGTACAAGAGCCGCCGCCGTCATCAGGCCGAGCGCCATCTCCGTGTTGATGAAGCCACCGCCCGCGACGGCGGAGAGGTAGGCGGCCTGGTCGGCGGAGGACAGCTGGCCGGTCTGCACGGCGCTCTTCTGGCAGACGACCTTCTGGCCGCTCTTGCCGGTGCAGACCAGCAGTGCGTCCTCGGTGAGGATGAAGCGGCCGTCCTTGCCGATGTACGCGGCCTTCGGCGGCTGCTGCACCACGGTCGTCGGGGTGCCGTCGTCGGTCTTGTACTCGGCGGTGAAGGTCAGGCTCCCGGACTTGCCCATCCGGTCGGCGAGGTCGGTGATCGCGGAGACGTTGTCGACGGTCTGCTTGACCTGGTTGATGAGACCGCAGCCGAGCGCGCCGGCGCCGAGGGCGGTAGCGAGCACGACGGTCAGGATTCGGGTACCGGCACGATGCATGCCGCCCAATGTGGGGCCGGTCACCGGGTCTTTCAACGAACTGTCAGCAGGGCGACCCGTTGACGGTGCAGCTGACCGGGTCGGCCGCGGCGCCCTTCGCCTCGAACCCCATCCGGATCGACCCGCCCGGCTCCAGGTAGGTGTTCCACGACTGGGAGCGCAGCGTCAGCCGGTCGGCCTTGTGCTCGGCCGCGGCGCCCCAGGTGGACGTCGGGTCCACGTGCGGCGGCAGCTGCAGTTGCACGACCCAGCCCTGCAGCGGCTGGCTGCCGATGTTGGTGACCGTCACCTCGGCGTTGAAGCCGTCCTTCCACTTGCTGCGCACGGCATAGCCGGCCTTCACGCCACCCTTCGCGACAGGTTTGCCGGCCGAGGCGCTCGGCGTCACGAGCTGGGGCCGCTCCACGGTCACCACCTTCGCGGCGGGTTCCTGCGTCAGGTACAAAACGGTCATGGTGCCCGCGGCCACGGTCGCCACCGCGGCGGTGACGACAAGCACGCGCTCACGTGTCATATGCCACATCCGCGCGCCACTACCCTGACCGTCATGGAGGTAACCGTCCGGCGGGCCCGGACCGCAGACGTGCGGGGCATCCGGCGGCTGGTCGCCATGTACGTGGCGGACCGGCGGCTGCTGTCGAAGCCGATGGTGGCGCTGTACGAGGCCGTGCAGGAGTTCTGGGTCGCCGAGCGCGACGGGGTGATCGTCGGCTGCGGCGCGCTGCACGTCATGTGGGAGGACCTTGCCGAGGTGCGCACCGTCGCGGTCGATCCGACCACGCGCGGGCACAAGATCGGGCACAGGATCGTGTCGGAGCTGCTCACCGCGGCCCGCGAGATCGGCGTCCGGCGGGTGTTCGTGCTCACGTTCGAGACCCGGTTCTTCGGCTCGTTCGGCTTCGTGCCGATCGACGGCACGCCGGTCACCCATCAGGTCTACGAGGAGCTGCTGCGTTCGTACGACGAGGGCGTCGCGGAGTTCCTCGACCTGGAGCGGGTCAAGCCCAACACCCTCGGCAACCACCGGATGCTGCTGCATCTGTAGCTTGATCGCATGACTCGCGTCGCGGCCATCGACTGTGGAACGAACTCCGTCCGCCTGCTGATCGCCGATGCCCAGCCCGACGGGTCGCTCGTCGACGTCACCCGCCAGATGCGCATCGTGCGGCTGGGCGAGGGCGTCGACCGGACGGGGCGGCTGGCGGAGGCGGCGATCGAGCGCACCCGCGTCGCCCTGGTCCACTACGCGGCCGAGATCGCCGCGGCCGGGGTGGACCCTGCGCAAGGGACTGTCCGGATGGTCGCCACCAGCGCGAGCCGCGACGCGTCCAACGCCGACGACTTCCGGGCCATGGTCACCGCCACCCTCGGCTTCGCCCCGGAGGTCGTCAGCGGCGACGAGGAGGCCCGCCTCACGTTCGCCGGCGCGGTCCAGGGGCTGGGGGCCGAGCCGCCGTTCCTGGTCTTCGACATCGGCGGCGGCTCGACCGAGTTCGTGGTGGGCTCCGCCGGCGGCGTCGACGCCGCGATCAGCGTCGACATCGGCTGCGTCCGGCTCACCGAGCGCCACCTGCACGACCACCCACCGACGGCGGCGCAGGTCGCGGCGGCCGAGAAGGACATCACCGGCGCGGTCGACCGGGCCCTCGCGGCGGTCGACGCCGGCCGGGCCCGCACGTTCGTGGGGCTGGCCGGGTCGGTGACCACCGTCACCGCCCTGGCGCTGGGGCTGACCGAGTACGTGCCGGAGCACATCCATCGGGCCCGGGTCTCCACCGCCGACGTGGCGAAGGTGACCGCGGACCTGCTCGCCGCGACGCCGGAGCAGCGGCTCGCCAACGCCGTCATGCACCCGGGGCGCGCCGACGTGATCGGTGCCGGCGCGCTGATCCTGCGCATCATCCTCGAACGGGCCGGCGCCGTCGACGTCATCGCGTCCGAGTCGGACATTCTGGACGGTGTCGCGATGTCGTGTTTGCGTCAGTAAAGGTCAGCCGGTGCGGCGCACCTCGGCGCGGGACTGCTCGCGCGGGTCGGCGTCGTCGCGGGACCACCACCAGCCGTAGGTCAGGACGCCCTCGGCCGGCATCGTCATGATGATCTTCGCGGGCATGGGTCCCTCGTACGCGTTGAACACCCCGGGCTCGTGCTCCACAAACCGGGTCACACCGGGCAGTTCCAGGCATGTGACGTGGAGTTCGAGCCGTCCGGCCTCACTCGCCGTGAGGATGGTGTGCTCAACGTGTTGCAGGCCCTTGCTGTCACTGACCGCCTCGTAGTCGAGGGTGATCGCGTTGCCGCGCACCACCGACGTCACCTTGATGCGGGCGACGAACGGCCCGGACTCCAGCCCGTCGCCGCGCCCGCGGTAGACACCGGGCGCTGAGGCGAGGCGTTTCAACAGATCGGTCACGGCGCACACCGTAATACGTGCGCGCACCTGACTGTATGCATCTCGCACCTGCGGTTATCGTGGGCCGTCACCCCCGCGCCTAAGGGGCACGTTAGGGTGATATTTGCGGCATATCCGGAAGGAAGCACATGTCTGATCAGTACCCGCCGCCCGGCGGCTATCCGCCGCCCTCCGGCGGCGGTGATCCATACGGGCAGCAGCCACCACAGTACGGCCAGCAGCCGCAGTACGGGCAACAGCCGCAGTACGGGCAGCAGCCCCAGTTCGGCGCCCCGCAGTACGGGGAGCAGCCGCAGTACGGTGGCGCCCCGCAGTACGGCGACCAGCCTCCCTTCGGCGCGCCGCCCGGCCCGCCCTTCGGCGCCCCGCCGCCCCCGCCCCGCCGGGGCAAGGCCGGCAAGGTCATCCTGATCATCGTCGCGGTCCTCGCCGTGCTGTGCGTCGGGTGTGGCGGCGCGATCTGGTACTTCGCCAAGGACAGCTCGACCAACGCCAAGGTCGGCGACTGCCTCGCGGGTGACGAGATCACCGGCTCGAGCACCAAAGAGGTCGACCTCAACATCGTCAAGTGCACCGACGCCAAGGCGAAGTACAAGGTCATCGGCATCGTCGACAAGGTGGCGCGGGCCGACGCGCTGAAGCAGAAGACCACCGTCTGCGACGCGTACATCGAGCAGGGCGCGGAGTCCGTGCTCTGGCAGGGCACCGACCCGGCCAAGGGGCAGGCGCTCTGCCTGGGTCCCGCCAAGTAGTTCCCCCGAAGCACGTCCTGACGGGCGGTCCGCGACACGCGGGCCGCCCGTCGGCTTGTGCACTTGATAGTACTGCGCATTGCGTACTACTCTGCTTCACGTGGACACCACCCAGCTGCTCAAAGGGGTCCTCGACCTGGCCGTGCTCGCCGTCCTGCGGGACGAGGACGGGTATGGCTACGACATCCTGCGCCGCCTTCGGTCGGCCGGGCTCGACGAGGTCGGCGACGCCTCCGTGTATGGCACCCTGCGCCGGCTCTTCCAGGCCGGGATGCTCACCACCTACGTGGTCCCCAGCGAGTCGGGGCCGCACCGCAAGTACTACGCGCTGAACGCCGCCGGCCGGACCCAGCTCGGCGCCTCGGGCAAGGTGTGGCGGGGCTTCGCCACGACCATGGACCAGTTGATCGGGGAGACGTCGTGACCGAGGCAGCCACGATCGAGATCGACTACTACTACGAGCGGGTGGCCGCGGCCCTCGCCGACCTGCCCGCGGAGACCCGCGACGAGCTGCTCGAGGACCTGCCGGCGCACTTCGCCGAGGTGCTCGAGGAGCAGGGCGGCCCGCTCGTCGACCGGCTCGGCCCGCCGGCGACCTACGCCGCCGAGCTGCGCGCCGCCGCCGGTCTCGACGCCGCCGCGGGAGCGGAGGCCCGCCGGGCGCCGGTCGTCGTCTACTACGAGCGGTTCGTCGCGGCCCTGCCGGAGCTCGACCGGCGCGCCGGCCGGGTCATCGGCTACCCGCGGGTGACGGAGTTCCTGCGGCTGCTGCGCCCGGCCTGGTGGATCGCCCGCGCGGTGGGGATCGTGGTGCTGATCTTCGCCATGGACGTGGTGCCCGCCGACCGCTTCGACGACCCGATCGGCTGGCTGCTGCTGGCGGTCGCGATCGTCGTGTCGATCCGCGTCGGCGCGACGGGCGTGCCCCGGGCGCCCCGCTGGATCCGGTTCGCCGGGACCGCCGTCGCCGTCGTCGGCGTGCTGTTCGTGATCGCGAACGCGCCGAGCCTGCTGCGGGGGTATGGCAGCAGCCAGGACTACTACCCGACCAGCGGCGGCCGCTTCGACAGCGTGACCAACGTCTTCCCGGTCGACGAGCAGGGCCGCTCGCTGCAGCACATCACCCTGTACGACCAGAACGGCCAGCCGATCCAGGTCGGCGACTACTGGCGCTGCACCACCGGCGACGAGTCCAAGCCGGTGAGCTACCCGCTGTGCCTCGGCACGCCCCGCCCCGGCGAGTCCGAGACGCCGTCGCCGTCCGTGTCACCGTCGGCGTCGCCCTCCGCCGTTCCATCGGAGTCTCCCGCCGCGCCCGGTTCGCCATCGGCGTCCCCGTCGGCGTCGGCGTCGCTCAGCCCGAGCCCGTCCCGCTAGTTTTGAGGCGTGCCAGACGACCTTGACCTCCTCGACGCGGAGATCTGCGACTGCCGGCTGTGCCCCCGGCTGGTCGAGTGGCGGGAGCAGGTCGCGGCGACGAAACGGGCCGCGTTCCGCGACCAGGAGTACTGGGGCCGTCCCGTCCCCGGCTTCGGCGCCCACGACGCCACGCTCGCCATCCTCGGCCTGGCACCCGCCGCACACGGGGGGAACCGGACCGGTCGCATCTTCACCGGCGACCGGTCCGGTGACGTGCTGTTCGCCGCCATGCACCGGGCCGGCCTCGCCAACCAGCCCACCAGCGTCAGCAGTGACGACGGCCTGTCACTGGAGCGCACAAGGATCTTCTCCGCGGTCCGGTGCGCCCCGCCGGACAACAAGCCGACCCCCGCGGAGCGCGACACCTGCGCGCCCTACCTGCACCGCGAGCTCGCCCTCATCCGCCCGACGCTGCGGGTCGTGGTCGCGCTCGGCGGATTCGCCTGGGCCGCCTTCTGGCCCGCGCTGCGCGCCGTCTACGGTGTAGCACCGGCACGAAAGGTACCGTTCGGCCACGGCACCCTGTGGCAGGCCGACGGCGCCCCCGCGTTGCTCGGTTGTTACCACGTGAGCCAGCAGAACACCTTTACCGGCAGGCTCACGCCAGGAATGCTGGACGAGGTTTTCACCCGTGCGAAGGCACTCGCCGGGATCGGATGACGCTGACCGACGGGATGTCATGGACCGCACCTTCAACCGCTGGTTGCCGGTGCTCGCCGTCGTCGCCGTGCTCGGCATCGCCGCCGCGGCCGCGTCCACCTCGTCGCCCGAGATCAGCAAGGTGCCCGTGCCGGAGCTGCTGGCGACGCCGCCCGCGGTGTCCCCGACGCCGGACGTCATGACCTCGGGCGGGCCGCTGGCCTCGGCCGCGCCGGAGGAAGCCCCGTTCGCGCTCCCCGACTGGGTGACGTACACCGCCGGCATCCTGTGCCTGCTCGTCGTCGGGGTGCTCATCGGCTGGCTCGCCTGGTCGCTGCTGCGCAACGCCGGCCCGAAGCGCAAGGCCCGGCTCTTCGTCGAGCCGAAGCAGCCGACCCCGATGACCGACGGCGGCGCCGAGGTGATCGCCGCGGTCGACGCCGGCATCGTCGAGCTCTCCGACACCGACACCGACCCACGCCGCGCGGTCATCGCCTGCTGGGTCCGCCTGGAGCGGGCCGCCGCGGCCGCCGGCACCCCCCGCGAGACCGGCGACAGCCCCACCGACCTGGTCACCCGGCTCCTCGCCGGCCACCAGGTCAGCCGGTCGACCCTCGAAGGGCTCGCCTTCGTCTACCGCGAGGCGCGGTACGCGACCCGCCCCGTCGACGAGCGGTCCCGCCAGGGCGCGATCGAGGCGCTGCGGCAGCTGCGCTCGGAGCTGTCGCTGCAGGGAGGTGCGGCCCGTGGCGCGTAACCCCGACGAGATGGTCAGCCTCGAAGAGCTCTTCGACGCCGGCCGCACCGCCGTCGCCGCCGACCCGCGGCCGGTGCGCCGCCCGTCCCGGCCGTACGACACCCGCTGGTGGATCCGGCGGCTGTTCATCGCGTTCGCGCTCACCACCGTCGGCTGGGGGCTGCTGTACGTGGTGGGCCTGACCGTGTCGTACCCACTCGTCTTCCTCGGCATCCTGGCGGTCGGCATCATCCAGGAGGCGCTGCGGCAGGTCCATGCCGACGAGCTGCCGGTCACCGTCACCGGCCGCGGCCTCACCCCGGTCCGCCCGCCGACCCTGGCCAAGAAGAAGGCCCTGGCCAGGACGCGGCGCACCGGCGAGGTCCTCGACGGCGTCCCCGTCCTCGACGGCCTGCGCCTCGCCGTCGGCCGGTGGGAGGACCGCCTCGTCTGGGGCGAGCGCGACGCGAAACGTTTCGCCGCGCTCGTCGTGCCCCGCATCTCCGACCTGGTCGACACCAGGCTGCGGCAGAAGCACGGGATCACCCTGGCGGGGTCGCCGAGACAGGCAAGGGCACTGCTGGGGGAGGAGCTGTGGACGCTGCTGCACCAGCCGCCGTCACGCGTGCCGAGCCCAGGAGACGTAGCATCGATCGTCGCGAAGGTGGAGGGGCTATGAAGACGCTCGCACCGGCCGAGGTTGGCCGGATCGCCAAGGTGGTCCTCGACCAGGTCGGCACGGTGGTCGTCGGCAAGCGCGACTCCCTGGAGCTGGTGCTGGCCGGGATCCTCGCCGGCGGGCACGTGCTGCTGGAGGACCTGCCGGGTCTCGCGAAGACGCTGACCGCGCGCTCGTTCGCGCAGGCGCTCGGCATCAGCTTCCGGCGGCTGCAGTTCACCCCCGACCTGCTGCCCGCCGACGTCACCGGCTCGTTCCTCTACGACCAGCGCTCGCACGAGTTCACCTTCCGTGCCGGCCCGGTCTTCACGAACCTGCTGCTCGCCGACGAGATCAACCGCACCCCGCCGAAGACGCAGTCGGCGCTGCTGGAGGCGATGCAGGAGCGGCAGGTGTCGGTCGAGGGCGCCACGTACCGGCTGGACCCGCCGTTCCACGTCCTCGCCACCGCCAACCCGATCGAGTACGAGGGCACCTACCCGCTTCCCGAGGCGCAGCTGGACCGGTTCCTGCTGCGGGTGTCGTTCGGATACCCGGACGCCGACGAGGAGTGGGAGGTCCTGCGCCGCAGGATGTCCCGCCGGCAGGAGGACGCGATCCTCGAGCCGGTCGTCGACTCCGAGACCCTCCTCGCCATGCAGGGCGCGCTGGAGGACGTCAGCGTCGAGGACTCGATCGGGCGGTACATCGTCACCCTCGCCGCGGCGACCCGCTCCCACCCGCAGGTCCTCGTCGGCGCCTCGCCCCGCGGCTCGCTCGCGCTGCTGCTGCTCGCCCGGGCCGCCGCCGCGCTCAGCGGCCGCGACTACGTCATCCCCGAGGACGTCAAGGCCGTCGCCGTGCCCGCCCTCGCCCACCGCATCACGCTCCTGCCGGAGATGTGGCTCAAGCGCATCGACCCCCGGGCCGTCGTGGGCGAGGTGCTCGCGCAGACCCCGGCACCCGCCAGCGGCGCGCTGCCCACGTACGGCGGAAGGCGTGGCTGAGCGGCGCCCCTCGCCGGGCGTGCGGTCCCATGCGCGGGCCTTCGAACCGACCCGCGCGCTCGGCCGGGCGGTCTTCGTCGCCGGCGTGCTCGTGTTCGTCGCCGTCCTCATCGGCCGCTTCGACCTGGTCCTGCTCGCCACGCCGTTCGCCCTCGGCACCGCCCTGTCGCTGCTGCGCCGGCCCGCCCGCGCGCCGACCCTCGAGGTCACCGCCGCCGAGCCGTTCGTCGTCGAGGGCGCCGACCTCGACGTGAGCGTGGGCGTCGGCAACCCCAACCCGGGCGGATTCGACCTCGTCGTGGTCCGCATCGCCGTGCCCCGCTGGATCCGCCTGGAGCACAGCGACCGCCCGTACGCCGTCGGCGTCGACCCCGGCACGATCGCCTCCGTCGACCTGCACGGCCGGGTGCTGCGCTGGGGCCGCCACCCGCTCGGCCCCGTCGACGCGCACGGCTTCGCCGCCGACGGCCTGCTCATCAGCCGCGCCGTGCAGGCCCCCGCGCTGCCGATCAAGGCGTACCCGGCGATCGAGCACTTCGACGCCGCCGAGGCCATGCCCCGCGCCGCCGGCCACGTCGGCGGCCACCGCTCCCGCCGCCCCGGCGAAGGCGGCGAGCTCGCCGGCGTCCGCCGCTTCGGCTCCGGCGACCGGCTGCGCCGCATCGACTGGCGCGTCTCCCTGCGCACGCGGGAGCTGCACGTCGTCAGTACCCTCTCCGACCGCGACGCCGAGGTCGTCGTCCTGCTCGACGCCCTGCACGAGGCCGGCCGCTCCGGCGGCATCGACGGCCGCGCGTCCGTCCTGGACACCACCGTCCGCGCCGCCGCCGGCATCGCCGAGCACTACCTGCGCCGCGGCGACCGGGTGGCGCTGCTGCAGTACGGCGGCCAGATCCGCCAGCTGCGCCCCGCCAGCGGCCGCAGGCACTACATGACGACCCTCGAGTGGCTGCTCGACATCAGCCCCGCACAGGTCGCCGACGAACCGCCACCCTCGGTCTTCGGCCCGCACATGGTGCAGCACAACGCGCTGGTCATGGTCCTCACCCCGCTCCTGGACCCCCGCTCGGCATCGATGCTCGCCAACCTGGCCCGCGCGGGCCGCTTCGTCGTCGCCGTCGACACCCTCACCGAGCCCTCCGCCGCCCTGCGCGGCACCGGCCCGTGGGGCGCGGTCGCCCACCGCCTCTGGCTCCTCGAACGCGACAGCGTCATCGGCCAGCTCCGCGAGCACGGCGTCCCCGTCGTCCCCTGGGGCGGCGCCGGCAGCCTCGACGAGGTCCTGCGCGGCGTGGCCCGCGTCGCCCTCTCCCGGACGGTCACCAAATGATCGAGGAGCTGCAGGACGCCCTGCTCACCCGCCTGGGCCGCCTCAAGGACATGCTCGAGCGTGCCGCCGCCGGCCCCCTGCTCGTCCGCTTCGCGGTCTTCCTGCTCACCCTGGTCGCGGCCCTGGTCGCCTTCCCGGCCGAGGTGATCCTCAGCCCTCTCGCCCTGCTGATGGCCGCTGTACTGGCCGCGCTGCCCGCCCTCTTCCCCCGCACCCGCCTGGTCGGACTGGCCATCCTGCTGTGTGCCTTCGGCTGGCTCCTGAACACCTACACGTACGGCCAGAAGATCACCATCCCGCGCCTGATCGCCCTGGCGACCGTCCTCTATCTCACCCACTCCCTGTCCGCCCTGGCCGCCGCCCTGCCCTACGACGCCATCGTCTCCCCGGGCATCATCGTCGCCTGGCTCCTGCGCGCCACCGCCATCGTGAGCGCCTCAGCCATCGTCAGCGTCATGCTCCTGGCCGTGGTCAAGGCCGTCATCGGCCCGGTCTTCCTCCTCGCCTCCCTGGTAGGCGTCCTGGCCGCCGCCACCCTGGCCTGGCTGATCACCCGCAAAGCGCCGTAATAACCCCCACCGCGGCAGCGGTGGGGGGGATTTACAGTGAGTGCGGTTACAGCTTGCGTAATGGTCGTTACATGTCTGTGGCCTGACTGAAGATGAGGGGTGTTCGCGGCTAGCGTTGCTGGTGTGGCTGCTAAGCGAATCCTTATCGTCGGTGCGGGGCACGTCGGGCTCTACGCCGCTCTTCGTCTGTCCAAGAAGCTGGGCCGGCACGAGGCGGAGGTGACGGTTGTCGATCCGCAGCCGCACATGACCTACCAGCCGTTCCTGCCGGAGTCGGCGGCCGGCAACATCTCACCGCGGCACGCGGTCGTGCCGCTGCGGCGCGAGCTGAAGCGCTGCCACGTGCTCGCCGGTGAGGTCACCCGGATCGAGCACGCCCGGAAGGTGGCCATCGTCCAGCCGATCGTGGGGCCGCCTCGTGAGGTGCCGTATGACCACATCGTCGTCGCGCCGGGGTCGGTGTCGCGGACGCTGCCGATCCCGGGGCTGCGCGAGCACGCGGTCGGCTTCAAGACGATCGGTGAGGCCATCTTCCTGCGCAACAGCGTGCTGGACCGGCTCGACGTCGCCGCGACCACGATCGACCAGGCGACCCGGCGCCGGGCGCTGACGTTCGTGTTCGTCGGCGGCGGGTATGCGGGCATCGAGGCCCTCGCCGAGATGGAGGACATGGTCCGGGGCGCGCTGCGGTACTACCCGGAGATCCCCCAGGAAGACGTGCGGTTCGTGCTCGTCGAGGCGGCCCAGCGGATCCTGCCCGAGGTCGGGCCGGAGATGGGCGCCTACACGGTGGTGCAGCTCACCCGGCGCGCGATCGACATCCGGCTCGGCACGCGGCTCGAGTCGTGCGTCGACGGGATCGTGAAGCTGTCCGACGGCGACGAGTTCCCGGCGGACACGATCGTGTGGACGGCGGGCGTCAAGCCGCACCCGATGCTGGAGGACACGGACCTGCCGCGGACCCAGCGCGGGGCGATCACCTGCCTGCCGACGCTGCAGGTCGTGGACGCCGACCAGAACGTCGTCGACGGGGCCTGGAGCGCCGGTGACTGCGCCGCGGTGCCGGACCTCACGTCGGCGGTGCCCGGGGCGCTGTGCTCGCCGAGCGCGCAGCACGCGGTCCGCCAGGCGGCGCGGCTCGCCGACAACATCGCCGCCGTGGTGCGTGGGCGCCGCCCGGTGGAGTACAAGCACAAGCACGTCGGCTCGGTCGCCGGGCTCGGCCTGTACAAGGGCGTCGCGCACGTCTACGGGGTCAAGGTCCGCGGGCTGCCGGCGTGGTTCATGCACCGGACGTACCACCTGAGCAGGATCCCCACGCTCAACCGCAAGATCCGGGTCCTGGTCGACTGGACGCTGCAGCTCGTGCTGCGCCGCGAGGTCGTCGCGCTCGGGTCGCTGCACGAGCCGCGCGAGCCGTTCCTGACCGTGGCCCCGCCGATCCCGCTGCACCCGACGGCCAAGTCGGACCAGAAGGCGAAAGCGGCCTAAGGCGCGCGCCACACCCAGACGTCCTCGACCCGCTCGCCGGGGCCGAGCAGGCCGTCCATGGTCTGCTTGAGCGCCCCGGCGTTCGGGTGGCGGGGGTCGAGCACGAAGGACGCCGCCCGCCAGTACGCGACGTCGCGGGCGAGCGCGGTCCGGTCCTGGTCGGTCGGGAAAGCGGCGGACCCGGACTTCGCGACCCGCTGCAGCAGCTGCGACGTCGGCCGCGGGTAGACGCCGACGGCCGCCGCGCCGCCCTTGCCGTACGGCCCGATGAACCAGCCCTGCGGGGTGGCGATCCGCACGTCGGTCGCCGCCGCCCACCGCATCGCGTCGGGGTCCCGCGGATCCGGTAGCGGCACGGGCACGACCACGCCGTCCTCGGGCGTGTACATCCGCCAGTACCCCTCCGTGAAGAACCGCGGCGCGGGGGCACGGTCGGTCACCGGCAGCGGCACCGGGGCGAGCGGCACGAGTGCGGCCGTCACCGCGACCGGCACCAGCAGCCGCAGGGTCTCCGTCTGCGTGATCGCCGCGTGTACGACCCGCGCCACGATCACGGCGAGCAACGGGATCGTGCCGAGGGCGAACCGCGTCGGCAGCGCCGACTCGATCACCGGCAGGCCGGACAGCAGCGCGAACGGCCCACGCTGCTCGGTGGGCGAGTCGTCGACGACGATCCACGGGCCGAGCGCGAAGAGCGACAGCACGACCGTAGTCACGGCCGACGCGAGGACCGCCGGCTGCCGCCACATCCAGACCGTCGCCCCGAGCGCGACCAGCAGCAGCGGCGCGCCGAAGAAGGTGGTGTACTCCGCGGGCCCGCTGACCAGCCGCGCGGCGCTGTCGTCGCCGGCGAGCGACTGCGGCGAGATGGCGGTGAAGCTGGCGAGGTCGGCGGAGAAGAAGGAGGGATGGAACACCCCGCCCGAGGCGCTCTGCGGCCCCTGGAACTGCAGCCACAGCGGGTACGCCAGCAGCGCCGCGGCCAGTCCGGCGCCGATGCCCAGGCCGAGGATGAACGGCGGCACCACCCGCCGCGACGGCCGGGCCGCCGCCGCGAACACCAGCGTGAACACCGCGAGGGTCACGGCCGCGAGGAAGAGCACCTCCTCGCCGACGAAGAACTGCGCGGTGACGAGCGCGCCGAGCAGCACTCCGGTCCGCGCGGTCCGCCACGTCACGTCCGTCTGGTGGGCGAGGCGGACCACGCACCAGACGATCGGCGGCACCAGCCACGCCGCGGTCATGTGCAGGTGCGCGTTGGACTGCGACACCATGCCGGGCGCGAACGCGGCGAACGCGCCCCCGAGCAGCGCGCCGGCCCGGTGCGTCCCGAGGGTGCGGGCGAACAGCAGGTACCAGCCGATCCCCGTCGCGGCGAGGTTGCCGGCGACCAGCAGGCTGAACGTGACGGGCGCGCCGAACGCGAGGGTCACCGGGGCCATCAGCAGCCCCATGCCGATGAGCGAGGCGTTCGCGAGGAGGTTGACGCCCTCGGGCGCGTTGAGCATGCCGGTCACGAGGGTGAAGTCGCCGCGGTACGCTCGGGTGGCGTAGGCGAGGAACCACTCGTCGAGTGCCTGGTCACTGGGGTTGTGCGCGAGCACGCGCCCGGCCGGACCGGGCCACAGCCGGTGCGTCAGCAGCGCGGCGGCGAGGATGAAGAGCAGCCCGGCGCCCACGTCGACCGGCCAGCGTCGCGACGCCTGCAACGGTGGACCCTCATTTGTCAAGGGCTCCGGCGGCGCCATCTCAACCTCGTCGGTCAGTGGGGGGCTGCTCACCCGGATGACAGTAACGGCGGTCCCCTTGTCGGTGTTGACGGTTCGTCGGACGGGCTACCGTGAGACGCGTTTCTAAGCCCGGGTGGTGGAACGGCAGACACGGCCGCCTTAAAAGCGGCTGCCGCGAGGCGTGCGGGTTCGAACCCCGCCCCGGGCACTCCTTCCTGCTGTCCCACCGTGCGCGGTGGGCGCCGCGCGAGGGCGGGCGACGCACTCGCACCGAGCGTTTCGCCGTGTGTTCATGTGCTGGTCGTCCTCGTGGTCGAGGCTCGCGGGAAACACATTTCCCGCGAAGGACCGGCGACATTGCGCACCCCATTCCGTGTGATTCTTGCCCTTTTACCCGCATTATCGGGTGTCGCCATTGCGACCACCTCGGCGGTCGCGGCGGACACCCCTGCCATCCACATCAACGAGGTTGAGTCCAACGGCGGCACGCCCGGCGACTGGATTGAGCTGGTCAACACCGGTGCCACGGCCGTCGACGTGTCGGGCTGGCTGGTGAAGGACAACGACGACACCCACGTGTTCACCATCGCGGCGAACACGACGGTGGCGCCCGGCGGCTACCTGGTCGTCGACGTCGACCCGGCGTTCGGGCTCGGCGCCGCCGACTCCGCCCGGCTGTTCGCGGCCGACGGGACGACGCTGGTCGACTCGTACACCTGGACGGCCCACGCGGCGACGACCTACGGCCGCTGCCCGGACGGCACCGGCACCTTCGTCACCACCTCGTCCTCGACGCGCGGCGCGGCCAACGACTGCGCGCCGGCCGCCGCGAAGGTCCGGATCAACGAGGTCGAGTCCAACGGCGGCACCCCGGGCGACTGGGTCGAGCTGCTCAACACCGGTGCCACGGCCGTCGACCTGTCCGGCTGGCTGGTGAAGGACAACGACGACACGCACGTGTTCACGATCGCGGCAAACACCACCCTCGCCCCCGGCGCGTACACCGTGGTGGACGTCGACCCGGCGTTCGGCCTGGGCGCCGCGGACTCGGCACGGGTCTACGCCGCCGACGGCACGACGCTGATCGACTCGTACTCGTGGACGGCCCACGCGGCGACGACCTACGGGCGCTGCCCGGACGGCACCGGGCAGTTCGCGACGACGTCGTCCTCGACGCGCGGCGCGGCCAACGACTGCACCTCGCCGGCGGCCAAGGTGAAGATCAACGAGGTCGAGTCCAACGGCGGCACGCCCGGCGACTGGGTCGAACTGGTCAACACCGGCGTCACCGCGGTCGACGTGTCCGGCTGGCTGGTGAAGGACAACGACGACACGCACGTGTTCACCATCGCGGCCAACACCACCCTCGCCCCCGGCGCCTACCTGGTCCTGGACGTGGATGCCGTGTTCGGCCTCGGCGCCGCCGACTCCGCCCGGCTCTTCGCGGCCGACGGGGTGACGCTGGTCGACTCGTACACCTGGACCGCCCACGCGGCGATCACCTACGGCCGCTGCCCGGACGGCACCGGACCGTTCGCCGCCACGACCGCCTCGACGCGGGGCGCGGCCAACGCCTGCGCCGGCCAGACGCCCGCCACGGCCTGGCCGGGCGGCGCCGACGTCACCACCGCCGACCAGTCCGGCGTGTTCGGCGGGAACATGAGCGGCCTGTCGTTCCAGGGCCGCGACGTCCTCTGGGCGGTCAAGAACGGACCGGGCACCCTCTACCGCCTGACCTGGGACGGGTCGGCCTGGACGCCGTCGTCGGCCACCGTGCTGCACTACGCGGACGGCACCGGCGACGTCGACGCGGAGGGCGTGGTGTGGCGGCCGGACGGGATCTACGTGTCGACCGAGCGGAACAACGCCGTCAGCGGCGTGAGCCGGCCCACGATCGAGCGCTATGACGGCGTCAGCGGCACCGCGAACGCCGAGTGGAACCTCACCGCCGACCTGCCGGCCGTCGCCGCGAACAGCGGCCTGGAGGCGATCACCTGGGTGCCGGACGCGTACCTCACCGCGCACGGGTTCGCCGACCAGCGCACCGGCGCCGCGTACGACCCGGCCGTGTACCCGGGCCACGGCGACGGGCTCTTCCTCGTCGGGCTCGAGGCCAACGGCAGCGTCTACGCGTACGCGCTCACGCCGGGCGGCTTCGTCCGGGTCGCGACGTTCGCCAGCGGGTTCCCGTCGGTGATGGACCTGGAGTTCGAGCCGGAGACCGGCCACCTGTGGGCCGTCTGCGACGACACGTGCAACGGCCGGGTCGCCACGCTCGACGTGACCGCGGGCGCGTTCGCCGTCAGCGGCCTGTACGAGCGCCCCGCCGGCATGCCGAACCTCAACAACGAGGGCTTCGCGATCGCGCCGCAGCAGGCGTGCGTCGCCGGTCGCAAGCCGGTGGTCTGGTCCGACGACAGCGGCACCGACGGGCACGCGCTGCGCGCCGGCACGATCACCTGCGTCGACCTGGACGCCGACGACGACGGCATCCTCGACGCCGTCGACCCGGCGCCCGCGGACCCGGCCAACGCGACGTTCGCCACGGCGGCCGTCTCCGGCCGGATCGTCGGCACGGGTGGGCGCACCGTCGCGGTGTCCGCCGGGCCGTCGTCGTCGGTCCGGTTCGATGTCGGCGCCGGTACCGCTCCCGCCGAGGTCCAGCTGTCCGGCAGCGACGCGGCGATCCGGTTCGGGGAGGGCTCCTACCTGCTCACCGGCCTGGTCGGCGTGTCGACCCTCGCCGGTGACGCCGCGACCGTGGCGGTGACCGTGCGCTCGGTGCCGGTCACGTTCAGCGTCCCGGCCGGCGGCTCGCTCGAGCTCACCGACGCGCTCACCGGCATCCGGCACACCGGCGCCGTCACGGTGCAGGCGGCCGGGCTGACCTGCGGCGCCGTCGACGCGGTCGTGGTCGGCACCACCGGCAACGACCGCCTCGCCGGCACCGCCGGCAACGACCTCATCGTCGGCCGCGGCGGTAACGACACCGTCACCGGCGGTGGCGGGTCCGACTGCGTCGTGACCGGCCCCGGCAACGACGTCATCACGACCGCGGGTGGCGACGACCTGATCGACGCGGGCGGCGGCAACAACGTCGTCGACGCGGGCGCCGGTACCAACACCGTGATCGCCGCCTCGGGCAACGACGTCATCACGACCGGCGCCGGCGACGACCGGATCGAGGCCGGCGGCGGCAACAACGTCATCCGCGCCGGCGACGGCAACAACGTGGTCGTCACCGCCTCGGGCAACGACAGCATCACCACCGGTGCCGGCGACGACCGCGTCGACGCCGGGAACGGCAACAACACCGTCTCGACGGGCGCGGGCGCCGACGTGATCGGCACCGGCAGCGGCAACGACGTGGTGGACTGCGGCGCCGGCACGGACAGCGCCGCCGCAGGTCGCGGCAACAACACCAACGCCGGCGGTCGCTGCGAGTCGTTCGGCGTCTGACACCGCGTGTGCCGGCGAAACTGAGATCCACTCAGCGCCGGCACACGCGGTACGCTGGTCGTACACATGAATGCGACGCCTCTGGAGGCTGATCGTGCAGAGTTCGAACCCGGTGCTCAACCGCCTGGGTCAGGCGGCGAGGCAGGAGCGCTCGCAGCTGTCGCCCCCGGGCTTCGGGTATCCCCAGTCCGGCTATGGGGTGCCGCAGCCCCCGGCCGCAACGCGGGCGATGACCATGGACGACGTCGTCGTCCGCACCGTCGCCCTGCTCGCGATCACCGGCATCTTCGGTGCGGTGTCGTGGGTGCTGCTGCCGGCCGGTGGCGCCATCACCGCGATCGCGACCATCGGCTCGCTCATCGCGGGCCTGGTCCTCGGCCTGGTCATCTCGTTCGCGCAGGTGACCAACCCGGCCGTCATCATGGCCTACGCGGCACTGCAGGGCGTGCTGCTCGGCCTGGTCAGCCGCTGGTATGAGGGTGCCTACAGCGGCATCGTCATCCAGGCGGTCATCGGCACGTTCGGCATCTTCGCGATCATGGCGGTGCTCTACAAGCTGCAGATCGTGCGGGCCACGCCCCGCTTCACGAAGATGGTCATCGGCGCGCTCATCGGCGTCGTGGTGCTGAGCCTGGCCAACTACCTGTTCTACCTCTTCGACATCAACCTGGGCCTGCGCGAGTACAGCCTGGACGGCAAGGTCGGCTGGCTGCCGATCGTCTTCAGCCTCGTGATCATCGTCGTCGGCGCGCTCACGTTCGTCCTCGACTTCGACGCTGTCGAGCAGGGTGTCCGGTATGGCCTGCCGGAGAAGTACGCGTGGTACTGCTCGTTCGGCATCCTGGTCGGCCTGATCTTCCTGTACTGGGAGATCCTGCGCATGCTCAGCTACCTGCGACGCTGATGAGTGCCGACGACCCGCTCACCGCGACGGTGGGCAGGCTGGTCGGCCAGGTCGGACACTGGACGCCGCCCCGGTGGGCGGCGTCCGGCGTGTCCGGGGTCCCGCGCGGCGACGCGGTGCACGAGCTGATCCAGTGGCTCGCCGACCGCTGCGCCGACGCCGAGGGCCGGCCGCGCCTGCCGGTGCCGCGGCTCGACAACGATCTCGCGCTGCCCGACCAGCTGCGGGTGGTGGCGGCGGACCTGGCACGCTTCGGCGGCCCCGCCCTGGTGGACGAGGCCGCCGAGATGGTGAAGGCCGTGCGCGGGCAGCTCTGACGCCTGCGTCTCAGTGAGGCTGTGATGCCCGCGCCCGGCTGACGCGACCCTATCTACGACAGGCGCTCGATGACCATGGCCATGCCCTGGCCGCCGCCGACGCACATCGTCTCCAGGCCGATGGACTTGTCGTGCCAGTTCAGCGAGTTGATCAGCGTGCCGGTGATGCGGGCGCCGGTCATGCCGAACGGGTGGCCGACGGCGATGGCGCCGCCGTTGACGTTGAGCTTCTCGATCGGGATGCCCAGCTGGCGGTACGACGGGATCACCTGCGCGGCGAAGGCCTCGTTGATCTCGACGAGGTCGACGTCGTCGATGGTCATCCCGGCCCGCTTCAGGGCGCTGCGGGAGGCCTCGACCGGGCCGATGCCCATGATCTCCGGCGACATGGCGGTCACGCCGGTCGACAGGATGCGCGCGAGGGGCGTGATGCCCAGCTCGCGGGCCTTGACGTCGCTCATGATGACGACTGCGGCGGCGCCGTCGTTGAGCGGGCAGCAGTTGCCGGCGGTGACCCGGCCGTCGGGGCGGAACACGGGCTTCAGGCCGGCCACGCCCTCCAGGGTCACCCCGGCGCGGGGGCCGTCGTCGGTCGAGACGACCGTGCCGTCGGGGGCGGTCACCGGGGTGATCTCGCGGGCCCAGAAGCCGTTCTTGATCGCTTCCTCGGCCAGGTTCTGCGACCGGACGCCGAACTCGTCCATGTCGGCCCTGGTGACGCCTTCGAGCTCGGCGAGGTTCTCGGCGGTCTGGCCCATCGCGACGTAGATGTCGGGCAGGGCGCCGTCCTCGCGCGGGTCGTGCCACGGCTCGCCACCGCCCTCGGCGCGCTTGGTGGTGCGCGCGTACGCGTCGGCGAAGGCCGGGTTCTGCCAGGGGCCGCCGACCGCCGCCTGCGCCTCGGTGGGCAGGCCGTCGGAGTTGCCGCGGGCGAAGCGCGACACGCACTCCACGCCGGCGGAGATGAACACGTCGCCCTCGCCGGCCTTGATCGCGTGGAACGCCATCCGGGTCGTCTGCAGCGACGACGCGCAGTAGCGGGTGGTGGTGGCGCCCGGCAGGTGGTCGAACCCGAGCAGCGTGCTGACCACGCGGGCCATGTTGAAGCCCTGCTCGCCGCCGGGCAGGCCGCAGCCGAGGTACAGGTCTTCGATGTCCCGCGGGTCGAGCTCGGGCACCTTGGCGAGCGCGGCGCGCACGATGGTCGCGGCGAGGTCGTCGGGGCGGAATTCGCGCAGCGATCCCTTGGCGGCACGGCCGATCGGGGACCGGGCGGTGGCGACGATGACAGCTTCCGGCATACCACCGACGCTACTGCAGGGTAATCAACCCCTGCGAGCACCTGTGAGAAATCTGCAGACTTAGTGCATCTTCAGTGCAGGAAACCGCGGACCGCGGCGGCCTCCTCGACGGCGGGGAGGAGGGCGTGGGCCCAGACGCGGTAGCCGTCGGCGGACGGGTGGAAGCCGTCGTGGCACAGCGTGCCCGCGTCGGCACGGAAGACGGCGCCGGTGCGGGCGGCCAGGTCGACCACCACCGCGCCGGCCGCGCTCGCGGCCACGGCCTGCTGCTTCGCCACCCTGCGGCTGCGCCAGCCGAGCAGCTGCCGCAGCGGGGGCGCGAAGGCGCGCAGCGCGCCGAAGTCGGGGCAGGTGCCGACGACGACCGGGATGCCGGCGTCGCGCAGGCGGCGGCAGGCCGAGCCGAGGTACTCGGCGGCGTCGGAGCCGCGGCCGAGGTGGGTCACGTCGTTGGTGCCGACGAGGATGACCGTCACGTCTGGGGCGGGGCCGACCAGCGCCCGTGCCACCTGCGTGGCCAGGTCGGAGGAGCGGGAGCCGGCCACGGCGACGCTGGACAGCTCCACCCGCCGGCCCACGGCGCCCTCGCTGGTGCCCTCCGACAGCAGCGCCGCGAGCTGGCCGCCGACGGTGTCGGCGACGCGGTCGACGCCGACGCCGAGCGCGGTCGCGTCGCCGAGCAGGACCAGCCGCATCGGCGGCTTGCCGGCGGCGCCGACGGAGGAGCGCATCGCCAGGCGCATGTCGGGCTTCGCGTAGGGCCGGGCGCGGGCGACCATCGCCTGCGCGGCGAGGACCGCGGCGCCGCCGACCGTGCCGGCGATCACGGTGACCGTGGCCATCCGCGCCAGTCGCTTGATCGTGATCATGCCGACTCCATCGTGGTCATGTGGACTCCTGCGGGGAGCGGTCCGGCACCGCCGAGGCGGTCTCGGGTGCCTGTGCGGGCTCGCGTGCCGCCTGCTGCGGCAGCCTGTGCCAGACCCGGTGGCGCAGCTGCGCCCAGCGGCCCGCCGGGCCGCGCTCCTTGCCGGCCACCTGCGCCGCGCTGACCTCGGTGCCGGGGCGCTGGGCGGCCTCGGCCGCGGCGCGCGGCAGGGACCGCACGCCCTCGCCCGCCCGCAGCGACGCGGTCAGCGGCGCCGCCACCTCGGGCTCGGTCAGCGCCGCGACCACGGTCGGCAGGACCGCCTGCGCCGCCGCGAGGTAACCGGCGCCGGAGGGGTGGAAGCGGTCGAAGCTGAACATCCGGTCCGGCTCCGCGTAGAACAGCTCGCCGAGCAGGTCACCCAGCGACACGGTCCGCCCACCGGCCTCGACCACCGCGATCGTCTGCGCCGTCGCCATCTGCCGGCTCCAGTGCCGCGCCAGCCAGCGCAGCGGCGGCTGGATCGGCCGGATCGTGCCCAGGTCGGGGCAGGTGCCGACGACGACATGGATGCCTGCGGCCCGCAGCCGGCGGACCGCGTCGACCAGGTGCCGCACCGCGAGGGGCACGCTGACCCGGTGGGTGACGTCGTTGCCGCCGATGCAGATCACGGCCACGTCGGGGCGGTGCCGCAGCGCCACGTCCACCTGCGGCGGCAGCCCCCGCGACTCGCAGCCGACGACGGCGAGGCAGCGCATCCACACGGGTCGCCGCTGCTGCTCCGCCAGCCCGGCCGCGACCGACGCGGCGAAGGTCTCGCTGGGCACCTCCGCCCCATACCCCGCGGCGGAGGAGTCACCGAGCACGACCAGGCGGATCGGCTCGCCGTCGAAGTGGGCGCCGTAGGTGCCGTCGGCGCGTGGGGGAGGGCTCACGACCTGGGGGATGACCCGCCGGGCCAGCAGTGCCTGTCCGACGACCACGCCGTAGAACAGCGCGCCGGCGCCGGCGATGCCGCCGCTGCCGAGCGCCGCCGCCGTGGCGATCCGCCGCACCTGCTCTGACCGAAGCCTCAACGCCCCCATCGCCTTCCCGCCTCTCGCCCCTCAACGCCCTGGCGAGGCTAACCCCCGGTCCACAAGTATCCGCTCTCTCAAGTAAAGATCCCGATCGTCTTCATCCCGACCGATCACGACGTGGGCCGCTGCCGTGAGTGATCATCCCTGCCCAGGTGGTCCTCTCCGATTGCCCGCGGGGAACGACCGGCCAAACGTCCGCTCCCGCGCGGGGACCGTCGAGATCCATCCGTCATTCTTACCGCGCGCCGTCCGTGACAGACACCGTTACATTCATAGCCAGAGGAGAGAGGGCGGCGATCATGGCGGACAGCGCGCTGCGACGGCGGTTGGCGTGGACGGCCCTGCTGAGGGTCTTCAAGCCCGGCACGCCCGGGCTCGGCAAGCGGCTCAGCGCCATCCCGCGGATGGTGAAGGCGACGGTCAAGGGCGAATACGACGGCGGCACCCGCCTGGCGCTGCTCGCCGCCTCGGCCGTCTACATCGTGTCCCCGATCGACGCCGTGCCGGAGCTGTTCCTGCTGGTGCTCGGCGTCGTCGACGACCTGGCGATGGCGACCTACTTCGCCGGTGCGCTGCTGGACGAGCTGGAGCGCTTCCTGGAGTGGGAGAAGCAGCGCGACAACGTGATTCCGGGGCACGTCGTCAAGTAGCCGATTCCGGCGCTATACGCTGGCCGTGTGCGCTATTACGACAACGTCGTCGAATTGGTGGGCAACACGCCCCTTGTCCGGCTCCGCAACGTGACGGACGGGATCTCCGCCACCGTCCTGGCCAAGGTCGAATACCTCAACCCCGGCGGCAGCGTGAAGGACCGCATCGCGCTGCGCATGGTCGAGGAGGCCGAGAAGGCCGGCCTGCTCAAGGCCGGCGGCACCATCGTCGAGCCGACCAGCGGCAACACCGGGGTCGGGCTCGCCCTCGTCGCGCAGCTGCGCGGGTACCGGTGTGTCTTCGTCTGCCCCGACAAGGTCAGCGAGGACAAGCAGAACGTGCTGCGGGCCTACGGCGCTGAGGTCGTCGTGTGCCCGACCGCCGTCGCGCCCGAGGACCCCCGCTCCTACTACAACGTCTCCGACCGGCTGGCCCGGGAGATCCCCGGCGCGTGGAAGCCCGACCAGTACGCCAACCCGGCCAACCCCCGCTCCCACTACGAGACCACCGGCCCCGAGGTCTGGGAGCAGACAGCCGGCAAGGTGACACACTTCGTCGCCGGCGTCGGCACCGGCGGCACGATCTCCGGCGTCGGCCGCTACCTCAAGGAGGTCTCCGGCGGCACGGTCCGCATCGTCGGCGCCGACCCCGAGGGCTCCGTCTACTCCGGTGGCACCGGGCGGCCGTACCTCGTGGAGGGCGTGGGCGAGGACTTCTGGCCCACGACGTACGACCGCGACGTCTGCGACGAGATCGTCGAGGTGTCCGACAAGGACTCCTTCGACCTGACCCGCCGCCTGGCCCGCGAGGAGGGCCTGCTCGTCGGCGGCTCCTGCGGCATGGCCGTCGCCGCGGCGCTGAAGGTCGCCCGCGAGGCCGGCCCGGACGACGTCGTGGTCGTCCTGCTGCCCGACGGCGGCCGCGGCTACCTCAGCAAGATCTTCAACGACGACTGGATGGCCCGCTACGGCTTCCTCCGTACCGCCGCCGAACTGCCGACCGTCGCCGACGTCCTGGTCGGCAAGGACGGGCACATGCCGCAGATGGTCCACGTGCATCCCAACGAGACCGTCCGCGACGCCATCGACTACATGCGTGAGTACGCCGTCTCCCAGCTCCCCGTCCTCAAGGCCGAGCCCCCGGTCGTGACCGGCGAGGTCGCCGGCTCGATCGCGGAGCGTGACCTGCTGGACGCGCTGTTCACCGGCCAGGCCCACCTCCACGACATCGTCGAGAAGCACATGGGCGACCCGCTGCCGATGATCGGCGGCGGCCAGCCCGTCAGCGAGGCCGTGGCACTGCTGGAGAAGGCCGACGCCGCGGTCGTCCTGATCGACGGCAAACCCGCCGGCGTCATCACCAGGCAGGACCTCCTAGCCCACCTGCGCTGACCCAACCCCTCACCTGCCGGCAA
Source organism: Dactylosporangium maewongense (assembly GCF_039531485.1). NCBI lineage: Bacteria > Bacillati > Actinomycetota > Actinomycetes > Micromonosporales > Micromonosporaceae > Dactylosporangium > Dactylosporangium maewongense. Next base: position 303,863 of record NZ_BAAAQD010000003.1, on the reverse strand, counting down.
CGCTCAGACGTTGGTCAATGCCCAGATGTACGGCTTTTCGCTCGTAGGCGTTGCGCGACCTACCTGGTTCAAGTCCCCGAACCGAGGTTAGATCGCGCAACGCCTTTGGGCGGTTGGGCTGGAAGCTGTCGCGGTTGATGAGCGTGAGATCCGCTTCCGCGGGCCTGCGTGGGTGGGTTCGCCTGCGGCGCGGGCCTGCTTGCGCGGGTCTGCGTGGGTGGGCCTGCTTGCGCGCGTCTGCGTGGGTGGGCCTGCTTGCGCGGGTCTGCCAAGCGGCGGGGCCGGGGTTGCCTGCTGGCGGCGCGCAGACGTTGGTCAATGCCCGGATGTGCGGCTTTCGTCCCATAGAAGGTGCGCGCTCCACCCGCGGATTGATCTCTGAATCGGGGGTAGGTCGCGCAACATCTATGAACGGGTGGGCCGGAAACCGCTGTGGTCGGTGAGCGCGGGTTCGCCTGCGCCGGTTTGCCAAGCGGCGGGACCTCGGGTTGCCCGCCGGTAGCGCAGACGTTGGTCAATGCCTAGGAATGCGGCTTTCGTCCAATAGGCGGTGTGCGTTCCACTCCAGTTTAAGTCGCCCGGTGGATCGAGGGTTGATCGTGCGGCGGCTGTGGATGGGTGGGTCAGAACCCGCCGCGGGGGATGCCCGGGCGGAGTGGTGGAGGCGCGGGGTCAGCGCAGCGGCTCGGGGACGGCCACCACGTCGACCAGGGCGGCCTTGCGCAAGACGGTGATCTGCAGGCGCTGGCCGATGGCGGGGCCCAGCATGAGGCGCTGCACGTCCTGGACGCCGACGATCGGGCGGCCGCCCGCGGAGAGGACCACGTCGCCCACGTAGAGGCCGGCCAGGCCCGCCGGGCTGCCCGGCACGACCTCGACGAGCCGGAGGCCCTTGCGTTGCCCGACCCGGTCGGCGAGCGGCTGGGGGAGCGCGACGGGTGTGCCGGCCACGCCGAGCCAGGCGCGGCGCACCTTCCCCGTGGCCATGAGCTCGGACATGATCAGGCGGGTCGTGCTGTTGACCGGCACCGCCAGGCCGAGCCCGATCCCGGCGACGGCCGTGTTGATGCCGACGACCTTGCCGGAGGCGTCGGCCAGGGCGCCGCCGGAGTTGCCCGGGTTGAGCGCGGCGTCGGTCTGCACGACGTCGTCGATGAGGCGGACGTGCCGGCCGTCGCGGACGGGCAGCGAGCGGCCGAGCGCGCTGACGACGCCGGCGGTGACGGAGCCGGCCAGGCCGAGCGGGTTGCCGACGGCGACGACGAGCTGGCCGATGCGCAGGTCGTCGGCGTTGCCGAGGGTCGCCGGTGGCACGCCCGTCTCGTGGATGCGCAGCACGGCCAGGTCGGCGAGCGGGTCGGCGCCGACGACGTCGAACCTGCTGCTGACCCCGTTGGTGAACTCGGCGAGCCCGCCGTCGGCGCCCGCCACGACGTGGGCGCTGGTCAGCACGAAGCCGTCGGGGGTGTAGACGACCGCCGAGCCGGAGTGGCCGCTGACGCTGAGGCTGGCGACGCTCGGCAGTAGGGCCGCCGCCACGCCGGAGACGACCCTGCTGTACGTGTCGAGCGCGTCGGATTCGGGGTCCATGCCGCACGCAACGCCGCGCGGCACGTGTCCATGCCCGGTTAGGCCGACAGCGAAATACCCCGTCAGGCCGAACGGCGAAAGCCCCGTCAGGTCGACAGCGAGATCGCGGGCAGCTCGAACCAGCGGAGGGCCTCGAAGTTGGCGGAGACGACGCCGTCGGGCTGCTCGACCTGTGAGACCTGGGCGGCCTCGGCGACGATGAGCGCCGCCTCGTCCAGGTAACCGGCCAGCGCCGACTCGGGCGCGCGCTCGTGCCTGGAGGGCCAGCGCAGCTCGCCGTCGGCGTCGTAGTGCAGCTCCGAGAGGCGCAGCGGCGGCTCGACCAGGCCGTCCCTGTGCTTCCAGAGTCCGGTGTACGGGTCGAAGCGGTACTGCGGCAGCAGCGCCCAGCCGTTGGTGGCGACGAAGTGGACGGCGTCGACGATGTAGCGCAGTACGGCGTCGGAGATGAAGTAGTTGAAGGACACCCGGACCCAGCCGGGTTTGATGCCCTCGCAGCCGGCGATGATCTCCTGCTCGAAGCGCTGCGAGCGCTCGATGTCGATGCCGAGGAGGCGGTGGCCGTACGGGCCGGCGCAGGAGCAACCGCCCCGCGACTGGATCCCGAAGAGGTCGTTGAGCAGCGACACCACGAAGTTGTGGTGCAGGTAGCGGCCGCCGGGCCGCTTCACCACGAACGACACGATCGACAGCCGCGACGCGTCCAGGTTGCCGAGGATCTCGATGTTGGGGTTGGTCTTCCACGACGTGATCGCCTCGCGCAGGAAGCGTTCCTCGAGGTCGCGGATGGTGTCGGTGCCGACGGCCTGCTTGAGCTGGAAGACCAGGCCGGCCCGGATGGACTCGACGATCGCCGGGGTGCCGCCCTCCTCGCGGTGCGCGGCGTCGGCGATGTAGTGGTGGTCGGTCGGGTTGACGTAGTCGACGGTGCCGCCGCCGGGCACGGTGGGCACGCGGTTGCGCAGCACCTTGCGCCGCACGACGAGGACGCCGGGCGTCCCGGGCCCGCCGGCGAACTTGTGCGGCGAGATGAAGGCCGCGTCCTTGTACTGGCCGGGGCCGGGACCGTACATGGCGACGTCCACGTAAGGCGCGGCGGCGGCGAAGTCCCAGAAGGAGAGCGCGCCGTGCTCGTGCAGCAGCGCCGAGATGGCATGGGTGTCGCTGACGATTCCGGTGACGTTGGACGCCGCGGAGAAGGAGCCGATCTTCAGCGGCCGGTCGGCGTGCCGCTCGAGCTCGGCCCGCAGGCGCGACAGGTCGATGTGCCCGTTGTGATCCTCGGGGATGACGACGACGTCCGCGATGGACTCCCGCCACGGCAACTCGTTGGAGTGGTGCTCGAACGGGCCGATGAACACCACGGGCCGGTCGGCGGGCGGGATGTGCGCCGTCAGGTCGTAGCGGTCGTCGAGCCCGGCCGGCACCCGCAGCCCCAGGATGTGCACCATCTTGTCGATCGCGGCGGTCGAGCCGGACCCGGTGAAGATGACCACGGTCTCGGCGTCGCCGCCGACGGCGTCGTTGACGATCTGGCGGGCGTCCTCCCGCAGGCGGGTCGTCTGCAGCCCGGTGCCGGAGGACTCGGTGTGGGTGTTCGCGTACCGCGGCAGCACCTCGTCACGGATGAACCGCTCGATGAAGTCCAGCGCCCGTCCTGACGCGGTGTAGTCGGCGTAGGTCACGCGGCGAGCGCCATACGGCCCCCACATCACCTGGTCGTCACCGATGACGGCGTCGCGGATGCGCTGCAGCAGGGGGCTCTCCATGGGGGCCATTATCCGCTCCGCCACGCCGTCCCCTTTCGAGTGGTCGCACGGGAATCGCACAGGCTGTCCGCCCACGCGTGCAGCCCGATTGTTTAACGTTTCGTCCGGAGGTTCTCAGGGAGCCTCAAGAGTTTGGGGGTAGGGAAGTTGGTCAGTGTTGACCAGTCCGAGCCAACAGACGTCGTCGACCGTCTGCTGTGGCGCGACGCCACGCAGATCCTGAGCCGGCACAACGGGTCGGACGGTGACGGACAGTGCATCTGGTGCGGGCGGGAGTGGCCGTGCGCGCCACGCCGGCTCGCCGAGAACGCCGAGGCCGCCTCGCGGCGGCCGTGGAACGAGGCCTGGACCGCCCGGCACGACCTCTACAGCCTGAGGACGATGCCCGACTGGCGGATCGACCTCGGCGCCCCGCAGCGTTCCAGGGGCGGCTGGCACCGCGCCGGCGGCAACCGGGGAACCTTTCTCTAGCACGATCGTTGATCTGAGCGGTGACTTCGGCGCTCCCGCCATGGCCGTGGTCACCGCGACACAAAGACCCGCTCGGACACGGTTGCCGGCATGCCTCCGCCGGCTCCGAACGCCTCCGGCCAGGCGTCCTCCCCAGGGATCGGGCGGGTCTACCCGGCAGGCGAGGGCACACCTTTCGTGGTTCCCCCGCATATATCGCGATGGTGTGCCCTCGCCTGCCAAAACCCCAGCAAACCGGAACGGCCCGGTCTCCACGATGTGGAGGCCGGGCCGTTGCCGTGCGTCACTCGGCGACGAACGAGAACACCGTGGTCGCGGTGTGGATGTTCGAACCGGCCGGAGCGACGACCTTCACCGGGCACACGCCGGAGAAGTTGCCGGTCCCGAGGCCGGCCGGGTCGTCGGCGAGGCCGGAGGTCGGCGTCTTGACGGTGATCGAGGTGCCGGCCGTGTTCAGCACGAAGTTGGTGCCGGCGACGCCGCAGAAGTTCACGCCGGTGGCGCCGGTGAAGGTGCCGGTGAGCGTCACGCCGGTGGCGATGTTGATCTTGCCGATGTTCGGCGTCATGGCGGTCACCACCGGCACCGTGACGACGCTCGTGCCGAGGTCGGTGGCGCTCCACGTCTTGGTGACGCCGTTGTGGGTGATCGACAGGTTGCCGTTGGTCATGCCGGCGGCGGTCTTGCCGGTGAACCAGTTGCCGTTCTCGGTCGTGCCGGACGGGGCCGTGGTCATCTGCGTGCCGTCGGTCTTCTTCCAGACCTTGACCTCGGTCAGCGGCTTGCCGCCCAGCGTCGCCGACAGGGAGTTGGCCGCGCCGCTGAACGTGAAGTCGTTGTCGGCCTTGACGCGGATGGTCTGGCCGCCGGTCGAGACGAACTGCTGGATCTGGTCCGCGGACTGCAGCGCGCTGCTCAGGTCGGTGATGACCGGGGCGGTGGTGTCGAGCTTCGGGGGCGCGATGAAGACCAGGCCGGACAGCGCCTTGGTGAGGGTGCCGCCGCTGTTGGCGAAGTTGATCGCGATCGTCTCGGAGGCGACGCCGGACGTCGCCGCGCAGCCGCCGGTGGGCGTCTTGGTCGCGATCTGGGTGGTCCCGGTCACTATGTAGAAGTCGAGGCCCTGGCAGTCGGTGTCGGCGCCGAGGTCGACGCTCGCCACCGAGTTCTCGTCGAGGGTCGCGCCGGTCAGGCCGACCACGTTGATGATGACCACCTGCTTGTCGGTGTCCGCGGCGACCTTGCCGCCGGCCGGCGATGCGATGGTGATCGAGGTGGCGGCGGGGGCGGCGTGGGCCGCCATCGGCGTGGCGATCAGCGCCGCCGCGCTGAGCAGCGTTGCCGCGGCCGAGCCTGCGCCGGCGGCTCTGGCAAAGCGGGATTGCACGAATGACATTGAGCAGGGTCCTCTCAGGCGGAACGGCTGGCTGGGGATGCTCACTCAACGTAACAGCAGGAATGCTGTCAGTAGTGAGAATTCTTCAGGAATGCGGCGGCGGCCCGGAGTCGGGATTGCACTCCGGGCCGCCCTTATCGCGTGGTGGATCAGTTCATCGCCATGAGGTAATCGGCGACGGTGAAGGTGGAACCGCTGGAGATGATCGTCTGCGAGTAGCCGGCGGTGAGCTGCGCGCCCACGGCGCCGTTGCTGACGACCGTCACGGTGTAGGTGCCGTTCGGGATCGGGATGCCGGAGTGCAGCGTCAGGGACGGTGTCGTCGCGGTCGCCGTGGCCGCGTTCGACAGCGTCGGCACGCCGGCGGCGACGCTCACGATCCTGGTGCCGTTCGGGATGCCCGGGCCGCTGATCGCCCGCCCGACGTCGCCGGCGTTGAAGGCGGCGGCCGCCGAGGTGCCGAGCGTGGTGCTGCCGGCCGTGGTCGCGGCGTCGGCGATGACCCGGTTCGTGTTCAACGTCATCGCGGTCACCGCGGACGTGGTGTTCTTCGACAGCGTCACGTGCGTCGCGTCGGTGAACGCCATGATGCTGGTGCCGGTCGGGATGCCCGTGCCGGTCACCGCCATGCCGACGTCCGAGGCCGAGAAGTTGCACGCGGTGGTGGTGGCTGAGCCGACCACGTTGGCGGAGCCCGAGGCGACGGTGCAGCCGCTGACCGCGCGGGTGGAGTTGGCGCCGGCGAAGCCGGTGCCGGCCGTGTAGAGCGTGCAGATGAGCTCGTTGTCGTCCACGACCGTGACGTCGAGGCACTCCGCCACCTGCGGGTTGGTCTTGACCGTCGGGCTGGTGCCCGCCGCCGGGTTGTAGGCGCCCCGGACCAGGTAGACGTGCGCCTTGGCGTTGTCCGGCGTCAGGCCGCCGGAGGAGTTGCCGCTGAAGTCGAGCGCGGAGAAGCCGACGCCGGTGATGTCGAGGTCGGTGCCCTGGTTCCGGGTGTTCGGCGAGTTCTTGGGCGTGACGGTGATGCCGTTGGTGTAGCTGAAGACGGCGGGCTTCGTGACCGTGCCACCGGTGGTGGTCAGTGACAGGGCGAAGGGGCCGCCCGCGGAGTGCGCCGGGACGGTCGCGGTGAAGGACAGGTTGTTGCCGGCGACCACGATGTCGGTCAGCGGTTCGCCGCCGAGCAGCGCCGTCATGCCGACGCCGCCGCTCGGGATGTTCGTGCCCGTGACGGTGATCGTCGTACCGCCCTCGGCGGGGCCGGTGGTCGGCGTCACGGTCGAGATCGTCGGGACCGGGCCGACGGTGTACTGCAGGCCGGAGCCGGCGATCAGCGGGCTGTTCGCGTTACCGGCGGTGTTGCCGCTGTACACGCAGATGTACCAGTTCTCGGTCGTGAAGCCACCCGCGTTGACCACGCCGGCGGGGACGGTGATCGACAGCTTGTTGGTCGGTGGCGTGCCGTTGAGGATCTTCACGCCAGAAGTCGGCACGGCGACGACGGTGCCGCTCACGGCGGAGTAGGTCGAGGTGCACCCGGTGTTGTCCTGGAACTGGACGTACACGGAGCCGGTGTTGAAGACCTTGCCGATGGCCGTGGCGGTGATCGTGTTGCCGCCGGCGGTCGGGCCGGAGGTCGCGCTCGGGACGAGGTTGCCGTTGAGCGTGAACACCTCGTCGGAGGCGTTCTGCAGCGTCGTGCCGGCCGCGTTGTAAGCGCAGACGAAATAGTCGGCGGTGATCTGCGACGGGGTGCCGAGCAGCGTCAGCGTCGTCGGGACGGTCACGTCCAGCACGCTGGAGGAGGTCACCTTGATGTTGGCCGCCGGCACCTCGATGACGCCGCCGGTCTGTGTGGTCGGGTCCGAGGCGCTGGGTGGCGTCGGGGTCAGGGCAGTGGCCGAACACGCAGTGTTACCGGTCGACTTCCACTGGAACTGCACGCGCGTCGCGCCGGTGAAGCTCGTGCCGGAGTCGGTCACGGTGATCACCGTGCCGACGGGGCCGGTGCTCGGTGCGAGCGTCGTGGCGGCGAACGCCGGCGTCCCGACCGCGACCAGGCCGGCCGTCGCGAGCGTCAGCACGGCGCCTATGCGTGCCGCAGCGACACCGCGTTGCTTTGTCTTGACTTGCACTTTGGTCGTCTCCTCCGTCAGACCGCGGGATGGGAGCAATCGATAGGCACAGATCACCTGGAACAGGGACACGCATGCCGGATCGTCACTCAAAGTATCAGTACGGTTGCTGAAGGTGACGAGAAACTCGAAGGTTGCTCACACTTCGCGCACAAGGAAACGGGCGCCCCGAAGCCGGGGCGCCCGTTGTCGCGGAAAGGTCAGAGCGTTGGCAGCGAGCCCACGCCGATCGGGCACGTCATGCCGTTCGGCCCGTGGTTGCAGTAGCCGTACGGGTTCTTCACGTCCGACAGGTACTGCTGGTGGTAGTCCTCGGCGTAGTAGAACGGGCCGGCCTGGCCGATCTCAGTGGTGATCTCGTCCTTGCCGGCGGCCCGGACCACCGGGGCGAACGCCTCCCGCGAGGCGGCTGCGGCCGTGGCCTGCGCCGGCGTGGTCGTGTAGATCGTCGAACGGTACTGGGTGCCGACGTCGTTGCCCTGGCGCATGCCCTGGGTCGGGTCGTGGTTCTCCCAGAACGCCTTCAGCAGCGTCTCATAGGAGACCTTCAGCGGGTCGTACACGACCTGGACGGCCTCGGTGTGACCGGTCCGGCCGGAGCACGTCTCCTCGTAGGTCGGGTTGGCGGTGAACCCGCCCTGGTAGCCGACGGCGGTGGAGTGGACGCCGGGGATGCGCCAGAAGATGCGCTCCGCACCCCAGAAACAGCCCATGCCGAAGTACGCGACCTCCAGGCCCAGCGGCCAGGGCCCGCGCAGCGGGGTGCCGAGCACGGTGTGGGTCGCCGCGACCGGCATCTCGGTGTCGCGGCCGGCGAGCGCGGTGTCGGCGGTGGGCAGGTCGAGCGGCTTACGGATCCACGGGAACACGATCAGCTCCTTACAAAGCTCGTGGGCTCAAGTTTGCCTCGTGACACGCCCGTCCGCCTTATCAGGTCATTACGGCTGCGACCCGGCGAGCGGATTGTGCCGACCCGTGACTCGGCTCACCCCGTCCCGCACTATGGTCGGTCCATGACGCACGGCTTCGAGACCCTCGCCATCCACGCCGGCCAGGAGCCGGACCCCGCCACAGGAGCGGTGGTCCCGCCGATCTTCCAGACCAGCACGTACGCGCAGGACGCGGTGGGCCACCCCCGACGCGGCTACGAATACAGCAGGACCCAGAACCCGACCCGCGACGCGCTGCAGGAGTGCCTCGCCGCGATCGAGGGCGGCCGCCGGGCCCTCGCCTTCGCCTCCGGCCTCGCCGCCGAGGACACGCTGCTGCGCACGGTGTGCGTGCCCGGCGACCACGTGGTCATCCCCGACGACGCCTACGGCGGCACCTACCGGCTCTTCTCGAAGGTCGCGCAGCGGTGGGGCCTGGACTACACGCCGGCGTCGATCCACAGCGTCGACGCGGTCCGCGACGCGATCACCGACCGCACGAAGATCGTCTGGCTGGAGACCCCGACCAACCCGCTGCTCGGCATCGCCGACATCGCCGCGCTCGCCCAGGTCGCCCACGACCGCGGCGCGCTGCTGGTGGTGGACAACACGTTCGCCTCGCCGTACCTGCAGCAGCCGCTGCACCTGGGCGCCGACATCGTCGTGCACTCCACCACGAAGTACATCGGCGGGCACTCCGACGTCGTCGGCGGCGCCCTCGTCGGCAGCGACGACGAGCTGCTGGACCGCCTCGCCTTCCACCAGAACGCGATGGGCGCCGTCTGCGGCCCGTTCGACGCGTGGCTGACCATGCGCGGCATCAAGACCCTCGGCGTGCGCATGGACCGGCACTGCGACAACGCGGAGAAGGTCGTCGAGTTCCTGTCCAGGAACAAGGCGGTGCGCCAGGTCCTGTACCCGGGGCTGCCCGACCACCACGGCCACGAGGTCGCGGCCAAGCAGATGCGGCGCTTCGGCGGCATGGTGAGCTTCCGGGCCGCCGGCGGCGAGGAGGCCGCCGTGGAGATCTGCAACCGGGCGAAGCTGTTCGTGCTGGGCGAGTCCCTCGGCGGCGTCGAGTCGCTGATCGAGCACCCCGGCCGCATGACCCACGCCAGCGCGGCCGGCTCGCCGCTGGAGGTCCCCGGCGACCTCGTCCGGCTGTCCGTCGGCATCGAGACGATCGACGATCTTCTCGCGGACCTGGAGCAGGCCCTCGCTCGTTGAGACACTGAACGCCCATCGGCCGGAAGGTGTCTCACCATGCTGCACCGCTCCACCACCTGGGTCGGCATCACCGCGCGGGAGATCGCCCGCGCGGTGCGCCGCGGTGACACGTCAGCGACGGAGGTCGTCGCCGACCACCTCGACTCGATCCGCGCCTACGACCGGATCGTCGGCGCGTTCCGGCAGGTCCGGGCCGGCGAGGCGATCGCCGAGGCGGAGATCGTCGACGACCAGCCGGAGCTGCGCAACCTGCCCCTGGCCGGCGTGCCGATCGCGGTGAAGGAGAACATCGCGGTCACCGGCCTGCCCACGTGGAACGGCTCGGCGGCCGCCCGCGGGCCCGTCGCCGAGCACGACCACGAGGTCGTCCGGCGGCTGCGCGGCGCGGGCGCCGTCGTCGTCGGCGTGACGAAGATGCCGGAGCTCGGCATCTGGGGGATCACCGACGACGCCGACGGCGTCACCCGCAACCCGTGGCGCACCGACCGGACCCCCGGCGGCTCGTCGGGCGGGTCGGCCGCCGCGGTCGCCGCCGGCCTGGTGCCGATCGCGCACGGCAACGACGGGCTCGGCTCGATCCGGATCCCGGCCGCCTGCTGCGGGCTCGTCGGCCTCAAGCCCGGCCGGGGCGTCGTCCCCGCCGGCATCGGCGCCAACGACTGGCACGGGCTCGCCGAGAACGGCATCCTCGCGACCACCGTCGGCGACGCGTCGCTGGGCTTCTCGGTCATCGCCGGCCGTACCCCCGAAGCGCTGCAGACGCCGGGGAAGCTGCGGATCGCCGTGTCGTCGCGCAGCCCCGCCACCGGCGTGTTCCCCGACGCGGGCGCCCGCAAGGGCCTCAGCGACGCCGTCCGCCTGCTGCTCGGCCTCGGCCATGACGCGGTGCGCGCCGACCCCACCTATCCGCCGGCCCTCGCCGCGAAGGTCCTCGCCACCTGGTTCGCCGGCGCGGCCGGCGACGCCGCCGAGCTGGACGTGTCGCGGCTGCAGCCGCGCACCCGCCGGCACGTGGCGCTCGGCGAGCAGGCCCTGCGCCGCGGCCTGGTCAAGCCCGCCGACCGGGACGAGTGGCGGGAGCGCTGCCGCAACTGGTTCCTGGCCGGCGGCCACGACGTGCTCGTCACCCCGGCCCTCGCGACCGCCCCGCCGCGCGCCGTGCGCTGGTCGGAGCGCTCCTGGTCGGCGAACATGCTGGTCAACACCCGCTACGCGCCCTACAGCGCGCCGTGGAACTTCGCCGGCTTCCCCGCGATCGTGATCCCGGTCGGTGTCCGGGCCGACGGGCTGCCCGCCGCGGTCCAGTTCGTCGGGCCGCCCGGCTCCGAGCTGCTGCTGCTCGCCCTCGCCGGCCAGGTCGAGCAGGCCGCTCCGTGGCGGCGGCACGCGCCGGGCTGGCCCCGCGTCGCGGCGCGGCGTTAGGGCGGGCGATGCGGCGGATCAGGGCGATCTCCGGCTGGGCGACCGCGGCGATGCTCGCGGTCGCCGGGGCGGCCCTCACCCACCTGTGCGTGGCGTTCCTGCCCCTCGTCGACATCTGGGCCGCGCACCGCCCCGGCACCGACGCCGCGGCGGTGCGCCTCGGCGGCTGGGCCGCCCTCGCCGTCGCGGTGCTGACCGCCTGGGTCGCGTTCGCCGGCTGGGCCGGCCGGGCCCGGTCGAACCTGGCGGCGTTCGGCATCCGTGCCACGTCCGCGGTGCCGCTCATGGACGTCGCCGTCGGCAGCGTGGGCCGGTCACCGCTGCTGCGCCGCAGGATGACGGTGCTCACCTGGTTGTGGTGGCTCGGCCTGCTGCTCACGGTGACCGCCGTCGGGGTCGCCGTCCTGGCCGGCCTCGACAACCTGCGGGAGATCGACGACGTCCGGGAGCGGGTCGCCGCCGGCGGGACCGTCGACCGGGTGCTCGTGTCGCACCTGTTCGGCCGGCAGCTGCTGCTGCGCCTGCCCGGCGCGGCGCTCGGCATCGCCGCCGCGGTCGTCGCGCTGATCCTCATCGCCCGCGTGACCAGCGCGCAGTACGGCCGCGTCGCCCGCCTCCGTGGATCCCTCGTGCCGCCGGCGACCCTGCGGGCGCTGCGCTCCACGAACGAGGACTGGACGGTGGTGCTGCCGGTCGCGGTCGGTGGCACGATCAGGGAATGACGGAACCTTCCTCGGGGCTCGTGACGCTCGCCGACATCGAGGCGGCACGCGACCTGCTGTCCGGCGTGATCCGCCGGACCCCGGTCGAGCCCAGCCGGCCGCTCACCGCGAAGCTCGGCGGCCCTGCCTGGCTCAAGTGCGAGAACCTGCAACGGGCCGGATCGTTCAAGGTCCGCGGCGCGTACGTGCGGATCGCCCGCCTCAGCGCGGACGAACGCCGCCGCGGGGTGGTCGCCGCCAGCGCCGGCAACCACGCGCAGGGCGTCGCCCTCGCGGCCGGCCTGCTCGGCACCACCAGCACCGTCTTCATGCCCGTCGGCGCGCCGCTGCCGAAGATCGCCGCCACCAAGAACTACGGTGCCGCGGTCCAGTTCGCGGGCGGCACCGTCGACGAGGCGCTCGTCGCCGCGCAGGAGTTCGCGGACCGCACCGGCGCGGTGCTGATTCACCCCTTCGACCACCCCGACATCATCGCCGGGCAGGGCACCCTCGGCCTGGAGCTGCTCGAGCAGCTGCCCGACGTACGGACGATCGTCACCGGCATCGGCGGCGGCGGCCTCATCTCCGGCCTCGCCGTCGCGGTCAAGGCGCTGCGCCCCGACGTGCGCATCATCGGCGTGCAGGCGGCGGGCGCGGCGGCCTTCCCCGAGTCGCTGCGCGCCGGCCGTCCGGTCCGCCTGGCCGCGCTCGGCACGATCGCCGACGGCATCGCGGTCGGCCGCCCCGGCGACCTCACGTTCGCCCACGTCAGCAAGCTCGTCGACGAGGTCGTCACGGTCACCGACGAGGACATCTCCCGGGCGCTGCTCATGCTGCTGGAACGCGGCAAGACCGTCGTCGAGCCCGCCGGCAGCGTCGGCGTCGCGGCCCTGCTCGCCGGCGCCGTCGAGGTCGAGACCCCCACCGCCGCGGTCCTCTCCGGCGGCAACATCGACCCGATGCTCATGCTCCGGGTGATCGAGCACGGCCTCGCCGCCGCCGGCCGCTACCTGACCTTCACCGTCCGCTGCGGCGACCGCCCCGGCCACCTGGCGAAGATCCTCTCCCAGATCGCCGAGCACGGCGCCAACGTCGTCGACGTCGCCCACCGCCGCCAGGACCCGCGCCTGCAGCTCGGCGAGGTCGAGATCCACCTGTCGGTCGAGACCCGCGGCTCAGAACACTCCGACCGGCTGGTCAACGCCCTCCGTTCGGCCGGATACACGGTGACCTTCGGCGCGTAGAAGATCCTTTGTGACCTTCGGCAAGCGGCTCGCGCACCGCCACACCTTCGCCACCTTCGACGCCTTCAGCCGTGGGGCCGACCGCACCACGACGGTCGGCTCCGGTGTGCTCCTGGTGTCGTCGCTGCTGCTGTACGGGGTGGTCCTGGGCCTGCTCGCCACCGGGATCTGGCTGTGCACCGTCTCGACCCCCGGCATCCTCGTAGGGCTGGTGGTGATCGCCCTCGCGGTCCTCCTGCGGCCCCGCATGGGCCGGGTGCCGAAGTATGCGACCGAGGTCACCGCGGCGGAGGCGCCGCAGCTGCACGCGCTGGTCCGCGAGGCGGCCGCCGCGGTCGGTGCGCCGGTCCCGCGGGTCTACGTCGAGGGCGACCTGTTCGACGCGGCGGCCTACACGGTCGGTCTGCGGCGCCACCCGACCCTGGTGCTGGGCCTGCCGCTGTGGAACGCGCTGCCGCGGCAGTCCCGGATGGCGTTGCTGGGCCACGAGCTCGGCCACTTCGTCAACGGCGACCCGCGGCGCGGGCTGCTGGTCCAGCCGTCGTGGACGACCCTGGCCGAGCTCGACACGCTGCTCCAGCCGGAGTCCAGGCGGGAGGGTGACGTCTGGACGAGCGAGGGGTTCCTGGTCGTCTGGGTCGTCAGGCCGCTGCTGAACCTGGTCAAGCTGGTCGTGCGCGGCCTGCTGTGGGTGCCCAGGACCGCCCTCGCCGTCCAGGTGCTGCGGGAGGGGCAGCGGGCCGAATACCGCGCCGACCGGGTCGCGGCCCGGCTGGCCGGCCGCGCGGCCACCGTCGACCTGCTCGACACCCTGGTCGTGCTCGAGAGCCTCGGGATGCTGATCATGCGGGACGCCCGGGCCGGGCGGCCGGTCGCCGAGTGGCCGCAGACCACCCGGCAGCTGCTTGACGAGCTGCGGCCGCAGCTGGCGTCGCGGCGTGACGCGGAGACGGAGCGCGAGATCTCGCTCTTCGCCACCCACCCACCGTCGGGGCTGCGGGCCCAGCTGATCGAGGCGACCGCGCCGGAGTCGGCGGCGGTCGTGCTCGACAGCGCGCGCAACGAGCGGATCGACGCCGAGCTGGCACGACACAGCGCCAGCTCGGCGCGGACCCTCAAAGCGTTGTGATGCTCAGCCGGCGAACGGCTCGAACGAGATGACCTTCACGGCGATCTGCGCGCCGCTCGGGGCGGTGTACTTCACCTGGTCACCCTTGCCGGCGCCCAGGATCGCCTTGCCCAGCGCGGACTCGGGGCTGTAGACGGTCAGGTCCGTCGTCGCCGCGATCTCCCGGGAGCCCAGCAGGAACGTCTCGGTGTCGTCCTCGTCGTCGTCGAACTGGATCGTGACGACGGTGCCGGGCGCGACCTTGTTGCTGGTCGGCGCCTCGCCGACGACCGCCTTGCGCAGGAACTCCTTCAGGTACAGGATGCGGCCCTCGGCCTTGCCCTGCTCCTCGCGGGCGGCGTGGTAGCCGCCGTTCTCGCGCAGGTCACCCTCTTCGCGGCGAGCGTTGATCTCCGCGGCGAGCGCCGGCCGGTTGGCGATGTGCTCGTCCAGCTCGGCCTGCAGCCGGTCAAATGCTTCCTGCGACAGCCAGGTTGTCCCCTGGTCGCCGTCGGTCGTCGACACTGAAGATCTCCTTACGGGCACGCTCGGTCAAACCACCAAAGTACCAGTGAGCCGCATCACCGTCGGCATGGAAAATGCTGGGTGCTCAGCGGGTGCGGCGCGGGCCGCAGGCCGGGACCTCCACGGTGACCGGCCGGGCGCTCGTCGCCAGCCGGTAGGTGACCGGTGCCTCGGCACCCTTCGGGACGTCGACCTCGGCCAGGCCGACCTCCTCGCCGCTGGCGGAGCGGGCCCGGACGCGGCAGGTCGCCTCCTTCGACGCGTCCTTGCGGACCACGAAGTCCACCGTGATGCCGTCGTCGCTGACCGCGTAGAAGCGCTGGACCTGAGGCTCGTACTCCTGCGGCCCGTACTGCTGGAAGAGCTTCACCGCGATGAGCACGCCGGCGACCCCCGCCACGGCGGCGAGGAGCACGACCAGCCAGGTGCGGCGCGGCCGGGGCTCCCGGCGGCGGCCGTAGCGGCCGGGCGGGTACTTGGCTGTGGCGTGCGTCTCGGTCACGGGATGACGGTCCTCGTCGTTTCGTCGGAGGTACCGACCACAATAGGGTCGTAACCCGGGGCGCCCCCACCGCGGGGTTGACGGACACCTTGAGGAGAGCTTGTGAGCGGTCAGCGGAGCGGCTCGGACCGCTCACCGGTGCTGCGGATTTTCGCTCAGGCCGGCACCGGAGCGTCAGCGGAGGTGGCGGCGTGAGCGAGCAACTGCGATTGATGGCGGTGCACGCGCATCCCGACGACGAGTCGAGCAAGGGCGCGGCCGCGATGGCGCGCTACGCCGCCGAGGGCGTCGAGGTGTTGGTCGTCACGTGCACCGGCGGCGAGCGGGGCAGCGTGCTCAACCCGAAGCTCGACCGGCCCGAGGTCTGGGAGAACATCGCCACCATCCGCCGCGCGGAGATGGACCGGGCTCGGGAGATCCTCGGCGTCGACCAGGCGTGGCTGGGCTTCGTCGACTCGGGCTTCCCGGAGGGCGACCCGCTGCCGCCGCTGCCCGAGGGCTGCTTCGGCCTGATGGACCCCGAGGAGGCGGCGGCGCCGCTGGTCGAGCTGATCCGCAGGTTCCGCCCGCACGTGATCACCACGTATGACGAGGAGGGCGGCTACCCGCACCCCGACCACGTCATGACGCACAAGGTGAGCATGGTGGCGTTCGACGCCGCCGGCGACGCGGCCCGCTATCCCGGCACCGGCGAGCCGTGGCAGCCGCTGAAGCTGTACTACAACATGGGCTGGTCCCGGGTCCGCATGCACGCGCTGCACGAGGCGATGCTGGAGACGACCGGTGAGTCGCCCTACACCGAGTGGATGAAGCAGTGGGAGGAGCGCCCCGACAAGGGCGACCGGGTCACCACCCGCGTGCCGTGCGGTGAATACTTCGAGGCCCGCGACGACGCGCTGCGCGCGCACGCCACGCAGGTCGATCCCGACGGCTTCTGGTTCGCCGTCCCGCTCGACATCCAGCAGAAGATCTGGCCCACCGAGGACTACGAGCTGGTGAAGTCGCACGTCGACACCCGCACGCCGGAAGACGATCTTTTCGCAGGCGTAAGGTAGGCAGTATGCAAGCGTGGCAGTTCCTCGCCGAGAACAACTTCGGCGACACCCGCTCGGGCGGTCTGGCCGGCCCCATGGGGCTGCTCATCATCGTCCTGCTCGCGATCGCGACGGTGTTGTTGATCCGCAACATGACCGCGCGGATTCGCCGCCTTCCCGCGGAGTTCCCGGATCCCGACAAACCCGCCACCTCGTCCGACGACGACCGCAGTGACGAGGGCTCCGACCTAGAATCGCGGCACTGACCACTGTTGTGCCTTTCTTCCGTGCTTTAGCCTTCACGGGGTGCGCGTTCCTTTCGCCGGACGCGTCTCCCTGTGGGGCAGGGAAGGGGGGCAGATGGTGGACACCCCGTTTGCCCACGGATCTGCTCACGCTGCGCATGCGGGTCGCCGCTTAGCGTCATTGTTGTCGGTCGATGCGGTGCATCGATGACACCCCTTCCGGCGCGCCTCACCGCCGCCGTGGCGTCCGTCGCCTTCGCCGGCGTGGCCGTCGCGACGGTGCTGACCGCCACGAGGCAGCCCGGCCTCTCGGGCCTGTCAGGAGCGATCGCGGCGAGCTTCGGCGTGGTGATCCTCGCCCAGCTCGCCCGCCTGAGAGTGCGGGCCGGCGCCGGTCAGGCCGCCTTCGCCTGGGGCGAGGCCGCGATCGTGATCCTGTGCGTCAACCTGCCGGCCCCGCTGATCCCGCTCGTCGTCCTGCCGGGCGCCGCCGTGTCGCACAGCATCCTGCGCACCGTCGACGCCCGCGCCGGCCGCGTCCGCACCGGGCGTGACCTGCTCTACACCGTCTCCGCGCTCACCCTGGCCGGCACGCTCGCCGCGGCCACCGCCACCCTCGTCGCGCCGGTCCATGACGCGCCCCTCACGCCGCACGGCATCCTCGCCCTGAGTGCCGGCGCGCTCGTGTACTGCGTCGTGTCGATCACCGCCACCGCCGCGCACGTCGCCACCACCCGGGGCGGCCGGACCGCCACCGTCGCCGCCGAGCTGCTGCGCGGCAAGCTGCTCATGGTCGTCGGCAACGTCGTCATCGGCCTGGTCATCGTCTGGGCCTGCCTCACCGACGCGCTCCTGCTGCTGCTCCTGCCGCCGGTCCTGCTGCTGCTCCAGCAGCTCTACGCGAGCCGCATCGGCGACCGCGAGGAGCGCCGCACCTGGCACGAGTTCGCCGAGGCGACCCGCGACCTCAACCGGCTCGACGTGCGGGGCACCGCCGAGGCCGGCATCGAGGGCGCCCGGCGGCTCTTCGGCGCTTCGGGCGCGCAGGTCGTGCTGGCGGACGGCACCGTCTTCGGCGCGAGTCCCGGCGAGAGCCCGGCGGCCCACCACCTGGTCGTCGGCGCGGTCGCCGTCGGCGAGCTGCGGCTGTCCGGCCTCGGCCGGCTCAGGCCCCGCAACCAGCGCATGCTCGACGCGTACGGGGACGCCCTCGCCGCCGCCCTGCACGACGCGATCAGCCAGGACGAGCTGCGCTCGATGAGCGAGCGCACCACGTACGACGCCGTCCACGACCCCCTGACCGGCCTGTTCAACCGGGCGGCGCTGCTGTCGCGCGGCAACGCGCTGCTCCGCCGCCGCGGGCCGCACGACCCCGTCGCCATGCTGCTGCTGGACGTCAACGACTTCAAAGAGGTCAACAACGCCCTCGGCCACGCGGCCGGCGACGAGGTGCTGCGCGTGATCGCCGGCCGGGTCACCGAGGCCGGCGGCGCCGGCGACCTGCTCGCCCGCCTCGGCGGCGACGAGTTCGCGCTGCTCATCACCGACCTCGACACCGGCGGCGCCGACCTCGCCCTCGCCGCCGCCGTCGAGCGGGCCCGCAAGCTCAGCGCGCAGATCGCCGTGCCGATGCGGATCGACGGGGTGCTCCTGTCGAAGGAGCCGTCCATCGGTGTGGTCGTCGCCGCCGCCGGCGAGGTCGACCTCACCGAGCTGCTGCGCCGCGCCGACATCGCCATGTACCAGGCGAAGCGCGCCGTCCAGCCCGTCGCCTGGTACGACGCCGGGCGCGACGACGCCAGCACCGACCGCCTCGCCCTGCTCGCCGAGCTGCGGGAGGCGCTGAACGCCGGCGAGCAGCTCAGCGTCGAGCTGCAGCCGGCCGTCTCGCTGGCGCCCGGCGCGCAGCAGATCACCGGCGTCGAGGCGCTCGTGCGGTGGAAGCACCCGCGCCGAGGGCCGCTCACCCCCGGCCAGTTCCTGCCCGTCGTGGAGGCCAGCGAGCTGATGGGCCCGCTCACCCGGTGGGTCCTCGACCGGGCGATCGGCCTCGCGTCCAGCTGGCGGCGCGCCGGCCTCGCCGTCCCCGTGTCGGTCAACATCTCCGCCCGCAGCCTCCTGGAGCGGCAGCTGCCCGAGGCGATCGGCGACCTGCTCGCCCGCCACCGCCTCCCGGCCGAGCTGCTCGTCCTGGAGATCACCGAGACCGTGATGCTGTCGCAGTCGCCCGTCATCGACGACGTCCTCGCCCGCATCCGGCGGCTCGGCGTCCAGCTCGCGGTCGACGACTTCGGCACCGGGTTCTCCTCGTTCACCGTGCTCACGCGGCTGCCCGTACAAGAGGTGAAGATCGACCGGGAGTTCGTCGCGCAGATGATCGACTCCCCGAAGGCCGAGGCGATCGTCCGGGCCACGGTCGAGCTCGGGCTGCGGCTCAAGCTGCGCGTCGTCGCCGAGGGCGTGGAGAACCCCGACCAGCGCGCAGCCCTGGCCGCGCTGGGCTGCACCTCCGCGCAGGGCTTCCTGTTCCACCCGCCGCTGGCCGCCGAACGCCTGGCGGCCGTCCTGCGCGAGCGCCGCCAGGTGCAGCGCCGTCACCTGCGCGCCGAGGGCGCCGGGTAGTCCGTCCGTCACCGTGCGCATCGACGGTCCTCGGGGGTCGCGGACCGGTGCTAGGGTCTGCCCCAGCGATTCTTGAGCGGGGGCCCGGGATGGCGATCATCGATGTGTCCGACCTGCGGCGGACGTTCCGGTCCCGCAGCGGCCTGCGCCGCACCGAGAAGGTCGTCGAGGCCGTGCGGGGCATCTCCTTCCAGGTGGAGCGCGGCGAGCTGTATGGCCTGCTCGGGCCCAACGGCGCAGGCAAGACCACCACGATCAAGATGCTCATCACGCTGCTGCTGCCGACCGGCGGGCGGATCGAGGTGCTCGGCCACGACGTGGTCGCCAGCCCGCGCGAGGTGCGCCGCCGCGTCGGTTACGTGTTCGGCGGCGACCGCGGGCTGTATGAGCGCCTGTCCGGCCTGGACAACCTGCGGTATTTCGCCGAGCTGTACGCGGTGCCGGCCCGCGAGCAGCGCGCCCGCATCGGCGAGCTGCTCGACCTCGTCGGCCTGACCGGCCGCGAAAAGGAGCGGGTCGAGGGCTACTCCCGCGGGATGCGCCAGCGGCTGCACATCGCCCGCGGCCTGCTGCACCGCCCCGAGGTCCTCTTCCTCGACGAGCCCAGCATCGGCATCGACCCCGTCGGCGCCCGCGAGCTGCGGCAGACGGTGAAGGCCCTCATCGCGCAGGGCACCACGGTGCTGCTCACCACCCACTACATGTTCGAGGCCGACGAGCTGTGCGACCGCATCGCCGTGCTCGCCGGCGGCCGCATCGTCGCCGAGGGCACGCCCGAGCAGCTCAAGCAGAAGGTC
Source organism: Dactylosporangium maewongense (assembly GCF_039531485.1). Lineage (NCBI taxonomy): Bacteria > Bacillati > Actinomycetota > Actinomycetes > Micromonosporales > Micromonosporaceae > Dactylosporangium > Dactylosporangium maewongense. Next base: position 284,143 of record NZ_BAAAQD010000003.1, on the reverse strand, counting down.
AGTGTCGGCAACGTCGTGGAGGTCGAGGTCTTCGGCCTGCCCGACGGCGCCGGCGACCGGGTCCGCGCGCTGCCCGGCGTCCGCTCCCTGGTCATCGACGAGCGTGGCCCGGCCCAGGTCCTGCTCGTGCACGCCGAGCCCGGCGCCGAGGTGACCCAGCCGGTCCTCGGCGCGCTCGTCGGCGCCAGGGTCGGCCGGGTGGCGACCCGGCAGCCGACCCTGGAGGACGCGTATGTCGAGCTGGTCGGTGCCGCGTGACCTACGTCCGCGTCATCGGGCTCGCCTGGTGGCTGCAGCTGAAGATGCGCAGCCGCTCCGCCTTCGACGGGCTGCTCGGCGTCCTCTACCCGCTGTTCTTCTCCACCGTCGTCTTCATGATGTTCCGCCACGGCGACGCGTCGGGTGCCGCGCTGCTCAGCGCCGCCGTGGGCGCCAGCGTCATGGGCGTGTGGTCCTCGACCAGCACCACCGCCTCGGCCGCGCTGCAGCAGGAGCGCCGGCAGGGCACCCTCGAGCTGCTCGTCGCCGCGCCGACGCCGCTGCCCGTGGTGATCCTGCCGGTCACGCTGTCGATGGCGACGATCGGCGCGTACAGCCTCGTCGTCACCCTCATGTGGGGCCGCTTCGCCTTCGGTGTCGACCTCGCCATCCAGCGGCCCGTCCAGTTCGTGCTCGCCGCGGCGGTCACCGTCGTGTCGATCGGCGTCCTGGGGTTCCTGCTCGCGGTCTCGTCCGTGCGGTATCGCACCGCGTGGGCCCTCGGCACCGCCCTGGAGATGCCCGTCTGGCTGATCAGCGGCTTCCTTGTGCCCCTGGACCTGCTGCCCGCGTGGATCCGCCCGATCTCGTGGCTGCTCGCGCCGACCTGGGGCATCGACGCGATCCGTGCCGCCGCCGAGGGGCGCGACGCCTTGCCCGCGCTGGCCGCCTGTCTGGGTCTTGCCGCGGTGTACGGCCTGGTCGGCTCCCTCCTGGCGGTCCGCCTCGTCGACGCAGCCCGCCGCCACGCCACCCTGGCGCTGACATGAGCGGCTGCTTCGCGGAGCGCCGCGGCGCCGCCGGGGTGCGGTCATGAGCGCGCTGCGGCTGTTCTTCCTGGGCGGGCTCACCAGCTACCGGGCGCTGTTCTCGTGGCTGAGCCCGTGGATCCTGATCCCGACGTTCATCGTCGGGCCGATCGCGCAGATCCTCTTCTTCGCTTATGTCGGCCGCACCGCGGGCGTCGGCGACGACGCGTACTACGTCATCGGCAACGCCGTGCAGAATGCCGCCATCCCCTGCATCTTCGCGATGAGCATCACCGTCGGCGACGAGCGCCGCCAGGGGACCCTCGGCCTGCTGCTCGTCTCGCCGGCGCGGCGCATCCCGCTCTTCCTCGGCCGCGCACTGCCCGTCGTGGTCAACGGGCTCGCCGTCGCGCTCGTCGCGCTGCTCGCCGGGTCGCTGCTGCTGGACGTGCCGATCAGGGCGTCGTCGCTGCTGGCGCTCACCGGCGTGGTGGCGGTGTCGGCGTTCGCATGCACCGGGCTCGGCCTCGCCAACGCGGCGCTGTCGCTGCGGGTCCGCGAGGTGGCCGTCCTGTCCAACCTGGTCGTCGGCGTCCTGCTCGTCTTCGCCGGCGTCAACGTCCCGCTGTCGGAGCTGCCGGACTGGATGGCCGCCGTCGCCGGCTGGCTGCCGCTGACCCACGGCATCGCGGCGGCCCGCGAGGTCGCGGCCGGCGCGGGGCTGGCGTCGGTGCGCGACGACGTGCTCGCCGAGGCGGGTCTCGGCGTGCTGTACGTGGTGATCGGCCTGGCCCTGCTCGCCTGGTTCGAGCGCGAGAGCCGCCGCAAGGCCACGCTCGACGTCGCCTGAAGTGCTTCGCCGGCTCCTCCACTTCGCTTCGGTCTCGTAGTGGAATGGAGCATTCCGTTCTGATAGACTGGTCGCAGTCACCGAGTTGAGGGAGTGTCTGATGGACTCGAACACCTGGACCGTCCTGGACGAGTCGCACGCGGCGCTGCGGGCGGTGCTCGCCGGGCTGTGCCCGTCGGACCTGCTGCTGCCGACGCCGTGCGAGCTGTGGAACGTCACCCAGGTCCTCCAGCACGCCGCGGGCGACCAGCTCGGCTACGCCGCCGCGATCACCGGCGAAGGCTGGCCGACGTTCGACCCGTTCGCGCCGTCGGGCGAGCTGGACGGCGACCTCGACGCGTTCAAGGCCTTCGTCGAGCGCACGATGCAGGCATCCGCCGCGGCCTGGGCGACCGTCGCCGCCGACGCGACCGACGCGCCCACGCCGCTGCCGCAGGGCAAGATGGCCGGCTGGCTCGGCGCCGGGGCGGCCGGCCTGGACGCCGCCGTCCACGCGTGGGACGTCGCGGTCGCGACCGGACAGCCGTCGCCGCTGTCCGACGGCCTCGCCGAGCGGCTGCTGCCGGTGGCGCGCGAGATCGTCGAGCCGCTGCGGGCCTACGGCGCCTACGCCGCGGCCCTGCCGGCCGACGACGCCGGCCCGGCGGTGACCCTGCTGCGCTACCTCGGCCGCGCGGCCTGACCCGCTCCGCAGTTGGGGGCCACCCACTCGGGCGGCCCCCTGCGTGGCTCCCCGACCGTGGGTGACCACTCCGGTACCGTCTGCGGCATGCGCGGGGAGCGGACGATCGTCGCCGGCTTCGTTATCGGTGCGGTCGCGGTCGGGGCGTTCGTGGTCCTCGACCGGTATGAGAAATCCACCCAGTTCACGGACCTGCCCGGCGACGCGGACGTGCGCCTCGTCGGCAGGTTCACGCCGAAGCAGGTCGACCGCATCGCGTCCCTGCCCCAGGCCGCCGCCGTCGAGTGCGGCACCACCCTCTACGGCGTCACCGTCGTCACCTCCCGCGGCCTGCTCAACGGCGCGACGGTGCTGACCGCCGCCAGCCGGCCGGGCCTGCGCTGGTCGGCGGTGCGCTCGGGCACCTACCCGGCCTCCGACGCGCAGGTCCTCATCGACGAGCGCACCGCCGCCGCCCACGACATCCGCCTCGGCGAACGGACAACCTTGTCCCGCGGCCAGGCCGTCGTCAACGCCACCGTCGTCGGCATCGCGGGCCGCCCCGCGGACACCGCCGTCGGCCCGACCGCCCCGGTGTTCCTGCTCCCGTCAGGCGCGGTCGCCGCCCTGGACGGCGAGGCGTCCTGCGAGTCGGTGACGGTGGAGCTCCGCCGCCGCCGCGACGCGAGCACGTTCAGCAAGGCCGCCCACGACCTGCTGAATCCACCCCCCACCGTCATCTACGACGAGTCCCTCCGCGGCCACGTCTGACTCCCCGGCACCGCCCCCGCCGACCTCCGGCGTCGTGAACTTCTCAGCCCGCGGGACCGCATCATCGCTGACCGGCCTCCGCAACCGGGCGCTGCTGCTCGGCCTCCGCAACGGGCTGCTGGTCGGCCTTCGCGACGGGGCCGCTGGTCGGCCTCCGCGAGGGTCGCTGGTCGGTCTCAGTGACCCGGCCGCTGCTGGTCTCCCGCGACAGGCCGCTGCTGGCCGAGCTCAGATGCGCTGCAACGCCGACCGATGCGGGACGTGTACTTGCCGCTCGTCCGCCGGCGCCGGGCCGTGGCTCGCCATCACCGGCTCGGCATCAGTCCGTGTCAGCCGGGACGAGCTTGACGGCGTCGGCGCTGCACCACGCGGCCTGTCGCTGTGCGTGTTCCGTTCCGGTCGCTACGGCTGCCGGCGGGGGACCACCTCGGCGGCCACGTCCGACCAGGTCAGGGACAGGCCGGACGCGGCTCGGGTGGCCCGGATCTCCATCATCTCGCCGAGGATCACGGCGCGGTCGGCGACGACGGGGGTGTCGTCCAGCGAGTAGGTGATCCGCTCGCTGACGAACACCGGCGTGCCCACCTCGGCGTGCAGGTGCCCGGCCAGCTCCTCCTCCAGCACCGCGGGCCGGATCGTCTCGCTGGCCCTGGCGACGGCCACCCCGGCGTCGGCCAGCGTCAGGTACAGCGACGCCGTGGCGAAGTCGGCCGCCCGGATCCGGTTGCCGAACGGCTTGCGAACCCACGACACCTGGTGCACGGCCGGCCGCCCGGCGAACGCCCTGACCCGCTCGAGCCGCAGCGCCGGCGCCCCCAGTAAGACCGCGACCGGCGGCGGAGGCCGGCGCAGCGCCTGGTCCAGCACCCGGGTCTGCACCTCGAGGCCCTGCTCGCGCAGGTCGTCCGCGAGGTTGCGCAGCGGGCCCAGCCGGTACGCCAGGTGCGGCGGCGCCACATACGTGCCCTTCCCCGCCCGCTGCACGATCAGCCCCTCGTCGCTGAGGTGCCGCAGTGCCTGCCGGAGCGTCATCAGGGTCACGCCGTAGCTGTGGCTGAGGTCGCGCTGCCCGGGCAGCGCCGCACCAGGCGCATACTCCCCGGCGCGGATCTTCTCGGCCAGGTCGGCGGCGATGCTGCGATACCGCGGCTCGGCGTTGATGGCTCACCCTTCGTCCATGGCCTCCCGGATCGACCGGACATAGGCCCCGATCTCGGCCGGCGTGGCGCCGTCAAGCACCCGGCGCATGATCGCCGCGCCGATGACGACACCGTCGGCGAGGCGGGCTGCCTCGGCCGCCTGGGCCGGGGTGGAGATGCCGAATCCTAGCAACACCGGCAGGTCGCAGCGGCCGGCGAGCCGGCGCGCCAGGTCGGCGGCGGACGCGGCGAGGGTTTCGCGCTCGCCGGTCGTGCCCATCACCGTGACCGCATACACGAAGCCCCGGCTGCGCCGCGCGATCTCGCCGAGGCGCTCGTCCGGGGTGGCGGGCGACGCCAGCAGCACCAGATCCAGGTCCTGCTCTTCTGCCTTGGCACTTGCCTCGGCGCACTCCTCCAGCGGCAGGTCGGGGACGATCAGCCCGTCGAAACCGGCGTCGCGGAGGCCGCGGCAGAACGCGTCGTCGCGGACGAGGAGGTTGGCATACGTGCTGGCGACGAGCGGCACGGCCCCGGCGACCTCCGGGATGCGGGCCAGGATGCCGCGCAGCGTCGCGCCCCGGGTGAGGGCCGCGTGGGTCGCCTCCTGGATCGTGGCGCCGTCGAGCGTCGGGTCGGAGAACGGCAGGCCGACCTCGATCGCGTCGGCACCGTTGTCGACGAGCGCCCGGAGGTGGTCGGTCCACTCGGCGACGGCGCCGCCGGTGAGATACGGCATCAGGACCTTGCGGTCGGTCGGCAGCTTCACAGCAGCTCCTTCAGCGCGGAGATGTCCTTGTCGCCGCGGCCGGACAGGGTCAGCAGGACGGTCGAGCCGGCGGGCAGCGTGCCGTCGGCGGCGGCGCGGATCACCCACGCGACCGCGTGCGCGGACTCGAGCGCCGCCACGATCCCCTCGGTGCGGGCGAGCCGGACGACGGCGTCGACCACCTCGGCGTCGCTGACCGTCACATACCGGGCGCGGCCGAGGTCCCGCAGGTGCACGTGCTCGGGGCCGATGCCCGGATAGTCGAGCCCCGCGGCGATCGAGTGGGCCTCCAGGACCTGACCGTCGTCGTCCTGCAGGAACATCGACCGCACCCCGTGCAGCACGCCGAGGCTGCCGCGGGTCGCGCCGGCGCCGCCCTCGGCCTCGACCCCGACCAGCTTCGCCGTGGTGTCGACGAACCCGGCGAAGGTCCCGGCCGCGTTGGACCCGCCGCCGACGCACGCCACGACGTGGTCGGGCACCGCCGTGGGCAGCGCGGTGGCGCACTGCTGGCGCGCCTCGTCGCCGATGACCCGCTGGAACTCGCGCACCATCCACGGATAGGGCATCGGGCCGAGCACGGATCCCATGCAGTAGTAACTGTCGGCGGTCGAGCCGACCCAGTGCCGCATCGCCTCGCTGGTGGCGTCCTTCAACGTCCTCGCGCCGGTGCGGACGGGCACGACCTCGGCGCCGAGCATCCGCATCCGGAACACGTTGAGCGCCTGCCGCTCGATGTCGCGCTCGCCCATGAACACGGTCGCCGCCATGCCGAACATCGCCGCCGCGGTCGCCGTCGCCACCCCGTGCTGCCCGGCGCCCGTCTCGGCGATCAGCCGCTTGTGCCCCATCCTGCTCGCGAGCAGCGCCTGGCCGATCACGTTATTGATCTTGTGTGAGCCCGTGTGGGTGAGGTCCTCCCGCTTGAGCAGCAGCGTCACGCCGAGCTCGGCGGACAGCCGCACCGCGGGGGTCAGCGGCGTCGGCCGCCCGGCGTGCGTGGCGAGCAGGCCGGCCAGCTGGTGCCGGAACGCGGGGTCGGCCCATGCCTCCCGGAACGCCTCCTCGACCCGCCGGCAGGCGGGGATCAGGGACTCGGGGACGTAACGCCCGCCATAGTCCCCGAACCTGCCCAGCGGTCCCGGGTCGTCCATCAGCCGGACGCGCGACGGCGTGCGGCTCGGCCGGATCAGCAGATCGCCCATGCCCACTCCCAGAGTTCTAGAACAGTTGCGACAGTTCTAGAACAGTGACAGACTCCGTGACGGAAGTCAACGCGGCCGGGGTCGCGGGGCGGACGCCACATGGCGTAGCGTCCTGCGTCGATCGACCAGGACGGGGGAAACCATGGACGCATCGACCGTCAGCGTGCCGCCACGCGTGGCCGCGCTCGCGGAGCGGCAGCAGCTCGGCGCGCACGTCGCCATGCACAAGGGCGACCACCCGGTGGTGGAGTGCGCCACCGGCCTTGTCATCTCGGCGATCCTGTTCGGTGCCGCCGCCCTCGTCAGCTGGATCGTCTCGTCCATCGAGTTCCTCCAGGTGAAGGCGCTCGCCCTGATCGTCGTGCTGCTGGCGATCGCCGGCCTGGCCGCGGCGGGCTATGCCTTCTACCGGCTCTTCGGCGCCTACGTCGTCGTCCACCACTACGAGCACGGCCTGGTGTGGAGCCGCAACCGCAGCGTCGACGCCGCCCCGTTCTCGTGGATCGACGAGATGCACGTCACCCGCAAGGACGACAAGATCACCGCAGCCGGCCTGGTCACGCTCGACGGCCGCGCGGTGGACATCACCGGCGCCGACAAGACGGATTACAAGGCGTTCGTCGAGCGGCTCGAGGCGGAGCTCGTCGCCCGCCGGTGCCAGATCCGGCCGGCACGACGGGAAGTCGGCCGCGGCCCGGCCGGCGTCGGCCTCAGCGACCGCGCCATCGCGGTCCTCGCCGTCATCGTCGGCGGTCTTCTCGTCGCCGCCATCGCCGTCCCGCTGTCCCGGGCCGGGCTGCCCGGCGCGATGGCGGCGGTCATCGGCTTCCTCGCCATCGGCGTCACCGTCGGCCTGCTCGGGACCCGCTTCGACGGCCGGATCGCCGTCGTCGGCGCGATCTTCGCCGCCATCGGCGGTCTCGTCACGATGATCGCCGTGGCAGCCCTGATCCCGCAGGTCAACAAGTACGTGACGGCGACCGTGGTCCTCGCCCTGGAGATGGGCGTCCTGTCGGTGGTGCTCAATGCGTACCGGCGCCTGCCGGCACTGCGCCCGACCCGCGCCCGGCAGCGGCTGGCCTCCCAGCGCGGCTGGGAGTTCGTGCCCTCGCTCACCGTGCCCGTCCCCGGCCCGCAGACCGGCCGCGCCGTCATCGGCGTCCAGGAGCACTCCCAGTCCGTCGACCTGTATGACGTGCTCAGGGGCACCGTCGACGGCGTGCCGGTGCTCGTCGGCGACCGGTACCGGCGCAAACCCCGCCGCTCCGACCCGGTGCAGACCATCTGGATGGTGCCGCTGCCCACCCCGGTGCCGTATCTGTCGCACACCGCCTTCGACCAGGCCGGCCAGGTCGCCCCCGGCGCGCCGGACCCCGCCCTCGCGGGCCTCTTCGCCGGCCGCGTCCCGGTTCCCGAGCTGTTCATGGCCGTCCCGCCGTGGTGGATCGAGGGGCAGTACCTGCTGTGCGAGGGCTCCGGCGACCTGGACGTCGTCGTCGCCTGGTCCACCCGCCTGACCCGCGCCGTCGCCGCCATGCCCTGGGACGCCGTCCGCGCCGCCATCCCCAACGGCCACCGCGCCTGAGCCCCGCCCGCATTGCACGGCCTGCCGTCGTCCGGACCGGGTCGACGACCCGGTGGAGGGGGCCTACGCGCAGCGTCTTGTCGGTGATCTCGCCGGTGGGGGCCCCGCGCGCTGGCTGACCGTCATCCAATGGGCGCGGCACAGTGCCATTGGTGAGCCATGCGGCGGTGGCCTCGGCCCTGGCCGCCCCGATGGGGGTTGTCCGGCGCTGCGCGCGGTTGCGTGGTCGCTCGCGTGCTCTGGATCGGGTGTGGGTCGGGGCTGCTGATGGAGGCGGGCGAGGTCGGCGCCGTCGTCCCCGGCCGCATCGGGGAAGCCCGCGTCGCCGTGCACGGCGAGCACTGTGTCCTCGGTCAGGTTCGACCGTCCACTGTGGCGGAACGACTCCGTCCCGGCCATCGCGACAGCCGCGAAGTGCGGCCCTCCAGTGGCCTCGTTGAGTGCTTGCGGCAGGAAGTGCCAAGTGTCTTTCGAAAACTATGGTGGATTCTGTTTGATTAGTGGGCACATGTGAGCTGTTCCGTTTGGGAATGTTTCATGTTACGTTCCCGGAACCTGGGCCCTACCCAAGCCCGTCGATGCCCGCCACAACGCTCGCTGCCAGCGCGCGGCCGATCGCCAACCGGCCGCGGGCCGGTTCCGCGTGCTCTTTCCCGCCAGAAGGAGTTCGATGCGCCATCTCCTCGCCCGCACACTGGCCGTCCTGACCGTCGTCGCCGGGGGGCTGGTGGCGTCGGGTGCGCCGGCCTCGGCCGTCGTGCCGAAGACGCCGCCGCTGACGACGCCGTGGACCAGCCAGGTGTCCACGACGAACCCGCTGCCCGAGTACCCGCGGCCGCAGATGACCCGCAACGAGTGGCAGTCGCTCAACGGGGAGTGGGAGTTCCTGAACCCCGCCACCGACGGCGCCGGCAACGTGAACCGCTACGCGGCGCCGCCGCTGGGGCAGACGCTGCCGGAGCGGATCCTGGTGCCGTTCCCGGTCGAGTCGGCGCTGTCCGGCATCATGCGCAACGACAACCGTGACCTGATGTTCTACCGGCGGACGTTCACCGTGCCGGCCGGGTGGAACGGGCGGCGCGTCCAGCTGCACTTCGGCGCCGTGGACTACGAGGCCACCGTGTGGGTCAACGGGGTGCAGGTCACCACCCACAAGGGCGGCTACGACCGGTTCGAGGTCGACATCACGCCGCAGCTCAACGGCGGTGACAACGAGATCGTCGTGCGGGTGTACGACCCGACCGACGGCCGCGGCGAGAAGCAGCCGATCGGCAAGCAGACCAACAGCCCGAGCGGCATCTTCTACACGCCGACGTCCGGGATCTGGCAGACGGTGTGGCTGGAGCCGACGCCGGTGTCGTCGATCTACTCCGTCGACATCTACGCCAACCTGGCCAACAACACCGCGCGGGTCAGGGTCTTCACCCGCGGCAACGTCACGGGGCACACCGTCTTCGCCGAGGCGATGAACGGCACGACCGTCGTCGGCAGCACGACCGGCGGGTTCACCGAGTTCAGCGTGCCGGTGCCGAACGCGCGCCGGTGGTCGCCGGACGACCCGTTCCTGTACAACCTGCGGGTCTCGCTGCGCAACAGCGCCGGCGCGACCGTGGACCAGGTCGTGAGCTACTTCGGGATGCGGGAGATCGGCAAGAAGCTGGTCAACGGCGTGCTCCGCCCGACCCTCAACGGCGAGTTCATCTTCCAGGCCGGCACGCTCGACCAGGGCTTCTGGCCCGACGGGCTCTACACCGCGCCGACCGACGCCGCGCTCGCCTCCGACCTGCAGAAGCACAAGGACCTCGGGTTCAACATGGTCCGCAAGCACATCAAGGTCGAGCCCGCGCGCTGGTACTACCACGCCGACCGCCTGGGCCTGCTGGTGTGGCAGGACATCCCGTCGACGCAGGCGTTCGACGCGAACCGGACGCCGGCGCAGATCGCCGAGCTGGAGTCCGAGGCGCGCGAGATCATCGACGAGCACCGGTTCTCGCCGGCGGTCGTCACCTATGTACCGTTCAACGAGGGCTGGGGCGAGTGGAACCTCGCCGACACCCAGCGGATCACCACGGACCTGAAGAACTACGACCCGACCCGCCTGGTGAACCCGCACAGCGGCTACAACTGCTGCGCGTCCAAGGGCGACCCCGGTACCGGCGACATCATCGACTGGCACATCTACACCGGTCCTGACGCCCCGCTGCCGTCATCGACCCGCGTCTCGGTCCTCGGCGAGTTCGGCGGGATCGGCCTGCGCACGCCCGGGCACGAGTGGAGCCCGGACGGGCAGTTCTTCGCGTACGAGCAGGTGTTCAGCAACGCGCAGCTCAACGACCGGTTCACCGGCATGATCCGCGACACGCAGGCGCTCATGACGACGCGGGGCCTGTCGGCGCACGTGTACACCGAGATCACCGACGTCGAGGGCGAGTACAACGGGCTGCTCACCTACGACCGGCGGATCCAGAAGGTCGACACCAACCTGGTCCGCGCCGCGAACACCAACCTCATCAACGCGTCGAAGAACCTGAACGCGGCCGTGCCGATGACCCTCGGGCACGTCAGGTCGTTCCAGGTGACCACGGCCGGGCTGACGAACCGCTACCTGCGGCACTCGAACAGCTTCGCCCGCACCGACGTGCTCAGCTCGGCGAGCACCGACGGGGCGCGGCAGGACGCGTCGTTCCGCACGGTGGCCGGCCTGGCCGACCCGCGGTGCTACTCGTTCGAGTCCGTGAACTTCCCCGGCCAGTACCTGCGGCACGCCAACCTCCGCGTCCGCATCGACCCCAACACGGGCGGCAGCTTCGCCGCGGACGCGACCTGGTGCGGCCGGCCCGGGCTGGCGGCGGGCGGCACGTCGTTCGAGTCGTACAACTTCCCCGGCTCGTACATGCGCCACTACGCCGACAACGTCTACCTGGCGCGCAGCGGCGGCGCCAACGCGTGGGACACCGCGTCCGGCTTCGCCGCCGACGCGACCTGGAACACGGCGAACCCGGCGCTGTGGCGCAGCTCGGTGCAGTTGCAGACCGACGCGCGCAAGTCGCTGCAGGTCACCACGTGGGGCTTCACCGACCGCTACCTGCGGCACTCGGACAGCCTCGCCTACACCGAGATCGTGAACGGCGGCAGCAGCGCCCTGCTGAAGGCCGACGCCACGTACACGGTGCGGCGCGGGCTGGCCGACTCGTCGTGCTACTCGTTCGAGTCGGTGAACTTCCCCGGCCAGTTCCTGCGGCACGCCGACAGCCGGGTCCGCAACTCGGTGAACGACGGCTCGGCGCTGTTCCTCGCCGACGCCACGTTCTGCGCCCGCCCGGGCATCGGCGGCACCGGCGTCACGTTCGAGTCGATCAACATCCCCGGCTCGTACCTGCGGCACTTCGAGTCGCAGGTGTACATCTCCGCCGGCAACGGCACCGGGTTCCAGCGGCCGCAGGCGCTCAGCGCCGACAGCAGCTGGAACCTGGCCGCACCGTGGGCCCCGTGACGCCCTAGGCGTTGAGGCCCGCGATGGTGGCGGAGAGGGCGGCGTCCTTCTCCGCCACCATCGCGCGCAGCGACTCCTGGAAGTCACGGACCTTCGCCAGCAGCTCGGGATCGCCGACGGCGAGGATGCGGGCGGCCATCAGCCCGGCGTTGCGGGCGCCGCCGATCGCCATGGTGGCGACGGGGATGCCGGCCGGCATCTGCACGATCGACATCAACGAGTCCATGCCGTCGAGGTATTTCAGCGGTACCGGCACCCCGATGACCGGCAGGGGAGTGGCGGAGGCGACCATGCCCGGCAGGTGCGCCGCGCCGCCGGCCCCGGCGATGATGACCTTCAGCCCGCGGGCGACGGCCTCGCCGGCGTAGTCGAGCATCAGGTGCGGCGTGCGGTGGGCGGAGACGACCCGTACCTCATAGGACACGCCGAACTCGTCCAGCGCCTCGGCGGCGAGCCGCATCACGGGCCAGTCGGAGTCGCTGCCCATGATGATGCCGACGTCGGTCAATGCACATACCCTTCTTCGAGGATCCGGGCGGCCCGGGCGGCGCGCCGGCGGCAGTCTTCCATGTCGTCGCCGAGGACCGTCACGTGGCCGATCTTGCGCCCGGGCCGGACCTGCTTGCCGTACAAGTGGACCTTGGCGCCGGGCTCCTCGGCGAACAGGTGGTGCAGCCGCTCGTCGATCGGCATCCCGCCGGGCGCGCCGCCGAGCACGTTGGCCATCACGACCGCGGGGGCGGTGAGCCTGGTGTCGCCCATCGGGTAGTCGAGCACGGCCCGCAGGTGCTGCTCGAACTGCGAGGTCCTGGCGCCCTCGATCGTCCAGTGCGCGGAGTTGTGCGGGCGCATCGCCAGCTCGTTGACCAGGATCTTCCCGGTCGTCGTCTCGAACAACTCCACGGCGAGCACGCCGACCACCCCGAGCCGGGTGGCGATGTCGATGGCGAGCCGCTGCGCCTCGACCGCCACGTCCTCGTCGAGCCCGGGCGCCGGCGCGAGCACCTCGACGCAGATGCCGTCCTGCTGCACGGTCTCGACCACCGGGTAGGCGGCCACCTGGCCGAGCGGCGACCTGGCGACGACGGCGGCGAGCTCCCGCTTGAGCTGGACGCGTTCCTCGCCGATCAGCCCCTCCACGTCCGGGATGTCGGCGACCGAGTGGGCGACGAAGACGCCGCGGCCGTCGTAGCCACCCGTGGCGGTCTTGACGATGATCGGCCAGCCGACCTCGTCGCCGAACTGCTGGAGGTCGCCGTCCGTCCAGCGGGGCACGGGGAAGCCGAGCTCCGCGAGGTGGGCGCGCATGTCGCGCTTGTTCTGGGCGTACCGGAGGGCGTCGGCCCCCGGCAGCAGCGTGACACCCTCCGCGGCGAGCGTGCGGATCAGGTCGCCGGGCACGTGCTCGTGGTCGAAGGTGACCACGTCGCACCCCTTCGCGAACGCCCGCACCGCGTCGATGTCATCGTGCCGGCCGATGACGACGTCGGCGGCGACGAGCGCGGCCCCGTCGTCGGCGGAGACGGCGAGCACCCGGAGCGACTGTCCGAGGGCGATGGCGGCCTGGTGGGTCATGCGGGCCAGCTGGCCGCCGCCCACCATGCCCACGACGGGGAGTCCGGTTCGCGAGTCCATAGGCTGGTGAGCCTAGCGTTTTCCGGTCGCGGCACCCGAGTCCCGGGCGCCGCGACCGGCACGGATCACACCGGCGGGCACTCCCGGCGGTGCCCGGCGCGGATCACACCGACGGGCCCTGCTTGCGGAGCTCGTCGACCTGGGTCATGGCCTGGCGGAGCTCGGCCAGCCACGACTCGGCGTGCTGGCCGACGAGGGCGACGCACCAGGCCAGCGCCTCCGAGCGGGACCGGGCCACGCCGGAGTCCACAAGGGTGTCCAGGACCTGCCGCTCGGCCTGCCGCAGCCGGGTCATGACCGGCGCGGAGAACGTGGTGAACAGCTCCCGATTCTCGCCGACCCGCACGCCCCACGCGACCTTGCGCTGGTAGCGCCGCTCCAGCTGCTGGGCGATGCCGATCCGCTGGTCGCGGGTGGTCTCCCGGAACCCGGCGATGCGGCCCTGCTCGGCGGCGGACCGGTCGGCGTCGGTCGCGTCGTCGGGGAGGGGCGGGTCGCTGAGCCGGCCGACGATGGTGATCTCGTCGCGGTCGATGGTGATCTCGGCGGGTCCGGTGAACCAGCCGTCGGGCAGCGCGCCGCCGATCCAGGCGGGCGCGTCGGTGGCGGGCGGGGGCTCGCTGCGCGGACCGCCGCCGCGGCCCCATTCTCCTCGTCGCATCTGCTTACTCCCTTACTCACTTGCTCTTGCAACGCTGATTACATGATTACACCGTTACAAGAGCATGCCAAAGGAGGGCGTGTTCGCCCTGAGGGGAACGGCGCTCCTAGCCGAGGCCTGAGACCAGGTCCTCCAGCTCGGTGACCGGCGCGTCGCAGACGAAGCCGCGGCAGATGTACGCCGTGGGCCGGCCGTCCCGCAGCATCCGGCTCTCCAGCAGCGGCACCCCCGGCGTGTCCGGCGGGCCGGCGACGACCACCGCGCCGGGCGGGGCGTGCCACCAGGCGGCGGTGACGAGCGGGTCGTGGCGGTCCTGGGTGGCGATCGCGATCTCGTACGGGCCGGACAGCAGCGCCTCGCCGACCGCGCACGCGTAACCGGTGAACCGGCCGTGGGTGGCCGCCACCATCGCGACCGTGGCCAGGGCGCGCTCCGCCGCCTCCCGCTTCGCGACGTCCGCCGTCAGCGCCGAGTAGGCGACGAGCGCCGCCGCGATCGCCGACAGGCCGGACGGCGTCGCGTTGTCGGTCACGTCGGCGGGGCGGCTGACCAGCTGCTCCGCGTCGTCGGCAGTGTCGAAGAAGCCGCCGGCCGGGTCGGCGAACCGCTCCAGGGCCACGTCGAGGAGCCGGCCCGCGAGGGTCAGCCACTCGCCGTCGCCGGTCGCCTGGTGCACCGCGCAGAACGCCTCCGCGACGGCGCCGTAGTCCTCCAGGACGCCGGCCGGAGCGCCGGCGACGCCGTCGCGCGACACCCGCCGCAGGCGGCCGTCGACGAGGTGGGTCTCCGCCAGATACCGCGCGGTGTCCACGGCGAGCTGGACGGCCTGCTGGTCGCCGTACACCTGGCCGAACTCGATCAGCGCGGTGATGGCCAGCCCGTTCCACGCCGCGACGATCTTGCCGTCGCGGCTGGGCTGCGGCCGGGTGTCCCTGGCCTCCAGCAGGCGCCGCTTGATGTCGAGCCAGCGCTCCAGGTTGATCGGGTCCTCCGGCAGCTGCAGCACCGACGCGCCGTGCTCGAACGTGCCGTCGGCGGTCACCTCCAGCAGGTAGCGCGCCCACGCGCCGTCGATCTCGCCGAGCACCTCGTCGATCTGCTTCGGTGTCCACACATACGTGAGGCCCTCGACGCCGTCGGTGTCGGCGTCCAGCGCCGAGATGAACCCGTGGCCGTCGTGCAGGTCGCGGCGCAGGAAGTCGGCGACCTCCCCGGCCACCCGCCGCGCGGTGCCGCCGCCGGCGATGCGGTCGAGCTGCACATACGTCCGCAGCAGCAGCGCGTTGTCGTAGAGCATCTTCTCGAAGTGCGGCACCGTCCACGTCTCGTCCACCGAGTACCGCGCGAAGCCGCCGGCGAGCTGGTCATACATCCCGCCCCGGGCCATCCGCTCGGCCGTGTACCGCACGATGCCCAGCACCTCGTCGTCGTGGGTGCGCTGGTAGTGCCGCAGCAGGAACAGCAGGTTCATGTGCGGGGGGAACTTGGGCGCCCCGCCGAACCCGCCGTGCTCCTTGTCGTAGGCCTTCACGAGGCTCTGCGCGGCCGCGTCGAGGACGCCCTCGTGCATCGGGCCGGCGGGTGGCTTCGCGGCGACCTGCCTGATCGCGTCGACCACCGCCGCGCTCTGTTGGAGCACCGCGTCGCGCTGGGTCCGCCAGGCGTCCGACACGGCGTGGACGAGCCGCTGGAACGCGTCCCGCGGGAAGTAGGTG
Source organism: Dactylosporangium maewongense (assembly GCF_039531485.1). Taxonomy (NCBI): domain Bacteria; kingdom Bacillati; phylum Actinomycetota; class Actinomycetes; order Micromonosporales; family Micromonosporaceae; genus Dactylosporangium; species Dactylosporangium maewongense. Next base: position 268,652 of record NZ_BAAAQD010000003.1, on the reverse strand, counting down.
CCGCAGTAGAACGGCTCCCCGTCGGGCGTGGCGAACACCGTCATCGGCCAGCCGCCCTGCCCGGTCATCGCCTGCGTCGCCGTCATGTACACCGCGTCGACGTCCGGCCGCTCCTCCCGGTCCACCTTCACCGGCACCGTCAGCTCGTTGACCAGCGCAGCGACGCCCTCGTGCTCGAACGACTCGTGCGCCATCACATGACACCAGTGGCACGCCGCGTAGCCGACGGAGATGAGCACAGGAACGTCCCGGCGTCGTGCCTCCTCGAACGCCTCCGGCGACCACTGCCACCAGTCGACCGGGTTGTCCTTGTGCTGCTGCAGATACGGCGAGGTCGCGTCGGCGAGACGGTTGGCCATGCCTCAACCCTACGATCCGACCGCGGAGCCGCGGCCGCGCCGGGTGTACGGTGAGCCTGGAAGGTCCGGCCACGCTCATCCCCAGGCGCCGAGCCCACCGACGAAAGGTGGACGCGCGGTGACCACGTCCTTCGGGCTGCTCAGCACGTATCCGCCGACCCAGAGCGGCGTTGCCGCGTTCGCCGGTGCGCTCAGCACCGCGCTGGCCGCCACGCCCGGCGTCGAGCGGGTCGAGGTCGTCCGGGCCGTCGACTCGCCGACCTTCACCGACCGGCCCGAGGTGATCGCGCACCTCCTCACGGGCGCCGACGGCGCGGCCGAGGTGGCCGCCGCCGCGCTCGACCGGCACGACGCCGTCGTCGTCAACCACGACTACGACATCTTCGGCGGCAGCGACGGCGACACGGTGCTCGAGGTGCTGCGCCGGCTCCGGGCGCCCAGCATCGTCGTGCTGCACACAGTGCTGCGCCGGCCGAGCCAGCACCAGCGGTGGGTACTGGAGACGGTGGCGTCCCTCGCCGGCGCCGTCGTCGTGACCACCGAGGCGGCCCGGGCCCGCCTGCACGAGACCTGCACCGTCGACCCGGCGAAGGTCCACCTGGTGCCGCACGGCGCCCTGGTGCGGCCGGCGATCCGCACGGTCAGCTCGTCGGGTGAGCCGATGGTGCTCACGTGGGGGCTGCTCGCGCCGGGCAAGGGCGTCGAGTGGGCGATCGCCGGGATGCGGGAGGTACGGCACCTGTCGCCGCGCCCCCGGCTCGTGATCTCCGGCCAGACCCACCCCAAGGTCCTCGCGGAGGAGGGCGAGTCCTACCGGCTGGGCCTCTACAAGAAGGTCCGTGCCTTCGGCGTGGCGGAGCTCGTCCGGTTCGAGCGCTCGTACGCCGACCCGGCGGTGCTCGCCCGCCTGGTCGACCGCGCCGACGTCGTCGTCCTGCCCTACGACTCGACCGAGCAGGTGTCCTCCGGGGTGCTGCACGAGGCGGTCGCGGCCGGCAAGCCCGTCGTCGCGACCCCGTTCCCGCACGCCGTGGATCTGCTCGGCACCGGCGCGGGCCTGCTCGTGCCGCACCGCGACGGCGCCGCCGTCGGTGCCGCGCTCAAGCGCGTCCTCACCGACCCCGACCTGGCCGCCGGCATGCGGGCCGAAGGGCTGCGCCGCACCGCCGGCGCCGACTGGGCCACCGTCGCCACCCGCTACACCGCGCTGGCCGCCGACCTGATCGTCAGCTCTCGTCGATGACCGTCACGGCGCCGGGCTCGACTGTGACGCCGCGCACGTCGGCCGGGGTCCCGCCGTGGTCGGTCGCGAACAGGAACGGCCGCCCTGATCGTCAGCTCTCGTCGATGACCGTCACGGCGCCGGGCTCGACTGTGACGCCGCGCACGTCGGCCGGGGTCCCGCCGTGGTTGATCGCGAACAGGAACGGCGGCCGGCGCACCACCTCGACGGTGTCCGGGAGATCCGGCGGGGGTCGCAGCCCCGCTCCGTCGTACACCTGCCACAGCAGCGGGCCGAGATCCGCCGGGCGGGTGGAGACATACCAGGCGACGCCCCGCCCGTGCCGGTGGCGGGTGACGGCCGGGCCGCCCGGCGCCGGTCCGTCCACATAGGACAGCACGGTCTCCGCGCCCGCGAGGACCACGTGCTCGGCCCAGACGTCGGCGGTGGATCCGTCGCTGAGGGTGACCCGCTCGCCGGCGCGCAGGGGCAGGAACTCCTCGACGGTGAGGCCGAGCAGGTCGCGCAGCGCGCCCGGGTAGGGGCCGTCGGGCACGGTGTCGTTGGTGTCGACGATGCCGGAGAAGTACGACACGACGAGCGTCCCGCCGCCGGACACGTACCGGTCGAGGTTCGCCGCGGCGGCCGGGGTCGTCAGGTACAGCGACGGCACCACGACCAGCGGATACCGCTCCAGGTCGGCCGACGGGTGCACGAAGTCGACGGTCAGGTGGTCGCGCCACAGCCGCCCGTAGTAGGCCTCGACCCGCTCACGGAACGCGAGGTCCACCGACGGCCGCCACTCCAGCTCGAGCGCCCACCACGACTCCCAGTCCCAGACGACGGCGACGTCCGCCGCGACCCGGGTGCCGCGCACCGTGCCCAGGCCGGCGAGCCGCTCGCCGAGCTCGGTGACCTCGCGCCAGATCCTGGTGCCGGTGCCGCCCTGCGGCAGCATCGCGGAGTGGAACTTCTCGGCACCCGACCGCGACGCCCGCCACTGGAAGAACAGCACCCCGTCGGCGCCGCGGGCGACGTGCGCCAGGCTGTTGCGGGCCAGCTCGCCGGGGCGTTTCGCGATGTTGCGCGGCTGCCAGTTGACGGCGCCGGTCGAGTGCTCCATGAGCAGCCACGGCGCGCCGCCGGCGAGGCCGCGGGTGAGGTCCGCGCACATGGCCAGCTCGACGTGCCGGTCGTCCCGCTCGGCGGTCAGGTAGTGATCGTTGGCGACGACGTCGACCTCACGCGCCCACTTCCAGTAGTCCAGCCACTTGCAGTTGGCGATCATGAAGTTGGTGGTGACCGGAACGCCGGGGGAGTGCTGCTTCAGCGCGTCGCGCTCCCGCCGGTAGTTGGCGAGGTGCGTGTCGGAGCAGAACCGCAGGAAGTCCAGCTGCTGGGCGGGATTGACGGCGGTCGGCGCGAGCCGCGGCAGGTCGATCTCCTCCCAGTCGCCATACCGCTGACCCCAGAAGGCGGTGCCCCACGCGGCATTCAACGCGGGCAGGTCGCCGTGCCGGTCGCGCAGCCACCCGCGGAACGCCGCCGCGCACGTGTCGCAGTAGCAGTGGGCGTTGACCCCGGCATACTCGTTGTGGACGTGCCACAGCGCAAGCGCCGGATGCCCGCCATAGCGCCGGGCGAGCTGCTCGGCGATCGCCCGCGACGCCCGCGCGTAGTCGGGGGAGCTGGGGCAGAAGCTCTGCCGGCCGCCCTGCCCCAACACGTGCCCGGCCCGGTCGACGAGCCGCGTGCCCGGGTGCCGCCGGATGAACCACGGCGGCGGCACGGCGGTCGGCGTCCCCAGGTCGACCCGGATCCCGGCGCCGTGCAGCAGGTCCAGCACCCGGTCGAGCCACTCGAACGTGTGCCGCCCCTCGGCCGGCTCGACCAGCGCCCAGCTGAACATGCCGACGCTGACGAGGTTGACCCCGGCGGCCCGCATCAGCTCGACGTCCTGCGCCCAGACCTCCTCGGGCCACTGCTCAGGCGTGTAGTCGCCCCCGTACGCGAGCATCTAACTTTCCAGGATCCTCGCCAGGGCGTCGAGGTCGGCCTGGACCGCCGCGCAGTCCCGGTCGAACTCCTCGTCCGTCATGCCCGGCTGCCGGCGCACGCTGAACACGACCTCGCTGCCCGCCCCGTTGGCGGTGACCCGCATCGGGTTGTAGAACGTCTCGCCGGACGGCACCGTCACGTGGTGGTCCATGACGCCGAACGGGTTGTCCGGCGCCCAGTCCAGCAGGATCCGCCCCATGTCCGAGTCGGCGACCCACTGCCCGTCGACCCACTCGACGGACTTCAGCAGACCCGGCGCCCAGGCGGGCAGGTTCGCCGGGTTCGACGCGTATGCGTAGACGTCCCCTGCCGATCGGTTGATGCTGCGGCTGACGTGTCGGGACTCCATCATGGGTCTGATTCTGCCCGGCGGGTACGACAATTTCGGCCCCGCCGGGCAGATGTCAGCGGCGGTTGCGCTGCCCCGGGGTGATGTAGTCGACCCAGACGACGTCGCCGCTGTCCAGCCGCAGGGTCACCGCCGCGTCGTCGGGCACCGGCACCGGGATCGTGACCGTCGCCCACGCGGTGGCGCTGCCCTGGTTCGGCAGCCGCAGCGTGCACCTGGCGGCGCCGTTGACGAGCACCGTCAGCTGCACGTTGCCGGTGACGGTGGCGTACCGCAGGTCGATGGACGGGCCGCGACCGACGTGGTCGAAGGCGATCGACGCGCCGTTGGCGTACACCAGGGCGGTCCTGTCGTTGGAGGCGGTCGGGTCGGCGACGGCGATGCCGGTCGACCCGCCCTGCGGCAGGTCCGCATACTCGCCCTCGGAGCGGCCGGGGCCGGAGAAGTCCGGCGGCTCGAAGCCGCGGACGCGGTCCGGGCCGTGGACGTAGAGGCGCTTGGCGATCTCGGCCCGGAAACGGCGCAGGATCAGCGGGTTCGCCTGGATCCTGCTGTCCCCCCAGTACCCGTTGGCGCAGGCGCCGGGCTGGCAGTTCCACATCGACTGGCTCGCCCAGTCGGTGTTGATGTACGCGACGCCGCGGACGATGTCGCGGTTACGCTCGATGAACCGGAAGTACGGCGCGTACCAGGTGTCCCAGATCTGCTCGGCGGTGACCGGCACGGTCGCCCGCGGCCCGCCGGTGGCAGGGTCGACGAAGATGCAGCCGGCGGTCAGGTTGCCGAGGTCGAAGCCCTGCGGCGCGGACTCGGCGACGAATACCGGCTTGCGGTGCATGCGGGCGAAGTTCAGCAGCGACTCCTGCACCGCGAGCGGCGTCGCGGCCACGTTGCCCGGCGTCTCGCAGGCCCACTGGTAGCGGTCGAAGCGCTCGCCGTAGAAGTGCGACAGCCCGGCCCAGTCGACGTACTCGTCGCCCGGGTACCACTGCTTCCAGTGCCCGGCGGCGGTCGGCGCGTAGGGCGCCTGCTCGACCCGCGGCCACGCCGCCGACTGCCACACCGTCGCGATCCGCCGCGCCCCGAGCCGGTCGATGCGCCGCGCGATGTACCGGAACGCCTCCTTGTACAGCTCCGGGTCGTAGGCGTTCCACGCGCCGTCGAACTCGTAGCCGATCCGCAGGAACACGTCCCGTCCGGTCCGGTCGAAGTACGTGATGAACTCGTCGAGCCACTTGCGGTACCGCGTGACGGTCGCCTGGTCGGCGGTGCCGGCGAGCGCCTTCAGCGGCGTCTGCGACGGGTCCGACAGGAACAACCCGACCGCGATCCCGCCGCCGTACGTGTTGAGCGTGGCCGGGAAGTCGTTGTCGCCGGCGCCGTAGTTGGTCGGCTGGAACATCCCGCTCATCGGCGCCCCGACGAGGTTCGTGTACAGCGTGACGCCCGCGGGCACCGGGAACCCGCGGTCGGTGTCCAGCACCGCCGTGTCGAAGTCCGCCAGGGTGCTGCTGTCCTGCCCGAGGTAGAACAGCACCCTGTCGCCGGACGGCAGGTTCACCGCCGACAGCGGCCGGCGCCGGTCCCCGCCGCCGTCGGTCGCCTGCGCGGTCCCGGCGGAGCTGAGCACGACGGCCACCGCCGCCAGCGTCGCGGCCAAACGGCCCAGTCTTCTGTGCAAGGGAGTCCTCCCAGGGTGGGGTGTGGCCGCGACCGTAGGTCGCACCCCCGGGGAAACCCCAGGCCTTTCGAAAGGTTTACGGCAGGTCGGCGGAGAGCGTCTTGAAGTACCGCTGCGCCGACCACGCCTCGCGGTCGCCGATGACGTACAGGCGGCGCTTGGCCCTGCTGACGGCGACATTGAGCAGGTTGGGGCGGCTCGCGGCCCACCGGCGGGCGCCGGGGCGGGCGGGGTTGCCGCCGAGCACGAGGATCACCACGTCGGCCTGCTTGCCCTGGGCGGTGTGCACGGTGCCCGCGGTCAGCCCCGGGAACCGCCGGGCCCGGGCGGCGACCTGCCGGGCGATGTCCCGGAACGGGGCGATGACCATCACCTCGGACATGTCGACGCCGACCTCGTCGAGCACGCCGAGGACCAGGTCCAGCCGGCGGCCCTCGTCCGGGATCCAGTGGCCTTGCGCGTCGGCACCGGCGACGTCGATCCACTTGGATTCGGGCAGGGTCGGGAACTCGGCGGCGAACCGGTCGCGGGCCGCAGTCCCGGTACCGTCGATCATCAGCCCGTCGTACGCGATGGCGTTGACGATGTCGAACATCGGCCGGTCGCAGCGGCGGTGCACGGTGAGCGGGACGCCGACCCAGATCTCGTCGTCGCCGTCGGCGGGCAGGCTGGTGCCCAGCGGCGTGAGACGGTCGGCCAGCCGCTGCACGGACGTGCGGCTGGTCAGCCACTCCTCGTCGACGCCGAGCTCCGCCCGGATGGCCTGCTCGGCGCGGAACGGCAGCATGGTGACGGGCTCCAGCTGCAGCGGGTCGCCGACCACCACGGCGCGGCGGGACCGCCACAGCGCCCCGGCGGCGTTCTGCGGGGTCGCCTGGCCGGCCTCGTCGATGAGCAGCCAGCCCAGCGACTCCCTGCCCAGGTGGCCGAAGAGCCGGGCGAACGAGGCGAACGTCGTGGACACCACGGGCACGACGAAGAACAGGCTCTGCCACGCGGCGAGCGCGGCGTCCCGGGCGAGGTCGCGTGGCGCCTCACCGCTGACGACGTCCATGGCCGCCTGCAGGTTCCGGCGTACGTCGGTGGCCGCGTGCCGCAGAAACGCCCGGTGCAGCGCGAGCGCGGCCAGGAACAGCTCGCTGCGCGCCGTGTTCCACTCCGGATCCGTCCACAGCGCGGCCGGCTCGCGGCGCTCGCGGTCGGTCCACCACGCGTCGTCCGGGAAGTGCCGGCCGAGCGCGGCCGCGAAGCCGGCGAGCCGGTCGACGACGGCGGCGCGCCGGCCCCGGGCGGCGTGCCAGGCGGTCTCCGTCGCCGCCAGGGCCCGGCTGGCCGCGGTGACCTCCTCGTCGGCCCGGGCGAGCTCCCGGCGCGCGGCCACCAGCGGCTCGTGGGTGACGTCCGGGGCGGGCACCGCCGTCGCCGTGGCCGCCTCGCGGCTCGCGACCTCGTGGGCCCGCCACGCCGCGTCCGCGTCCCGCTGCGCCGCGGCCAGCGTGGCCTGCCGCACCTCCAGCTCGCGCCGGGCGGCCCCCATCTCGGCGTCGAGCCACCGGTCGTGCGCCGCCCAGCGCCCGTTCGCCGCGCCGAGCGTCCGCAGCCACTCCCACCAGCCCGGCCGGGCCTGCTGGTGCGCGGCCCGGACCTGCCACTGCCGGCCCACCTCGGCCTCCCACGCGCGCAGCGAGCGCTCGGCGTTGGCCACCCGTCCGGCGACGATCCGCTCGGCCTCGGCCCGGCGCTCGCCGGCGACCCGCGCGGCCTCCTCCCGGCGCCGCAGGGCGGCCCGCTCGGCCTCCAGCCGGCGCTCCCGCGCGATCCGCTCCGCCTCGGCGGCCCGCTCGCGCTCCACCCGCACCGCCGTCTCGCGCCGCTGCCTGGCGCCCTCGACCCTGGCGGCCGCGACCGGCGTCGCCGCGGCCAGGCGGGCGATCTCGCGGTCGAGCTCGATCCGCTCGACGACGGCGCCGTACGCCTTGGACCGCTCGGCGCGGATCGCCTCCACCCGCGCCTCGGCGGCCCGGAAGCCGGCCACGGCCTCCTTCCACGACTGCTCCGGCGCGTCCTGCTCGTAGCCCTTGAGCACGGCCAGCAGCCCGGACCACGCCTCGTCGGGCGGATCGTCGTCCGGCGTGTGGTACCAGAACGCGTTGACGAACCGCCCGCGGTTGCTCTTGTTCCCGAGCCGGGCCGCCACCAGCGCCCACGCCGCGTCCGGCGCCGGCGCCTCACCCTCCGCCGCCAGCAGCGCCCCGGCGACCTGCGGGAAGTAGTCCACCGCGGCCGCCCGCTCCCGCCAGCACCCGGCGATCGCGCCGGCGGCCGGGATCTCGTCCGTGACGTTCTGCACCGCGCCGTTGTTGGCCGAGGCCACCACCATCTCGAAGCCGACCAGGTCCGCCCGCCAGGCGCTCACGACGCGGTGGTAGTTGCCCGTCTTCCACCGCAGCTGCCGCCCGCTGAACGCCTGCCGCGGGTCGGGCAGGGCGGCCAGCCGCCGGGCCCGCTCGACCACGAGCGCCGCGATCAGATCCCGCAGCATCGTCGTCTTGCCCGTCCCCGGAGGCCCGTTGACCCCCACGATTCCGGCGTCTGCGTCGGTACCGCCCAGCGCCAGCGCACTGTTGACCGCCAGCTGCTGGCTCAACGCCAACGCGTGCCCCGGGTCGCTCGGCCACCGCCCGGCCGGCACCGTCTCCGGTGCGGTCGCCGCGAACACGTGCTCGATCCGCTCCCGCACGTCCACCCGCCCGGCGACGGCGATCTCGCTCCCCGGCCGCAGGTACTCCCGCAGCGCGACCCCGTCGTCGCCCTTCGCCACCTGCCCGGCGACCAGCGCCAGGTCGCTCACGATGAAGCTGTTGAGGAACTCGTGCCCGCTCACGTTGTCAGCGCTCCGCCGGGCCACGATCTGACTGCTGACGCGGATCTCCACCCCCGGCAGCGCGTCACCGGTGCCCGCCACCGCGACCGCCAGCTCCAGGCAGGCGCCGAGCTCCTCGATCCCGAGCACCCGCGCCGGCCGGTCGTCCCCTGCATTTTCATGGTTCTCAGCGTTCTCTGGCCCGGCGGACTCGTGGGTCACCACCTCCCGCCACAGCTCGCCGAACGCCCTCGACGCCTGCTCGAACCGCGCCACCCAGTCCGCCGCCGGCCCCTCGCCCAGCACCCGCCCGGTCGCCCAGGCACAACTGGACAACACCTCCGAACCGGGCACCGCCCGCCCGTCCTCACCCACCACGAACGCGGCGAACGCACTCTCCCCACCCGGCCGCTCGTCGTAACTGTCAGGGTCCGGCTCCAACACCCGCGCCAGCACCTCGAACACCTCGTCGAGCCGGTAGACCCCCAGGTACACCACATGCCGCCAGGCCTGGTTCGCCCGCAACCTCCGCCGCGCCAGCTCATGCCCCGGCTCCCACGGCAACGCCTGCCCCGCCCGCACCCCGAACACAAGCTGCTCGCGGTCGACCTTCTCCACCCTCTGCGGGCTGAACATCTCAACCGTCTGCCAGAACTCCACCACCCGCGCCCGCCGCGCCTCCACCCCAACCCCCATCCAAACCCATCGCTTCCTTAACGCCCCAGATCGTAATCGCCTCCGCAACAGCAGCCATCAATGCAATAGAACCTGTGGCCGGACGCCGATGAGTTCGTCCAAGCCTGCGCGGCCGGGTTCGCCCAACGGGGCCGAGGCGGCGGATCGAGCACTGCGATCTGGACGGGCGGTGCGGTGGGGACGACGGGTCGCGTCGGCCCCACCGCGTGGGTTCGCGTCAGGCTGCGTCGTCGTCGAGGACCGTCAGCCAGGCGAAGCCGTCGCCGATCGCGGCGCCGGTGGGGGCCGAGATGGTGATCTTGTAGCGGAGCGACGCGGTGTTGGTGACCGTGTTGCCGGTGAGGGGGATCTGGATCGTCGCCTCGGTGGCGCCCTTGGGGATGGTGACCGGGAACGACAGCAGTGGCACCTGGCCGGCGGAGGAGGACCCGCTCGCGGCCGTCTGCACCTGCACGGTCGCCGCCTCCTTGAGCTTGCCGCTCAGTGACAGCCGCATCGTCGCGGTGCCGGGGCCGTTGCCTTCGGAGACCGTCGTGTCGGCGATGCTGACCAGCACCGCCGGGGTGGCGACGCCGCCGCCGACACCCGGGGTGTCGAACGCGACGTCGGACAGGTAGGCGCCGCCGGACGGGGTGGCCGGCCGGACGATCACGGAGCGGACGCTGGTCAGGTCCACCCCGGACAGCGAGGCGATCGGCAGCCGGACCGTGCGCAGCCAGGTCTTGCCGAGCCGGCTGATCCCGTTGGCCGTGTTCGTCGACGCCGGGAACGGGGTGAGCGCCGGGCTGACGTCGCCGACCCGTACGGTCGCGGTGCCGCCCGCCTTGTCGACGAGCGTGACCGCGAGGTCGACGTCGCCGGCCGCCGCCTCGTCCCGGGCCACCCGGAAGGTGAGCGCGTCGTACTTCGTGACGTTCCACTCGCCCGGGCCGAGCGCCACCCGTACCTCGGGCGACACCGACGCCGCGCTCCACTGCAGCCGCAGGACCGGGCTGACCGGCACCGACGGGGCGAACGTCGCCGGCGTCCAGTGCGGGATCTTCGAGGTCGCGGTGGTCGCCGAGCACGGGGTGTCCCCGGGGAGCACCCGCGCGGCCACGCTGTAGCAGTACGCGCCCAGGTCGAAGCCGGAGACCGAGACGTTGCCGGCCGGGCGCTCCAGCGGCGCGAGGTCCAGCCGGCGCGAGCCGGGCTGCTGGGCCTGCGCGTGGACGACGGCCCGGCCCGCCGACGGCACCGTGCCGTTCGTGCCGTCGAACAGCGGGAGGAACACCGTCTCGCCGCCCTGCACGAGCCGGAAGAAGCCGGCCATGTACGCGGTGCCGACGGCCCGCTGCTCGGCGGCGGTCAACCGGGCCGGGCTGGCGCTGCCGCACACCTCGTCGTTGGCCGGCGACCAGTCGTCGCTGGACGGCGCGACGGACACGCCGGGCGTCCACTCGGTGTTGAAGAAGTTGTGGTCGGCTCCCATGATCATGAGGGACGACCGCAGCACGTTGTCCCGCACCGAGTACCGGGTGTCGTCGTAGAAGTGCTGGCCCTGCTGGTTGGAGACGTCGCCGTCGCAGTACGGCAGCAGGACCGCCATCGGTACGTCCGGCAGCGTCGGCCGGCCGAAGTCGACCGGGGCGAGCGGCAGGACCGCCCTGATGCCGTACGGGTGCTGCCGTTCGGCGTTGAGCAGCGCGGCCTCGACCACGCCCTCGCCGCCGCGCGAGTGCCCCATCAGCCCGACGTTCGACAGGTCCAGCCGGCCGGCGAGGGGGTGCCCCGCGGTCGTGGACCACTTCGCCAGCAGGTCCAGGTGGTCCATGACCAGCTGCCCGCGGGCCACGGCCCCGTTGTCGTCGGTGAAACTGGCGTCCTTGGCATTGATGCCGTTGGCGCTGATCGACACGACCACGTACCCGTGGGTGGCCAGGGCCTGCGCGGTTTCGTTGTACCCGAGATAGCTGTCGATCGGAATGAACCCGGCCGCGCACGGCCAATTGGTGTTGTTCGTCGCCCGGCTGACCGGGTTGTAACAGGCCGAATGGCGGCCGTGCAGGAAAATCACGACCGGGCGGGCGCCTTTCGCGCCGGCCGGTGCGTAGACCGCGGCCCGGATCTCGGCCGGCAGGTCGCTCAGGCCGGGCAGCGTCGTCGCCGTGTCGCCGAGGTCGTAGTCGATCCGCTCCACCTGGAACGGACCGGGCTGCGCCGGGTCCGTGTACAGCTGCTTCTTGAGCAGGCCCTTGGGCGTGGTGGGGGCGGCGGCGGACCGCGGCGGCGCCGCCTTGGATCCGGGCACCACCCCGTTCCAGGCGACGTCGACGCGCTGTGCGGTGGCGACGGTGGCGTCGGTGGTCTCCACGATGAGACTCAGCCCGTCGGCCGATTCCTTCGCCGCCCCGATGACGCGCCCGTCGACGGCGAGCTCCGGCACGGCGTCGCGGACCGGCAGCGGCTCGTCGAGCCGCAGCGTCACCCGCGCGCCGCCGTCGGGTAAGGCGTCGACGGTGAAGCCATTGGAGCCGATCGGCTCGTCGCCGGGGTCCGCGGCGGCGGAAGATACGAAAAGGCCTGCTGCGGCGATGCAGCCGGCGAGTATTGCGGACGGAAGCCGGACTCGACCCCGAAGGGGTGCGAAACGGACCATATGCGACTCTCCCTATTTCGCACTGAAAGCTTCAGCGCGAAATGGAAAATACGAATGACCTGTTCCAGGAGCTCGCCGATAAAGAAACGCCCGGGTTACCGCGCCGCACAGCATTGTTTCGAAGGTCACAACTGATATCAGGCAATAGGCCATCTCTCGAAATGCTGAGTGGCCGTCAGTTCATCGGGGGCGACGCGTCGTCCGTCCGGAGCCGGTTCGGGGATCGCTCGGCCGATCTGCCGGCTCGGCGGGACGGCTTATCGTGGCCCGGTGGCGCGGCTCGACTTCCGGATCCTGGGCCCGCTCGAGGCGCGGACGCCGGGCGACGAGCCGATCGACCTCGGCGCCCGCAAACAGCGCGCGGTGCTGGCGATGCTCCTGCTCGAGCCCCGCCGGGTGGTCTCGGTCGACCGGATCGTCGAGGGGCTGTGGGCCGGCGCGGCACCGGCGAGCGCGACCGGCACGATGCAGGCGTACGTCTCGCAGCTGCGCCGCGTCCTGGAGCCGGACCGGCCGCCGCGCACGCCGCCAGCGGTGCTGCTCACCCGGGATCCGGGATACCTGCTGGCGGTCGACGGCGAGCAGATCGACGCGGTGCGCTTCGCCGCCCGCGCCGAGGCCGCCCGCCAGGCCCTCGGCCGCGGCGACCTGCCCGCGGCCGAGCGGCTGCTGGGCGAGGCGCTGGGCGAGTGGCGCGGCGAGGTGCTGGCCGACCTCGCCGACGAGGCGTTCGCCGCCGCGGCCGTGGCGCACCTGCACGAGCTGCGCGACGCCGCGCACGAGGACCTGGTCGACGTCCGGCTCGGCACCGGCCGCAACGGGGCGGCGATCGCGGAGGCGCAGGCGCTGCTGGACCGCCGGCCGTTCCGCGAGCGGTCGTGGGGTCAGCTCATGCTCGCGCTGTACCGCGAGGGTCGGCAGGCCGACGCGCTGGCCGCGTTCCGCCGTGCCCGCGCGCTGCTCGACGAGGAGCTGGGGCTGCCGCCCGGGCCGGAGCTGCGCGCGCTGGAGGCGACGATCCTGCGCCACGACCCGTCCCTGACACCGCCGCCTGCCCGGGAGGCCCTGACCGTCGCCGGGACCGCCGCCGCACCGGCCCGGCATCCGGCCGAGGCCGCCACACCGGCGGCGGAACAGCAGGCCGCGGCACCGGCAGGGCACCAGGCAGCCGAGCCGCTCGTGGGGCGCAGCGGCGAGGTCCGCCGCGTCGCCGAGCGCATCGAGCTGGCCCGCGGCGGGGCCGGTGGCGTGCTGCTCGTCGCGGGCGAGGCAGGCCTGGGCAAGACCCGCCTGGCCGAGCGCGCGGCCGAGCTCGCCGGCCAGTCCGGGCTCGACGTGGCGTGGAGCCGGTGCGTCGAAACGAGCGCCACGCCGGCCTTCTGGCCGTGGACGCAGGTGCTGCGCGCCCTGCCGGAGACCGACGCCGTGCGGGACCTGCTCGACGTGCTCACCGGGCGGGGCGAGAACCGCTGGCGCGCCGAGGACCCGGACACCGCCCTGTTTCACCTGCACGAGGCGGTGGGCGACATCCTGCGCGCGCACGCCGCCGCGCGAGCGCTGCTCGTCGTCGTCGACGACCTGCACGTCGCCGACGCCTCATCGCTGCAGCTGCTGGCGCACCTCGCGCCGGCGCTGCACCGGCTGCCGATCCTGGTGCTCGCCACGCTGCGCCCGGAGTCGGCCGACGCCGGCCCGGCGCTGCGCGAGACGCTGGCGCTGCTGGCCAACGAGCGCGGCGCCGAGCGGCTGCGGCTGGGCGCGCTGACCGCCGACGACATCGCCGAGTACACGGCCGGCTTCGCGCCCGGGTACCGGGACCGGCCCGGCGGCGCGGTCGCGGCCGCGCTGCTGGAGCGCACCGGCGGCAACCCGTTCTACCTCAAGGAGCTGCTGCGGCTGCTGGAGAGCGAGCACCCCGGCGGGTGGGGCAGCGCGCAGGCGGTCGCCGGGACCGGCGTGCCGGAGAAGGTGCGCGACGTCATCACCCGGCGCCTGTCCCGGCTGCCCGAGCGCACCCGCGCGCTGCTGGAGACCGCCGCGGTCATCGGGCGGGACGTGGACCCGCTCCTGCTGGAGGCGGCCACCGAGGACCGGGGCGAGGACGTCATGGCGGACCTCGAGCCAGCGGTCGAAGCCAGCGTGCTCCTGGAGGTGCCGGACGGCTGGGACTACCGGTTCTCCCACGCCATCGTGCGCGACACGGTCTACGGCGGGCTGAGCCGCCTGCGGCGGGCGCGGCTGCACCGGCAGGTCGGCGAGGCGCTGGAGGCATTCGACCGCCCGGACGACCCGGACCTGCTCGGGCGGCTGGTCCACCACTTCACGATGGCCGCGCGGCTGGGCGTCGCGGAGCGCGCGGTGCGGTACGCGACCCGGGCCGCCGAGGTGGCGATGGCGCAGCTGGCCTACGACCAGGCCGCCCGGTACCTGGAGTCCGCCCTCGGCGCGCTGGACCCGACCCGCCCGGGCGCCGCCACGCAGCGGTGCCGCCTGCTGGTGGACCTCGGCGTCGCGCGGCGGGCCGCGGGCGACGTGGCAGGCACCCGCACCGTGCTCGACGAGGCGCTGACCCTGGCCCGGCAGCTCGGCGACGACGGGCTGGCGATGGACGCCGCGACACTGTTCGGCGGGGTGACCCTGTGGTTGTGGCGGCCGTACCTGACCGTCGACGAGCGCATGACCGGCATCCTGCGCGAACAGCTGGACCGGCTGGACCCGGACGACCGCTACCGGCGCGCGGTGCTGCTCGGCACGCTCGCCGTCGAGCTGTACCACAGCCCCGACCGTGAGGTCGGCGAGGCGCACGCCGCGGAGGCGGTGCGGCTGGCGCGCGAGCTCGGCGACCCCGAGCTGCTGGCGCGCACGCTGAACAACTACTGGAACGCCGCGTGGGTGCCGCACCGCGAGGCGGAGCGCCGCGCCGCGGTCGACGAGCTGCTGACGATCGCGCCGCTGCCACCGACCGTCGAGGCGACCGCGCGGCTGCACCGGATGATGACCGAGGTGATCGCGGGCGACATCGCGGGATTCGACGCCGACCTGGCCCGCTGCGTGCGGCTGGTCGAGGGGATCCGCACGCCGGTGCTGCCGGCGCAGGTGCGGTATGCGCAGTCCGGTCGCGCGATGCTGGCCGGCCGCTGGACGGAGGGCGAGCGCCTGGTGGGTGAGGCGTTCGCGCTGCAGGAGCACACCAGCCTGTGGGGCGCGCAGTGGATCCGGCTGGCGTTGCTGTACACCATCCGCCGCTTCCAGGGCCGCCAGAGCGAGCTGCGCGACGAGCTGGTGCGCTGCGCCGACGAGCCGCCGTACTCGCTGCTGCGCCCGACGGCCGTGCTGGCCGCCTGCGAATCCGGCGACGAGGGCCTGGCCCGGGCGCTGGTCGAGCGTTGGGGCACGGCGCGCGAGCAGCTGTGGGGCTGGGAGTTCGTGGCGTTTCAGTGGGGCCTGATCGCGGCCCGCCTGGGCACGCCCGACCCGCGCGAGCTGTACGACGAGATCGCCCCCTTCGCCGACCGGTTCTGCACCGTCGGCAGCGGATGCGCCACCTGGGGCTCGATGCACTTCGTCCTCGCCGAGCTGGCGGCCCGGCTCGGCGACCGCGACGCGGCGCTGGACCACGCCCGATCGGCCCGCGCCGCGCACGCTCGGCTCGGCGCGGCGCACCTGGTCGCGGCCAGCGACGCGCAGCTGGCGACCCTGGCGAAGCCCTAGCGGCACCCAAGCACCGGCCAAGCGGCCTCCGGCACCGTACCGGCATGACCATCGCACTGACTGATCTCCCGGTCACGGCCGGGCCCGTCTTTGTTCCCGGCGACGAGGGCTACGCGGCCGAGGTCGCGTCCTGGAACGTCGCCATCCACCACGAGCCGCACGTCGTCGTCGGCGCCACCGGCGCGCAGGACGTCGCGGCGGCGGTGCGCTGGGCCGGCACCCACGGCATGCCGGTCGCGGTCCAGGCGACCGGGCACGGCGCGGTGCGCCCGGTGACCGGCGGCCTGCTCGTCACCACCGGCCGGATGACCGCCGTCTCCGTCGACCCGGTGACGCGCACCGCCCGCGCCGCCGCCGGCGCGCGCTGGTCGCAGGTCGTCGAGGCGGCCGCGGCACACGGCCTCGCACCGCTGAACGGCTCGTCGACGCACGTCGGTGTCGTCGGCTACACGCTCGGCGGCGGCGCCGGCCCCCTCGGCCGCCGGTACGGCTTCGCCGCCGACCACGTCCGCTCCATCGAGATCGTCACCGCCGACGGCGCGCTGCGTACCGTCGACGCCGACCACGAGGCCGACCTGTTCTGGGCGGTCCGCGGCGGCAAGGGCAACTTCGGCATCGTGACCGAGATCGAGTTCGGGCTGTTCGAGGTCGCCGGGTTCTTCGGCGGCGGCATCCACTTCCCGGGCAGCCACGCCGCCGAGGTCCTGCACGCGTACCGGGCGTGGGTGGCCGGGCTGCCGGAGGAGATGAGCACGTCGGTGGCCCTGCTGCGGCTGCCTCCGCTGCCGCTGCTGCCCGAGCCGCTGCGCGGCGCGTACGTGGCGCACCTGCGGGTGGCGTACCTCGGCACGGCCGAGGACGGCGAGGCGCTCCTCGCCCCGATGCGCGCCGCGGCGCCCGCGCTCGTCGACGACGTGTCATGGCGGCCGTACTCGGCCGTCGACTCCGTGCACCAGGACCCGGTCGACCCGCTCCCGTCCCGCGATCGCGGCGTGCTGCTGGGTGAGCTGACCGCGCAGACCGTCGACCATGTGCTGGAGGTCGCCGGGCCCCAGGTGGACGTACCGCTGATGATGGTGGAGATCCGGCACCTCGGCGGCGCGTTCGCGCGGACGCCCGCCACCCCCAACGCCGTGAGCGGCCGTGGCGCGCAGTACTCGCTGTTCGCCATCGGGCCCGGGCTGCCCGAGCTGGCGCCGGTCGTCGACGAGGTCACCGACCGGCTGCTCGCCGTGGAGACGATGCCGGGCGGCCTCATGAACTTCTCCGGGCACGCCGCCCCGGAGGCGCTCCTGGCCAACTGGGCGACCGCCGACCGGGACCGGCTGCTGCGCATCAAGCGCTCCTACGACCCGACGAACGTCTTCTCCAGCGGCCAGGCCCTGGTCGGATAAAGCCCGGCCCGTCTCCGGGGTCCGTTCGGTGCCCGGTGGTGCTCCCATGCGGGGAGCACCACCGGGCACGGTCAGTTCGCCGGGACGACGTCCTTGAGGCGGTCCACGTGGATGGGGACGCCGTAGTCGGACAGCTCCAGCGTGGCGCAGAACTGGCCGGACGCGACAGTCCTCTTGATCGTCGACTGCCACCAGTCCTGCATCGTCACCTTCGCGATCCGCCCGTCGGCGTTGAGGATGACGTCGCCGGAGACCCTCGTCTCCAGGGTCGGATCGGCCGGGATGCCGTGGGTCGAGTACTCGAAGTGCAGCGTCCCGTCGGGGTACTGCGTGACCGTCGCGTTCACCTGCTGCAATGCCTTGAACAGCGTCGCCGGGTCCGGCCCGGTCGAGCCGAGAGCCCCCATGCCGTTGCCGGCCAGGGACAGGCGGTCGAACCTGCCCGGATGCTGGCCGTAGCGCCCGTACACCTCGCCGCCCGGTGTCTTGTCCGGCGGCAGCGGCCCGAGGGGCGGCTCGGCGCCCATGTACCGCACCCCGTCGATGAGCAGCTCCACCGTCACCGAGTCGTCCTGCGGGCGGCGGACGTAGCCGGTGGCGGTCATCGGGTCGAACGCCCCCTCCGACTCGATGACCATGCGCCCGTCCGCGCTGCGCATCGTCAGCTTCATCCGGTAGCTGATGTTGTCGCTGGCTGCGGCCGCCTTCTGCAGCTTGAGGGACGCCGGCGGCTCCGCCTGCACGACCGGCGGCTGCCGCTGCTCCTCCTTGCCACCGCCCGCGCCGGTCGTCAGGCCCACGGCCAGCGCACCGGCGAGCCCGGCGACGCCCAGCGCGTACCCCGTGCGGATCACCGCGACGCGCCGCCGGTGCCTTCTCGTCGCCCGCGCCAGGACGTCGCCGCCGCCGGCTCCCCCGGCGGCTCCGCCAGCAGCGCCACCTCCGACCGCCGCCGCCGCACCCGCCACTGGTCGACGGCCAAGTGGTACGTCGTGCGCCGTAGATACCGTTCGGGGTCCTCACGCACCCGTCCCCACGAGCGCATCAACCGCTCCAGCGCCCCCTGCAGCAGGTCTTCCCCCGCCACCTTGCTGCCCGTGAGCAGCACCGCCGTGGCGAGCAAGGCACCGCCACGCTCCGCGACGAGGGCGTCCAGCCCGTCGAAGCCGCGTCTCCAGAACACAGGCTCTCCTTTCGTCGCGGTCATGACGACCCCGCCCCCCGGAAGGTTGAGCCGCCCCGCTGAAAATCCCGTCGCACCCATCAGGTAAGGTTGAGAAACCGACGCGGGGTGGAGCAGCTCGGTAGCTCGCTGGGCTCATAACCCAGAGGTCGCAGGTTCAAATCCTGTCCCCGCTACAACCTTGGCGGCCCCTGCTTCGCGGCGGGGGCCGCTTGCCGTTCAGGTTTCCGCATCCCCCGCGCGAGCGGAGCTCGCTCCCCACAGGGGGAGCTTCGCTCCACCCTCGCCCCCTCAACACCGTCGGTGGTTGCACTACTTGCGGACACGTCAGGCTGGTCGTCGGTTTGTCCGCGTCGCTTCGCTTGCGGTTTGCAGGGGAGCTTCGCCCCCTGCAAACCCACGATCGGCGCCAATTGCACTGGCCGTGGACAGTACCGCCGAGCGGAAGTCGCTCCTCACGCCTGCTCGGGGAGTTGAACGATTCGGCCGCTCCAGTATTTGCTTGATGCCCGTATATTTGGCGAATGCAGCCGGTGGTGGCGATCGTGGGAAGTGCAGATGCGAGCCGCTCGTACGAGCCGGAGGTGCGCAATCGTGAAGCCGTGTTGCAGGCGGCCCGGGCCATAGGGCGGGAACTGGCGGCCGCGGGATGCCGAATCGCCGTGTTCTCCAGTGATCCGGGCTATATCGAAGGTGCCGTCGTCGCTGGTTATGTCGAATCCGGAAGTGCCGGGAAACACTCGATTCTGGTTCGTGGGCGCTTCGGCTCGGATGGCGCGTTTCCAGAGCGGAACGCTCATCCACAGGTGTTCCTGGCGGCACCCGATCCGACCGGAGATTGGGAGGTCGCGTTCTGCCGGACCCTGCTGGAGGTCGATGCCGTCCTGCTCGTCGGGGGCGGCCGTTCCACCTTCACCGCCGGGCTGATCGCGCTGTCGCGCGGCATCGCCGTCGCGCCTGTGGCGACGTTCGGTGGGGCCGCCGAACGCGTCTGGCGGCGTCTCGCGGCAACCGGCGTCGCGGCCGAGGAGGACATCGCGGTCCTGGCCGCCGGCCCGGCCGAGCATCGGGCAGCCGAGGTCGTCGCGGTTCTCCTCGGGCAGCACCGGCAGACCCGGGGGCGGGCGGCCGCGCTCGAGCACGATCGCCGGGCCGCGAGCCGCCGCACCGCCGTGGGCCTCACCGCCGCCATGGCGCTGCTGGTGCTCACGCTGCTGACGATCCCGGTCGCCTACGCCGTTCCGGCCGGCACCTGGCAGAACGTCGCCGTGCTGGTCGCCGCGCCGCTGCTGGCCTCGACGTGGGGTGCCGTCGTGCGCAACGTCTACGACGGGGCGATGCAGTGGCTGCGCGCCGCCGCCCTGGGCTCGGCGGCCGGGACCGTGGCGTTCCTGCTGTTCATCGCGGCCCAGCTGGCCACGAACCCAAGCCTGTTCACCGCGCCCGGCACCCGCAGCCTGACCTTCTTCGTCCTGGCGGTCGGCTTCATCGGCGGATTCACCTCCGAGTCGGTGTACCGCAAGCTGCGCGACCGCGACGTCGTAAATACCTCAGCCCTGCCGCCGGCCGGACCGTAGCATCCGGCTTCACTCGATCGAGTGAAGCCGATCAGTTGGCGGGTGCCGCTGATCGGTCGGCCGACTCGGGCAAAACCGGGCCAGGTGTTTCCTGTTGTCTATTGATGTTCGGCACGCATATCCACTTGTTCCCGGATCTGAGTTGCTGGCAGGCTGGCCTCACTCATCGCAGGTCACCGCTTCTCCCACGCCTGGCTCGGATGTGACGAATCATCATGCGCGTTTTCGTGAATTACCAGACCAGGGACGAGCCGTTCGTCGCTCAACTGATCGATCGGCTCCTGTGTGAACAACTCGGCGAATCGGCGGTGTTTCGCGACACCCGGTCGATCGAAATCGGCCGCGAGTGGCAAACCGAATTGTGGGGCAGTCTGTCCCGGTGTGAGGTATTGCTCGCCATCATCGGACCGAAATGGGATGCGCCGGGACCGGACGGACGGCGACCCTACGACAACCCCGACGATTTCGTGCGCCAGGAGATCGCGTTCTGCCTCGGCCGGAACATCACCGTCGTGCCCGTGCTCGTCGGCGACAAAACGGAGCGGCCGCTCCTGCGGGCCGACCATCTGCCGCCGGACATCGCGGGGCTGGCCGATCGTCAGTACGACCGGATCTCCAGCCGCCGCGGCGAGTACGACGTCCAGCGCGTGGTCGACAAGGTGCTCACCCTGCTCGGGGTGGAAGCCCGGCCGGAGCCGGTGGGGCGCGACGGCACGGTGGCGCTGGTCGGCATCGACCGTTTCGACCGGACCACCACGGACGACCAGCGCGCCGCGGCGGTCGCCGAGGTGCGGACGGCCGTGGAGCGGGCGGCACTGGACGCCCGGCTCGACGGCTGCGTCATCGAGGACCAGCTGGGCGGCGCACGGGTGTTCGTCCCCGCCACGACGTCTCCGGTGCGCGTGATCACCCGCTTCGCGGACAACCTGCGGACGATGCTCGACCACGGTGGCGTCCACCGGGTCAGGCTGGCCGTGGAGTGCGGGCGGCTCGGTGGCCCCGGCCCGGACGCTGCCGACGCCGCCGTCCGGCTGCTGTCCCAGCCCGTGCTGGACTCGATCCTCGACCAGGCGACCAAGGCCCGCGTCGCCCTCGTGCTGTCGCCAGCCGGTTATGCCGCCATGGTCCTGGACAACCCGAAGTGGATCGACTCGTCGACGTATCTGCCCGCCGACGACGGCCGGTGCTGGGTTCACCTTCCTGGTTACCCGGCGCCGCCCGGACTCCGGAAATCGCCGGCCCCGGCCGAAGACGCGCAACCGGTGGCATCCGCCGCGGCCACGTCACGCTCAGTGGTGTTCAACATTCGCGACAGCAAGGTCGGCGACCAGTACGGGGGCGACCGGATCGAGGGCGGCGTCCACCATCACTACGGGAGTCGCTGATGGATGCGCCGGCCCCGGCCGCGGCCACTCCGGCGGCCGACGCCGCGCCGGCTCCGGCGGCCGATGCCGCCGCACCTTCGGCGCCGCCCGACAACGCCGGCGCGGCGCCGGCGAACAAGGGCGGCGACGCGGCCAAACAGTCCGGCGACCCCGATGCCAAACCAGGGGGCGAGTCCGGCGCCGACGGGGAGGCGGCGCCGGACCCGGCGGCGGAGTCGGGCGCCACCGCCCAGCCCGGCCTGGCCACCAAACGTAATGGCTATGTCCGGCGGGCCCGCGAGATCTACGGCGGGGACCGGGTCGCGGGTGACAAGATCATCATCAATCTCACCGGCAGCGAGACGACTGTGACCCTGCAGCCGATGTCGCCGACGGAGGTGGATTTCGCGCAGTACGCGTTCGTTCCGCCCGCCGAGTGGGAGACCCTCCGCCTCGAGTTCCGTGACACGCGTACGGCCCTGCTGCGGGGCACCCGCGGGCACGGTCGCACCACCATGGCGATCCGGCTGCTGCAGACCGTCCGCGCCACCGGCATCTACCTGCTGCGGCCGCAGGTCGACCTGACCCGGCTCGCCGACCGGATCACCGGCCAGCGGATCCCGCCGGGCTCGGCGTTCCTGCTCACCGACCCCGACGACCTGGCCAGCCTGCACGAACACGCCTTTCTGAGCCTTGAGGCAGCCCTCCAGGACGCCGATGCGCGTCTGGTCGTGACCGTCGAGACCGATGCCGCCCTGCCGAAGGGTGACCTGCTGCGGTACCAGGTGACGCTGCCCGCCGCCCCCGAACGCCGCCACGTGCTGCTCAGGCACCTGGAGTACCGGCTCGACGAAACCCGGGCCGCGGAGATTCTCGGGTCTGCCGACATCCGGGCCCTCGTGGCGGAGCAGCTCACCGAGACCGCCACCTGCGAGACGGCCGCCACCCTGGCGCTGCACCTCAGCCGCTGCCAGGACGAGGACGGCCGGATCGACGTGGATCGCGTCCGGGCCCGGGTGCTGCAGAGCCGGGTCGACGAGTTTGACGGCTGGTTCGAGAACCTGCGCGACGTCGAGCTGCGCTCGTTCGCCATCGCGCTCGCCGTGCTGCACGGACTGTCGTACGACGAGATGTCCGCCGCCGCCCACGACCTACGCGACCTGCTGGTCAAGGGCGACACGGTCATCCACTCCGGAAACGCGGACATCCAGCAGGTGCATCGGCGCGACGTGTTCCGCTTCGGCCGCGCGCAGCTGCTGAAGCGGCTGCAGGCCCGGATCGTCGAGGAGGTGCCGGGGAGCGTGCCGACGATGGCGGTCGAGTTCATCGACCGCACCTACGCGCAGCGGGTACTGGAGCGGGCTTGGCACGGGTACCAGATCCAGAACGATCTGATCAGCTGGCTCGACGGTCTCGTGGCCACGGGGAGCGACACGGTCCGGGTCTTCGCCAGCCAGGCGCTCGGGCACCTGGCGGTGCTCTCGTTCGATTACCTGTGCCGGCACGTGTTCAACACCTGGGCCGGCCACGACAACTTCCGCTACCGGGAGGCCGTGGCGGCCGCGCTGGGCGTCGCCGCGCGCCAGGAGACGCTGCGGCCGCACGTCACAGCCCTCGTGGCGGGCTGGTACGGCAACCGCGAGAAGCCGCTCCTGCAGTCGACCGCGGCGCTGGCCCACGGCACCGGCCTCGGCGCCGCCGACCCCACGGTGGCGTTCGACATGCTGTATCGCCTCGCGATGGTCGACGACCTCTGGGTCCGGCTCATGATCGCGCGCGGCGTGACCTGGCTGCTGGCCGAGGAGGACGACTACCAGGAGCAGCTGATGCCCCGGCTGTACGCCATGATCGAGCGCTGCGCCAACGACGAGCGGCGCGCGGAGGCCGGCCAGTGGATGTTCGTCTTCGTGGCCAGCGATCTGCAGAACGACGTCCCCGACGGCGAGAGTGTCTCGGCGTGGCCCACGCTGCTGCGGCTGGCCGGCTCGTCCGGGGAGCTGCGCCGGCGCCTGGTGCAGATGCTGGTCTGGGTCCTGACCGCCGGTGGTCCCCGGTCCGAGTTCGCACACCGCGTGCTGCGCAGCTGGGCCGCGATGGCCGAGAGCAACCCGTCGCTCCGCGACGCGCTCACCAAGCTGGCGCGTTCGGTGCTCAAGCACGACGCCCGGGCCGGCAGGATCATCCAGCGTCTCGCGTGGCAGTGGAACAGCGAGGACGAACTTGTGCCGCTACCGCAGATCGCGAGCGCGATCGGGGCACTCACCGCACCCGTCTATCCCGGAAGGGCCGTCGCATGACCAACCAAGTTCCGCTGCTGCTCAGCGCCGAGCCGGTCGGACGGCTGCAGAGCCTGCAGCGCGCCGTCACGCCGAACGTCGCCGTCGTGTACGGCCTGGCTGACGGCAACCTCTATGTGCCCCATGCCGCCGGCCCCGGGCGCCGCCCGAACAACCTCAACGGGCGTGTCCGGACCCGCTATGAGGTCGACCTGAGCAGCCACACCCACAACATCGAGCTGCGCACCATGCCGCCACCGGCCCAGGGCGGCGTCTACTACTTCCAGGCGGCGCTCACGATCGGGTTCCGGGTCGACCCCAGCCGCGTCAAGGACGTGGTCCTGAACGACATCCGCGACGGGCTCGGGGTGGTGTCGACCTTCCTCATCCACGCCGTAGCGGATATCACCGAGCGATTCCCGATCGAGAAGGCGCAGGCGGCCCAGGAGGCCGTCAACAAGCAGTTCCGCGGGGTCACCAAGATCGGCGGCTGCATCGACCTGTTCCTGTGCCGGGCCCGGCTCGCGCCCGATCAGGCCGCGCAGGAACACCTGCGGGCGATCGAGACGGCCCGGCGGGAAAACACCCTCGGCGCGGCCCGCCACGACACCGACCGGGACACGACCAACCGCACCAACGAGCTGGACGTCGTGCGGCAGATGCATGAGCTCGACCGGAACGAGCGCGAGCGGATCGCCCTGCAGGGACGGCCGATGAACATCCAGGACATGGTCATGCTGCATCTCGAGCGCAACCCGGGCGACACGCTTGAGACCCTCAAGATGCTGGCCGAGCTGCAGGCCGCGCAGATCGAGCGGGACGACGCCGAGCGGGCCCGCGCCGAGGAGCGCCTCCGGTTCATGGTCGAGCAGAAGCTCCTGCAGGCCGTGGACGTCGAGAAGATGCGCCGCGAGGCCCTTACGCCGGTCATGCAGCCGGTCGCGTCGCTCGCGCCGGCACCGGCCGACGACGATTGGGACGAGCCGCTTCCGCCGTCGGCCGCCGTGTCAGGCGTCCCGTCGCCGCGTCCGCCGGACGAGCCTCCGCTGCCCGGCGTCATTCCGGTGTACGTCCTCGTCGACGTCCCGTTCGGCGCCAACGGCTCGCTGTCGCTGATCAGGGACGGACTCGCGGACCTCAGCGAGGCCGTCGCCGCGGACCCGCGGATCGCCGCGGTGGTCCGGCTCGGGCTGCTCGGGTGCGGCGACAGCCTCGCCCTGGTGTCGCCCCTCAGCCGCCGGCGGCCGGGCGCGATGCTGCCGCGTATCGCCGCGGCGGCCGGCCGGTCCCGGCTGGCCCCGGCCTTCACCTGGCTGACCGAGCATCTCGACACTGACATGCTCGCGCTGAAGCAGGAGACCCCGAGCACGCGGCGGCCGCAGGTGCTGCTGCTGAGCCTGAGCGAGCCCGCCGATCCGACGTTCTGGCCGGACGCGCACCGAGCGCTGGTCGACCGCGCCGTGCAGCGGTTCGCGCCCGACGTCGTCGCCTGCGGCCTGGGCGCCGCCGCCGCCCCGACGATGCGCCGGCTGGCGACCCGCCCGGAGCTGGCGTTCGTGGCGCCGGCGGGCAGCGCGACGGCCGCGGTCAACTACTTCTTTGCCTTCGCCCGCGACCACATCCTTCGGTACGGGCAGGCCGTGCTCGACGGCGACCAGGCCGCGAACTTCCGCGGTCCCGCGGGCTTCGTGCCCGCCACCGAACCCGATCTCGATCCGAGGTAGAGAGGCTTATCACTCCATGCCGGACATCCGGGGCCAACTGCTGCCCATCTACCTGCTCGTCGACGAGTCCATGTCGATGGGCTCCAACATCGCCGAGCTGGAGGCCGGCCTCAACGCACTGCACGCGGCGCTGCTGGCGGAACCGATGGCGGCGGCGAAGGTACGGCTGTCGGTCATCGGCTTCTCTGACGACGCGGTGCTGCGGCTGGACCTCGCCGACATCCGTACGCTGACGGACCTGCCGCGGCTGGCCAAGCGCGGCCGGACCAGCTATGCGGCCGCCTTCGCGGAGCTGGAGCGGCGGATCCCGGACGACGTCAGCAAGCTCAAGCGAGGCGGCTACCAGGTGCACCGGCCGGCCGTCTACTTCCTCAGCGACGGCGAACCCACCGACGGCCGGGCCTGGGAGCCGATCCATGCCCGGCTCGTCGACCGCGCCCGTACCCCCGCCGCGCCGAACATCATCGCCTGCGGCATCGGCGACGCCGACGCGGAGATCATCCTGTCCGTCGCGACCGAGCCGCGGTATGCCTTCATCGCCGCCTCCAGCACCGACGTCGGGGCATCGGTCGCGAAGTTCTGCGTGGAGCTCACCAAGAGCGTGGTGAAGTCCGGCCGGACGCTGGCCACAGGCTCGCCCGAGCTGGTCATGAATCCGCCGGAGGGCTTCCGCCTCGTGATCGACGTGGTGTGATGACGACCCCGCAGGAGATCGACGAGCCGCGGGTGCACAACCCCCCGCGGCGCGGGCAGTGGGACCCGATCGTGGTCGACCGCGGCTCGATGGTGTTCGAACCCCGGCCCAGTGTGGGGCGCGTCCCCCCGGACACCATCTGCGACGGCTGGTCGACCCCGGACTTCACGGTGCGCCTGGCCAGCATCAGAGGCGACGCCCACCGCCACGCCGGCCGGCCGCGGCAGGACCACGCCGAGATCACGCTGCACCCACCGACCGGCACGGTGTTGTTCGCGGTGGCGGACGGCGTCTCGTCGGCGCCGCTCGCGGACATCGGGGCGAGAATCGCCGCGTCATGCGCGCTGTCCGCGGCGTGGCGGATGCTCGACGAGTCCGGGACCGTCGACTGGGCCGGGGTGGTCGCGGCCGCCGCCCGCGCGATGCTGCGCGACCGCGATCACGGGCTGCGTGCCGGCGAGACGCCGGCCGATGTGGAGCGGCGGCTCGCGACCACGCTGGTCGCCGGCGGCGTCCGGCCCAGCCCCGCCGGCCCGCTGGTCAGCGTGGTGCAGGTCGGCGATTCGGAGGCCTGGTTGCTGCAGGACGGCGTCTTCCGGCCGATCCTGCGGGTCAAGCACGGCGGCGGCGGGCCGCTGAGCTCCGCGGTCGAGCCGCTGCCGAGGGTGCCCGTTACGCTGCGCGCCGAGGAGGTGCCGCTGCCGCCGTCGGGTGTGCTGCTGGTCGGCACCGACGGCATCGGCGACCCGCTCGGTGACGGCACCGGGCTGGTCGGCTCGCTGCTGGCGCACACCCTGGCCGAGCCGCCGCCGATGCTCGGCTTCGCGCACGTCGCCGGCTTCTCACGGGAGACCTTCGACGACGACCGGACGCTGGTCGCAGTCTGGTCGCGGCCCGGGCGGCCGCGATGAGCAGCCCGGCCGTGACGTCCGTGCGGCTGGCCGACCTGGAGCCGGTCGGCCTGCTCGGCGACGGCGGCCAGGGCGTGGTCACGCAGGTCCGGGTGCCGGGCGCGTTTCCCGGGCCGATGGCGTTCAAACGGTACGAGCCCGGCGTGCTGCGCGAGCTTGAGCACGATGTGCTGGCAGACATGATCGCGCATCCGGGTCACGCCGGACCCGGCTTCCGGGCGTTGCTGGAGACGCAGCTGGCGTGGCCCGTCGCACTCGTGCGCGACGAGCACGACACCGTGTGTGGCTTCCTGATGCCGCAGGCGCCCGAGGTGTTCTGGGGCAACCTCCACCTGCCCAACAGCGCCGGCACGCTGACGCCGGTCCGGCTGGACTACCTGCTCAACCCGCCCGAGTACACCAACCGGATCAACCTGCTGACATCGCCCAGCCTGCGGCTGAACCTGCTGCTGGACGCGGCCAGGATGCTGCTCGCGCTGCACGCCGACGACGTCGTCGTGGGTGACCTCTCGCCGCGGAACTTCCTGTTCACCACGTTCCACTGGCGCTGTTTCCTGCTCGACTGCGATGCGATGACCGTGCGTGGCCGCTCGCCTCTGCCGCCGGTAGAGACCCCGGACTGGCAGCTACCGTCCGGCGAGCCGGTGGGGACGAAGGCCGGCGACCGGTTCAAGTTCGGGCTCATGGTGATCCGGGTGCTGTGTTCGGACCAGTCGCTGCGCGATCCCGAGGAGCTGCGCCCCGGGTTCCCGGCCCTGGCCGACCTGGCCCGGCAGGCTCAGCTGGCCCCGGACGAACGCCCTGGCTGGGACGAGTGGATCGACGCCATCGAGGCGGCGAAGCCGGGCGCCTCGACAGCGGTGGTGATGCCCGCGCCGCCGGCCCCAGTCACCGCGCCGCCGGCACCGGTCACCGCGCCCGTGCCGCCGCCGGCCGTCCCTCTCGCACCCGCCCCGCCGGTCCGGCCGGGCGGCGCTTCACGACCGCTGACGATGCGGCAGTGGGCCGTGTTCGCCCTGGTGCTGGTCGTCGTGATCTGCATCATCGGGCTCGTCGCCAACAAGGATCACCAGCGGCCCGCGGACCGCAGCGGCACCACGTCCGGCTCCACGCCGTTCGACACCGGCGCGGGCGAGGACGAGCCGACGGCCTATCCGACACGGACGCAGCCGACCACCGCGCCGGCGGTGCCCGTCGCGCCCTCCGCCGTCGGCATCGTCACGCTGCCCGCCGGGGCCGACGGGACCGCCGTCGCCGTGGGGCGCATGTTCGACCAGTACTTCACCGGCATCAACAACCGCGACTGGGACGCCACGCTCGCGGTCTACGACCCGGCCGGCGGCATCGTGCACGCAGACAACCTCAAGGAGCGGTCGTCGTTCATCGACAGCATGACGACGACGACCGACGATGATGTCGTCCTGTGGAGCGTCCAGCCCGGCGGGGCGGGCGTGCTGGCGCGGATCACCTTCCGGAGCCGGCAGAACGCCGGCTTCGGTCCGAAGGGCAGCGAAAACGAGACGTGCCTGCGCTGGGACAACACCTACTCGCTGAGCGGCGATGCGACGGGCTACCGCATTTACAAGAAGACGAAAGGCACCCATGCCCCCTGCCCGTCGGGCTAGGCCGCGCCCGGCGCCGATCCGTCCGGAGACCACAGCGCCGTGGTGAGCCGACGGCTCACCACGCGGGCGTCCCGATGGCTGGGCCAGCGGCGCAGCGTCCGGGCCAGCTCGCGCAGGTCGGCGCGGATCGTCGCCGAGCCGAGCCGGTCGTAGTCGTCGAGGGCCTGGCCGGCCACGACACAGGCCTCGTCGAGCTGGCCCGACACGGCCAGGGCCCGGGCCAGCCGGGTGCCGTACCGGGCGCGCGTCCGCCGCGCACCCGGCGGGACGAGGGCCAACTGGCCCCGGATGGTCTCCGCCGCGGGCCCCGGGCGGCCGAGGTCCAGCAGCGCCCAGCCGGTCGACATGGCCACGACATCGGGCACGTTGCTGCTGCCGAGCACCGGCCCGTCATCGCCGGGGTCGGACGCGAGCAGCTCGCGCGCCGCGTCCAGGGCGTGCAGGCAGGCCCGGTGGTCTCCGGCGAGCGCGTGGCCCTGGGCCTCCCGCTGGGCCGCCAGCCCTCGAATCCTCGGCCGGCACGGCGTCTCGCGCGCCTGCCGGGCCAGCGCGATCGTCGCGGCCGCGTCTCCCTGGTACATCGTGATCAGGGCTCGGCGCACCTGGGCGTACACGGCCATCTCGCGATCGTTGCCGTTGCGGGCGAATTCGACCGCCTGGCCGGTCCACCATGCCGCCTCCTGGTCGCGCCCGCTCTCCTGCGCCATCCAGCCGAGGTACTCCGCGTAGCGGGACCCGAGGAGCCAGGCATCGTCGCGCTCCCGTCCGGACAGACGAACGCCGAGCACCCGCAGCGCGTTGGTCTGCGCCACGAGGATCGGCAGCAGGATCTCGGAGTCGGCGTGCTGCCCCAGCGCGCGCACCTGCTCGAACATCGCCCGGAAGCCTTCCAGCGCCGACCGGTCCGCGCCGTGCGCCGGCCCGGGCTCCGGGGCGACGATGCGCCGGAGCCCCGGCGGCAACATCGCGGACGCTGCCCAGCGCAGCAGCCCACGACGGCTCGCCACCGCGAACCCGCCGCCGCCGAGCGCGTCCATGGTCAGGACCCACACGCCGTCACCCTCGGCCGCCGGCGGCGCGGGCGCACCGGCGACCACCGGCTCGACCAGCGCGGCGAGTTCACCCTCACACTCGAGCGCCGCGTCGCAGCGCCGGGCGAACTCGACGTTGACGGGCCGCTGCCCGGTCTCGACCTTGCTGAGGTACCCCTTGGTGTAGTGCACTTTCGCCGCGAACCGGCTGAGTGACCAGCCGGCATCCTCGCGCCGCCGGCGCAGCTCGGCGCCGAATCGGGGGTTCAGCGAGCCCATCGCCTCCATCCGAAGAATCCATCACGCCGAATGCGCGTCCCGAACCGAACTGTCGGACAAACGGCACGACAACACCATCAACGGCCGGGTTCGGGCCTACGGAAACTTGTACACCTAGCCGTTGAGCAGCTGGCGGGCCATGACGATGCGCTGGACCTGGTTGGTGCCCTCGTAGATCTGGGTGATCTTGGCGTCGCGCATCATGCGCTCGAGGGGGAAGTCCTTGGTGTAGCCGTAGCCGCCGAGGAGCTGGACGGCGTCGGTGGTGATCTGCATGGCGGCGTCGGAGGCGAAGCACTTCGCGGCGGCGCCGAAGTAGGTGAGGTCCTTGTCGCCGCGTTCGGACTTCGCGGCGGCGGCGTAGGTGAGCTGGCGGGCGGCCTCCAGCTTCATGCCCATGTCGGCGAGCATGAACTGGATGCCCTGGAAGTCGGCGATGGGCTTGCCGAACTGCTTGCGCTCCTGGACGTAGCCGAGGGCGAAGTCCAGGGCGCCCTGGGCGATGCCGAGGGCCTGGGCGGCGATGGTGACCCGGGTGTGGTCGAGGGTCTGCATGGCGGTGGCGAAGCCGGTGCCCGGCGCGCCGATGATGCGGTCCGCGGGGATGCGGACGTTGTCGAGGTACACCTCGCGGGTGGGGGAGCCCTTGATGCCGAGCTTCCGCTCCGGCGCGCCGAAGCTGACCCCCTCGTCGGACTTCTCCACGACGAAGGCGGAGATGCCGCGGGAGCGGGCGGCGGGGTCGGTGACGGCGAAGACCGTGTAGTACTCGCTGACGCCGGCGTTGGTGATCCAGCGCTTGACGCCGTTGAGGACCCAGGTGTCGCCGTCGAGGACGGCGCGGGTCTTCATGCCGGCGGCGTCGCTGCCCGCGTCGGGCTCGGAGAGGCAGTAGGAGAACATGGCGTCGCCGGCGGCGACCGAGGGCAGGTAGTGCTGCTTCAGCTCCGGCGACGCGGACAGCAGCAGGGGCATGGTGCCGAGCTTGTTGACGGCGGGGATCAGCGACGAGGACGCGCAGGCGCGGGCGACCTCCTCGATGACGATGGCGGTCGCGAGGGCGTCGGCGCCGGCGCCGCCGTACTCCTCGGGGATGTGCGGGGCGTGGAAGTCGGCGGCACGCAGCGCGTCGTAGGACGCCTGGGGGAACTCGCCGGTCTCGTCGGCGGCGGCGGCGTTGGGCGCCACCTTGCCGTCACACACCGCACGCACCGCTTCACGGACCGCGGCGTGCTCCTCCGGCAACTGGTACACCTCGAACACGGCATCCCCCAAAGACCCGAAAATCCTTGTCCTGAACCACCGTTCAGGCTCATCCGAGTGTGAGCATACCGATGAGTAACCAAGGAGCTGGAGGCGCGGTCGCCGGTGAGGGACTACTCTCGCCGGAGCAACGTCGGCAGTACCAAGCCCTATACGCCACAGATGTCCGCAATGCGGGTATTTGCGGAACGGGAAAGAGTGGAGACATAGGCGTGACCATCGCGTACCCGAGCACCCCACCCGTAGTAGCCGCGCCTTCCGGCGCACCACGCCCGCGGCTGACCTTCCTCGGCACCGGCTACCTTGGCGCGACCTATGCCATCTGCTTCGCCGAACTGGGCTATGAGGTGCTCGGCTTCGACGTCGACGAGGCGAAGATCTCAAAGCTGTCCGGCGGCGACGTGCCGATCCACGAGCCCGGCCTGGACGAGCTGCTCCGCAAGAACCTCTCCGCCGGCCGGCTGCGGTTCACGACGTCGTGGGAGGAGGTCGCCGAGTTCGGTGACGTCCACTTCATCTGCGTTGGCACGCCCCAGCGCCCCGACGGCATGGCCGCCGACCTGTCCCACGTCGAGAGCGCCGTCACCAACCTCGCGCCGCTGCTCAAGCGCAAGGCGCTGATCGCCGGCAAGTCGACCGTCCCGGTCGGCACCGCCGAGTGGATCGAGCAGCTCGTGCGCCGCCACACCCCGGCCGAGCTCGGCGTCGAGGTCGCCTGGAGCCCCGAGTTCCTGCAGGAGGGCGTCGCCGTCGAGGACGTGCTGCGCCCCAACCGGATCATCTTCGGCGTGAAGAGCGACTGGGCGACCGGCATGCTCTACGCCGCCCACAAGGGCGTGTTCGACCTGGCGCTCACCGAGGACCGCGAGGTCCCCGTCGTGGTCACCGACTTCGCGACCGCCGAGCTGGTCAAGGTCGCCGCCAACGCGTTCCTCGCCACCAAGATCTCGTTCATCAACGCGATGGCCGAGGTCTGCGAGGCCGCCGGCGCCGATGTGACGCAGCTCGCCCGTTCCATCGGGTACGACGCCCGCATCGGCAACAAGTTCCTCCGGGCCGGCGTCGGCTTCGGCGGCGGCTGCCTGCCCAAGGACATCCGCGCGTTCCAGGCCCGCGCCCAGGAGCTCGGCGTCGGCGAGGCGCTGCGCTTCCTGCACGAGGTCGACCTGATCAACCAGCGCCGCCGGCAGAAGATCGTCCAGCTGTCCGCGGAGCTGCTCGGCCGCGGCTACGGCCCGGCCGGCCCGGACCTGGCCGGCACCCGGATCACCGTGCTCGGCGCCACCTTCAAGCCCAACTCCGACGACGTGCGCGACTCGCCGGCCCTGTCGGTGGTCCGCAAGCTGGCCCGCTCCGGCGCCGAGGTCACCGTGTACGACCCGGAGGGCATGGACAACGCCCGCAACGACGTCGCCGACGTGACGTACTCCAAGACCCTCACCGACGCGGTCACCGGTGCCGACCTGATCTGCGTGCTGACGGAGTGGGAGGAGTTCCGCAACGCGGACCCCAACTCGCTCAACGAGCTCGTCGCGGCCCGCCGGGTGATCGACGGCCGGAACTGTCTCGACCAGTCCGTCTGGGTCGCGGCCGGCTGGGAGTACCGCGGCATGGGCAAGCCGGCAGTCGCTTAAGCGCCGGAATCTCCCGAACGGGCGCATCGCTTTCGCGACACGTCGAAACAAGGCATTCTTCCCAGTAGGGCGTGAACAGCCGGGGGTGGCCGCACGCGCGGCCGCCCCCGGCTGCGGCCCGGGGGGAGGAGTCGCGTGGAGACGTATCCGTGCCCGGCGTGCGGTGGCCCGGCCAGTGAGGGCGCCGGTTGCCGCGATTGCGGCCGCCCGCACGACCCCGACGCTGCCGCGCTCGCCCTGTTCCAGCGCACCGTGGCGTCGCTGGAGCAGAAGAAGCGCGACCTGACCGACGACACCCAGAAGCTGCGTCGCCAGCTCGCGCACGCCTCCGCGCAGCGCGACTCCCTGCGCCGCAAGGTCCGGCAGTCCATCGACCAGGAGCAGACCGGCCGTGGCCGCCGCCCCCGGCTGGGGCGCAGTGCGAAGGCCGGCGGCGCGAAGATCGAGAGCACGCCGCCGGTCGCACGGCAGGTCCAGGGCCCGACGGTGCCGCCGGGGCAGGAGGTGTACTCGCCGCGGGCCCCGCTGGCCCCGGGTGAGACCCGGGGCGAGACCGAGGAGCGCAGACCGGTCGGCGCGACGCGGACGGCACCGCCCCGGACCCGGCTCGCGGCGCTGCCGCAGATGCGCCGCCCACCCGGCGGCGACGGCCCGCACGGCCCGGCCGACGAGCCCGAGGCGACCACCTCCAGCATGCAGGCGTCGGTCCTCGCGCTCGGCGGCCTGCTCCTCGCCGGCGCCGCGATCGTCCTCACCACCGACGCGTTCGGCACCATCGGCACCGCCGGCCGGGTGCTGCTGCTCGCCCTGATCACCGCCGGCGCCCTCGCCCTGCCGCTGATGCTGGTCCGGCGCGGCCTCACCGCCACCGCCGAGACGGTCGCGTCCGTCGCGCTGCTGCTCGTCCTGCTCGACGGCTACGTCCTGCGCTCCGAGGGGCTGCTGGGCGCGGACAAGGTCGAGGGCAGCCTGTACACCGGCCTGGTCTGCGCCGCGACCGCCGGCATCGCCGCCGCGTACAGCATGCAGAGCCACCTCATCGCCTCGCGGTACGCCACCCTCATCGCGCTCCAGCCCGTGCTGCCGCTGCTCGCCTACGACTCCATCCGTGGCCCCGCCGGCTGGTCCCTCGCCCTGTCCGGCGTGGCGCTCATCGACCTGGCGTTCGGCGTCGCCCTCGGCCGGTCGGTCCAGCGCCGCATCCGGCAGATCGAGGCCGAGCGCAGCGGCGACGACGGCACCGGGACCGCCCCGGCCGAGGACGCCGAGCAGCACGAGCCGCACACCGTGCAGACCGACCGGTTCGCCGACGCGCTGATGCGCGACGCGGCCTGGGTGCTGTTCGCGGTCACGTTCGGCGCGGCCCTGCTGTGCGCCGCCGCCGCCCTCGCCACCACCGAGGCCCTCGGCGAGACCGTCCGCGCCGCCGCCGTCACCCTCGTCGCTGCCGCGATCGGCGTCGCCGGCTCCCTGTCCTGGCGGCGCGGCGTCCTGCCCGACATCGCGGCCGGCATCGCCACCGTCGCGGTCATCGCCGCGTTCGCGCGGGTCGGCGCCGTCGCGTTCCCCGGCTCCACGCTGCTGTTCCTCGCGCTCGCGGTGGCGCTCGCCGCGGCCGGCGTGCCGTTCCTGCCTGGCGACGCCCGCCGGGGGCCCCGCTACGCGGTCTCCGTCGCGGCCGCCGCCACCACCGCGCTGCTCGTCGTCACCGTGCTGCCGGCGCTTGCCGCGCCGCTGCGGGCGGCGTGGCCAGTGTGGGACGCGGACCTCACGGCGTACCGCGCGGAGGTCGACACGGCCGTCGGCGCCGACGGCTGGCAGTACGTCCTCGCGGTGCTGCTGCTGACCGCCGCGGGCGTGCTCATGCTCAGCGGCCGCACCGAGCCGGTCGACGTGCCGCTCGGCTCGGCCGCCGGACCAGCCGGACGGATCGGCTCGATGTTCCGCAGCCGGGTCGAGGTCCGCCCCCAGCCGGCCCCGCCGCCGGGGCTGTGGCCGGGGCCGCTGGGCGGGGCGGAGAGCGGCCCGCGCACCGGCGTCTGGGACGACCCGCGGCCCGGGTCGCCGGCCGCTCCCCGGGCCGGCGCGGCACCGGCGACCAGGGCCAGGGACGTCGCCTTCGTCACCGTCCCCCCGCCGGAGCGCTTCCGCCCCGACGTCGCCGTCGTCGGCGCCGCCCTGATCCTGCTCATCGCGCCCGCCGCGTTCGGCCTGAGCTGGCTGGCGATCCCCGCCCTCACCGTCGCCGGCGCGATCGTCGCCGGGGCGCTCGCCATGCGGGTCCGGGAGGCGCACACCGCGTGGGTCTGCCTCGGCGCCGCGCTGGTCCTCGGCCTGTACGCGGCCGCGGCCGGCCTGGCCCGGCCGGCGTCGACCGCCCTGATCCTGCTCGCCATCTCCGTCGCCGGCGCGGGCATCGCGCTGCTGCCCCGGCCGCACCGCACCGACGCCGAGGGGGAGTACGTCACCCGCAGGGTGGCCGACGCGGGCGCCGGCGGTGCCCTCTTCGCGCTGCCGGGCGCCGCCGCGGCCGGTGCCGCGATCGCCTTCGGCGACCTGCCCGGCGGCGCGACCGTCGTGCTGGTGATGAGCTTCCTCGCGCTCGCGGTGACGCTCGGGTACGCCGCGATCACGCAGGTCGCCCGCGGCGCGCAGAGCCCGCCGCTGCTGATCGGCGCGACCGCCGGCACCGTCGCGGTCGCGATCGCGGTCCTGCGCGCGGACGGCGCCACCACGATCGACCTGGTCATCGGCCTGCTCATGGTGATCGCCGTGGCGATGCTGTGGATGGCGCCCCGGATGGACGACCGGCAGACGTTCGGCGCCGAATTCACCGGCGCCGACGCCGCGGCGGCCGCCGTGACGATCGCCGGGATCGGCGCCGTGGCCAGGGCCGTGTCGCTCGCGTCCGACGGCATCGAGGTCGTGACTCTCGCGCTGCTCGTGTTCGCGGTCGCGGTCGCCGCCCGGACCCTGCCCGACGAGTGGCGCCGCGGCCCGGTCGCCGGCGCCACCACCGTCGGCGTCTGCACGGGCCTGTTCGCCGGCAGCCTGGCCGTCATCGGGGCGGTCGGGGTGATCCGGGCCGCGGACCCGCCGTGGCGCGCCGTCCTCGACGACCGATGGCTGGCCAACGCCCAGCAGCTCGCGACGTACGGGTGGCAGGTCCCCATCGCGCTGCTGCTGCTCGCCGGCGCGGCCGCGATCGCACTGCCGCAGCCGTACGGCGACGACACGGCCGCCTCGGCTGCCGCCCTCGCGGCCATCGGTGCCCCCGTCGGGCTCGGCCTCGGCTGGCAGTCCCCGATGGTCATCGGCTGGATCGCCGCGACCGGGATCGCGGCCTGGGCCGCCACCGCGAAGGGCTGGCGCGGCGCCTACACGCGGCTCGGCGCCGCGCTGGTGGCCGGCATGTTCGCCGCCGGCGCGAGCCTCGTGCGGCCCGGCGCGAGCGCGGGCACGCTCGTCGCGCTCGCGGTCAGCGGCGTGGCCATCGCCTGGTTCGCCCGGGCCACCGCGATCCGCCGGGGCGACCCGTCCGACGGCCCGCTCACGTTCGTCGGCGGGTGCGGTGTCGCCGCAGCCCTCTTCGCCTTCGCGGGTGCCGCCGCCGCGGCCGCGGGCGGGCTGCACCCGGGCCAGGCCAGCACCGTGCTCATCGCCGCGCTCGCGACCTCCGCCGTCGGTCTCGCCGCCGCCGCGACCGGGGCCCAGCAGGCACCGGGGTACCTGCCGTACGTGACCGTCGGCGTCGCGGGCGGCGCGACCACCACGGCCGTGGCGGCGCTGATCGTCGAGCGCGACGGCGCCGTCGTCTACGCGGCCGCCGCGGCGCTGCTCGGGGTCCTCGCCGAGCTGCTGCGGGTCACCTGGCAGCCGGGCGTCGCGTGGGTGCCGATGTCCGGCTTCCGCCCGGACAACGCCGGCACGCCCGGCCGGTGGCGGCAGGTCCGGGCACCCCGCGGGTACACCGTCGGCGTCGCTGCGGCGGCCGGCCTGCCCGCGCTCATCGTCGTCGTGTTCGTGGCGCCGGCGGTGTACGCGGCGCTGGCCGGACCGTACAAGTGGATCCAGCGCCCCTGGACGGGCACCGCGCAGACCGCGTCCGACCTCGGCGAGCTCGGCCGCTTCGCGGGCAACGGCACCCACGTGCTCGCCGCGGCGCTGCTCACCATCGCCGGCGCGCTCATGGCGGTCGGTCTCGGCGGCTCGGGGCAGGCCGTCGCCGGTCGCGCCGTCGCGATCGTCGTGCCCAGCGCCGCGCTGACCATGCTGATCGCGCCGGCGGCGCTGCACGCGCCGTGGCCGTGGCAGCCGACGGCGGCGCTGCTGGTCGCCACGATCGCCGGGCTCGGCCTGGCCCTGACGATCCCGCCGGAGGCCGACAGCTCCGACGGCCGGATGCTCATCATCGCCCGCCGGCTCGTCTTCGTCATCGCCGTGCTCGCCGCCGGGGCGGGCGGCGCGGGCAGCCTCGCCACCAAGCAGCAGACGCTGACGTGGCTGGCCGGCTCGATCGTCGTCGGCGCGGTCGCCGGCATCTGGGGGCGCACACCCAACGGCCGGATGCTCGGCTGGCACGTCGCGGCGTCGACCGCGCAGGGCTTCGCCCTCGCGGCCGGGCTCGCCGCCGGCCTGCCGCTGCGGCAGTGCGCGTTTCCGCTGCTGATCGTCGCGACGATGCTGCTCGTGCTGGGTGCCGCGCTGCCGCGGCTGCGGCCGGGCAACAGCATCAACCGGGAGGCGATGACGATCGAGGCGGCCGGCTACGCCGGCGCGGTCGTCGCGGTCCTGCTCACCCTCGGCTCGGCCGCGCACACCGCGGCCGCCCTCACCGCCCTCGGCGCGGTCCTCGGCCTGTCCGCGGCCCGCAAGGGGCGCAGCGGCCAGCAGCGGGTCATCCTCATCATCGCCGCGTCCGTCGCCGAGCTGATCGCGATCTGGCTGCTGCTGATCACGGTCAAGGTGGCCCTGATCGAGGCGTACACGCTGCCCTTCGCGGTGCTCGCGCTCATCACCGGGCTCCTGGAGATCCGCCGCCGCCCGGAGCTGGGCAGCTGGCTCGCCTACGGGCCGGCCCTCGTCGCGGGCTTCGCGCCGAGCCTCGCGCTCGCGATCGCCAACGAGAACTCCCCGGAGCTGCGCCGCGTCCTGCTGATCCTCGCCGGCGTCATCACCGTCGCGATCGGCGCGGTCCGGCAGCAGAAGGCGCCGGTCGCGGTCGGGTCCGCGGTGACGATCATCGCCACCGTCAACGAGCTGCTGCGCATCGGGCTGCCCGTCTGGATGCTGCTGCTGCTCTTCGGCGGCACCGGCCTGCTGCTCATCACGCTCGGCGCGACCTACGAGCAGCGCCAGCGCCTCGACCGGCTCCGTGGCGTCTATCGCGGCATGCGCTAGGCGCCGCGGCGTGTAGCATCGATGTTTGTGAGTGCGATGTTGGTGTGTGACCAGCATGACTTCGCCTACACGGTGCACGTGGCAGGCTGCGGCGAGATGCGTCGCGCCGGCCGGCTGAGAGCCTGGCGCGAGGACGACGGCGGCCTGCTGGCCGTGCTGACCGTCCGCGGATCCAACCTGGCGGACGAGTCGGGGGTCGTCGCGGACCAGGTCCGGCTGCGCTTCGTCGGCGAGCGGGTGGATGTCGTGGCGTACGAGCCGGGCTGGTGGGGCGCGGACTTCGCCTACCTGCGCTCGGTCGGCGGCACCCGCTGGGCGCTGCTCGACCCGCGGGTGCTCGCCGACCGGCTCGGCCCTTCGTTCGTCATCGACGACGAGGAGGACACCGCCTCCGGCTACGGCGGCGCCTAAGCGCCCTCGACCTCCAGCTCGTAGATGCGGGTCGCCGGGTCGGTGGTCTGGGTCGGGGTGGTGACGACCAGGCGCACGTAGCGGGCGGTCAGCGGGCCGACCCGGTGGCTGGTGACGCCGTCGGTGTTGGCGGTGACGGTCACCGCGGTCGTCCACGTCGCGCCATCGGTGCTCACCTGGATGGTGAACGCGCGGGTGTTCAGCGCCTGCGGCTCGCCGCCGGAGGAGGCGTGCCGGACCACGAACCGGCGCACGGTCCTGGCGGCGCCGAGGTCGGCCTGCAGGGTGGCGCCGGCGGCGCCGCTGCACCACTTGCTGTTGCCGGTGATCACGCCGTCGACGGCCTTCGCCTGGGCCTCCGCCGCGACGCAGGCGGCGCTGCCGGTGACGGTGGCGCCGCGGGCCAGGTTCACGCCCGGGTCGGCGCCGCCCTCGTCGGTGATCGCGATGTCGTCGACGTAGCCGCGGAACGGTCCGGTGCCGGTCGGGCGGTCGAAGCCGACGTCGACGCGGGTGATCGTGCGGCCGGCGAGCCCGCCGAGGCTGACCCGCACCAGGTTCCACTGGTTGACCACGAGGTGGCCGCCCTCGCCCTGGAACTGCGGGTGGGCGCGGACGCCGTACTGGTCGACGGCGCCGGAGTCACGCAGCGCGGAGCCGTCGCTGAACTGCAGGTCGACCGCGACGAACGTGCCGGTGGCCTGCTGCGGGTAGATCCAGTAGGACAGCGTCGTGGTCGCGCCGACCGGCAGGTCCGTGGCGAGGATCCGCTGGTAGGAGTAGGACTGGGTGGCGGAGTTGTCGGCGCCGGAGTACATCAGCGCGGCGCTGCCGCTGCGGGCCAGCTCGGCGCGCGGGGAGGACTCCATCGCGGTCAGGGCGCAGCAGTAGCCGCCGACGCCGATGGCCGCGCCGGCGCTGTCCAGCCAGGTCGGCGCGGGGTCGCTCGGCTCGAACGGGGCCCGCAGCAGCGGCCAGTCGCGGCCGTCGCCGAGCACCGGCTCCAGGGCCGTGTACCAGCGCGTGGCCATCTTGGCGTAGCCGGAGTCGTTGGGGTGCAGCGTGTCGTTGAGGTCGGACGCCGCGAGCGTCGACAGGTCGACCAGCCTGGCCCTCGCGCCGCGGGCGCTCACGATGCCGGGGACGGCGGCGTTGAACGTGTTGATCCGGGCCTGGATGGTGGCGTCGAGCGCGGGCACGATCTTCGCGACCAGCACGGTGGCGGTGGGGCGCGCGGCGAGGATCTGGTCGATGAGCGAGCCGAGCCGCTGCGGCGCCGTGGCCACCTGATAGTTCTGGTTCATGTCGTTGGTGCCGATGTGCAGCAGGATCACGTCGGGCTGGTAGGTGGCGAGCCAGCCGTTGGCGCTCGCGGCGATCTGGTCGATGCGCCAGCCCGAGTGCCCCTCGTTGTCGGTGTCCGGCAGGGAGCCGGACCGCTGCGAGCCGACGAAGTCGATGTTGTAGCCCGCGTTGGCGACGAGGCGGTTGTACAGCGGTGCCCGGTAGCTGGACGTGGTCGGGCTGCCCTCGCCCCAGGTGATCGAGTCGCCGAGCGGCATGACCTTGACCGGCCGGGTGGTCACCGCGGCCTGTACAGGTGCGGCGATCGCGGCGATGCAGCTCACCAGGACGGCGGCGAGCACGAGGATCCGGCGCATGCGGGGGCTCCCGGGGGTTCGGGCATTGACGGCTGTGGCGAGTCTCTCCGCGTGATCCGGTTGTGTCAAGAGTTGACAGAACTGCATGCGTGGAGGATTGTCGATGAAAACCGGATGGCGGTCCGGGCCCTTTGCCAGGTTCGGAGGCCGCCGTGCGTGTGCTTGTTGCTGTTGCGTTGGTCTTTGCCGCCGTGGTGGCCGTTCCCTCGACCGCCGAGGCCGCGACCGTCGTCTGCAACCGTTACTGCGACGGGCGCGACGCCGCGCTCGCCCCCTCGGACCGGCAGACGGTGAGCAGCACCCTGTACGGGCGGCGCTTCACCATGCATCTCAACGACACCGACGCGATGGCCTGGGCGACCCTGGACAACGGCAAGGCCGGCGACGAGGTCTGGATGGACCGGTCCTTCGACGGCGGCCGGACCTGGGTCGACAGCCGCATCGGCTACGCCACCGTGTCCGCCGGCGCCACCGCGCGGCGGACCGCGCAGTTCAACGTCGACAACTGGGCGGCGAACGGGGTCGGCGCGCTGCGTGCCTGCGGCAAGGCCGGTGACCGCCCCGAACTGACCTGCACGGCGTGGACCCGCAGCACCTGGAACGCGTGGGACCGGCGTACCGCGGCCGCCACCGCCCTCATGATGCAGTACAACCTCCCGACGGGGCTGTTCGGCAACAACGACTGGTGGACCTCGGCGAACGCGCTCACGGCCGTCATCGACAACAGTCGCCGGTCGGGGATGGGCAGCTACCGGTACGCCATCGCCAACACCTACGACAAGCAGGTCAACGCCAAGCTCGGCCAGTTCCGCAACGAGTACCTCGACGACACGGGCTGGTGGGCCCTGGCGTGGGTGGCCGCCTACGACGCGACCGGCGACAGCCGCTACCTGAACACCGCCCGGGCCGGCGCCGACCACATGTACGCCTACTGGGACACCCGCTGCGGCGGCGGGGTCTGGTGGAAGACGGACCGGCTGGTCAAGAACGCCATCGAGAACAGCCTCTACATCCAGCTCAACGCGGCGCTGTCGCTGCGAATCCCGGGCGACACGGTCTATCGGGGGCGGGCGCAGGCGGGCTGGACGTGGTTCCAGAGCACCGGGATGCTCAACGGGTCGAACCTCGTCAACGACGGGATCAGCCTCAGCACCTGCCGCAACAACGGGTCCGTCACGTGGACCTACAACCAGGGCGTGCTGATGAACGCGCTGGTGCAGCTCAACCGTCTCACGGGCGACGCCGCCGCCCTGGCCACGGCGCGGCGGATCGGG
The DNA here is from genome assembly GCF_039531485.1 of Dactylosporangium maewongense. Classification (NCBI taxonomy): domain Bacteria; kingdom Bacillati; phylum Actinomycetota; class Actinomycetes; order Micromonosporales; family Micromonosporaceae; genus Dactylosporangium; species Dactylosporangium maewongense. The sequence continues at coordinate 227,374 of NZ_BAAAQD010000003.1, read as the reverse complement.
GACGCGCTGGTCGCGAGCACGTATCTGTCGCCGGGCGGCATCCTGCGTGAGCCGAACGAGAGCAGCACCTGCGCCGGGGACGGGGTCTCGTTCAAGGGCGCCGCCGTGCGCGGCCTGGGCGTGCTGAACGCGGCCGCCGGCGGGGCCTACAACGCCTATCTGCAGCGCAACGCGGACAGCGCCTATGCGAACGATCGGGACACGTTGGACGCTTACGGCAGTCACTGGGCCGGGCCGCGGACCGCTTCCAACCACAGCTGCCAGCACAGCGCGGTGGATCTGCTCAACGCCGCTCCGTAGTTTTCTCTCGTGGTCGTGAACCGGTCGGCGGGGTCGATCCGATGATGAGGTGTGAGGGTTCAGTCTGACGCCGATCTGCTCGCCTTGGCCGCCGCCGGGGACAGGGCGGCGTTCGAGGAGTTCTATCGGCGGCACGCCGTCTGGTTGACGTTGCGGCTGCGGTACCGGTGTGCCGATGAGACCTTGATCGACGACGTCGTCCAGGAGACGTTCCTCGAGCTGTGGCACGGCGGCGCCGCCCGCTACCGCGAGCAGGGCGACGTCGCCGGCTGGCTGTGGCGGATCGGCTCGCGGCGCCTGGTCGACGCGCTGCGCCGCACCAGTGCCCGGCACCGGCTCGGCCGGCTCCTCGCCAGGTTCCGCGGCGGTGAGGAGCCCGCGGAGCCTTCGGCCGAGGAGCAGGTGCTGCGAGGCGTCGAGCACGGTGACCTCGCCGGCGCCCTTTCGCGGCTCTCCCCGGAGCTGCGCGCCGTCGTCCAGGCTACGGTCCTGGACGGGCTCACCACCGCCGAGGCCGCGGTGCTGCTCGGCATCCCGCCCGGCACGGTCAAGACGCGGGCGATGCGGGCCCGCCGGCAACTACGGCAGGAGCTGGCATGAGCGGGCAGCGGAGCGGCTCGGCCCGCTCATTGGGATGGCAGGTTTGGCTCAGGCTGGCGCCGGAGCGCAGCGGAGGTGACGGCATGAGCGGGCAGCGGAGCGGCTCGGCCCGCTCATCGGGATGGCAGGCTGGCTCAGGCTGGCGCCGGAGCGCAGCGGAGGTGACGGCATGAGCGGGCAGCGGAGCGGCTCGGCTCGCTCATCGGGATGGCAGGTTGGCTCAGGCTGGCGCCGGAGCGCAGCGGAGGTGACGGCATGAGCGGGCCTTTGGGGCGCAGCGGGGGTGGCGGCATGGGTCGTTCCGATGTCTGGCATCTGCAGGACTCCGACGTGCGGGCGTATGCCGGCGGCGGGCTCGCCGGGCCGCTGCTCTGGTCGGTGGAGGCGCACCTCGGCGCGTGCGCGGCGTGCCGCTCGCGGCTCACCGCCGTCGCGGATCCGCGGCTCGTCGACGACGGCTGGACGCGCCTCGACGCCTCCCTCGACGCGCCCGTGCCAGGGCCTGTCGAGCGGCTCCTGCTGCTGCTGCGCGTGCCCGACCACACCGCCAGGCTGCTCGCCGCGACCCCGGCGCTGCGGCTGTCGTGGCTCGTCGCGATCACCCTGACCCTGGCGATGACGGCCACGGTCGCCCGGCTCGCCGACCCGCTCGTGTTCCTCGCCGGCGCGCCGCTGCTGCCGCTGCTCGGCGTGGCCGTGTCGTTCGGGCCCGGCATCGACCCCACGTATGAGGTGGCCCTCGTCGCGCCGATGCAGTCGTTCCGGCTGCTCCTGCTGCGTTGCGCCGCCGTCGTCTCCGTCACCACCGTGCTGTGCGCCCTCGCGAGCCTGGCGGTGCCCGACGCCGGCCCCGGCGCGGCCGGCTGGTTCCTGCCGTCGCTCGCGCTGACGGTGCTCACGCTCCTGCTCGCCCCGCGCCTCGGCACGGTCACCGCGGCCGTCGTCGCCGGCGTCGGCTGGGGCGGCCTCGTCGCCGCCGCGGCGGGCGTCCTCTTCACCGCCGCCGGCCAGGCCGGCACCGCACTCGCCGTCGCACTCGCCGTCGGGCTCCTCGCCCGGCGGGCGGCGACCTTCGACACCGACTCCAGGAGGCTCCGATGAGCATCGACGCGGCCAGAACACGCCGCCCCGACGACACCGCCGGCGCCGTGCGGGCCGAAGGCCTGACCCTGCGGTATGGGCGCAAGACCGCCCTCGACGGCGTCACGCTCACCCTCGGCACCGGCGTCACCGGGCTGCTCGGCCCCAACGGCGCCGGCAAGACCACCCTCCTGCGGATCGTCGCCACCGCGCTCGACCCCGACGAGGGCTCGCTGCGCGTCCTCGGCCACGACCCGCTCACCGGGCCGGGGCGGCTCGCCGTGCGGCGCCGCCTCGGGTATCTGCCCCAGGACCCCGGCTTCCACCCGGGCTTCACCGCGTTCGAGTTCGTCGACTACGTCGCGATCCTCAAGGAGCTGACCCACCGCGGCGACCGTCACGCCGAGGTCCGCCGGGTCCTCGCCGCCGTCGGCCTCGACGACCAGCGCCGCACCCGCATCAAGGCGCTGTCCGGCGGCATGCGCCAGCGGGTCGCGCTCGCCGCCGCCCTCGTCGGCGACCCCGACCTGCTCATCCTCGACGAGCCGACCGTCGGGCTCGACCCGCAGCAGCGGATGCGCTTCCGCGAGCTCTTCGCCGACCTCGGCGAGGACCGGGCCGTGCTGCTGTCGACGCACCAGACCGAGGACGTCATGTCCCTGTGCCGCGAGGTCGTCGTCATCGACCGTGGCACCGTCCGCTTCTCCGGCACGCCCGCCGCCCTCGCCGCCCTCGCCGACGGCCGGGTGTGGACCAGCGCCACCCGCGAGCCCGGCGCCCTCGCCTCCTGGCGCACCGGCACCGGCCTGCACCGTCATGTCGGCGACCCGCCGCCCGGTGCCGAGCTGCTCCCACCCACGATCGAGGACGGATATCTCATGCTCGTCGACGTCGGCGGTGCGTCATGACGGCCGTGCTCGCACCTGCCGAGGGCCCGGTGCGGGTGCCGTGGCGCCGGGCGATGCTGGCCCTGGCCCGGATCGAGGCGGTCCGCTTCGCCCGGCACCCGCTGACCCTCGTCGCCGTGCTGCTGTTCGTGTCCCCGTGGGTGTACGACCTCGTCACCGGCTCCACCGACCGCTATCCGGTGCTCCACGACAAGGTCGTCGGCCTGCAGCTGTCGGGGCTGTTCATCCTCGGCGGCGGCGCCCTCGTCGTCGCCAACCTCAACGCGCTGCGCGCCCACCGCCACCGCACCGACGCCCTCTACTCGGTGCTCGTCCTGCCGGACCCGTGGCGCACCGCGGCGTTCCTGCTCGCCCCGCTGCCCTACGCGGCCGGCGTCACCCTGCTGGCCGCCGCGCGGATCGGCGCCCTCGCGCTGCTGCCCGGCGCCGCCGGCCGCCCCGACCCGGCCGAGCTCGCCCTGATCCCGGTCCTCGTCGCGCTCCTCGCCGCGACCGGGGTGCTGCTCGCCAAGCTGGTCCGCTCCGCCGTGGTGGCGCCCCTGGCGATGTTCGCCTTCGCCGTGGCCGCGTTCACCGTCCTGGTCGCCGCCGCCAGGGGCAACGCGGCCCTGCGCCTGCTCCAGCCGGTCATGTTCGGCGACCTGCCCTTCGCCCTGCCGGCCGACCTGGTCGACCGGCCGTCGCTGCGGCACCTCGGATACGTGGCGGGCCTCGCCGGTCTCGTCGCCGTCGCCGCCCTGTTCCGCTCCGGCGCCCGCGGCCGCCCCGTGACCGTGGCCGCGGTGCTCGTCTCGCTCGTCGCGGCCGCTGCCGGCGCCGCCCAGTTCCACACCGACGACGCTCCGCGCCGCGCCGCCGTCACCGCCACCGACAACCCCGCCGCCCAGCAGGCCTGCCACCGCCGCGGCGACGTCACGTACTGCGCCTTCGCCGACTTCACGGCCTGGATCCCCGGCTGGGAGGCGGTGCTGCAGGGCGTCCGCCGCGCCGTTCCCGCCGTCACCGGCCCACCCCTCGCCGTCCGCCAGCGCGTCTGGGCCCACGGCTACCCGACCGCCGGCTCCTCCACCAGCTCCGCCGACGAGACCGGCCGCAACACCGCCTGGGAGCGCGCCGCGGCGGCCGCCGGCACCCCGGCGGTGATCCCGGTCGGCACCAGCTGGGGCGACGACGCCTCCGAGGCCGTCTTCGCCGCCGCCGCCGCGCACCGCCTCATGACCGGCAGCGCGTTCGCCCCCAACGGCATGGTCTGCGGCGCCCGCGGCGCGCTGCTCGTGTGGCTTGTCGGCCAGGCCACCCCCGCGACCGCCAGGGGGCTGCGGAAGCTGGACGCCGCCAGCTCCGGCGGCCTCGCCTTCCTGGACTACGCGCCCTTCATGGGCATCAGCGTCCCCGACCGCGACGCCGCGCCGGGCCTCAGCGCCCTGGGGCGGCCCCCAGCCGAGGTCGGCGCCCTGGTCACCGCGCACTGGACCGAGCTGACCGACCCCGCCACCGCGGCGGACCGCTTCGCCGCGCTCATGGGCGTGCCGATCGCCCCGGAGCAACCCGAGGAGGAGCGCACCGTATGCACCGCCTGACCGCCGCCGGGCCACGCCGCCGCCCTCCGGCCACCGACCGCCGCCGGGTCGATCCGATCGTCCGCACTCCCCGCGGCGGCGCGGTCGCCACTTCCCGCGGTGATGTGGTCGCCCCTTCCCGCGGCGGTGCAGTCGCGGCTTCCCGCGGTGATGTGGTCGCCCCTTCCCGCGGCGGTGCAGTCGCGGCTTCCCGCAGTGACACGGTTGCGGCTTCCCGCGGCGGTGCGGTTGCGGCTTGCCGTGGTGGTGTGGTCGTGGGGCGAGTGGCGGGTCCGGCATGAGGTGGCCCGCCCTTGTCCGGCCGACCCTCCGGGCGATCCGCTGGAGTCCGGTGCTCGGTGCGATGGCGGCCGGTCTCGCGATCGTCAGCGTTCCCGCGGCGATGACGGTGACCCTCACGGCCGACAACCTGGCCGCCCTGCTGCGCCTGGCCACCGCCTGCGCCGCCGTCGGCCTGGCGTTCCTCTACGACGACCCCGCCAAGCCCACCACCGCCACCGCGCCGGCTCCCGCCTGGCACGGGGTCGCGATCCGCACCGCCATCGGCAGTGCCGTCCTGGCCGCGTGGTGGGCGGCGGCGCTCGCCGTCACGCTCGCCGGCGCCCAGGACGGCACCGGTGACCTTCTTCCGCTGCGGGCGCTGACCCTGGAGGCGGCGGCGATCGGCGCCCTCGGCCCGGCCGCCGCCGTCCTCGCCTGGCGGCTGGCGCCGCGTGGCGTGGCCAGCCCCACCGCGGCCCCCGCCGTCCTGGTCGCCCTGGCCGCGCTGGCCTTCGCTCCGCGCTCGGCGGCGTTCTTCGTCAGCGTCGACGGTCCCGACTGGACCGGCGCCCACCAACGCCTGGCCGCCGTGCTCGCCGCCGCCTGCCTCACCACGGTCGTCGCCGCGGTGCCGTTCCTGCCCCGCCGCTCCTTCACCTGGTCGGGGTCCGGGGCCACGCAAGCATCCGATCAGCCGGCCGCACCTATGCGGCGCGGACGTGGCCGTCGGTGACGTGCCAGCGGTGGTCGAAGCCGACGTTGCGGGCGAAGTACTCGTCATGGGTGATCATGACGAGGGTGCCCTGGTAGGCGCGCAACGCCTCCTCGACGACGTCGATGGCCTCGAAGTCGAGGAAGTTGGTGGGTTCGTCGAGGAAGAGGACCTGGGTGCCGGTGTTGACGATGACGGCGAGGAGCAGCCGGCGCAGCTCACCGGCGCTGAGGTCGCGCAGGCGGCGGTCCCACTCGTCGGGGCCGAAGAGGTGGGCATCGAGGAGGGATTCGGCCTCATCGACGTACACCGGCACCCTCGAACGGAAGAATCCCAGCACCGTGCGGTCATCGCGGCGCAGGTCGTCATGGGTCTGGGGGAGGACGGCGACGTCGGCGGCGGTGGTGACCGTGCCCGCGTCGGTAGGGAGCCGGCCGGACAGGGCGCGCAGCAGGGTGGTCTTGCCGGCGCCGTTGGGGCCGGTGACCAGGACGCGGCCGTGGACGTCGAGCGAGACGTCGTCCAGGACGCGCCGCGCGCCGAGCTTGACCGTGAGCCCGCGGGCGCTCACCACGGACTCCGCGGCTTCTGGGGCCTCCGGAGCCACAGGGAACGCGAGGGTGAGCGGTGGGCGGGTGGACGGCTCGGCGATCCAGCGCGCGGAGGTGAGTTGCCGGGTCAGGCGGCGTTCGCGGGCCTTGGCCTTCTTGGCGACCTTCTTCGCGTACCGGCGGATCTTGTCGGACCCGAGCCCCGACCGTACCGACTCCTCGACGCCGCGGGCCTGGTCCTTGGTGCTCGCGATGTCGGCCTCGAGCCGGCGGCGGAACTTCTCCTGCGCCTCGTGGTCGAGCAGGAGCTTCTGCCAGCGGCGGGTCTTCTCGGCGCGGTAGTCGGTGTAGCCGCCCTCGTACCACTGCGGGGTGGTGTGGATGCCGTCGAGCTCGACGATCCGGGTCACCGTGCGGTCGAGGAACGCCCGGTCGTGCGTGACGACCAGGACCGCGCCGCGGAACGCCGCGAGGAAGCCGCCGAGCCACGCGGTGCCGGCGGCGTCGAGGTGGTTCGTCGGCTCGTCGAGAATCAGCACGTCAGGCGTCGCGAGCAGGACGCGGGCGAGCATCAGCCGGGCCTGCTCGCCGCCGCTGACCTTGCCGACCGGCAGGTCGTCGGGCAGGTGTGCGATGTCGAGCCGCTCGCGCACCTCGGCCCGGCGCTGCGGTGCCGACCAGCCTTCCAGGGCCAGCCAGCGCTCCTGGACCTGCCCGTACTCCTCGAGGACCGTGGCGTCGTCCGCCATGCGTGCCTCGAGCGCCCGCATCCGGCGCGCGAGGTGGTCGGCTTCGCCGTCGCTCAGGAAGGAGAGAACGGAGATATCCGGATTCGGGACCTGCTGGGCGAAGTACCCGATGCGGCGCCGCGGTGCGAGGCTGACGTGCCCGCTCGTCGGCTTCTCGGCCCCGGTCAACAACCGCAGCAGCGTGGTCTTCCCGGCGCCGTTGGGCCCGACGAGCCCGAGCCGGTCACCGGCGTTCAGGGTGAAGTCGACGCCTTCGAACAGCAGCTCGGCGTCGTAGTGCTTGGACAAAGAAACAGCGCGTAGCAAGGTGGCCTCGCAGCGGGAGTGTGAGCGGACGGGAACGTCACCCGGCCCGTCCCCTGCGCGGGGTCCAGGTCAGGCGGTCAGCACGTCCTGCGAATCACACGGATGCATCGTCGCGCATCTCGTCCCGGCACCGCCACCGAATTACGACCGAGGGCCGCCTCCTCGAAAGGTGACGGCCCTCGGTGCGCCTGCTGCTCAGGTGCGGTCTGCTCAGGTGCGGTCGCGGGGTGGTGCGGCCCACGGAGACGTCGGTGGCTCGTCGTCGCCGTGTTCGGAAGCGGCGGCCCGCTCGGCGGTGAGCCGCTCGAGCTCGGCCTGCGCGTTGGCCCGCCGCTCCGCCTCGCCCCGTGCGAACGCCGCCCGCCGCTCCGCCTGCTCCGCCGCACTCGGCGCGCCGAGCCTGGTGGTCACGTCCGGGTCGACGGGTCCGATGCGGGTCGTCGCCTGCTGGTCCTGGTCCGTGTCCGTCCCGGTCGCCGGCTCCTGGACGGGGTCGGTGGCCCGCATCGGCATGAACCGGGTCGTCGCGCCCTCGTCGACGCTCCCGCCGACGGTCGGGTGCTCACCGGTCTCGTTCTGCGCGGCGTGCCGCGGCCGGGACGGGCGGTTGGGGTGGAGCGCTTCGGTCTCCTCCTCGCGGACGCCCCGCCGCCCGGCGCTGAACCCGTCGAACGACGGCCCCGCCAGGATCGACGTCTCCCGCACCACGTCGGGCCGCGCCGCCCGCGACGGCAACGCCTCACCACTGCCGGCGGCCGGTGTCTGCTGCGTGATGCCGAACGGCTCGGTGGCCGGCTCGCTCGCGCTGGGCCGCCCGTACCTGGTCTGCGGCACCTGCGGCGAGGGAGCCACCGACTCGGACGCAGGACGCAACGGCCCCCCACCCTCGTGCGGCGTGACAGGCGCGCCCAGCGGCCGGGTCGGCAGCTCGTCGCCGCCCTCCGCCAACCCGCCGGGCGCCCCGGCCCAAGGCGTGCCCCCGGCCGCGGGCGGCGCGGAGGCAGGCCCGGCCGCGGGCGGTGCGGAGGCAGGCCCGGCCGCGGGCGGTGCGGATGCAGGCTCGGCAGCGGGCGGTGCCGACGCGGGACCGGCGGTGTGCCCGAACTGCGCTGCGGGCGGTGCGGATGCCGGCCCAGTCGCGGGTGGCGCTGAGGCGGGACCGGCCGACGGCGGTGCTGACGCGGGCCCGGCTGCGGTGTGCCCGAACTGCGGCGCAGGCGGTGCGGAAGCAGGCCCGGCCGCAGGAGGCGCGGACGCCGGCCCGGAGAACTGCGGTGCGGATGCGGACCCGGCCGCGGGCTGCCCGAACTGTGGCGCGGACGGTGCGGACGCGGGTGCGGAGAACTGCGGTGCCGCCGGCGACGCCGCGGGACCGGACCCGGCCTGCCCGAACGGCGAAGCCTGCGGCGCGGACGAGGGCCCGGACGCGGGCGGAGCCGACGCGGGTCCCGAAGCCGGCGGAGCGAACGGCGCGGGCGGTGCCGATGCGGGACCGGCCGTCGGTGGTGCGAACGGCGCGGGCGGTGCGGCTGCGGGCCCGGCGGAAGGCTGCCCGAACGGTGCGGGCGGTGCGGATGCGGGCTGCCCGAACTGCGCGGGCGGTGCCGAGGCGGGGCCGGCCGTCGGTGGTGCGAACGGCGCGGACGCGGGACCGGCGGAGGGCTGCCCGGAGTGCGTGGGCGGTGCGGACGCGGGCTGTCCGAACTGCGCGGGCGCGGGGCCGGCCGGCTGGCCGAACTGGGCCGGTGGTGCGGACGCCTGGCCGGGTGCGGGCGGTGCGGACGCGGGGCCGGACGTGGGAGGTGCGAACGGCGCCGGCGGGGCGGATGCGGGCTGGCCGAATTGGGGCGCGGGCGGTGCCGAGGCAGGACGGGGTGCGCCCGGCGGAGCGAACGGCGGCGTCTGCGCACCCTGGCCGGCGGCCGGGCGGAACTGGGTCGCGGAGCCAGGGGCGGGCGCGCCCCCGGGCGGGAACGGCCCGGGCGGCGGCGAACCCTGCGGGGCGGCCGGAGCCGGCGGTCCACCCCGGCCACCGAGCGACGGCGGGAACGGGCCGGGCGGGGTGGCCGGCGCGGCCTGCCCACCCGGGGTCCCGGCGCCGTGAGCGGCGGCCAGCGGCTGCGCGACCGGCGCTGCGATGGAGGACGGCTGCGTCAGCGGGGGCTGCCCGGCGAGCGGGGCCGCGTAAGGCTGCCCAGGGGCCGGGGGTGCCGAGTGAGGCTGCCCAGGGGCCGGCGGGGCGGAAAAAGGCTGCGCGGGATACGACTGCCCAGGGGCCGGCGGTGCTGAATGGGGCTGTGCTGAATGGGGCTGTGCAGGGGCCGGCGGGGACGAGAAGGGCTGCGCGGGGTACGGCTGCCCAGCGGCCGGCGGCGCCGAATGGGGGTGCGCGGGGGCCGGCGGGGCGGAGGAAGGCTGACCAGGGGCCGGCGGCGCCGAGTAGGGCTGCCCAGCGGCCGGCGGGGCGGAGGACGGCTGGGGAGAAGAGGGCTGGGCGGCGATCGAGTCCGGGGTGAGCCACGACGGGCCGGTGCTGCTGCCGGGCGCCGAGACCGGGGCCGGGCCGCCCTGCTGGCCGGGGTGCCCACCGGCGGGGGGCTGCGCGGCGAACCCAGGCGCGGCCGGCTTCGAAAGCGCCGGCGGAGCAGACGCCGGTGGAGCAGAGGACGGCGGGGCAGAGAACGGCGGGGCGGACGACACCGGGGGCGCGGAGGTCACCGGAGGCGGGTACGACCCAGCGCCGGACACCGGAGCGGCGAAGTGCGACACGGGCGGGTGGCCGGCGGCGGGGCGGCCCACCGGCGGCACGGGCTGCGTCGCGTCGGAAGGCAGGCCCGGCGAACCGGCCGGAGCGGCGCCAAAGGTGGGCAGGACGGAGGTGGCGCCGGAGCTCGGCGTACCAGAGCCGCTGCCGCCACCGGAGGAGGCCTGCGCGCCATACGGCGGCAGCACCGACGTGGCACCGGCGGCGGACGGGAACTCGGTGGTGCGGGAGCCGGGGTGCGCCGCGGTCGGGCCCTGGCCCAGGGGGAACTCGTGCGGGTCGAGGGGTTCGCCGCCGGTGGCGACGACCGGGGCGGTCAAGGGCCACGCGCGCCAGCGTTTGACGCTCGCGGCGGCGACCAGCAGGGCCATGCCCAGGACGGCGGTCGTGCCGTTGAGGATGGGCAGCTGCAGGTTGATCGTCAGGCCGGCGAGCTTGTAGTCGGCGGGCAGGCCGTCCAGGGCGCCGAGCGGGTCGATGAAGAGGCTCACGTAGGTGCCGAGCAGCGCCAGGCCGGCGACGATCGGGCCGACGGGGGAGATGCGCAGAGTGGCGATGAGGCCCAGGATCAGGCCGGCGCCCAGGAGGTATGCGGCGGGCACGATGAGGTCGACGCTGTCGAAGGCGCCGCGCTCCACCCACTTCGTCACCGTTTCAGTGGATTTCTGCTGGCCGAGGGCGATCAGCAGCCACGCGATCGGGGCGATCAACATCCCCGCGATCAGGCTTCCCACGTGTCGCATGGTTCGCACCGTACCGTCTGGGGAATGCAGGAGCACACTGGCCGACCGACCGCGTATTCACGGGTGACGCTGAGTCGCATCATGACCGCCGTCGACGTCAATCTCTACGGCACGGTCCACGGCGGTGTGATCATGAAGTTCGTCGACGACGTGGCGGGCGCGGCGGCGGCGCGGCACTCGGGCGGCACGGCGGTGACGGCGTCGATCGACGAGATCCTGTTCCTGGAGCCGCTGCGGGTCGGGGACCTCGTGCACGCGTACGCGCAGGTCAACTGGACCGGGACGACGTCCATGGAGATCGGCGTGCGGCTGGTCGCGCAGCGGTGGGACGAGGTCGCCGAGCCGGTCGTGGTGGCGACAGCATATCTGGTGTTCGTCGCGGTCGACGCCGACGGCAAGCCCCGGGCGGTGCCGCCGGTCGTGCCCGATTCGCCCGAGAACGAGGGCCGGTGGCGCGAGGCCGAGATCCGCCGCGAGCACCGCCTGTCGCGCCGGGAGGCGATCCAGCGGCACCGCCAGGAAGAACAGAAGTAGCGGGAACATGACAGGCGCGTGCGGACAAGAAGGGGTGTGGACCCGGAAGGCAACCTCTTGATCGCGGACGGCTTCACGGCCATCTACGACCGGCACGCGCGGACGCTGTACCGCTACTGCGCGCGCCGGGTCGGTCCGGATCTGGCCGAGGACGTCGTCGCGCAGACGTTCCTCATCGCGTACGAACGCCGCCACACCTTCGCGCAGGACCAGCCACCGCTGCCGTGGCTGTTCGGCATCGCCACGAACGTGCTCAACCGGCACCGCCGCGACGAGGTGCGCGGCTACCGCGCCCTCGCGAGGACGGGGGTCGACCCCGTGCAGGAGAGCCACGCGACCCGGGCGGAGGAGCGCACCGACGCGCAGCGCCGGTCGCGGAAGGTCGCCCGGGTGCTGGCGAAGCTGCCCCGGCGCCAGCGCGACGTCCTGCTGCTGTTCGCGGTCGCCGAACTGTCCTACGCGGAGATCGCCGAGGCGCTGGACCTGCCGGTCGGCACGGTCCAGTCGGCGCTGCACCGGGCCCGCACCAAGATGCGCAAGGCGTTGGAGGACGAGGACCGATGAACACTGACGATCTGGCCGCCGTGCGCGAGTTCCGCGCCGACCTCGACGAGCCCCGCGAGGGCGCCCTGGCCGAGGGGCGCTGGAAGCTGGCCGGCGCCGCAATCCCGGAGCGGACGGCACCTCGCAGGACCTGGATCCTGGCGACGGCCGGGGCGGCCGTGGCGGTGGCCGCCGTGGTCGGCGCCGCGGCCGCGGTACCGACGACGCGGCCACGACAGGAGCAGGCTCAGACACCCGGACAGAGCGCGCCGGCGCAGACCCAGCCGGCGGGGGTGGACCTGCCGGTCACGCACGGCACGAAGGCGCCGATGCGCCCGCCGGTCGCGGGGAAGGCCGGCGGTGACCACGCCGCCGCGGTCGCGGCGCTGACCAGGATCGCCGGGCAGCAGCGCGGCGGGCCGCTGCCGATCGGGGCCGGTCAGGTGCTGTACGTGAAGACGTACAACCTGATCGACGGCACGGGCAGCTACATCCACGAGGTGTGGCAGGACCCTGGGACCGGCGTGGCGCTGCGCATCCGTCGCTCCGACGACGGGCCCAAGAGCATCGACCACAGCCTGTCCGATGACGAGATCGCACTGGAAACGGCGCGCGCGCACCTCGGGGCGCCGGGCCTGGACAACATGAAGGCCGAGTACGTCGCCGCGTTCCCGCGGGAGGCCGCGAAGGCGCATGAGCTGTCGGCGGCGTGGCGGGCGTGGGCCGCGAAGGCGTATCCGGGCCGCAACGCCGACGGCATGATCTTCAAGTACCTGCACGAGGTGTTCCACTACGTCGAGCCGCTGCTCGACGCGCAGCAGCGGGCCGCGCTCTACCAGGCGCTCGCGGACCTGGCAGTCGAGGCCACCACGGCGAGCATCGGCGGCCGGCAGTACGACGTGATCTGCATGGCGGACGCGCAGAAGGCCGACTGCCTGCTGGTCGACGCGGCGACGGGCCGGTTCGCCGGCGGCGCCTGGACGGGCGCGGACCTGAAGGTGACCGCCGGGAACTTCGAGTTCGTGGACTTTGCCACACAGCCGCGGCCGGTGCCGGGCGCCACCCGGGACCTCACGCAGGAGAAGCCCGGGGCTAGCGGTTCATCCACCACACCGAAGCGTTGAGCGCGGTGGCGAACGTGACCCACGCCCAGTAGGGCACCAGCAGCCCGGCCGCGAGGCGCGATCGCCGCCAGAACATGGCGATGTTCACGCCGATCAGCACCCACAGCGCGACGATGTCGGCCAGCGCCGGCCCGCGCTGGCCGACGCCGAAGAACAACGGCGTCCAGATCGCGTTGAGGGCCAGCTGAGCTGCGAAGACGGTGAGGGCAGCGGTCCATCCGGAGCGCCGCCACACCAGCCAGCCGGACACCGCGATGCAGCAGTACAGGACGGTCCAGACCGGCCCGAACAGCCATGACGGGGGCGCCCACGACGGCTGGCTCAGCGAGTCGTACTCACTGGCGGTCCCGGCGACGCCCAGCCCGCCGATCAGGGCGGCGGCCGCCGCGGCGGCACCGAATCCGGCGAGGCCGACCCACTGCGGGCGGTGGTGGTGCGGCAACGAGAGCGTCATACCCGCATCGATTACCCGCGGCCGCCACACGGAAACCCGGGTGCGGATGTCGGTGGCCCACACTGAGCGATCGTTCGGGCGTGCAGGAAGATGGTCGGATGGCGAAGGAGCTGTGGCGACCCCCTGCAGACGTCCGCGAACGCACCCGTATCGGTGCCTTCCTGCGATGGCTGTCGAGCGAGCAGGGCCTGGAGTTCGAGGACTACGGGCAACTGTGGCAGTGGTCGGTCGACCACCCGGCCGAGTTCTGGCAGGCGATCTGGGAGCACTTCGAGGTCATGACGCACGAGCCGGCCACCGCGGCGCTGCCCGACGCGCGGATGCCCGGCGCCGACTGGTTCCCCGGCGCCCGTCTCAACTACGCCGAGCACGTGCTGCGGATGCCCGGCGTCGCCGACGACGAGCCGGTCGTGCTCGCCTACTCGCAGACCCGCGAGCCGGTCACGCTGACCGCCGCGCAGCTGCGCGAGGAGGTCCGCCGGGCGCAGGCGACGCTGCGGCGGCTCGGCGTCACGCAGGGCGACCGGGTCGCGGTGTACGCGCCGAACATCCCCGAGACGTTCGTCCTCATGCTCGCCACCGCCGGCCTCGGCGCCATCTTCTCCAGCTGCGCGCCCGAGTTCGGCACCCGCTCGGTCGTCGACCGGTGGCAGCAGATCGAGCCGAAGGTGCTCGTCGCCGTGGACGGCTACCGCTACGGCGACAAGGCCGTCGACCGCAGCGCCGAGGTGGCGGCGATCCGTGAGGCGCTGCCGTCGGTCGAGGCGTTCATCGAGATCCCGTATCTCCGCGGCGGCGACCCGGTCTGGGACGAGACGTCCGACGCGTTGGAGTTCGCGGCGGTACCGTTCAGCCACCCGCTCTACGTGCTGTACTCCTCCGGCACAACGGGCCTGCCGAAGCCGATCGTGCACGGCCACGGCGGCATCCTCCTCGAGCACCTCAAGATGCTCGCGCTGCACCACGACCTCGGCCCCGGCGACCGGTTCTTCTGGTTCACCACCACCGGCTGGATGATGTGGAACTACCTGGTGTCCGGCCCGGCGGTCGGCGCCGCGATCGTCCTCGTCGACGGCAACCCCGCGCACCCCGACCTCGGCTGGCTGTGGCGGGTCGCGGCCGAGTCCGGCACCACGTACTTCGGCACGTCCGCGCCGTTCCTGCTGTCGTGCCGCAAGGCCGGGCTCGTCCCGAAGGAGCAGGCCGACCTGTCGGCGCTGCGCGGCGTGGGCTCGACCGGCGCGCCGCTGCCACCCGAGGGTTTCGAGTGGGTGTACGACGCGGTCTCAGCCGACGTCCTGCTGGCCTCGGCGTCCGGCGGCACCGACGTGTGCACGGCGTTCGTGGGCGGCGTGCCGCTGCTGCCCGTCCACGCGGGCGAGATCGCCTGCCGGGCCCTCGGCGCGCGGGTCGAGGCCTACGCCGCCGACGGCACCCCGGTCATCGGTGAGCTCGGCGAGCTCGTCATCACCGCGCCGATGCCGAGCATGCCGGTCGGTTTCTGGGGCGACACCGACGGATCCCGCTACGCCGACGCCTACTTCGGCACGTACCCGGGCGTGTGGCGGCACGGCGACTGGATCACCATCGACGAGGGCGGCGCCTGCGTGATCACCGGCCGCTCCGACGCCACCCTCAACCGTGGCGGCGTCCGGCTCGGCACCAGCGAGTTCTACTCGGTCGTCGAGGGCCTCGACGACGTGACCGACTCGGTCGTCGTGCACCTGGAGGACCCCGAGGGCGGGGCGGGGGAGCTGCTGCTGTTCGTCGTGCTGCGGCCCGGCGTGACCCTCGACGACGCGCTGCGCGCCACGATCGCGCGGGAGCTGCGCACGGCCCTGTCCCCGCGGCACGTGCCCGACCAGGTGTTCGCGGTGGAGGCGGTGCCGCGGACGCTGTCGGGCAAGAAGCTGGAGGTGCCGGTGAAGCGGATCCTCACCGGCACGCCCGTCGATCAGGCCGCCGCGAAGGGCGCCCTGGCGAACCCGGAGTCGCTGCGGTACTTCGAAGCGGTCCGGGCGGCTAGACAGTAGGGCCGACGGTGTGGTCGACCTGCTCGGAGGTGCCCCGCGCGGGCAGCTTCGACAGGTCGGTGCGCACGCTGAGCACCACGCTCGCCCCGGCGGCGAGCGGCGCCAGCAGCCAGTCGAGGGGGTACGGGTACGCGTCGGCGTCGATGAGCACCCGGCCGCCCGAGATGCCCAGCTCGGCGGCGCGGGCCCGGGCGCGGTCCAGGAGCGGGCCGTGCCCGTCGAGCGAGCCGTCGGTCTCGACGAGCGCGCCGGTGTCCGCGGCGACGGGGGCGCCGGGAAAGTGGTCGCCGTGCTGGCGGGCCGAGGTCACGTAGTCGGCCCAGCCGGCCGGTGGGGTGCGCATCGGCATGCCCATCGGGGCCAGCCCGAGGACGAACCGGTCCGGCGGGCCCGCCGGCACGCCCGCCTCGACCGCCTGCGCCGACGCGAACTCGACGTCGATGCCGGCGGCGGTCGGCTCGCCGTAGGCGACGGTGACCCCGGCGGACCAGGCACCGAGCAGCACCGCGGCGGTCTGCCAGTGCGGCGGCAGCCAGACGCCGGCCGTGTCGCCGGGGCCCAGCCCACAGCCGTCGACCAGCAGGTTCGCGGTCTTGGAGACCCAGTTGCCGAGCGTCGCGCCGGACAGCTCGGCCCGCTCCCCGGTGGCGTCGTCATAGAACGTCAGCAGCGGAAGTGACGGGTCCCTTCCGACAATTGCCGCAAAGAGTGAAGGAACTGTATTCCCCATATGTCCGGAAAATCCTCCCATAGCATCTCCAATCGGGTCTAGCTAGGTGGTGTGCGATGGGGGTATGGGCAATGCGACGATACCGGCGGCTCGAACTCGTCGCCGTGGGCGGCGTCGCCATCGCACTGCTCAGCGCCGGCGGTGCCACCGCCGACCCGCGCATCCCGTTCCTGCCGCCGGCCCCTGACCTCGCCGCGCCGATCCAGTGGGCCAACCCCGTCGCCAAACAGCCCGGCCCCACCGGCGTCACCCCCAACGTCACGCGCATCCCGCTGGGCAGCTTCGAGAAGCCGGCCGACGGCGTCGCCACGCAGGCCGGCGCGCCGGCGGGCCTCGGCGAGCGGTACCGGCGCGGCGTGAAAGCGCGGACACTCACCGTCACCCGTGAGGGCGTGGCCCCCTTCAGTGCCGTCGGCGTCACCTGGCGCGAGACCGGGAAGATCGGCGATGTCAGCGTCGCCGTCCGGCACCACACCCCCGGCGGCGCCTGGAGCGCCTGGCGGACCGTCGACACCGCCGAGGCCGACCGCGACGTCACGCCCGACGCCCCCCAGGCCGGCCAGCGCGGCGGCGCGGACCTCGTCTGGACCGGCAAGGCGGACGGCGTGCAGCTGGCGGTGACCACGACCGGCGGGGCGACGCCGCACGACATCGCCGCCGACCTCATCGACCCCACCGACGCGCCCGGCGACATCGCGCCGGCCCCCGCCACCCCGGTCACGGAGAGTCAGCCCGTCGGGCTGCGCCCGTTCATGCCCGCCATCCTGCGCCGCGCCGCCTGGGGCGCCAACGAGCAGCTGATGGACTGGCGCCCGCAGTACGCCACCTACGTGAAGGCCGTCGCACTGCACCACACCGCCACCGGCAACGACTACAGCCCGGAGGAGGTGCCGAAGATCCTCCGGTCGATCTACCAGTACCAGACGGTCAGCCGCGGCTGGGGCGACATCGGCTACAACGTGCTGGTCGACCGCTTCGGCAGGCTCTGGGAGGGCCGCTCCGGCGGGCTGTCCCGCCCCGTCGTCGGCGCCCAGGCCGGCGGGTTCAACACGGGCACCGCGGGCATCGCGATGATCGGCGACTACCGGTACACGAGCGTGCCGCAGCCGGTCCAGGAGGCCGCCGCGCAGTACACCGCGTGGAAACTTTCACTGCATCAGGCGATCGATCCGCGCGGCACCGTCAGCCTCACCGGCGGCGGGTCGACGTCGCGCTACCCGGCCGGCACGACCGTGACGGTGCCCCGCGTCTTCCCGCACCAGCAGACCAACCCGACCGAGTGCCCCGGCGCGAAGGGCCTCGCCGCGCTGCCCTGGATCCGCGACCGCGCCGGCGCGATCCTCGGCGACCTGGTCAAACCCGAGATCGTGCGGACGCTGCTGGCCGCGTACCGGCCCACCGACGGCACCGTCCGCCTCCAGGGCATCCCCGATCCGATCTTCACCAGCGGGCCCAACGAGATCCCGGTCGCCGCGGACTACAACGGCGACGGCAAGGACGACGTCGCGACCTGGTCGCCGACGACCGGCAACTGGAGCATGCTGCTCACCGGCGAGGGCCGCAGGACCGTCCAGTGGGGTCTGCCGGGCGACGTGCCGGCACCCGCCGACTTCGACGGCGACGGCGCGGCTGAGCTGGCGGTTTTCCGTCCGGCGACCGGTGTCTGGTACATCAAGGGCATCGGCGAGCTGCAGCTCGGGGTGCCCGGCGACGTGCCCGTGCCGGCCGACTACACCGGCGACGGCCGCGCCGAGGCGGCCATCTGGCGCCCGTCGACCGGACTGTGGGCGATCTACGCGCTGCGCGAGTTCAAGGTCGGCGCGCCCGGTCAGCTCGCCGCGCCCGCCGACTACGACGGCAACGGCACTGTCGACGCCGCGACCTGGAACCCGGTCACCCAGCAGTTCACCATCGAAGGCCAGGCCGCCGTGAAGTTCGGCGCCTCCGGTACGCCGGTGTCCGCGCAGTACGACGGGGACGGCCGCGCGGATCCGGCGGTGTACCACGACGGCCGGTACGAGATCCGCGGTGCGGGCGGTTACGACGTGGGTGCGCCGGGCGACATTCCGATGCCGTTGAGCTGAATCCTGGGTTTCCTCGATCGCGAGTCGCGTCGTGGACATCGATCACCGGGGGATCGGGCGTAGGCTTTGCCTGACGTATCGCGTGACGTTCGTTACGCGTGGCATGCCGTGTTCGAAGGAGACGCCCAGTGACCCCCGGCCGTCCGCCCCGTGTGCTCGTCGACGCCACGAGTGTCCCAGCCGACCGAGGCGGTGTCGGGCGCTACGTTGACGGCCTGCTCGGCGCCCTGGCCGCGCTCGACGCCGACCTCGCCGTGGTCTGTCAGCGCACCGACGCCGAACGTTACGGACGGTTACTGTCCGGTGCCCGGATCATGGCCGCGCCGGCCGCTGCGGCCCACCGACCCGCCCGCCTCGCCTGGGAGCAGACCGGCCTGCCGATGCTCGCCCAGCAGGTCGGCGCCCAGGTGCTGCACTCGCCCTTCTACACGTGCCCGCTGCGGGCCGGCTGCCCCGTCACCGTCACGGTCCACGACGCCACGTTCTTCACCGAACCGGAGCACTACGACAAGTCCCGCCGCACCTTCTTCCGCTCCGCGATCAAGACGTCACTGCGCCGTGCCGGCCGGGTCATCGTCCCCAGCAAGGCCACCCGCGACGAGCTGATCCGCCTGTTGGACGCCGACCCGACCCGTATCGACGTCGCCTACCACGGCGTCGACCCCGACGCGTTCCACGCGCCCACCGACGACGAGAAGGCCCGCGTCCGGGCCCGCCTCGGCCTCGGCACGACGGAGTACATCGCGTTCCTCGGCGCCAAGGAGCCCCGCAAGAACGTGCCGAGCCTCATCCGCGGCTGGATCTCCGCCGTCCGCGACCGGCCCGACCCGCCCGCGCTCGTCATCGCCGGCGGCCAGGGCCACGACGACGAGATCGACGGCGCGCTCGGCGAGGTGCCCAGCCACCTGCGCCTGCTGCGCCCCGGCTACCTGCGCTACGCGGACCTGCCGGGCTTCCTCGGCGGCGCCGTCGTCGCCGCCTACCCCTCCTTCGGCGAAGGCTTCGGCCTGCCGATCCTGGAGGCCATGGCCTGCGGCGCCCCCGTCCTGACCACGCCCCGGCTCTCGCTGCCCGAGGTCGGCGGAGACGCTGTCGCCTACACCGGACCCGGCACCGACGAGATCGCCCGCGACCTCGCCGCGCTGCTCGACGACCACGAGCGCCGCAACGCGCTCGCCAAGGCCGGTGCCGCGCGCGCCAAGGAGTTCACCTGGGAGTCGAGCGCCGAGGTGCACCTCGCCGCCTGGTCGAGAGCGGCCAATCCGCGCAGTTAGTCCTCCCGCGTCACCCTCTGAAACCAGATCAGGCGATATTCGTAGTGGACATGACACCTTCGAGTTGTTGGAACGCGCCCTTGGCTGGGCATGATGGGCCTGTGTTCTACGCGGTCATCCCAGCAGGGGGCAGTGGCACGCGGCTCTGGCCGTTGTCGCGAGCCGGTCATCCCAAGTTTCTGCACGCCCTCACAGGCACGCCGTTGTCGCTGCTCCAGGCGACGTACGGGCGCCTGGCCGACCTCGCGACCCCCGAGACCACGTTCGTGGTCACCGGTGTGGCCCACGCGGCGGCGGTGGCGCGGCAGCTCCCGGGCCTTCCCGAAGGCAACATCCTGGTCGAGCCCACGCCGCGCGACTCGTGCGCCGCCATCGGGCTGGCCGCGGCGGTCATCGCCCGGCGCGACCCGCACGCCGTCATGGGCGCCTTCGCCGCCGACCAGCTGGTCCGCGACGTCCCGGCCTTCACGTCCGTCCTGCGCAAGGCCATCGCCGGTGCCGAGGACGGCCTCCTGATGACCATCGGCATCACCCCGACCCACCCCGAGACCGGCTACGGCTACCTCCACGTCGGCGAGCCCACCGGCACCGGGGACGTCTGCAAGGTCGCCTCCTTCGAGGAGAAGCCGGCCCTGCCCCTCGCCCAGGCGTACGTCGACTCCGGTGAGTACCTGTGGAACGCCGGCATGTTCGTCTGGCGCGTCGACGTCTTCCTGGACGAGCTCGCCCGCCAGCAGCCCGTCCTCCACGACGGCCTGCGCCGCATCGCCGAGGCCTGGGACACCCACGACCGCGAAGAGGTCCTCGCCGACCTCTGGCCCGACCTCACCAAGATCTCCGTCGACTTCGGCGTCATGGAAGGCGCCGGCGTGGCCGGCCTCGTCGGCACCGTCCCCGGCGACTTCGGCTGGAACGACGTCGGCGACTTCCACACCCTCGGCGAGCTCCTCGAGACCGACACCGCCGGCAACGTGGTCGTCAACCTCGACCCCGCCGCCCCGACCGGCGTCATCATGCAGGACGCCGAGCGCGTCGTCGTCGTCCCCCAGTCAGGCCGCCTGGTCGCCGTCGTGGGCGTCAACGACCTCATCGTCGTCGACACGCCCGACGCCCTCCTGGTCTGCCCCCGCTCCCGCGCCCAGGACGTGAAGAAGCTCGTCGACAACCTGAAGGAACGCGGCTCCGTCGAACTCCTGTAGCCTCCCGCCCGATCGAAGCCCGCAGCTCGGTCATGTCCCATCTGCGAGCGGGTCCGGGACGTCGGCGAGGCTGATCGAGTACTTCGATCTGCGCCAGGCGGTGACTCGCCCACCTGCGAAAGCGGGGCGTGTCGGTCAGTCAGACGGACACGCCCTCACCCGCACCGCTTCGAGCAGGACATCAACGGAGGCAGCACGCCGCGACGGCCCAGTGAGGCGCGGACGGCGGCCAACCGCTGGTCGCCGCCCTCGCCGCCGTGCGGGACTGCTTCGACGTGGTGTGCGCTGGACCGTGAACGCGGGCAGTGCGGGCTGGTCGTCGGCCTCGCCGCCGCGCCGGACTGTCTCGACGCGGCGCGGCCCGGGTCGTGGTGCGAGCGGCGGGCTGATCGCAGGTGGTGGCCGGCCTCGCCGTCATGCGGGGCTGCTTCGACGTGGTGTTCGCCAGCGTGTGGGCGCAGGGCTGTAGGCGATCGCTGGTCGCCGGTCTTGTCGCCACGTGGGGCTGCCTCGACGTGGTGTGCGCCGGGTCCTGGTGCGGGCGGTGGGCTGGTCGCAGGTGGCTGGCCTTGCCGTCACGCGGGGCTGCTGCGGTGTGGTGTGGGCGCGGGTGGCGGTTGCTTGCCGGCCTTGCTGTCGTGCGGGACTGCCTTGATGCGGTGTGCGCCGGGTCGTGGTGCGGGTGGTGGGTTGATCGCAGGTGGCTGGCCTCGCCGTCATGCGGGGCTGCTTCGACGTGGTGTGCTGGACGCGAGCGCCGGGGCTGGTTGTCGGTCTTGCCGCCGTGCGGGGCTGGTTCGACGTGGGGTGCTGGAGCGTGGACGCGAGCGGCGGGCGGGTTGTTGGCCTTGCTGTCGCGCGGGGCAGCCTCGACGCGGAGCGTGCCCGGGTCGTGGTGCGGGCGGCGGGCGATCGCTGGTCGTCGGCCTCGCCGTCATGCGGGCTGCTTGGACGTGGCGTGCTGGACGCGAGCGCCGGGGTCGGTTGTCGGTCTTGCCGTCGCGCGAGGCGGCCTCGACGCGGAGCGCAGCCGGGGTCGTGGTTCGGGCTGCTTCGACGCGGAGCGCAGCCGGGGTCGTGGTTCGGGCTGCTTCGACGTGGTGTGCTGGGTCGTGGTGCGGGCGGTGGGCTGGGCGTCGGTCTTGCCGTTGCGCGGGACCAGCCTCGACCCGGAGTGT
The DNA here is from genome assembly GCF_039531485.1 of Dactylosporangium maewongense. NCBI lineage: Bacteria > Bacillati > Actinomycetota > Actinomycetes > Micromonosporales > Micromonosporaceae > Dactylosporangium > Dactylosporangium maewongense. The sequence goes on along the minus strand of NZ_BAAAQD010000003.1, from coordinate 205,667 downwards.
GGGCGGGGTGCGGGGTCAGGCTCGGCGGGCCCAGGCGAGGGCGGGGGCGACCAGGACCTCGGTGGCGTCGGCGAGCGGGGTGGGCAGGTCGTCAGGGGCGAACCAGCCCAGCGCGGACGACTCGGCGCTGACGGTCTCGACGGCGCCGGCGGGGGCGATGGCGGCATACCTGACGTCATAGTGCAGGGCGGGGCCGCCGGCGCACTGGACGTGGTGGACGTCGAGGCCGATGGGGGCCTCGCTGATCCGCAGGCCGGCGATGCCCGACTCCTCGGTCGCCTCGCGGAGCGCCGCGGCCGCCACGGTCGCGTCGCCGGGCTCGCAGTGGCCGCCGAGCTGGACCCAGCGCTTGATCCTGCCGTGCAGGCACAGCAGGACGCGCTCGGCGGTGGAGTCGACGACGAGGGCGCTCGCCGTGACGTGAGCCCCCGGGTGCTCGCGCCACACCGTCGACGGGTCGCGGAGGACGAACTCGATGAACCGCCGCCGCGTCTGCTCCGCCTCGTCGCTCGGGGGCGTCCACTGGGTCAGCACCGCGAGGGCATCATCGTGCAACGTCGTCATAGTGACGGCAGGCTACCGCGACCGACGGCGAGCACGCCGAGTGGCATGCCGCCTTCCGGGATGTCGACCCCGGAGAGGTCGACCTGGTCCGCCTCCAGCCACTCGGACGCGACGCCGTCGGCGGCGAGCCCGGCCCGGATCCGCTGCACCTCCATGCCCGCCTCCATGGCCCGCCGCAGGTCGCCGGCAGGGGCCCAGACCAGCAGCAACCGCTCGGCCCTCTCAGCAGCGGCGACCGGCGCGGGAAGCTCGGGAAACGTGAGCGGTGGGGTGTCGCGGATGGCGGCGGCGGTGCGGAGCCCCTTGGCGACGGCCTCGGCGGTGCCGAGCGAGAACAGGTCGGCGTCGGCGCCGCGGATCAGCGGGGCGGCGCCCTGGCCGTGTCCGTCGGGGCGGATCGGCAGGCCGCGGACGACGGCGACCGGGACCTGGCCGGTCTTGCCCTTGACCAGGTCGGCGGCGGCGGCGAGCTCGTCGACCACGGCCATCTGGGTCAGCTGGAGCTCGTTGCCGTGCACGTCGAGCACCCCGCGGTAGTCGGTCAGCGCGTCGATGCCGGCGGCGCCGATGGCGACGTCGGTGAGACCCATCCGCCAGGGCCGGCCCATGGTGTCGGTGACGATGACCGCCACGTGCAGGCCGAAGCGCTCCCGCAGCTCGTCGCGCAGCCAGCGGGCCGAGGCGTCCGGGTCCTTGGGCAGCAGGACGAGCCGGGTCGGCTCCACATTGGACGCGTCGATGCCGGCCGACGCGAGCACGAACCCGTGGTGCGTCTGCACGATCTGCGTCGCGCCCCGGCGGGCGACGACCCGGGACGTCTCGGCCCGCAGCACCGCCTCGCGGGCGGCCTCGCGGGCGGGCTCCTCCAGCGGCACGTCGACCAGCTGCCCCTCGGCCTTGCTGACGATCTTGCTGGTGACGACGAGGATGTCGCCGTCGACGAGCCACGGCGCGGCGGTCGTGATCAGCGCGGCCAGGTCGTCGCCGGGGCGCACCTCGCCGATGCCGTCGACCGGCAGCACCTCGAACCCTGCGGGCGGCACGCTCATGCCACACCCGCCACGGACAGCGCCTCCCGGACGATCGCCGCGGTCGCCGGCACGTCGGTCATCCACAGCGGGCGGGCGCGAACGGTCAGGCCGGGCACCTCGACGCCCGCGTCGGTGTCGTCGACGAGCCAGCCGTCCAGGACGCCGCCGGCCGAGCGGGCGCCGAACAGGCCGCCCACGCCGGCGGGGGTGCACTCGACGCCCATCACGGCGAGGCACTTGTCGGCCATGCCACGGACCGGGGCGGTGCCGATGATCGGGGACACGCCCACGACCGGGGCCCGGCCGGTGGCGACCGCCTCACGGACCGCGGGGACGGCCAGGATCGGCGCGATGGAGACGATCGGGTTGCTCGGCGCCACCAGCACGACATCCGCGGCGGCGAGCGCGTCCAGCACCCCCGCGGCCGGTTTGGCCGACTCGGCGCCGACGAAGACGAACCGCGACGTCGGGATCTCCGCCCGGTGCCGGATCCACCACTCCTGGAAGTGGATCGCGCGGGAGGCGCCGTCGACCTCGACCACCGCGTGCGTCTCGACCCGGTCGTCGCTGGCGGGGAGCATGCGGATGCCGGGCTGCCAGCGGTCACAGAGCGCCTCGGTCACGGCGGACAGCGGATAGCCCGCGTCGAGCATCCTGGTGCGCACCAGATGGGTGGCGATGTCCTTGTCGCCGAGGCCGAACCAGGTCGGCTCCGCCCCATAGGCGGCGAGCTCCTCCTTGACGGTCCACGTCTCGCCGACGCGTCCCCAGCCGCGCTCGGGATCGGCGCCGCCACCGAGCGTGTACATCACGCTGTCGAGGTCGGGGCAGATCCGCAGGCCGTGCAGGGTCACGTCGTCGCCGACGTTGACCACCGCGGTGACCTCCGCCCCCAGCTCCTGCCCCACCGCGCGCACCCCGAGGAGGAAGCGAGCGCCGCCGATGCCACCTGCCAGAACCACGATCCGCATACCCTTCATCCTGCCCCACGGGTATGACACTTCCCGTGCGAGGCGGCCGGTCCGGCCACGCACGCGGATTTTCCGTTCGACGGCTAGGCTGCGAGCGACCTGTCGCGTGTCCGCTAGATCTTGGGGAGAGCCAGTGAGCACCCAGCCACCCGACCCGACCTCCTCGGCGGCGCCGCATGCGGCTTACGCCGCCGGTCCGGCCACCTCGTCCTTCGTGCCCCAGGTGCCGCCGGCGCAGCAGCCCGGCCAGAGCGTGCAGGCGACGGTCGACGCCAAGAAGGCCCGTTCGCTCACGCTGCCATTTCGCGAGCTGGCGGCGTTCGTGCTGCTCGGCGCGACCGCGGCGTTCCTGCTCGCCGGGTTCATCTCGCTGCTGACCTCGCTGGACGGCAACTTCCTGCTGAGCGCGGGTGGCACGTTCGGCACGTTCGTCAACCTGCAGACGATCCTGCTGCCGATCCTGGCGGTGCTGGTCGCGACCCACGTCGACCCCGTGGTGCCGAAGGCGAAGGTCATCGTCCTCGTCGGCCTCGTCGAATACGGGATCGTGGCGCTCTTCGGCCTGATCCTGCTGCTCGCCAGCCTCATCGGCGACATGGACAGCGAGTCGGGCCTGCGGGCGACCTCGGCGCTCACGATCTTCCTGACCCGTCTCGGCGGTCTCGCGCTGCTGGGTCTCGTCCTGTTCCTGGTGATCAGGGTGTACCTCGGAGCCTACGCACCCCCGAAGCCGCCCCCCGGCGTGTACGGCCAGCCCGCGTACCCGTACGGGCAGCAGCCGGGCTACCAGTACCCGCAGCAGCAGCAGTACGGCTACCAGCAGCAGACCGGTTCGGTCCCGCAGCAGCCGTACCAGCAGCAGCCCGCCCAGCACCAGCAGCCGACCGGCAGCTGGACCAACCCCGCGACGACCGGCTCGGGTCAGGTCGTCCCCGCCGCGCAGCCGTACGCGGCGCAGCCCGGGGCCTACCCGGCCGCGCAGGCCTCGGGCGCTCCGGCCGTGGGCCCGGCGTCGGGTGCCCCGGCCTACCCCCAGCCGGCGGCCCAGGGGTACAACCCGCAGTCGACGGGCGCGCCCGCGTTCAACGCCCAGCCCGCCCCCGTGCAGCACCCGCAGGCGACCGGCGCCCCGGCGTTCGCCCCGCAGCCCGCGGCGGCCGAGCCGGTGTCCGCGGCGCCCGCCTCGACGCCGCCACTGAGCTCGCCGTTCGCGGCGTACACGGCGGCCGCCGCCCAGCCGGTGTCGGCGCCGCCGGTCACCCCGCCGGTGTCCTCCCCGCCCGCCGACGGCGGCGCGACGCCTTCGGGCGGGTTCGCGGCGGCCGGCTGGCCCGGCGGCTCCTCGACCCACCCCACCTCGGGCGCGGCCACCGGCGCGCCCGCGGCGCAGCAGCCGGCGGAGGACACCAGCGACGGCGCCGCCTCACCGTTCGGCAAGACGGGCGCGTTCCCGACGGCCGAGACCACGGCGGCCCCGGCGGCCGAGCCCGCGGTCCCGGCCGGACAGGAGCCCACCGCCCAGATCTGGACCGCGGGGGAGACCACGGCGGCCCACGGCACCGTCGGCGAGCCGGAGACCCAGCCTGCCGCCCCGGTCAGCATCGCCAAGGCCGACGCCGACCCGGACGCGACCGCCGCGTACGCGCCGGTCAGCGCCGCCCCGGCCGAGACCACCGGCGACGTGACCCAGACGAACACCCAGACGAACACCCAGGCGAACACCCAGGCGAACACCCAGGCGAACACCCAGGCGAACACCCAGGCGAACACCCAGGCGAACACCCAGGCGCACGACCCGGACGCCACCGAGGTGTTCCGGCCCGCGGGCCAGGAGAAGCCGGCGACCGACCAGGGCGACGACGACGAGACCCAGCGCACCCAGGTGATCCCCCCGAAGGACTGAGCACCGGAGCACACCCGACGCGGGCGCCCGTCACACGACGGGCGCCCGCGTCGTTACAGGGGAAGAAGCGAAGGAGAACAGTCACATCCGGTGTGAGGGCCGATCCGCCCGGCGGCGGCCTAGGCTGCAAGCTGTGACGTCTGTAGTCAGAGGTACCGAAGGCAACGCCATGCGCCGGGCGCTGCGCCGTGCGGCCGACGGCCGTGCTCTCGACGTGACCGAGGCCGCCGTCCTGCTCACCGCCCGCGACCAGGCCCTCGACGACCTGCTCGCGGTCGCCGGCGCGGTGCGCGACGCGGGGCTCGCCGACGCCGGCAGGCCCGGCGTCGTCACGTACTCGCGCAAGGTCTTCATCCCGCTGACCAGGCTGTGCCGGGACCGGTGCCACTACTGCACGTTCGCGACGGTGCCGCACCGGCTGCCGAGCGAATACCTGGAGATCGACGAGGTCCTCGCGATCGCCCGGGAAGGCGCGCAGCAGGGCTGCAAGGAGGCCCTGTTCACGCTCGGCGACCGCCCCGAGGACCGCTGGGACCAGGCGAAGCGCTGGCTCGACGAGCGCGGCTACGACTCCACGCTGGACTACCTGCGCGCCTGCGCGATCGCGGTGCTGGAGGAGACGGGCCTGCTGCCGCACCTCAACCCCGGCGTGCTGTCGTGGGCGGAGCTCCAGCGGCTCAAGCCGGTCGCCCCCAGCATGGGCATGATGCTCGAGACGACGGCGACCAGGCTGTGGTCGGAGCCGGGCGGCGCGCACTACGGCTCACCGGACAAGGAGCCCGCGGTGCGGCTGCGGGTGCTGGACGACGCGGGCCGGGTCGGGGTGCCGTTCACGACCGGCATCCTCATCGGCATCGGCGAGACGATCGAGGAGCGCGCCGAGGCGCTGTTCGCGATCCGCAGGACGATGCGCGAGTTCGGCCACATCCAGGAGGTCATCGTCCAGAACTTCCGCGCGAAGCCCGACACGGCGATGCGCGGCATGCCCGACGCGGAGCTGCACGAGCTGGCGGCCACGGTCGCGGTCGCGCGGCTCGTCCTCGGCCCGAAGGCCAGGATCCAGGCCCCGCCGAACCTCATCGACGACGAGCACGGCCTGCTGCTGCGGGCCGGCATCGACGACTGGGGCGGCGTCTCCCCGGTCACCCCGGACCACGTCAACCCCGAGCGCCCCTGGCCGGCGATCCAGGATCTGTCCGAGAAGTCCGCGCAGCACGGCTTCCAGCTCAAGGAACGCCTCACCATCTACCCCGAGTACGCGAAAAAGGGCGCGCCCTGGCTGGACCCGAGGCTTGCCGGGCACGTCGAGGCACTCATGGACACCGAGACCGGCCTGGCCCAGGAAGGCGCCAAACCGGCCGGCAGAAAATGGCAGGAGCCCGACGGGGGCATCCAGAGCACCGGTCGCACCGACCTGCACGAGGCCATCGACACGGAGGGTCGCACCGACGACCGCCGCGGCGACTTCGACTCGGTCTACGGCGACTGGCAGGAGGTGGCAGCGCGCGTCAGCACAAAGCCACAGCACACATTGGACGGTGACGTCCGAAGTGGACTCGCGAGGGCCTCGACCGACCCCGGAAGCCTGCTGCTGCCACAGTACGAGCACGAAGCCCTCGCACTGTTCAATGTGGACGGCGATGGCCTGGAAGCGCTCACACGGATCGCCGACGATCTCCGGAAGGCGGCCGTCGGCGACGACATCACCTACGTGATCAACCGGAACATCAACTTCTCCAACGTCTGCTACGTCGGCTGCCGGTTCTGCGCGTTCGCCCAGCGCGAGCGCGACGCCGACGCCTACCGCCTCTCCTACGAGGAGGTCGCCGACCGCGCCGAGGAGGCCTGGCTGGCCGGCGCCGGCGAGATCTGCATGCAGGGCGGCATCGACCCGAAGCTCCCGGTCGGCGCGTACGCCGAGCTCGTCCGCGCGATCAAGACCCGGGTCCCGGGCATGCACGTCCACGCGTTCAGCCCGATGGAGGTCGTGACCGCCGCCTCGAAGGCGGGCGTGTCGATCCGCGACTGGCTGGCCCAGCTGAAGGAGGCGGGCCTCGACACGATCCCCGGCACCGCCGCGGAGATCCTCGACGACGAGGTCCGGTGGGTGCTCACGAAGGGCAAGCTGCCGACGTCCGCGTGGGTGGAGGTGGTGACCACGGCGCACGAGCTCGGCATCCGGTCGAGCTCGACGATGATGTACGGCCACGTCGACCACCCGGGGCACTGGCTCAGCCACTTCCGGGTCCTCGCCGGCATCCAGGACCGCACGGGCGGGTTCACCGAGTTCGTGGCGCTGCCGTTCGTGCACCACAGCGCGCCGATCTACCTCGCCGGCATCGCCCGGCCGGGCCCGACGTGGCGCGACAACCGGGCCGTGCACGCGATGGCCAGGATCCTGCTGCACGGCAGGATCGACAACATCCAGTGCTCCTGGGTGAAGCTCGGCGACGAGGGCACGGTGGCGATGCTCAACGGCGGCGCCAACGACATCGGCGGCACGCTGATGGAGGAGACCATCTCCAGGATGGCGGGCTCCGAGCACGGCTCCGCCCGCACCCGGGAGGAGCTGGAGGCGATCGGCAAGGCCGCCGGCCGCCCCGTCCGCCAGCGCACCACCACCTACGGCCGGGTGGAGGCACGGAGCTAAAGCGGCAGCGCCCCGGTGGTGGGCACCAAGGCCAGGACGGCGACAAGGCCGCCGAGCAGCGCGACCCCGAGCAGCCGCCGGCGTGGCCAGACGACCGCCAGGATCAGCGCCACCCCGGCGACCTTGAACGGGTGGGTGCGGACCTGGACGACGGGCCAGCCCACGCTGGGGAGGATCAGCCGGACCGGCCCGATCACCTGTCTTCGCTCGACCGGACGGGTGTCCGGCTGCTGGTTCGCGTCGCCTTTCACCGTGAACGTGCCGTCCTCCGCCTGCGCCACGACCCGGTGCGTGATGAGCCCACGCGGATCGCTGTAGGTGACGATCTCGTAGACGGCGAGGGATGTCGCCTGAGGATCGACGAGAATGACATCACCGGCGTGCATGGCAGGCGCCATCGAATCGGACATGACCACGTAAGGCTTCCAGCCCAGCCCGATGATTCCGACCGTGAAAAGCACGGTGGTCACCGCGGCGCCGAGCAGCAGCCGCCTGATCACGACGGTATCCCAGGACACGCGCAGAACTCGTGGTTTCCCCGCACATCGGCGCAATTCGGCCGCGGATCCGGGCACCTGAGCAAACTCGCCGAGAGTCTTCCGGCGCGTTCGGCGTGTCGCCCGTTACCTCCGGAGGGGGTTGCTCGGTATGGGTACGGCACGGGGTGCAAGCGGTCGCCCGAGCGGGCCTATTTATCAGGTTCGGCTTGACGACGCACGCATTACACGCGTGTAATTTCACGGGGGATGTTCGGGGGGATGACCGAAAGCGGGTCATCTTTCGGACATAAAGAACACCGCGCCGAGGAACAGCAACCTTGTAGGACATGCGCCTTCCGCGTGGGGGGTTGCGCCGGCATCGTCGCCGGCGCGCAAGAAGGAGGCACGCTGATGGACGGCCGACCAGTCGTGGCCGACCTGCTGGGTAACGCTCCGGAGTGGCAAGAACGCGCTTTGTGCTCGCAGACCGACCCGGAGGCATTCTTTCCGGAGAAGGGTGGGTCCACCCGCGAGGCCAAGCGCATCTGCTCGCGCTGCGAGGTGCGGGCGGACTGCCTTGAATACGCACTGGGGCACGACGAGCGCTTCGGAATTTGGGGTGGGCTCTCGGAACGGGAGCGTCGCAAGCTCAAGCGACGCGCTGCCTAGCAGGTCGTAGGTTTGAGTGAGGGGTTCCGGCGCGACGGCCGGGACCCCTCACGCGTCTGGTGGGATGACCCGCAGGTGACCGCGGCGGCCCTGCTGGTGCGGATGGTTGCCGGGGTCCTCCTTGTGCGGCGCGGGGCGCGCCGCCTCGCGGACCGCCTCGGCGAGGGCGACCAGGTCGTCGTTGGACGGCGGCGGCGGACCGTACTCACCCTCGTGCCGGACCAGGTCCCACCCCCGGGGCGCGGTCAGCCCGCGGGCGTGCGATTCGCACAGGTCATAGGAGTGCGGCTCGGCGAACGCCGCGAGCGGACCGACAACTGCGGTCGATTCGGCATAAATGTACGTCAACGTCGCAACGGGCTGTCGGGGGCATCCGTTGCGCGAGCATCGACGTGGGGTCCTCACGGCCGAACCGTATCGCTCCGTGGGCCCGCGCCCAACCCCGAAGCCTCACGACACGCCGTGGTGACCACGCCGACACGCCCGTCCGGTTGACCGGCCCCCCTCCGAAGTGGCATGGACGATCTCGACGTGGCGCCGTGCCACTGTCGCGTCGACGGTGGCGCTACGCTGGCAGCGTGGCGAGCCCCGATCGACGACGCAGCGGACCGGGACGGCGCGGCCGCGACCGGCACGGCCGGGGGCTGCGCGGCAGGCTGGTGCCCGCCTCGCTGCCGATGTCCCGCACCCGCGCGGAGATGTTCGACGACCTGGTGCTGGACTCCGTCGAGCAGCTGGAGCAGCGCTTCGCCAACGAGCTGGCCGGCGTCGAGTTCGCCGTCGAGGACGTCCCGCCGGACCTCAACGTCTACGACTCCGACGTGCTCGAGGACGGCGAGGTGCCCCTCGCGCGGCTGCTGCCGGGCCGCCCCGGCCGCCACGGCGTCCCGCCGCGGATCGTGCTGTACCGCCGCCCCCTGGAGTTCCGGGCCGCGGACCACGACGACCTCGCCGATCTGGTCCACGACGTGATCCTGGAGCAGGTCGCCAACCTGCTGGGCGTCGCGCCCGAGGACCTGGAGCCGTAACACCTCAGCCACCGAGCACCCGCGCCAGCAGTGCGGCCCGGCGCGACGGCCGGCCCGTCCGCGACTCCGCCGCGTCGGCGCCGGTCATCACCCGCAGGCTGGTGTTCACCCCGAGCCACCGCAGCGGCTCGGGCTCCCACCGCGGCGAGCGGTGCCCCACCCAGGGCAGTCCGACCAGCGGAGAGTCCTCCTTGCGGATGAGGTCCGCGAGGGTACGGCCGGCGAGGTTCGACGTGCCGACCCCGTCCCCCACGTAGCCGCCCGCCCAGGCCAGCCCGGTGGTCGGGTCGAGCCCGACCGACGCCATCCAGTCCCGCGCGATCCCGAGCGGCCCGCCCCACGAGTGGGCGACGCCGGCGTCCTCGAGCGCCGGGAAGAGGTCGACCAGGACCCGGCGCAGCTCCGCGAACACCCGCGGCGACGCGTCGAACGCCGGCGCGACCGCCGAGCCGAAGTGGTACGGCGCGCCCCGCCCCCCGAACGCGAGCCGGTCGTCGGCGGTGCGCTGCCCGTAGATGATGAGGTGCCGGTGATCGGAGAACGTCTCCCGCCGTGCCAGGCCGGCGGACGCCCAGAACGACGCGGGCAGCGGCTCGGTCGCGATCATCAGCGAGTAGACCGGCGCGATCGCCCGGCGCAGCCCCGGCAGCCGCGGCGTGAAGCCCTCGGTGGCCCGCACCACGATCGGCGCCCGCACCGTCCCGTGTGGAGTGTCGGCCCGGCCCGCGGTGATGGCCGTGACCGGGGTCTGCTCGAACAGCCGCACCCCGAGCCGCTCCACCGTGGACGCCAGCCCCCGCACCAGCTTCGCCGGCTGGATCGCCGCACAGTGCGGCGTGTACGTGCCGCCGAGCACGTTCGTCGCGCCGACCCGCTCGAACGCCTCCTCGGAGGACAGCAGCCGCAGGTCGACGCCGAGTCCCTGCGCCTCGGCGACCTCGTGTCGCGCCCGGTCCAGCTGTACCGCCGAACGCGCCAGGACGACGGTCCCGCCCTTGGCGTAGTCGCAGTCGATGCCCTCGAGCGCCGCGACCCGCCCGACCTCGTCCACAGTGGACTCCATCGCGGCGTTGAGCGCGAGCGCCGCCGGCAGCCCGTGCGCGCGGGCCAGGGCCGGCACCGACTTCGGGAACAGCGCCGAGCACCAGCCGCCGTTGCGGCCGCTCGCCCCGAACCCCGCGGTCTCGGCCTCCAGCACCACGATCCGCAGCGCCGGGTCGGCCTTGGCGAGGTAGTACGCGGTCCACAGCCCGGTGTACCCGGCGCCGACGATCGCCACGTCGGCGTCGGTGTCGCCGGTCAGCGCCGAACGCGGCGGTACCGAAGGGAGCACGGACATCCAGAAACTCAAGGCAGCTCCTCCTCGCACTCGATCGGTTCGCCGCGTTCGACGCGAAGAGGCACTACCCCCACCCACGGGTCGAACCCCGCGTCCTCGGGGGAAGTGCTCGGCGGCCCGGCGCTCACCTTCACTGACACTTCGTCCAGGGCCAAGGCGAGGACCAGGGTGGCGGCCAGCTCCTTGCGTGAGGGCGGGCGGACGACCGCCCATCGCCCGGGCGTGACGTGTTCGCTGATGGTCTCCAGGGCCGGGAGCTTGTCCTCGACGACCGTGCACGCGCCGAGCACCATCACCGACCGGTAGTGCATCGAGGTCTCGAAGGCGCTGCGGGCCAGGACCAGGCCGTCGAGCAGCGTCACCGTGAAGCAGCAGGGCGCGCCCTCCGCGAGGACGCGGAACAGGCGGCTGCCGGTGGAGCCGTGGAAGAGCACCGAGGAGCCGGACCGGCCGTACGCGACGGGGATCGCGTACGGCTGTCCATCGTGGACGATCGAGAGATGGCCGATCGTCCCCGCGTCGAGAATGCCGTGCAGCACGGCGGGATCGTCGACCTGGAGCTCGGGAAGCCGACGGACCCGCGTCCGGCTCAGAGGCGCGCCCATGCCTCGGTCAGCACCGAACGCAGGATCTGCTCGATCTCGATGAAGTGGCTCTCGTCGCAGATCAGCGGCGGCGCAAGCTGGATCACCGGGTCGCCGCGGTCGTCGGCGCGGCAGTAGAGGCCGGCGTCGAAGAGGGCCTTGGACAGGAAGCCGCGCAGCAGCGCCTCGGACTCCTCGTCGTTGAAGGTCTCCTTCGTCGCCTTGTCCTTCACCAGCTCGATGCCGAAGAAGTAGCCGTCGCCGCGGACGTCGCCGACGATCGGCAGGTCGTACAGGCGCTCCAGGTAGGACCGGAAGAGCGGCGAGTTGGTCCGGACGTGCCCGTTGAGGTCCTCGCGTTCGAAGATGTCGAGGTTCGCCAGCGCGACCGCGGAGCCGACGGGGTGCCCGCCGTAGGTGATGCCGTGGGCGAACCAGTTGGCCCCGTCGAGGAACGGCTCCGCGAGCCGCTCGGAGGCGAGCATCGCGCCGAGCGGCACGTAGCCGGAGGTGAGGCCCTTCGCGACGGTGATGATGTCGGGCTGGTAGCCGAAGCGCTTGGCGCCGAAGTACTCGCCGAGCCGCCCGAACGCGCAGATGACCTCGTCGGAGACGAGCAGCACGTCATACCGGTCGCAGATCTCGCGGACCCGCTGGAAGTAGCCGGCCGGGGGCGGGAAGCAGCCGCCCGCGTTCTGCACCGGCTCCAGGTAGACGGCCGCGACGGTCTCCGGGCCCTCGAACTCGATCGCCTCGGCGATGCGGTCCGCGGCCCAGACGCCGAACTGCTCCTCGGTCATCGACTGGTCGGGCCGGCGGTAGAAGTTGGTGTTCGGCACCCGGAACGCGCCCGGCACCAGCGGCTCGAACTCCTGCTTGAGCACGGGGATGCCGGTGATCGACAGGGCGCCCATCGACGTGCCGTGGTAGGCGATCGAGCGGGACAGCACCTTCGTCTTCATCGGCTTGCCGGTGCGCTTGAAGTACGAGCGGGCCAGCTTCCACGCGCTCTCGACGGCCTCGGAGCCGCCGGTGGTGAAGAAGACCCGGTTCAGGTCGCCGGGGGTGAGGTCCGCGAGCCGGTCGGCGAGCTCGATCGCCTTCGGGTGCCCGTAGGACCACAGCGGGAAGTACGCCAGCTCGGAGGCCTGCTTGGCGGCGGCGTCGGCGAGCTCGTGCCGGCCGTGCCCGGTCTGCACCACGAACAGGCCGGCGAGGCCGTCGAGGTAACGCTTGCCGTTGCTGTCGTAGATGTAGGGGCCGTCGCCACGGACGATCACCGGCACCGGCGCGTCGGCGTACGCCGACAGGCGGGTGAAGTGCATCCAGAGGTGGTCTCGGGCGGCCTGGTCGAGTCGCTCGGCATCGGGCTGCTGGTCGGTCATCGTGTCCCCCACGCATAGGTCTGCTTGGCGAGCTTGAGGTAGACGAAGGTCTCCGTGGCGGTGACGCCAGGGATGCTCCGGATCGTGTCGTTGAGAAGGTTCAGCAGGTGCTCGTCGTCGGTGCAGACGAGCTCGACGAGCAGGTCGTAGCCGCCGGCGCAGATCACCACGTAGTCGATCTCCGGCACCGCGGCGAGGGCCTTGGCCACCGGCCGCAGGTCGCCCTCGACCTTCAGGCCGATCATCACCTGGCGGGCGAAGCCGAGCGTCAGGGGATCGGTCACCGCCACGATCTGCATGACGCCGGTGTCCAGCAGGCGTTGCACACGCTGGCGGACCGCCGCCTCCGACAGGCCGACGACCTTGGCGAGGGCGGCGTAGGACATGCGACCATCGCGCTGCAGCTGCTCGATGATCCGCTTGTTGACGTCGTCAAGGACGGGCTCGGTCACGTGTGGATTCTTGCCCAAGACCCCGCTGTTGGCAACTAATTCCATAGCTGGATAACTAGGGATCTGCGGATTCGTGATCCGTCAGGAATCGATCGTCGTTCGGGACCATATTTCCGCCGGGTCACGACGGTAACCTCAATCTGACCAAGTGGCGCTTTTCGTTGTGCGGCCCGATCGTAACGACGGAATCCCTTGTCAGTGATGGCACCTCGTGTCAGGATCGGTCGTCGGATACCACCCCCCGAGGTTCCGGCCCGAGATCCGTAGGAGCCCTCGTGCGAAACCCCTCTCGCCCGCCGCTCTCGCCCGAAGCGGCCGCCGTCCTCAACGCCACCGGCCTGTCGCGCCGGACCCTGATGCGAGGCCTGTTCGCCGGTGGAGCGTTCATCGCGACGGGCGGCGCCCTCGCCGCGTGCGGCACGAAGCCCGCGAAGAAGACCGAGGCGGAGAAGGCGGCGTGCACCGCCACCGACGTCTCCGCGACCGAGAAGAAGATCACCTTCTCCAACTGGCCCCTGTACGTCGACGTCGACGAGAAGGACGAGAAGAAGCGGCCCAGCCTCGACGCCTTCGCCGCGAAGACCGGCATCGCCGTCACGTACAACGAAGACATCAACGACAACAACGAGTTCTTCGGCAAGGTCCGCAACCAGCTGCAGGCGTGCCAGTCGATCGACCGCGACATCATGGTCCTCACCGACTGGATGGCCTCCCGCGTCGTCGGCCTCGGCTGGGTGCAGGCGTTCGACAACGCCAAGACCCCGAACTTCACCAAGAACGTCCTCGGCACGCTGAAGAACCGGGCGTGGGACAAGGACATGAAGTTCGCCGCGCCGTGGCAGTCCGGGCTCACCGGCATCGCCTACAACGCCAAGGCGACCAAAGAGGTCCGCACCATCGACGAACTGCTCACCCGCGCCGACCTCAAGGGCAAGGTCGCAGTGCTGTCGGAGATGCGCGACACCGTCGGCCTGATCCTCATGTCGCAGGGCAAGGATCCCGGCACCGTCACCGACGCCGAGTTCGACGCCGCGCTGGAGAAGCTGAAGAAGGCCGTCGACTCCGGGCAGATCCGCAAGTTCACCGGCAACGACTACAAGGAAGACCTGAACAAGGGCGACCTCGCCGCGTGCATCGCCTGGTCCGGCGACGTGATCCAGCTCAGCGCCGAGAACGAGGACGTCAAGTTCGTCACGCCCGAGTCGGGCCTGGTGCTGTGGTCGGACAACATCCTCATCCCGTCGACGGCGACCCACAAGGGCAACGTCGAGCAGCTCATCGACTACTACTACGACCCGAAGGTCGCGGCGGAGCTGGCGGCGTACGTCAACTACATCTGCCCCGTCCAGGGCGCGCAGGACGCGATGCAGCAGATCGACCCGGACCTGGCCAGCAACCCGCTGATCTTCCCGGACGCCGCCACCCTCGCCAAGACCAAGAGCTTCAAGGCCCTCACCGAGGACGAGGACAAGAAGTACTCGGCGAAGTTCGAAGCGATCTCGGGAGCTTGATAGATGGCCGAGCAGAGCGGTGCCGACCTCAACCTGGTCGGCGTGACGAAGTCGTTCGGCGCCTTCACGGCCGTCGACGACCTCAGCCTGACGGTGCCCGCGGGGTCGTTCTTCGCCCTCCTCGGCGCCTCCGGCTGCGGCAAGACCACGACCCTGCGCATGATCGCCGGTCTTGAGGAGCCGACGACCGGCCGCATCCTGCTCGGCGACGAGGACGTGACGCGGCTGCGGCCGTACAAGCGGCCCGTCAACACCGTGTTCCAGAGCTACGCGCTCTTCCCGCACCTCAACATCGCCGACAACGTCGCGTTCGGCCTGCGCCGCCGCGGCGTCAAGGGCGTCGCCGACCAGGTGGAGCGGATGCTCCACCTGGTCGACCTGGAAGGCTTCGGCAAGCGCCGGCCCGCCCAGCTCTCCGGCGGCCAGCAGCAGCGCGTCGCCCTCGCCCGGGCCCTGATCAACCACCCGCGGGTGCTGCTGCTCGACGAGCCGCTCGGCGCCCTGGACCTCAAGCTGCGCCGGCAGATGCAGGTCGAGCTCAAGCGGATCCAGACCGAAGTCGGCATCACCTTCGTCCACGTGACCCACGACCAGGAGGAGGCCATGACCATGGCCGACACCGTCGCGGTCATGAACGCCGGCAGGATCGAGCAGCTCGGCAGCCCCGTGGAGATGTACGACTTCCCCGGCACCGCCTTCGTCGCCAACTTCCTCGGCCAGTCGAACCTCCTCGCCGGCACCGTCACCGGCCGCTCCGGCGACGACGTCCTCGTGGAGGCGCACGGCGCCCGCCACTCGCTGCCGGCTTCGCGGGCCAGGATCGCGGACGGCTCGGTGTGGCTCGGCGTCCGGCCGGAGAAGATGCACCTGGCGACGGGTCTGGACAAGGTCCCGGCCGGGCACCAGTCCGTCACGGGCATCATCACCGACTCGTCCTACGTGGGCGTCAGCACGCAGTACCTCGTCAAACCGGCGTGGGGCGACGAGCTGACGGTGTTCGTGCCGAACTCCGGCGTCTCCGCGCCGCTCGCGGTCGCCAGCGAGGTCACCGTGCACTGGCGGCCCGAGCACGCGTTCCTGCTGCCGCGACCCGAGGGGCAGACGGTGGCGCCAGTGGTCGACGCCGAGGCGTTGGCATGAGTGCGCTCGGGCACGTGGGGGCGGGCACCACCGGTACACCGGCGAACCTCGAAAAGCCGAGGAAGCGCTGGCTGCCGTATCTGCTGCTGCTCCCCGGCGGCCTGTGGCTGATCCTGTTCTTCGCCGTGCCCTCGATCCAGCTCTTCGCGACCAGCCTCTACGACCCGAGCGGATCCCTCGAAGAGGGCTACGCGATGACGTGGCAGTTCAGCAACTACGTCGACGCCGCGAGCGAATACCTCCCGCACTTCATGCGCTCGCTCGGCTACGCGGCGCTGACCACCGCCATCTGCCTGCTGCTCGGCTACCCCCTCGCGTACGCGATCGCGCTCAAGGGCGGCCGGTGGAAGAACCTGCTGCTGATCTGCGTGATCGCGCCGTTCTTCACCAGCTTCCTGATCCGCACCCTCGCGTGGAAGGTCATCCTGTCGGACAACGGCTGGCTGGTGACGACCCTCAACGCGCTGCACGTGCCGCTGCCCGACGACCGGCTCCTCGCCACCACCCCCGCCGTCATCGCCGGGCTCGTCTACAACTTCCTGCCGTTCATGGTGCTGCCGCTGTACGCCAGCCTGGAGAAGCTCGACCCGCGGCTGCTCGAGGCCGCCGGCGACCTCTACGCCCGGCCCGTCGCCCGCTTCACCAGGGTCGCGCTGCCGCTGTCGATGCCGGGCGTCGTCGCCGGCACGCTGCTCACGTTCATCCCCGCCGCCGGCGACTACATCAACGCGCAGCTGCTGGGCACCAACCGGCAGTACATGATCGGCAACGTCATCCAGTCGAAGTTCCTGAAGGTCGGCGACTACCCGAGCGCCGCCGCGCTGTCCTTCACGCTGATGGCGGCGATCCTGGTCCTGGTCTTCGTCTACGTCCGGCGCGCCGGGACGGATGAGGTGCTCTGATGCTGCATCGCCTACGCCGCTCCGTCGCCGACCACTGGGTCATGGCGATCGGCCTGCTCGTCCTGCTGTACCTGTTCGTGCCGATCGGCGTCGTCGCCGCGATGTCGTTCCGCGACGCCGGCCGCAACGCGCCCTACTCGCTGGAGAACTACAAGTTCACCTGGGCGCACTGGGCCGACCCCTTCGGCACCGCCGGCATCGGCGACGCCTTCCTGCTCAGCATCGTCATCGCGGCGATCGCCACGCTCGGCGCGGTCATCCTCGGCACGCTGATGTCCTTCGCCCTGGCCCGCCACACGTTCCGCGGCCGCGCCGCCACCAACACCCTGATCTTCCTGCCGATGGCGACGCCCGAGATCGTCATGGGCTCGTCGCTGCTGGCGCTGTTCGTCGCCTCCGGCGTGCAGCTCGGCTTCTGGACGATCGTCATCGCCCACATCATGTTCTGCCTGTCGTTCGTGGTCGTCACCGTCAAGGCCCGCCTCGCCGGCCTCGACCCGCGGCTGCAGGAGGCCGCGATGGACCTCTACGCCAACGAGGCGCAGACCTTCCTGCGGGTCACGCTGCCGCTGGTCATGCCCGGCATCGTCGCGGCGGCGCTGCTGTCCTTCTCGCTGTCCTTCGACGACTTCATCGTCACCAACTTCAACTCCGGCAGCACCGTCACGTTCCCGATGTTCGTCTGGGGCGCCTCGCAGCGGGGCATCCCCCCGCAGATCAACGTGATCGGCACCGCCATGTTCGTCATCTCCTTCCTGGTCGTGCTCATCGGCCAGGTCCCCAACATGCGCCGCTCCCGTCAGAAGGGCTGACCGATGCACCTGCTCATCGTCGGCGCCGGTGGCGTCGGCTCCGCCGCCGTGCGCATTCTCGGCCGCCGCTCGTTCTTCGAGACCTGTGTCGTCGCCGACTATTCGCTGCCCCGCGCGCAGGCGGCGGTGATCGACGACCGCTTCACGGCGGCCCAGATCGACGCCTCATCGGCGGCAGCTGTCGAGGAGCTGTGCCGGGCTCATCGGATCACGCACGTACTCAACGCGGTCGACCCGCGGTTCGTCATGCCGATCTTCGAGGGCGCGTTCGCCGCCGGCGCGCACTACCTCGACATGGCGATGTCGCTGTCCTCACCGCACCCCACCGCGCCGTACGCGGAGACCGGGATGAAGCTCGGCGACGAGCAGTTCGCCGCCGCCGCGACGTGGGAGGCCGCCGACCGGCTCGCGCTCGTCGGCATCGGCGTCGAGCCCGGCCTGTCCGACGTCTTCGCCCGGTACGCCGCCGACGAGCTCTTCTCCGAGGTCCACGAGGTCGGCGTCCGGGACGGCGCGAACCTCGTCGTCGACGGCTACGACTTCGCACCCTCGTTCTCCATCTGGACCACGATCGAGGAGTGCCTGAACCCGCCGGTCGTCTGGGAACGCGACCGCGGCTGGTTCACCACGGCGCCCTTCTCCGAGCCGGAGGTCTTCGACTTCCCGGAGGGCATCGGTCCGGTCGAGTGCGTCAACGTCGAGCACGAAGAGGTCCTGCTCATCCCGCGCTGGGTCGACTGCCGCCGGGTCACGTTCAAGTACGGCCTCGGCGACGAGTTCATCGACGTGCTCAAGACCCTGCACAAGCTCGGCCTCGACTCGACCCGCAAGGTCCGGGTCGGCGGCGTCGAGGTGGCACCGCGGGACGTGGTCGCGGCCTGCCTGCCCGACCCGGCCGGCCTCGGCGACCGCATGCGCGGCAAGACCTGCGCGGGGACGCTCGTCACCGGCCTGGACAAGTCGGGCGCGCCGCGCAGCACCTACCTGTACCACGTGGTCGACAACGCCTGGTCGATGGCCGAGTACGGCTCGCAGGCCGTCGTCTGGCAGACGGCGATCAACCCGGTGGTGGCCCTGGAGCTCCTGGCGTCCGGGGCCTGGGAAGGCCGTGGCGTGCTCGGGCCGGAGGCGCTGCCGCCGAAGCCGTTCCTGGAGTTGCTCACCGAGTACGGCTCGCCGTGGGGTATGCAGGAAAAATGACGCGATACGGTCCTATGTACGGACCTGACATCACGTTCCTCGGGGTGCCGCCCTGCGACCTCGACGCGCTGCCGCCGGACGCGGACGTGGTCATCGTCGGCGCGCCCTTCGACGGCGGCACCTCGCACCGGCCCGGGACCCGCTTCGGCCCGGGCGCGATCCGCCAGGCCTGTTACCTCGCCCACGACGGCTCCCGCCCGTCCCTCGCGCTGCGTGTCGACCCATTGCGGGATCTGCGGGTGTACGACGCGGGCGACGTCGAGATGTTCTCCGGCGACGCGGCCGGCGCGATCGCAAGGCTGGAGGACGCGGTCCACACGGTCGCGGCCACGGGCGCGATCCCGGTGGTCCTGGGCGGCGACCACACGATCGCCTGGCCCGACGCCACCGGCGTGGCCCGGCAGCTCGGCTACGGCCGGGTCTCCCTCGTGCACTTCGACGCGCACGCCGACACCGGCGACACCGAGTTCGGCTCCCTCGTCGGCCACGGCCAGCCGATGCGCCGCCTCATCGAGTCCGGCGCGGTCCGCGGCGACCGCTTCCTGCAGCTGGGCCTGCGCGGCTACTGGCCGGGCCCGGCCACGCTGGACTGGATGGCGGCCCAGCGCATGCGCTCCTACGAGATGACGGAGATCGTGGCCCGCGGCCTCGACGACTGCCTCACCGAGGCGTTCACGATCGCCACCGACGACTGCGACGGCGTCTTCCTGTCCGTCGACGTCGACGTGGTCGACCCTGGCATGGCCCCCGGCACCGGCACCCCCGAACCCGGCGGCCTCACCTCCCGCCAGCTCCTCGACGCCGTCCGCCGCTGCTGCTACGAGCTCCCGATCGCCGGCATCGACGTCGTCGAGGTCTCCCCGCCGTACGACCACGCCGAGATCACCGCATACCTCGCCAACCGCGTCGTCCTCGAAGCGCTGTCCGCCATCGCCAGACGCCGCCGCGGCGACCCCTGGAACCCGCGCCAGCCCCTCCTCGACGGCCGGGGTCGGTCCCCGGCCGCCGAGGCGTGAGCTACAGGGCGGACTCCAGGAGGTCCAGGGCGCGGCCGAGGGTGGCGTCGTCCATGACCAGGGGTGGCAGAAAGCGGATCACGTTGCCGTAGGTGCCGCAGGTGAGCAGGAGCAGGCCCGCCTCGTGGGCCGCCTTCTGGATCGCCGCGGTCTTCGCCGGGTCCGGGGTCGGGCCCGCCGGGCCGGAGGCGTCCGGCACGACGATCTCCAGGGCGAGCATGGCGCCCCGGCCGCGGACCTCGCCGACGCACGGGTGGGCGGCGGCCAGGGACTCCAGGCGCGGGCGCATGACCGACTCGATCCGCCGGGCCGCGGCCGCCAGGTCCAGCTCCATCATGGTCTCGATCGAGGCCAGGGCGGCCGCGCAGGCGACGGGGTTGCCGCCGTACGTGCCGCCGAGACCGCCGGGGTGCACGGCGTCCATCACCTCGGCCCGGCCGGTCACCGCGGCGAGCGGCAGCCCGCCGGCGATGCCCTTCGCGGTGGTGACCAGGTCGGGCTCCAGGCCTTCGTGGGTCGAGGCGAACCACTCGCCGGTGCGGCAGAAGCCGGTCTGGATCTCGTCGGCGACGAAGAGCGCCCCGGCGGACCGGGCCCACGCGGCGACCGCCGGCAGGAAGCCGGGCGCGGGCACGATGAAGCCGCCCTCGCCCTGGACCGGCTCGATGAGCACGGCGGCGACCTGGTCGGCGCCGACCTGCTTCTCGATCATGCCGGTGGCCAGCGCGGCCGCGTCGGGGCCGGAGAGGCCGTCGCGGAAGGGGTAGGACATCGGCACGCGGTAGATCTCGCCGGCGAACGGGCCGAAGCCGTGCTTGTAGGGCATCGCCTTGGCGGTCAGGGCCATCGTGAGGTTGGTGCGGCCGTGGTACGCGTGGTCGAACACCACGACCGCCTGCCGCCCGGTCGCGTGCCGGGCGATCTTCACCGCGTTCTCCACCGCCTCGGCGCCGGAGTTGAACAGCGCCGAGCGCTTCTCGAACGTGCCCGGGGTCAGCGCGTTGAGCTGCTCGCAGACCGCGACGTAGCCCTCGTACGGCGCGATCATGAAGCAGGTGTGGGTGAAGCGCTCGACCTGGCGCCGCACCGCCTCGACGACCTTCGGCGAGCTGTTGCCCACGTTGGTGACGGCGATGCCGGCGGCCATGTCGATCCACTCGCGACCGTCCACGTCGGACAGCGTGCCGCCCGCCGCGTGGTCCACATAGGACGAGATCATGCTGCTGACGCCGCGGGCGACCGCGGCGCCGCGGCGCTTGTGGAGCTCCCCGGACGCCGTCATCACAGCTCGATGTTGTGCATGACGTGCTTGATGCGGGTGTAGTCCTCCAGCCCGTACATGGACAGGTCCTTACCGTAACCGGAGGACTTGAAACCGCCGTGCGGCATCTCCGCGACGATCGGGATGTGGGCGTTCACCCACACGCAGCCGAAGTCGAGCCGGCGGGTCATCCGCATCGCCCGGCCGTGGTCCCTCGTCCACACCGACGACGACAGCCCGTACTCGACGCCGTTGGCCCAGCGGACCGCCTCGTCCTCGTCGGTGAAGCGCTGCACGGTGATGACG
The DNA here is from genome assembly GCF_039531485.1 of Dactylosporangium maewongense. Classification (NCBI taxonomy): domain Bacteria; kingdom Bacillati; phylum Actinomycetota; class Actinomycetes; order Micromonosporales; family Micromonosporaceae; genus Dactylosporangium; species Dactylosporangium maewongense. The sequence goes on along the minus strand of NZ_BAAAQD010000003.1, from coordinate 184,464 downwards.
GGGCCGAAGACCTCGTCCTGGATGATCTCGTCGTCCTGGCGCAGGCCGGAGACGACGGTGGGGGAGTAGAAGTAGCCCCGGTCGCCGACCCGGGCGCCGCCCGCGTCGAGCTTCGCGTGGTCGGGCAGCCGGTCGACGAAGCCGGCGACCCGGGCCAGCTGGTTGGCGTTGTTGAGCGGGCCGTAGAGCACGTCCTCGTCGTCGGGCGCGCCGGTCTTCGTCGCGGCGGCCTGCTCGGCGATCGCGGCCACGAAGTCGTCGTAGATGCCGGGGCCGGCGAGCACGCGGGTCGCGGCGGTGCAGTCCTGGCCGGCGTTGAAGTAGCCGGCGACCGCGATCGCCTCGGCCGCCGCCTCCAGGTCGGCGTCGTCGAACACCACGACCGGTGCCTTGCCGCCGAGCTCCAGGTGGGTGCGCTTGAGCATGGGCGCGGCGGAGCCCGCCACCTCGCGGCCCGCGCGGACCGAGCCGGTGATCGACACGAACTGCGGCACCGGGTGCGACACGAGGGCCCGGCCGGTGTCCCGGTCGCCGGTGACCACGTTGAGCACGCCCGGCGGCAGGAACTCCGCGGCCAGCTCGGCCAGCAGCAGCGTCGACACCGGGGTGGTGTCCGACGGCTTGAGGACGACGGTGTTGCCCGCGGCGAGCGCCGGCGCGATCTTCCAGATCGCCATCATCAGCGGGTAGTTCCACGGGGTGACCTGCGCGCAGACGCCGATCGGCTCGCGGCGCACGTAGCTGGTGTGGCCCTTCATGTACTCCCCGGCGGACTTGCCCTCCAGGACCCGGGCGGCACCGGCGAAGAACCGGACCTGGTCCACGGCCGGGGGCAGCTCGTCGCTGGTGGTCAGCGCCCGCGGCTTGCCCGTGTTCTGGCACTCGGCGTCGATGAGCTCGGCCGCGCGGTCCTCCATCGCGTCGGCGAGCTTCAGCAGCGCCCGCTGCCGCTCCGCGGGCGTGGCGTCCCGCCACGTCTCGAACGCCTTGCTGGCCGCCTTCACCGCGCGGTCGACGTCGGCCTCGCCCGAGACCGGCGCGGAGGCGAACACCTCACCGGTCGAGGGGTCGATCAGGTCCGAATAACGGCCGTCGGCGGGCTCCACGTGGGCGCCGTCGATGAAGTTCTGCAGTTGCTTGGTCATGTCCACTCCTTTGAGTGTCGGCAGCCACATCCTTCCACCGATTCCGCAGTGCACAACCCCTTGAGCAACTGTTTCCATGCTGTGAAGCGGCGTAGGCTTTCAGTGTGACCCCGTTCTTCATCGCCGGCCGACCGGCGACCAGCGACGACGCCGTCGAGATCCGTCACCCGTTCGACGGCCGGGTGGTCGGCAGCACCGCCAACGCCACCCCGGCGCAGGTCGAGGAGGCCGTCGCCGCGGCCGACGCGGTCCGTGCGAAGGCCGCCGCCCTCCCGGCGAGCGTCCGGGCCGCGGCGCTGGACCACGTGAGCGCCCGGCTGAAGGAGCGCGCCGAGGAGGTCGCCCAGCTGATCACGGGGGAGAACGGCAAGCCCCTGAAGTGGTCCCGGGGCGAGGTGGGCCGGGCGGTGTCCACGTTCCGCTGGGCCGCCGAGGAGGCCCGCCGCTTCTCCGGCGCCGTGCAGCGCCTCGACACCGACCCCGCCGCGACCGGCCGGATCGCCCTGGTCAAGCGCGTGCCGAAGGGGCCGGTGCTCGGCATCGCCCCGTTCAACTTCCCGCTCAACCTGGTCGCGCACAAGGTCGCCCCGGCGATCGCGGTCGGCGCGCCGATCGTGCTGAAGCCGGCGCCGGCGACCCCGCTCAGCGCGCTGCTGCTCGGCGAGATCCTCGCCGAGACCGACCTGCCCGAGGGCATGTGGTCGATCCTGCCGATCCCCAACGACCGGGCGCCGGCCCTGGTCGCCGACCCGCGCCTGCCGGTGGTGTCCTTCACCGGCTCCGGCCCGGTCGGCTGGCAGATCCGCGAGGCCGTGCCCCGCAAGCACGTCACGCTCGAGCTCGGCGGCAACGCCGCGGTCCTGGTCTGCGAGGACTGGGACGACCTCGACTGGGCCGCGACCCGCGTCGCGACGTTCTCCAACTACCAGGCCGGGCAGAGCTGCATCGCGGTGCAGCGGGTGTATGTCCACGACCGGCACTTCGACGCGCTCACCGAGCGCCTGGTCGCGGCGGTCGAGGCGCAGGTGACCGGCTCGCCGTGGGAGGACGCCACCGACGTCGGCCCGCTGATCAGCGAGGCCGCCGCCGAGCGGGTGGAGTCCTGGGTCGGCGAGGCCGTCGCGGCGGGCGCGAAGCTGCTCACCGGCGGCACCCGCGACGGCGCCAACTACGCCCCGACGGTCCTGACCGGCGTGCCCCGCGACGCGAAGGTCGCCTGCGAGGAGGTCTTCGGCCCCGTCCTCGTGCTGGAGCGGGTCGAGTCCGACGAGGCCGGGCTCGCCGCCGTCAACGACTCGCAGTACGGGCTGCAGGCCGGCGTCTTCACCCGCCGTCTCGACCGCGCCTTCGAGGCCCACCGGGTCCTCGACGTCGGCGGCATCGTCGTCGGCGACGTCCCCAGCTACCGCGCCGACCAGATGCCCTACGGCGGTGCCAAGGCCAGCGGCGTCGGGCGCGAGGGCCTCGCCAGCGCCATGACCGACTACACCGAGGACCGCGTCATGGTGCTGACGGGTCTGCAGCTGTAGGAGCCGCGGAGCCCGGCGGCTTGGCCTCCGTCTCGTGCAGGCGCTGGTCCCAGACGTCGGGCTCCAGGAAGATGAAGCACTCGTCGTCGAGGTCCTCGCGGATGCGCGCCTCGGCCCGGTTGATCGCCTCCGTGGCGTGCGCCACCGTCTCGTCGGGTCTGAACGCGACCTTGGCGGCGATCAGCAGCTGGTCGGGGCCGAGATGCATGGTGCGCAGGTGGATCAGCCGATCGACGAAGGGCTCGACGGCCGCCTCGATGCGCCGCAGCGTCTCCTGGTCGGCGGACTCGCCGATCAGCAGGCTGCGCATCCGCATCGACAGGGTGATCGAGATGATGACCAGCAGGATGCCGATCGCGATCGTCCCGACCGCGTCCCACCGGCCGTCGCCGGTGACGACGGCGAGGGTGATGCCGACCGCGGCGAAGAACAGGCCGGTCAGCGCGCCGAAGTCCTCGGCGAGCACCACCGGCAGCTCCGGCGAGCGGGTGGTCCGGATGAACCGCAGCCACGGCAGCCCGCGCCGCTCGGGCTGCGCCTCGTGCACCGCCGTCCGCAGCGAGAACGACTCCAGCGCGACCGACACGCCGAGCACGGCGAACGCCCACACCGGCGACTCGACCGGCTCGGGGGAGTGCAGCTTCTCGTACCCCTCGAACAGCGCGAAGACGCCGCCGACCAGGAAGATGACGAGCGTCACCAGGAACCCGTAGAAGTAGCGGAAGCGCTGGTAGCCGAACGGGTGCAGCGGCGAGGCCTCCCGCTTGGCGCGGCGGCCGCCGATGAGCAGCAGCAACTGGTTGGTGGTGTCCGCCACCGAGTGCACGGCCTCGGCCAGCATCGCCGAGGACCCTGTGAAGAGGAACGCGACGAACTTGCTGACGGCGATGCCGAGGTTGGCGGCGAACGCGGCGATGATCGCCCTGATGGAGTTACCTTCCTCGGCCACGTATCCCCCTGTACCACACCGGCGACATGAACTAACACCGGCAACCCCGGACTGACACGTGTGCGGAACCTCGCGGCACTAGGCTTCGCGGTAGGACCAGCGCCCACGACAGGAGCACGGACTGTGATCGACCTGAGCCGGATCGTCAAGGCCTACGACGTGCGGGGGACGGTGCCCGACCAGCTCGACGAGCCGGTCGCGGAGGCCCTCGGCCGCGCGTTCGTCCAGACGCTGCGCAGCCGGGGAGAGTTCGCGGAGCGCGTCGTGACGGCGCACGACATGCGCGAGTCGGGTCCGGCGCTCGCGTCGGCGTTCGCGGCGGGTGTACGGGCGGAGGGCGCCGACGTCGTCGAGTCGGGTCTGGGCTCCACGGACCTGCTGTACTTCGCCTCCGGCACGCTCGACCTCCCCGGTGCCATGTTCACGGCGAGTCACAATCCCGCCCAGTACAACGGCATCAAGCTGTGCAAGCAGGGGGCGAAGCCCGTCGGGCAGGACTCGGGCCTCGCCGAGATCCGCGAGCGGGCCCAGGCGATCCTGGAAGGCCGCGGGGAGCCGCCGGCCGGCGGGCGCGAGGGCGGGATCGAGCAGCGCGGCATGCTGACCGCCTACGCGGCGTACCTGCGCGGCCTGGTCGACCTGAGCGGCATCCGCCCGCTCACCGTCGTCGTCGACGCGGGCAACGGCATGGGCGGCTACACGGTGCCGGCGGTGCTCGGCGACGGCCTGCCGCTGACGATCATCCCGCTGTACTTCGAGCTGGACGGCTCGTTCCCCAACCACGAGGCCAACCCCCTGGAGCCGGCCAACCTGGTGGACCTGCAGGCGAAGGTCCGCGAGACCGGCGCCGACCTGGGCCTGGCCTTCGACGGCGACGCCGACCGCTGCTTCGTCGTCGACGAGCGCGGCGAGGCCGTCTCGCCCTCGACGATCACGTCGATGGTGGCGGTGCGCGAGCTGGCGAAAACCCCCGGCGCCACGATCATCCACAATCTCATCACCTCCCGGGCCGTGCCGGAGATCGTGCGCGAGCACGGCGGCACCCCGGTGCGCACCCGCGTCGGGCACTCGTTCATCAAGGCCGAGATGGCCACGACCGGCGCCGTGTTCGGCGGCGAGCACTCCGCGCACTACTACTTCCGCGACTTCTGGGGCGCCGACACCGGCATGCTCGCCGCGATGCACACGCTCGCGATGCTCGGCGGGCAGTCCGCCCCGCTGTCGGCGCTGACCAAGGACTACGTCCGCTACGCGGACTCCGGGGAGATCAACTCCACGGTCGCCGACCCGGCCGCGAAGCTCGCCGAGATCCAGGCCGCGTATCCGGTCCCGGTCGACCACCTCGACGGGATCACGCTGGACTTCCCCGACGGCAGCTGGGTCAGCGTGCGCCCGTCCAACACGGAGCCTCTCCTGCGGCTTAACGTTGAGGCGCCGACCGCCGAGCGGATGGCAGCCCTGCGCGATGAAATGCTGGCTGTCATCCGCCGCTGACGAACGCTGCTAGAAGGAGTTGGATCAGACGTGTCCGTCGACCCCGCCCTGCTGTCCATCCTGCGCTGCCCCGACGAGCACCACGCCGAGCTCACGCTCGACGCGGAGGCGCAGACGCTGACCTGCACGTCCTGCGGCCGGATCTTCGAGATCCGGGACGGCATCCCCGTCCTCCTGCTCGACGAGGCCCGGCTCCCCGAGGGCGGCGGCAGCGCTCCCGTCACCGGCGACAGCGCTCCCGTCGCCGGCGGCGAGTCCCCGCTCACCGAAGGCGGCGCCGCGTGAACCCGCTGGAGGGCACCGCGGGCGTCCGCGGCCATCGCGAGATCGACCTGTCGCTGCTCGACGACGCCGCCGCGCTGGAGCGCAACGACCCGGGCGGCATGCTGCGCGCCACCGCGTCGGCCGGCGCCCAGGTCCGCGAGTCGGCGGCGCTCGCCGCGGAGACCGACCTGAGCGCCCTGGCCGACGAGGGCCGCCCCCGGGCGGTCGTCGTCGCCGGGGTCGGCACCGCCGCCCGCACCGGCGACATCCTGGAGACGGTCGCGGGCCCCCGCTGCCCGGTGCCGGTCCTCGCGCACCGCAGCGCCGGCATCCCCGGCTGGGTCGGCGCCGCCGACGTCGTCATCGCCGTGTCCGCGTCGGGTCGCTCCCCGGAGGCCCTCGCGGCCGCCGAGGCCGCCGGCCGCCGCGGCGCCCGGCTCGTCGCGATCGGCGCTCCCGACACGCAGCTGCACGCGCTCGCCGACCGGTTCCGGGCGCCGTTCATCCCGGTGCCGCGCCGCGCCCCGGCCCGCGCCAGCCTGTGGGGCCTGGCCGTGCCGGTGCTGCTCGCCGGCCGGCAGCTCGGCCTGGTCAAGGTCAACGAGGCGGACTTCGCGGAGACCGCCGCCCGGCTCGACGCCGACGCCGACCGGTGCCGGATGACCCTCGAGTCGTTCGTCAACCCGGGCAAGAGCCTCGCGCTCGACCTGGCCCGGTCCGTGCCGATCGTGTGGGGCTCCTCGCCGCTGGCGAACGTCGCGGCCCGGCGCTTCGGCGACACCCTCGCCGCCAACGCCCGCTACCCGGCAGTCGCCGGTGCCCTCGGCGAGGCGGGCCGCGGCAGGGTCGGCCTGCTCGACGGCGTCTACGGCGGGCTGGCCGAGGCGGGCCGCGACATCTTCGCCGACCCGTCCGACGAGGACGAGTCGGTGACCCGGCTGCGGCTGGTGCTGCTGCGCGACGGCGGCCTCTCGGCGGACGAGGAGGAGGCCGACGGCGAGCCCTCGGCCGTCGAGGAGAAGCGTGCCGACGCGGTCCAGCAGCTCGCGGAGCGCCGTGGCGTGCGGGTGAGCCTGATCACCGCCGAGGGCGGCTCGGCCCTGGAGCGACTTGCGTCTCTCGTCGCGGTGCCCGACTTCGCTTCGATCTATCTTGGACTCGCGCACGGCTTCGACCCGATGGCCGTGCCCGCGGTCTCGGAGATGAAGGAGCTGGTCAGTCCATGAGCGGTCCGGAGCGAAGCGGAGGAGCCGCGAATCAGGGGCTCAGGTTCGGCTCAGGCCGACGCCGGAGCGTAGCGGAGGCGGCGGAATGAGCACAGAGGGTGGGACGAAGGCCGTTGTCGCGGCCCTGTTCGCGAACCTCGGCATCGCTGTCACCAAGTTCGTGGCGTTCCTGCTCACCGGCTCGTCGTCGATGCTCGCCGAGTCGATCCACTCCGTCGCCGACTCCGGCAACCAGGGGCTGCTGCTCTTCGGTGGCCGGCAGTCCAAGCGGCGGGCCGACGCCGAGCACCCGTTCGGCTATGGCCGCGAGCGCTATGTCTACGCGTTCGTCGTCGCGGTCGTGCTGTTCTTCGTCGGCGGCATCTTCGCGCTGTACGAGGCCTGGCACAAGATCGGCCACCCGGAGCCGATCGACAAGTGGCAGTGGGTCCCGGTCGCCGTGCTGGTCGCCGCGATCGTCATGGAGAGCCTGTCCTTCCGCACCGCCATCCAGGAGACCCAGAAGATCAAGGGTGACGCCACCTGGTGGCAGTTCATCCGCCGGGCGAAGCAGCCGGAGCTGCCGGTCATCCTGCTCGAGGACCTCGCCGCCCTCGTCGGCCTGGTCCTCGCGCTGTTCGGCGTCGGGCTGACCCTGATCACCGGTGACGGCATCTGGGACGGCATCGGCACGGCCGCCATCGGCGTCCTGCTGATCGTGGTCGCCGCCATCCTCGCGGTCGAGATGAAGGGGCTGCTCGTCGGCGAGGCCGCGACCCCGGAGCAGATCGCGCAGATCAAGGCGGCGATCGTCGCCGGTCCCGAGGTCGAGTCGCTGATCCACATGCGCACCGTCCACCTGGGCCCCGACGAGCTGCTGGTCGCGGCGAAGATCGCGGTGCGGCACGACGAGACCGCGAGCGAGGTCGCGCGCGGCATCGACGCGGCCGAGTCCAGGATCCGGGCGGCGGTCCCGATCGCCCGGATGATCTACCTGGAGCCCGACATCTACCAGGCAGGCAAACCCGCGAAGACGGACCTGCCGGACACCGCGGAGGCGCATTAGCCGTGGAGCTGCTCGACAGTCCGATCCGCAAGTACGCGTGGGGGTCGCAGACCGCGATCGCCACGCTGCAGGGGCGCCCCGCGCCGACGGCAGAGCCGGAGGCGGAGCTGTGGATGGGCGCGCACCCCGCGAGCCCGTCCCGCCTCGCGGTGAGCGGCACGACCCTCACCGACGCGATCGCCGCGGACCCGGCCGGCCTGCTCGGGGCGGCCGGGGTCGAGCGCTTCGGGGCCCGGCTGCCGTTCCTGCTGAAGATCCTCGCGGCGGCCCAGCCGCTGTCGCTGCAGGCGCACCCGACGCTCGCCCAGGCCCGGGAGGCGCATGCGGCGGGCCACCCGTCCTACGTGGACGCGTGGCACAAGCCGGAGATGCTGGTCGCGCTCACCGAGTTCGACGCGCTGTGCGGCTTCCGGGACCCGGCGGTCACCGCGGCCGACCTGGCCGCGCTCGGCGTCGCGGGGCTGGAGGAGACCGTCGGCGCGCTGCGCCAGGACGACAAGGCCGCCGCACTGCACGACGCGGTGCGCGGCCTGCTGGCCAAGCCCGACGCGGCGCTGGTGGACGAGGTCGTGGCGGCGTGCGCCGGCCGCGGCGGGGCCTACGCCCTGGCCGTGGAGCTCGCCGAGCAGTACCCGGGGGACGCCGGCGTCATCGTCGCGATGCTGCTCAACCGGGTCCGGCTGCACCCCGGCGAGGCGGTCTGGATGCCCGCGGGCAACCTGCACGCCTACCTGCGGGGCGTCGGCGTGGAGATCATGGCCGCCTCCGACAACGTGCTGCGGGGCGGCCTGACCCCGAAGCACGTCGACGTCGAGGAGCTGCTGCGGGTGCTGCGCTTCGAGGTGCTCGACGACCCCGTCACCCGTCCCACGCAGGTCGGGCCGGGTCTCGTGACCTGGCCGGTGCCGGTCGACGACTTCACCCTGCACCGGGCGGTCCTGGACGCCGGGACCCCGGCGGTCCGGCTGCCCGGCGGCGGCCCGCGGATCGTGCTGTGCGTGCGCGGTGGCGTCCGGGTCGACGACGGCGTGGTGCCGGTCACCCTCGAGGCCGGGCAGGCGGCCTTCGCCCCCGCGTCCCGGGGGGAGCTGGCGATCAGCGGCGAGGGCGACGTCTTCCAGGCCGCCACCCCGTAGAAGCCGCAACCCAAAACGCGGCATCTTGTCCGTATTTGCCTTGACATTATGACTGCACAGGGTAGTGTTCTGACTACGCAGGGTTCGACGTTGAGTCTGAGCCTCACGCGGGAGAGCCAAACCGGGGGGAAGCGCGGGGCGGTGAGAGTGATCTCACCGCCCCGTGCGCTGTCCAAAGGCCGGTGGTCATCACTAGTGCCATGCCGCGTACCGTAAGAGTCGCGCCGCTTTGGGCCTGGCCGCGACTGGTCGATCAGCGCGGCTCGCATTCGGGCCCAGATCCAGATCCGGCCCACAGACCAGGAGACTGCATGACCAGCACGCTGCCGCCGCGGATCGCCCAGGGCGACCGCCCGAAGACCGTGGCCGAGGGTGACTTCAAGGTTGCCGACCTCTCCCTCGCGGCCTTCGGGCGCAAGGAGATCCAGCTCGCCGAGCACGAGATGCCCGGCCTGATGGCGATCCGCCGTGAGTTCGCCGCGTCGCAGCCGCTGCGGGGCGCGCGGATCACCGGTTCGCTGCACATGACGATCCAGACCGCGGTGCTGATCGAGACCCTCGCCGCGCTCGGCGCGCAGGTGCGCTGGGCCAGCTGCAACATCTTCTCGACGCAGGACCACGCCGCCGCCGCGATCGCGGTCGGCCCGGAGGGCACGCCGGAGAACCCGGCCGGCATCCCGGTCTACGCCTGGAAGGGCGAGACCCTGGAGGAGTACTGGTGGTGCACCGAGCAGGTCCTGCTGTGGCCGGACGGCGAGGCGCCCAACATGATCCTCGACGACGGCGGTGACGCCACGCTGCTCGTGCACAAGGGTGCCGAGTTCGAGGGCATCGGCGCGGTCCCGGCGGTCGACACCGCCGACTCGGAGGAGTACGCGGTCATCCTCCAGCTGCTGCACACCTCGCTGAGCGAGGACAAGGGCCGCTGGTCCAAGGTCGCCGCCGGCATCAAGGGCGTGACCGAGGAGACCACCACCGGCGTGCACCGGCTCTACGAGATGCACCAGCAGGGCAAGCTGCTCTTCCCGGCGATCAACGTCAACGACTCGGTCACCAAGTCGAAGTTCGACAACAAGTACGGCTGCCGCCACTCGCTCATCGACGGCATCAACCGGGCCACCGACGTGCTGATCGGCGGCAAGGTCGCGGTCGTGTTCGGCTACGGCGACGTCGGCAAGGGCTGCGCGGAGTCGCTGCGCGGCCAGGGTGCCCGCGTCATCGTCACCGAGGTCGACCCGATCTGCGCGCTGCAGGCCGCCATGGACGGCTACCAGGTCGCCACCATCGAGGACGTCGTCTCCACCGCCGACATCTTCATCACCGCGACCGGCTGCCTCGACGTGCTGACCGCCGACCACATGGCGCAGATGAAGCACCAGGCGATCGTCGGCAACATCGGCCACTTCGACAACGAGATCGACATGGCCGGCCTGACCAAGCGCTCCGACGTCAAGCGGATCAACATCAAGCCGCAGGTCGACGAGTGGAAGTTCGACGACGGCCACTCGATCATCGTGCTGTCGGAGGGCCGCCTGCTCAACCTGGGCAACGCGACCGGCCACCCGAGCTTCGTGATGTCCAACAGCTTCACCAACCAGGTCATCGCGCAGATCGAGCTCTTCACCAAGCTCGAGGACTACCCGGTCGGCGTTTACACGCTGCCCAAGCACCTCGACGAGAAGGTCGCCCGGCTGCACCTGGACGCCCTCGGCGTCAAGCTCACCGAGCTGTCCAAGAAGCAGGCCGAGTACCTCGGTATCCCGGTCGAGGGCCCCTACAAGCCCGAGCACTACCGCTACTGAGCCACACAGCAAGGCATCGAGGGCCCGGCCGTTCACACGGCCGGGCCCTCGCGCTTCTACAACTTGTAGAACCCGGGCCCCGCCGGTAAGGTAACGCTGACCTAAGTAAGGTTCGGCTAACCTGCGGAGCCCCGAATGACCGCCATCTACCTGATCGGCCTGCGTGAAGGGCTTGAGATCACCCTGGTGGTCTCCATTCTCGTCGCCTTCCTGGTCAAGAGCGAGCGCAAGCCCCTGCTGAAGTTCGTGTGGGCCGGGGTGGCCGCCGCCGCGCTGCTCTCCATCGGCTTCGCCGCCCTTCTCGAGGCGGGCGCGGCGACCCTGAGCTTCGAGCAGCAGGAGCTGTTCGAGGCGTGCGCGTCGTTCGCCGCCGTGGTCTTCGTGACCTGGATGATCTTCTGGATGCGCCGGATGGCCCGCAGGATGGCCGCCGAGCTGCGCGGGCGGCTCGAGGAGGCGATCCAGGTCGGCGCGTGGGCGATCGCCGGCATGGCCTTCCTCGCGGTGGTCCGTGAGGGCCTGGAGACCTCGATCCTGTTCTACGCCGCCGCCCAGGGCACGCAGGATTCCGCCGAGCCGCTGATCGGCATCAGCCTCGGCCTGCTCACCTCGGTCGTGCTCGGCTGGCTGCTGTACGTCAGCGCCGTCCGCATCAACCTGACCCGCTTCTTCACCTGGACCGGCGCGCTGCTGGTGCTCGTCGCCGCCGGGATCTTCAAGTACGGGGTACACGACCTGCAGGAGAGCGGTGTCCTGCCGGGGATCAACACGCACGCGTACGACGTGACCGGCGCGCTGCCGCCCGACGCCTGGTACGCCGAGCTGCTCCGCGGCATGTTCAACATCACGCCGCAGCCGACGGTGCTGGAGACGGTCGCCTGGCTCGCCTATGGCATCCCGGTCCTCTTCCTGTTCCTGCTGCCGCTGCTGAAGAAGACCCCGAAGCCGGCGTCGGCGCCGGTCTCCACCTCCGTCTGAACGCCCGCACCCTCACTTCCGTAGGAGAACCATGCGTAAATCAGCCCTGATCGCGGTGAGCGCGGGCACTGCCGCGGCGCTGAGCCTGGCCGGTTGCGGCGACAGCAAGGACGGCGCCAAGGCCGGTGGCGAGGCCGGCAACGGCAAGATCGCCGTCACCGCGACCGACACCGAGTGCAAGGTCTCCAAGACCGAGGTCACGTCCGGGCCGGTGACGTTCACGGTCAGCAACAAGGGCGCCAAGGTCACCGAGTTCTACGTCTTCGCCGCCGGCGACCGGATCATGGGCGAGGTCGAGAACGTGGCGCCCGGCCTGAGCCGCGAGCTCATCGTCGAGCTGCCCGCCGGCACGTATGAGACGGCCTGCAAGCCCGGCATGGCCGGCAAGGGCATCCGCGGCGGCTTCAAGGCCACCGGCGACGCCAAGCCGCTCACCGACGACGCGAAGCTCGCCCAGGCGACGCAGGACTACCAGCGCTACGTGAAGAGCCAGACCGGCGCGCTGATCGACAAGACCACCGAGTTCGTCGACGCGGTCAAGGCCGGCGACATGGAGAAGGCCAAGGCGCTCTTCCCGATCGCCCGCACGTACTGGGAGCGCATCGAGCCCGTCGCGGAGAGCTTCGGCGACCTCGACCCGGCCATCGACGCCCGCGAGGCGGACCTGGAGGCCGGCCAGGAGTGGACCGGCTTCCACAAGATCGAGAAGGACCTCTGGGTCACCAAGGACGTCAGCAAGTCCGGCCCGACCGCCGACAAGCTGCTCGCCGACGTCAAGACGATCGTGGAGAAGGCCAACAGCGTGCAGCTGTCGCCGCTGAACCTGGCCAACGGTGCCAAGGAGCTGCTCGACGAGGTCGCCACCGGCAAGATCACCGGCGAGGAGGACATCTTCTCGCACACGGACCTGTGGGACTTCGCCGCCAACCTCGAAGGCTCCCGCGCCGCGATCGCCGCGCTCCGCCCGATGATCGAGGAGAAGGACGCCGCCCTCGCCAAGACGCTCGAGGACAAGTTCGCCGCGGCGCAGGCCGAGCTCGACAAGCACCGCAAGGGCGACGGCTGGAAGCTGCACAACGAGCTGTCCGAGACCGAGCTCAAGCAGCTCGGCGACGCGATCAACGCCCTCGCCGAGCCGATCAGCAAGGTCGCCCCGCTGGTCGCCGCCAAGTAGCGCGGCAGCAGGCCGTACCGACGCAGCCAACGCGAAAGGAAGAGCGATGGATCGCCGCAAGATGCTCGGGCTCACCGGTGCGGGTGTCGTGGGCGCCGCGGCAGGGGGCGTGGCGGGGGTGACGCTGATCGACGGCGCCACCCACCCGGCCCAGGCCTCCGACGCGGGTGCGGCGATCCCGTTCTACGGCGAGCACCAGGCCGGCATCGTCACGCCGGCCCAGGACCGCCTGCACTTCGTCGCCTTCGACGTCATCACCGACAAGAAGGCGGACCTCGTCGAGCTGCTGGAGAAGTGGACGATGGCGGCGGCGCGGATGACCGCGGGCCGCGACGCCGGCAGCATCGGCGCGGTCGCCGGCGCCCCGGAGGCCGCCCCGGACGACACGGGCGAGGCGATCGGCCTGCCGCCGTCGGGCCTGACGATCACGATCGGCTTCGGGCCGACGCTGTTCCGCACCGCCGACGGCAAGGACCGCTTCGGCATCGCCGACAAGCGGCCGGCGGCCCTCGCCGACCTGCCCCGCTTCGCCAAGGACACGCTGAAGCCGGAGATCTCCGGCGGCGACATCTGCATCCAGGCGTGCGCGCACGACCCGCAGGTCGCGGTGCACGCCGTGCGCAACCTCGCCCGCATCGGCTTCGGGGTGGTCAGCGTCCGCTGGACGCAGCTGGGCTTCGGCCGCACCTCATCGACCTCCCGCGGCCAGGTCACCGCGCGCAACCTGTTCGGGTTCAAGGACGGCACCGCCAACCTGAAAGCCGAGGACACCCAGCTGCTCAAGGAGCAGCTGTGGGTGCAGCCGGGCGACGGCGCCGAGTGGATGACCGGCGGGTCCTACGTCGTCACCCGCAAGATCCGGATGCTCATCGAGACGTGGGATCGCACGTCGCTCGGCGAGCAGGAGGCGATCATCGGCCGGGACAAGGGCGAGGGCGCGCCGCTGGGCGGCAAGGCCGAGTTCGACCTGCCGAAGTTCGACGCGAAGGGCGCGGACGGCGGGCCGGCCATCGCCGCCGACGCGCACGTGCGGCTCGCGCACCCCGACGCCAACGAGGGTGCGCGGCTGTTGCGCCGCGGGTACAACTTCGTCGATGGATCGGACGGGCTCGGCCGCCTCGACGCAGGCCTGTTCTTCATCGCCTACCAGCGGGATCCGCGCCGGCAGTTCGTGCCGATGCAGACCCGGCTCGCCCGGCAGGACGCGCTCAACGAGTACATCCGCCATGTGTCAAGTGGTTTGTTCGCCTGCCCTCCTGGCATCCGTGCCGCCGACGACTTCTGGGGTCGGGCACTCTTCGCGTAGTTTCGACGGATTCGAAGGCATGTTTCTCGGATATTTCGGGCGCAAGTCAGCAAGATCTACTTTCACCATCTGTAACAACCGCACTTCAGAACGTCCATTTCGTTGGGCAAATGGTCGGCCAACAGTCCGCATAACGGGACAGTTACGAATCTCTACATCCTCTATGCAGGTTGCCCACCGCGTCGTTTCCTTTAGGCACCACAACGCAGCCTGGTTGGCCCACGGTCGTGCCCGCGACCGCGGACTCATCGTGGCCAGGGCTGTCGTTCCTGACTGGAGGAGACCATGCGCACGAGATCGAAGGGGCTCACCAGCCTCGTCGCGGTCGCGGCGGCTTCGCTGCTCACGTTGACCGCCTGCGGTGGCGGGAGTGACACCAATAAGGAGACGCCGACGTCCAACGCCGGCTTCGCCGACTGCGAGAAGAGCCCGAACACCTGCAACAGCGGCAACACCAAGCCGGGCGGTGAATACATCTTCGGCCTCGAGCAGAGCTTCACCAGCTGGAACATCACCACTGAAGAGGGCAACACGCTCGTCGCCTCGCAGGCGCTGTCGGGTGTCATCCCGCAGGTCTACAAGTCCGACCCGAGCGGCCAGCTCACCCTCAACGCCGACCTCATGACCTCGGCCGAGCTCACCAACCAGAACCCGCAGACCGTGGTCTACAAGATCAAGGCCGACGCGGTCTGGAACGACGGCACCGCGATCAGCGCCGACGACTTCATCTTCGGCTGGAAGCAGAACTCCGGGAAGAAGGAGCACTGCTCGGAGTGCACGCCCGCCAGCACCTCCGGCTATGACCTGATCAAGAGCATCGTCGGCTCCGACAACGGCAAGACCGTGACGGTGACCTTCGACGACGGCAAGACCTACGCCGACTGGAAGGGCCTCTACTCCACCGACGGCCTCTACCCGGCCCACCTCGCGACCAAGCAGGGCTTCGACCTGAACAAGCCCGAGGGCGTCAACAGCGCCGCCAACTGGTTCAGCGAGACCGTGCCGACCTGGTCCGGTGGCCCGCTGGTCATCGACACGTTCAACAAGGACCAGTCGCTGGTGCTCAAGAAGAACGACAAGTGGTACGGCAAGGTCAAGCCGTCCCTGGACAAGGTCGTCTTCAAGTTCGTGATCGACCAGGGCAGCGTCATCCCGGCCCTGAAGAACAAGGAGATCACCGGCATGTCGCCGCAGCCGAACGCGGCTCTGGTGAACGGCGCGGCCGAGACGCCCGGTGTCATCTACCGCATCGGTCACGGGTATCAGTGGGAGCACCTGGACCTGAACCTGAAGAACAAGTACCTGTCCGACCTCGCGCTGCGCCAGGCGATCTTCACCGCGATCAACGTCAAGTCGGTCATCGACAAGACCTACGGTGTGTTCGACAAGGCCGCGAAGCCGCTCGGCAGCCACAACTTCTTCCCCGGCGACCCGAACTACAAGGACGTCGTGTCCCCCACGGGTCAGGGCTCCGGTGACGTCGAGAAGGCCAAGAAGATCCTGACCGACGCCGGCTACAAGATCGAGGGCGGCAAGCTCATCACGAAGTCCGGCGAGGCCGTGCCGCCGCTGCGCTTCCGTCACACCAAGGGCAACCAGCTGCGCGCCACGACCGGTGAGCTGGTCCAGGCGGCCCTGAAGAACATCGGCCTGGACATCAAGATCGAGGTCACCGAGACGCTCGGCAAGACCCTCTCCAGCGCCGACTACGACATGATCATCTTCGCCTGGGTCGGCAGCCCGCTGTACCAGGGTGCGGCCGAGCAGAACTGGGTCACCGGCAACGGCGGCAACTACGGCAGCTACTCCAACGCCGAGGTCGACAAGCTGACCAACGAGGGTGCCCGCTCGCTCGACCCGAAGAAGGCCGCCGAGCTGATCAACCAGGGCGACGAGATCCTGTCGAAGGAGGCCTATGTCCTCCCGATCGCGCAGAAGCCCACGCTGACGTTCACCTACTCGGACTACGTCAACATCCGGGACAACGCGACGCAGTGGAGCCCGACGTACAACATCCAGGAGTGGGGCCAGAAAGCGGCCTGACGCACCGGATCGACGGGGACCCCGGACGCCGCGTGCGTCCGGGGTCCTCCCGCACCTGCCAATAAGCGGAGGAAACTCATGATCGCCTATGCGGTGCGCCGGCTCCTGATCGGAATTCCGGTGCTCATCGCCGCCTCGATATTCGTGTTCGTCATCGCCTCACTGTCGGGCAACCCCATTGACGACATGGAAGCGCGGAACCCACCGGTCCCGCTCGAGACCAGACAGCTGGAGGCCCACCGGCTCGGCCTCGACAAGCCGCTCCACGAGCGGTACTTCAACTGGCTGGGCAACCTCATCCTGCACGGCGACTTCGGCCAGTCCACCGAGAAGACCCTGAACATCGGCGACCAGCTCGGCGACCGGCTGTGGGTCACGCTCCGGCTGGTCTTCGTCGCCATGCTGCTGGCCGTCCTGCTCGCCGTCGTCTCCGGCGTGCTGAGCGCGGTCAAGCAGTACAGCAAGGTCGACTACGGCTTCACCTTCGGCGGCTTCCTCGCGCTGTCGATCCCGTCGTTCTGGCTCGCGCTGCTGCTCAAGGAGGCCGGCGTCGCGTACAACCAGAGCACCGGCTCACAGGTCTTCTACACGCTGGGCGATCAGGACTACAACCATGACTCGTTCGACACGTGGGGCAAGATCACCGATATCGCGGGGCACATGGTCCTGCCCACCATCTCGCTGACGCTCATCACGTACGCGGCCTGGAGCCGATATCAGCGCAGCGCGATGCTGGAGGTCCTCAACAGCGACTACGTCCGGCTGGCCCGGTCCAAGGGGCTGCTCCGCCGGCAGGTCATGGTCCGCCACGCCCTGCGCACCGCCCTGATCCCGCTCGCCACCATCACCGCCGTCGACATCGGCGGCATCTTCGGCGGCGCGGTGATCACCGAGACCGTCTTCAACTGGTCCGGCATGGGCACCTACCTGCTGGAGTCCGTCACCCGGCGGGACGTCAACTCACTGCTCGGCTGGCTGCTCGTCTCCGGCGTCGTCGTGATCCTCTTCAACATCGTCGCCGACCTCCTCTACGCCGTGCTGGACCCGAGGATCCGTTATGAGTAGCTCACTGGCCACCCAGGCCCCCGAGGCGACCCCCGTCCTGACCACGCGTCAGCGCTCCCAGGCCGAGCTGGTGCTCCGCCGCTTCCTGCGCCACAAGCTCGCCGTCGGCAGCCTCGTGCTCTTCCTGCTCATCGTCCTGTTCGCGTTCGTCGGGCCGCTGGTGTGGAAGTACGACTACGCGTACATCGACGGCCCGAGCTTCTCGCCGCCGTCCGCGGAGTACCCGCTCGGCACCGACCAGGCCGGCCACGACCTGCTCGGCCAGAGCATGCGCGGCACCCAGCAGTCGCTGAAGATTTCGCTGCTGGTCGCGCTGATCGCCACCACCTTCGGCGCGCTGTGGGGCGCCGTCGCGGCCTTCTACCGCAGCTGGGCCGACGGCGTGCTGATGCGCATCGCCGACGTGGTGCTCACGCTGCCCAGCATCGCGATCGCGGTGACCCTGTCGGTCAACCTCCAGGGCGGCGCCAGCTGGTGGGGCCTCGCCCTCGTGCTGTCGTTCCTGGCCTGGGCCGGCATCTCCCGGGTCGTCCGCGGCGTCGTGCTGTCGCTGCGCGAGCAGGAGTTCGTCGAGGCGGCCAAGGCGATGGGCGCCAGCGACCTGCGCATCATCGTGCGGCACCTGCTGCCCAACGCGCTCGGCTCGATCATCGTCGCCGCGACCGTCACGATCGCGACCACGATCCTCGCCGAGACCGCGCTGTCCTTCATCGGCTTCGGCGTGCAGCGGCCCGACACCTCGCTGGGCCTGCTCATCAACGATGCCAAGCTCTCCGTGCAGGACCAGCCGTGGCTGTTCTACTTCCCCGGCCTGTTCATCATCCTCATCGCGCTGACGGTCAACTTCATCGGTGACGGCCTGCGCGACGCGTTCGACCCCCGACAGACACTGGTGCGCCGATGACCTCCATCGAACTGAACACCCGCCCAACCGCGACGGACACCGTCCTGGAGGTCGACAACCTCAGCGTCTCGTTCCCCACCGAGGACGGCCTCGTCAAGGCGGTCCGTGGGGTGTCGTACACCTTGCGGCGCGGCGAGACGCTCGGCATCGTCGGCGAGTCGGGCTCCGGCAAGTCGGTCACGTCGCTCGCGCTCATGGGCCTGCTGCCCGGCTCCGCGAAGATCACCGGCTCGGCCCGCTTCCGCGGTGAGGAGCTGCTGGGCAAGAACGACCGCGAGATGAGCAAGATCCGCGGCAAGAACCTGGCGATGATCTTCCAGGACCCGCTGACCTCGCTCAACCCGGTCTACACCATCGGCAAGCAGATCGCCGAGGCCGTGCTCGTGCACCACGACGTCAGCAAGCGGTCGGCCTGGGACCGGGCGGTCGAGCTGCTGAAGGTCGTCGGCATCCCGTACCCGGAGCAGCGGGTCAACAACTACCCGCACGAGATGTCGGGCGGCATGCGCCAGCGGGTCGTCATCGCCATCGCGATGGCGAACAACCCCGAGGTCATGATCGCCGACGAGCCGACCACCGCACTCGACGTCACCGTCCAGGCGCAGGTCCTGGAGGCCCTCGAGGCGGCCCGCACGGAGATCGGCGCCGCGCTCGTGCTGATCACCCACGACCTCGGCGTCATCGCCGGTCACGCCGACCGGGTGTGCGTCATGTACGCCGGCAAGCTGGTCGAGTCGGGCACCGTCGACGACATCTTCTACCGCCCGCGGATGCCCTACGCCCTCGGCCTGCTGGGCAGCCTGCCCCGCGTCGACGAGGGCCGCGACGCCCGGCTCACGCCGATCGTCGGGACGCCGCCGTCGCTGCTCAACCTGCCGCCCGGCTGCCCCTTCCGGCCCCGCTGCCCGATGGCCCAGGACATCTGCGAGGAGGTCGAGCCCGACCTCCTCCCGGTCGACCTCGACGGCCAGCACGCCGCGGCCTGCCACTTCAGCACCCAACTCGTCGACACCCAGGCCACCGACGTGTTCGCGGTGACCTCCGTCGACGTCGACACCGAAGAGGTCGCGGTGGCCGACACGGACCTGGCCGCCGACACGCCCGAGGACGCCTCATGACCATCGACACCACGAAACCCGCCGTCACCGGCACGGTCATCTCCGCCAAGAACCTGGTCAAGCACTTCCCGGTCCGCTCCCGCGGCATCCTGCGCCGGCGGGTCGGCGAGGTGCACGCCGTCTGCGACGTCTCCTTCGAGATCGGTGGCACCGAGACCCTGGGCCTGGTCGGCGAGTCCGGCTGCGGCAAGTCGACCACGGCCCGCCTGCTGCTCAACCTGATCCGCCCCACCAGCGGCGAGATCCACTACGCGGGCAAGGAGCTCACCGGGCTGTCCCGCTCGCAGATGCGCCCGTTGCGCCGCGACCTGCAGATCGTGTTCCAGGACCCGTTCGCGTCGCTCGACCCGCGCATGACCGTCTTCGAGATCATCGCCGAGCCGCTGCGCATCCACGGCCTTTTCTCCGACGGCGGCCCGGCGAAGGTCCGCGAGCTGATGTCGACGGTCGGCCTCAACGCCGAGCACGGCAACCGCTACCCGCACGAGTTCTCCGGCGGCCAGCGCCAGCGCATCGGCATCGCCCGGGCACTGGCGCTGCGCCCGAAGGTCCTGGTCCTGGACGAGCCCGTGTCGGCGCTGGACGTCTCCATCCAGGCGGGCGTCATCAACCTGCTCGAGGACCTGCAGAGCGAGCTGGGCCTGTCCTACCTCTTCGTCTCCCACGACCTGTCCGTGGTCAGGCACATCGCCCACCGTGTCGCGGTGATGTACCTCGGCCGGATCGTGGAGACGGCGACGGTCGAGGAGCTGTTCACGAGGGCGTCGCACCCCTACACCCAGGCGCTGATCTCGGCGATCCCGCTGCCCGACCCGCGCAAGGAACGCGTCCGCAAGCGCATCCTCCTCACCGGCGACGTGCCGAGCCCGGTCAACCCGCCGAGCGGCTGCCGTTTCCGTACCCGGTGCCCGAAGTTCGCCAGCGAGCTCACCGACACCGAACGAAAGCTCTGCACCGACGAGGTCCCGGCTCTCACCGACCGGGGCCAGGGCCACCGCAGCGCCTGCCACTACGCCGAGGCCGTCAAGCTGGTCTAGGCACTCGCTCCACCCCACGGCCCCGGCCCGGACCCCGCCCACCAGCGAGGCTCCAGCCGGGGCCGGAGGCGGCGTCCACAGTGGGGAGTCCTGTGGCGGTGTGGTGTGGTGGGCGGTGTTCGCAGAGTGGGGTTGCGGCAGTGCGGCCGGCGGGGCATCGCCGGTCGAAGGGGCGGTGGGTGGTGCGGGGGATCGCGGCCGATGGTGGGGGTCGCTGTCGGCCGTCGCGTTGGCCGATGCCGGGACGTAGCCGGCGTTGACCCGGTCGACGACCTTCTGGGTGGCCTGCTTGGCGCCGTCGGTCTTGACGGTCGGGTCAGCGGGGGACGGCGGGGCGGAGGGCGGTCGGGGGTGGGGCCGGCTCGAACGGGCCGACCAGGTGTGGGCCGGCGGCGGCGTGGAGGTCCGGCCAGACGCTGGACGAGGCGGCGCGGGCCTTGACGAGCTGGGCGGTGGCGCGGCGGTTGCGTTCGGCGATGACGGCGGCCAGGTACGCCCAGCCCGGGGCGTTGCGGGGCGGGGGTGGGGTCGTGCAGAGCGCGACCTCGCGGGCCAGGGCGCGGCCGAGGGCGGTGCGGGAGGGCTCGGTGATCTCGCGGTTGCGGGCCAGGAAGTGGCGGACGGCCAAGGCCAGGCTGTCGTCGAGGCCGGTGAGGTCCAGGCGGGTCGCCCATGAGCGCAGCGGCGGTGGCATGGCGGGGACCCAGCCCCAGCTCGCCGGGGTGCGCTCGTGGATGACGATCGTGCCGGCGGCCCAGTCGCCGAGGCGCTTGCCGCTGCGGCCGATGAGCATGGTGCCGAGGCTGGCGACCCAGGTGACCACCGGCAGGAGAAGGCCGGGCCACTCCAGGGCCAGACCGAGCAGCGCCCGGGTGAAGGCGTGGCGGAAGCGGACCGGGCCGCCGTCGTCGCGGACCACGCGCAGGCCCATGGCGGCCTTGCCGGGGGTGCGGCCGCGCAGGACGGTCTCGAAGAAGGCCGGGTAGCCCAGGGCCGTGACGACCAGGATGATGGTGAAGATGGCCTGGCCGAGGCCGTCGTCGAAGAGGCCGGCGGCGTCGGTCACGAGGCGCAGGAACGAGGCCGCCACGAACAGGAGCATGAACAGGACGGCCTGGCCGAAGGCGTCGATGATGAGCGCTACGGCCCGTGAGCCGATCCGGGCGACCCGCACGTCCAGCTCCACGGCCTCGCCGCTGACCAGGCGGTCTCCTGGACTTTCGGGGGCCGTGGCGATGTGCATGCGCAACAGTGTCCTACACGGCCGCACCACCGTGCGTCCCCGCGCGCACCCCCGAGCGACCGGACCACCGGGAGTGCCGGCGCCGTCTACGCTGCCGTCGTGGATCTGGACGCATACGTCGCCGAGCACTCCGCCGAGTGGCGGCGGCTGGACGAGCTGGCGCGCCGGCGGCGGGTGAGTGCCGCCGAGGCCGACGAGCTGGTCGCGCTCTACCAGCGGGCGGCGACGCACCTGTCCGCCGTGCGCAGCCGGTCGCCCGACCCGGCGCTCGTCGCCCACCTGTCCCGCCTCGTGCTGGCGGCCCGCAACGCGATCACGGGGGCGCCGGCGTTCTCGTGGCGGACCGTGGGGCGGTTCTTCACGGAGACGTTCCCGCTGGCGGTCTACCGGGCGTGGCCGTGGTGGTCGGCCGTGGCGACGGTGTTCAGTCTGGTCACGTTCGGGATCATGGCGTACGTGGTGGCCAACCCCGAGGTCGCCGACCTGTTCATGGACGACGCGACGATCACGAAGATGGTCCAGAGCGAGTTCGTCGGCTACTACAGCGAGTTCCAGGCGCAGAACTCGACGCTGCGCGTCTGGACCAACAACGCGGTGCTGACCGCGGAGTGCCTCGCCGGTGGCGTGCTGCTCGTGCCGGTGCTGATCGTGCTGTTCAACAACGCGTTGAACATCGGGCTGACCGGCGGCGTGATGATCACGTACGGGCGCGGTGACGTGTTCTTCGGCCTGATCATGCCGCACGGCCTGCTGGAGCTGACCGCCGTCTTCGTCGGCGCCGGGGTGGGGCTGCGGATCGGGTGGGCGTGGATCGTGCCCGGGCCGCTGCGGACCCGCGGCCGGGCGCTGGTGGCGGCGGCCCGGGAGGGGATGCTGGTCGCGCTCGGGCTCGTGGTGGTGCTGCTGGTCAGCGGCGTCCTGGAGGGCTTCCTGACGCCGTCCGAGCTGCCGATGCTGGTCAAGGACGCGATCGGCGCCGTCGTGTGGCTGGGGTTCCTGGCGTACGTCGTGATCCTCGGCCGGGCCGCGGAACTGCGTGGCGTGTCGACGGACCTCCCGGAGGAACTGAGCGAGGCCGCGGTTCCGGTGGCCTAGGGCCTGTTTCATAAGGGGGGTCGAGGCGAGGCGAGGTCCAGGTGTCGATCTGGGGCCGCGCCGGGCGCGCCCGGATACCGGTGTTGTATCCGGGTGTGACCGGCGTGGTTCCAGGCGGCGTCTGGGCCCGCCGCAGCCCGGCCATCCCTTATGAAACAGGTCCTAGAGCCGGCCGCTGGTCTTCAGGGCGAGGTAGTGGTCGGTGACCCGGGACGCGAACACGTCGGCCGGGGCGTCGACCACCTCCACGCCGTGGCGGCGCAGGGCGGCGCTGACCCGCTCCCGCTCGGCGAGGGTGCGCTGCGCGGCGGCGGCCGCGTAGACGTCGGCCGGGGTCGCGCCGGGCCGGACCCGGGCCATGCGGCTCAGCTCCGGGTCGTGCACCGCGGCGACGACGACCCGGTGCTTCGCGGCCAGCTGCGGCAGGACCGGCAGCAGGCCGTCGCCGAGCGCGCCCGGCTCCAGCGCGGTGAAGAGCACCACGAGGGCCCGCTTCCGTTCGCGCCGCAGCACCTCGCCGGCGACCAGGCCGAAGTCGGTCTCGACGAGCGCCGGCTGGAGCGGGGCCATCGCGGTGACGAGGCGCCACAGCAGCGTGCTCTTGTCGACGTTCGTCACCGAGGCGCGGACCGTGGTGTCGACGGCGAGCAGGTCGACCCGGTCGTCGGCGCGGGCGGCGACGGAGGCGAGCAGCAGCGCGGCGTCCATCGCCGCGTCGAGCCGGGGCTCGTCGCCGATCCGGGTCGCCGACGTCCGGCCGGTGTCCAGGACGCAGACGAGCCGCCGGTCGCGCTCGGGTCGCCAGGTGCGGACCACCACGTCGGAGCGGCGGGCGCTGCCGCGCCAGTCGATCGAGCGGACGTCGTCGCCGACGACATACTCGCGGAGGGTGTCGAACTCGGTGCCCTGACCCCGCCCGCGGGTCACCACCGACCCGTCCAGGACCCGCAGCCTGGCGACCTTCTCGGGCAGGAAACGCCGGGACGTGAACGCCGGGTAGACCCGGACCCGCCACGACGGGGTCATGGCGTCCGCGGTCCGGCGCGTCGTCTGGCGGTACATGAGCCGCAACGGCCCATGGGAGCGCAGGGTCACCCGGACGGCGGGCCGGTCGCCGCGGCGGGTCGGGGTCAGCGACGTCGTCAGCTTCACGGCCCGCCCCGGCTCGATCCGGACCTCCTGCTCGGCGGGGAACGCGCCGGCGGACGGCACCCACGCGTCGCGGACGCGCCCCACGAACGGCCGGTCGGCGCCGTTGCGGATGGTCAGCTCGACGCTGCCGGTGTCGCCGAGCCACAGCGACTGGTGCCCGGACCGGGACAGGTCCAGCGCGCGCGGCGGCACGGCGGCGAAGTAGTCCACGGCGCACGCGGCGGCGACGCCGGCGAGCAGGACCGCGGCGCCGAGCCACAGCCAGCCGCCGCCGACCGCGTCCCCGGCGGCGATGCCGGCCAGGGCGAGCAGCAGCGTGCCGGCGGCGACGAGCGCGGCCGGCCGCCACGTGATCACGAATCCACCCCCACGCAAAGCCAGGCGGTCACGAATCCACCCCCACGCAAAGCCAGGCGGTCACGAAGCCGCTCCCGCACCGAAGACAGGCGGTCACGCGGACACCGCGCTCATCGAGGGGCCGGCACGGTCGCGAGGACCGAGTCGAGCACCGCGTCGGCGGTGACGCCCTCCAGCTCTGCCTCGGCCCGCAGCCGCACCCGGTGCCGCAGCGTCGGCCGGGCGAGGGCCTTCACGTCGTCGGGGGTGACGTAGTCGCGGCCGGTCAGCCACGCCCACGCCTTCGCCGCGGCGAGCAGCGCCGTCGCGCCGCGCGGCGAGGCGCCGAGCTCCAGCGACGGCGACACGCGGGTCGCGCGGCAGAGGTCGACCACATACGCGAGGACCCCGTCGGCGACCGCGACCCGCTGCACCGCGGCACGCCCGGCGGCGAGGTCGGCCGCGGTCGCGACGGCGGTCACCCCGGCGTCGCGCAGCCGGCGCGGGTCGAAGCCGTGGTGGTGCGCGCGCAGCACGCCGAGCTCCTCGTCGCGGGTCGGCAGCGGCACGGTCAGCTTCAGCAGGAACCGGTCGAGCTGCGCCTCCGGCAGCGGATAGGTGCCCTCGTACTCGATCGGGTTCTGTGTCGCGGCGACCAGGAACGGGTCCGGCAGCGGGCGGGCCCGGCCCTCCACCGACACCTGCCGCTCCTCCATGACCTCCAGCAGCGACGCCTGGGTCTTCGGCGGCGTCCGGTTGATCTCGTCGGCGAGCAGCAGGTTGGTGAAGACCGGCCCTTCCCGGAACTCGAACTCGGCGGTGCGGGCGTCGAAGATCAGCGAGCCGGTGACGTCGCCTGGCATCAGGTCGGGGGTGAACTGGACCCGCTTGGTGTCCAGGTCCAGCGCCGCGGCGATGGTGCGCACGAGCAGCGTCTTCGCCACGCCGGGCACGCCCTCCAGCAGCACGTGCCCGCGGGCGAGCAGGGCGATCACCATGCCGGACACGACGGCGTCCTGGCCGACGACGACCTTGCCGACCTCGGCGCGCAGCCGGCCGAGGGCGGCGCGGGCCTCCTGCGGGTCCCCCACCGGCCCCACTGCCGGCTCTGGCGCCGGCTGTGCCAGCGGGATAGCGGTGTCGGTCACCGTCGTGCTCCTTCTGCGTGGGGTTGTTCGTTGGTCACGGCCTCGGTGAGCATCTCCAGCCGGACGGCCGCGGCGACCAGCGCCTCGTCGTCCACGGGCGGCAGGCCGAACAGCGTGTCGTCGACGACCTCGGGGGGCCAGCCGCAATGCGCGGCGACCGCGGCCACGAGCGTCGCGCGGCCGGTGCCGGGCTCCAGCCGCAGCAGCCGCGCCATCCGGGCCACGGCGGCCGCCCGCAGCGTCCGCAGCGATTCGTCGCGCGCCCGGGCCCGCTGGTACAGCCTGCCCCGGCCGGTGACCGTCTCGCCGGCGCGCACGACCACCGGCAGCGGCTCCACCACCGGCCCGCCCATCCGGCGCGCCCTGGCCAGGGCGTACAGCAGGAGCGCGACGACGAGCAGCACGGCGACCACGTAGACCCACGCAGGGAAGGCCTCCCACAGCGGGTTGGCGGGTTCGCCGCGGCTGCCGGCCTGCGTCGCGCCGGGGTCCGGGCTGGGCGGCGCGCCCCTGGACCGGCTGGGGCCGGAGCTGGGCAGGTCCTGGTCGCGGGTCGGCGTGGCGGTCGGCTCGGCGCTGGGGGTCCGCGTCGCCGTCGGCACGGGAGGGGCGGGGTCCCGCACCGGCTCCGGCGGCGACTCGTGCCGGTGCAGGTCGACCCAGACGAGCCGCGGCCTGGTGGTCAGCAGGCTGGTGGCGAGCCTCGCGTTGCCGGCCTCGCCGATGCGGTCGTTGCGGAACGGGTCCGCGGAGCCGGCGATCGTCGTGGTGGTCCAGCCCCGGCTGAACACGATGAGCGAGTCGTCGTAGCAGCGGGCGAACTCCTCCTCGGCGGCCGGGTCGACGGGGCCGTAGCTGGTCCGGTGGATCCCCGCCGGGCCGGCGTCGGCCGCGGGCCGGTAGTCGCACCCCGGCGCGCTCACCGATCCGGCGAGGGCCCGCCGGCCGGTGGTGAGCGGCATCTGCGCGCGCAGCAGGGTCTGCTTGCTGGGCTCGACGAGCACGACCCGGGTCGAGCCCGGCAGCAGCGCCATCCGCCGCAGGTACTCGGGGTGCACGAACTGCGGGGTGGTGAGCAGGATCGTCACGTCGCCGCGGTTCTCGGCCAGGAACGCGTCGGCGGTGCTGCCGACCCGGGCGATCGTGACCCCGGCCGCGCGGACGCGGTCGGCGAGGGTGCTCGCGCCGATGGCCGCCGTGCTGACCGGCGACAGGTAGGCGGCGTCGTCCTCGTCGGGCTGCTCCCACTGGTACAGCACCAGGCCGGTGATCACGACCAGCAGGGCGGCGACGGGTGGGACCACGACCCGCAGCCACCGCCGGGAGCGCGCCTTCTTCATGCGTCGACCTCCGCCGCGTACCGCCGCATCAGGGTGTCGTGCTCCTCGGTGGCGGGGATCTGCCCGTACCAGATGTCGGAGAAGATCCCGGTCGCGCCGCGCAGCGCCGGCTCGGCGGCCGGCACCACGGCGGAGGCGGCGTGGGCCACCTCGGTCACGGTCATGCCGGGCAGCACCTCGACGGCGCGCCTGTCGGCGAGCCCCCGCACGATCGCCCGGAGCCGCTCGCGGACCGCCTCGGCGTAGCGGCCCTCCGCGGCCAGCCGGTCGGCGAGGCTCAGGAACACCTTGGCCGGCAGGTCGGGCAGCGTGTCGCCGCTCGACGGCTCGGTGACCTCGGCCTCGACCTCCTCGGGCGCGGCCGTCTCCGGCTCCTCGACGTCCTTCTTCTTCCGCTTCCTCCGGCGCAGGCGCGGGAAGCGCTTCGGGACCCAGCGCGGGAAGAAGTAGTACAGGACGCCGCCGACGACCGACAGCAGCAGCAGGAGGAAGACCAGCAGCGGCAGCCCGATCGCCGCGGACAGCCGCTCGAGGAACTCGGCCCAGCCGCGGGTCATCGCTGCACCGCACCGGAGAGGGCGGCCTGGGCCAGGTCGACGGGGCGGCCGAGCCGGCGGGAGCGGCCGACCGCGACGTCGAGCCCCTCGACCCGCATCCGGCTCTCCAGGTACAGGACGGCGTCGACGCTGGCGAGCGCGGCATACACGACGGTGTTGGCCAGCACCCACACCGCCACCGTCACGATCTCGTAGACCAGCGCGTCGCTCGGCAGCACGGTGTCCAGCAGCGCGGCGGTGCCCAGGCCGATCGCCACCCGGATCGCGGCCCATCCGCCGTAGCCGCCCAGCCGGATCGCCACGCCGCGCAGCCCGACCGGCGCCAGGTTCAGGGAGCGCACCAGCGCCGCCCCGGGCCCGACCCGGTCGACCACGAGCGCGGGCGCGGCCAGGCCGATCGCGCCGAAGAAGTAGAACCACGGCAGCGCCACGACCGCGCTCGGCAGCAGGATCAGGCCGACCGAGATGGCGAGGACGATCAGCGCCGGCGCCCGCCGCCCCCACACGCGCAGCAGCTCGCGGGCCGGCGCGGGGGTCCCGAGCAGGGCCGGCCCGGCGGCCGCCCCGGTCAGCCCGCCCAGCAGCGCCAGCACGATGCCCTCCGTGGTCAGGCCGCAGCAGAAGACCAGCCACCAGATCCCGGTGTCGGCGTCGAAGACGTCCGTCGTGCCGTCCGCCCCGGCGACGGAGCGCAGCGGAAACAGCACGGCCTGCTCGCACACCGCCAGCACGAACGCGGCGACCAGGAACAACCGGGCATTGGCGCGCAGCAGCAGCACCCCCGCGTCGAGCAGCTCACCGAAGGTGAGCGGACGCAGTGGGATCACCGGGCTGTGCTGGTCCACGCGGACACCGTAGTCGGCAGGCGCGAACCCGGCGGCCCGCCCTGACCAGATGGCCGGAAACTGACCAAGATCGGGCATCGGGTTCCCATCTTCGGGCGTCGAGGTGAAATATTGGACCGCATGAGAGCCCGCGTCCTGGTGGTCGACGACGACCCCGCCCTTGCCGAGATGCTCGGCATCGTCCTGCGCAGCGAAGGCTTCCTCCCGTCCTTCGTCGCGGACGGGGAGCGTGCACTCGGCGCGTTCCGGGACAGTCGGCCCGACATCGTCCTGCTCGACCTGATGCTGCCGGGCATGAGCGGCATCGACGTGTGTCGGTCCATCCGCGCCGAGTCCGGCGTGCCGATCGTGATGCTCACCGCCAAGAGCGACACGGTCGACGTGGTGCTCGGGCTCGAGTCGGGCGCCGACGACTACGTGATGAAGCCGTTCAAGCCCAAGGAGCTGGTCGCGCGCATGCGGGCCCGGCTGCGCCGCGGCGAGGACGTCGCCCCCGAGCTGCTGACCATCGGCCCGCCCGGCAACCAGATCACCATCGACGTGCCGGCGCACACCGTCATGCGCGACGGTGAGGAGGTCAAGCTGACGCCGCTCGAGTTCGACCTGCTGGTGGCCCTGGCCCGCAAGCCGCGCCAGGTGTTCACCCGCGAGGTGCTGCTCGAGCAGGTCTGGGGCTACCGGCACGCCGCCGACACCCGCCTGGTCAACGTCCACGTCCAGCGCCTGCGCGCCAAGATCGAGCCCGACCCGGAGAAGCCGGAGATCATCCTGACGGTGCGCGGCGTGGGCTACAAGGCCGGCACAGGCTGAGGTCTGCCGTGGTGCGTATCGACCCGATCGTCGTGCAGGTCCGCCGTTTCGGCCGCTTCCGGCCGAAACGGCTGATCCCGCACGCCGCGAGCCGCCGGCTGCGGCGCTTCTACGCCGCGGCCCGCCGGCAGTGGCGCCGGTCGCTGCAGTTCCGGGTCGTCGGCATCACGCTGCTGCTCTCGGCGATCCTGGTGTCGGCGTTCGGCTACACGGTCGCGTCGCTGATCAGCCAGGGCGTGCTGCGCACCAAGGTCGACACGTCCAAGGAGCAGATCCAGCGCGGTGCCCGGGCGGCGGCCGGGGACCTGGAGGGCTACACCCAGGCCGACGACCCGGGGCTGCCCGGGAAGATGCGCATCGTGGCCATCGACCTGGCCAGCTCCATGGACATCCCCGGCGCCGAGGTCGTCATCCTGCGGCAGGGCACGGCGCTGGGGCACGCCGCGCCGGACAACGGTGCGACGGCGGTGCTGCAGCAGGGCTCGATGCGCAAGCTCCGCGAGGCGGTCGTCGGCGGCCGCCCGGGCACCTACCAGCAGATCGCGACCCTGGACGTCGGCCAGGGGCCGACCCGGTTCCTGGTCGTGGGCACCCTGATCATCACCGGCGGCCAGCCCCTGGAGCTGTACTACCTGCTGCCGCTGAAGGCCGAGAACGACCTGGTCGAGTTCGTCGCGCTGGTGGTCACGGCGACCGGCGTGGCGCTCGTGGCGCTGCTCGCCCTGATCGCGGCGACCATGACCCGGCTCGTGGTGAAGCCCGTCCGGGTCGCGGCCCGCACCGCCCAGCGGCTCTCCGCCGGCCTGCTCGACCAGCGCATGCAGGTCAAGGGCGAGGACGACCTGGCCCGGCTGGCCGCCGCGTTCAACCAGATGGCGGCCAACCTCCAGCGGCAGATCGTGCGGCTGGAGGAGATGTCGCGCCTCCAGCGGCGCTTCACGTCCGACGTGTCGCACGAGCTGCGCACCCCGCTGACCACCGTGCGGATGGCCGCGGACCTGCTCTTCGCCTCCCGCGACGACTTCGACCCGGCCGCCGCGCGCAGCGCGGAGCTGCTGCAGGCCGAGCTGGACCGGTTCGAGGACCTGCTCACCGACCTGCTGGAGATCAGCCGCTTCGACGCCGGGTTCGCCGCGCTGGACGCCGAGCCGACCGACCTCGCGCCGATCGTGCACCGGGTCGCGGAGCGGCTCGAGGCGCTCGCCGAGCGGTGCAAAGTACCGTTGCGGGTGGAGGCGCCGGAGGATGGCGCGATCGCCGAGGTCGACCCGCGGCGCGTCGAGCGCGTCCTGCGCAACCTGCTGGGCAACGCCATCGAGCACGGCGAGGGCAAGCCGGTCGTGGTGACCTTGGCCATCGACGAGGCGGCGGTGGCGGTGACCGTGCGCGACCACGGGGTCGGGCTGAAGACCGGCGAGGAGAAGCTCGTGTTCAACCGCTTCTGGCGGGCCGACCCGTCCCGGGCGCGGCAGACCGGCGGCACCGGCCTCGGCCTGTCGATCAGCCTGGAGGACGCCCGGCTGCACGGCGGCTGGCTGGAGGCCTGGGGCGCGCCCGGCAAGGGCGCCCAGTTCCGCCTGACGCTGCCGGTGCGCTCCGGCGACCGCCTCGTCTCCTCGCCGCTGCGACTGGTGCCCGACGACGCCCGCGCCGACGAGGCCGCCCTGATCGGCGAGACGCCGTGATGCGCCGCTTCGCGGCGGGGCTGGCCGTGCTCGCGCTGGCGCTCGGCGGCTGCGGGCTGCCCGACAGCACCGAGCCGAGGTACGCCGGCCCGGCCGCCGAGCCGAGCCGCGCCCAGGACCGGGCGGAGGAGCCGCTCAAGCCCGACGGCATCACGAGCCTGATCGCACTGGTCAACAGCTTCCTGAAGACATCGGTCGGCGGCAACATCACCAGCGCCGATCCGTCTGACGCGGGGTCGGAGACCCAGACCCGCATGAAGACCTTCATGACCAAGGAGACCGCGGCCGGTTGGCGCCCGCCGGCGCAGCTGGTCGTGGTCGATGCGACCCTGACACCCTCGCCGCCGGACGACAAGGGCCGGATCGTGGTCAAGGCGCACTTCGAGCGCGTCGGCCAGCTCGACCCCAAGGGCCGGCTCGTCGCCGGGCAGAACGACCCCACCTGGGAGCGCGGCCTCAACTTCGACTTCGAGGGCGAGCAGGTCGGCGGCCAGCTGCTGCTGTCCAAGGTGCCCCCGTTCATGCTGCTGAGCACCGAAGGGCTGGCGTCGTCGTACACCCGCCAGCCCATCTACTTCTGGGAGAAGGACGTCGAGGCGCCGAAGCTGGTGCCCGACCTGCGCTACATGCCCAACGTGCTGCCGGCGTCGAAGAAGGTCAACGAGGTCGTGCAGTGGCTCGTCGACGGGCCGTCGTCGTGGCTCAGCTCGGTCGTCGACAGGCCGTCCGACATCGAGACGAAGGGCAGCCCGACGCTCAAGGACGACCAGAGCGTGGACGTGAACCTCAGCGCGAAGGCGGCCGGCAAGAGCGCCGACGACCTGCGCAGGCTGGCGAGCCAGATCCGGTGGTCGCTCCCCGGGCACCCCGTCGTCCTGCTCTCCTTCGAGAACGCCAAGGACACCACGAACGTCTCCGACGGCTACCTCAACGACAACGCCGCCGTGCAGGACGAGCCCGACCTGGAGAAGTTCGCCGTCGTCAACGAGTCGGTCCGCCAGCTCACCGTCACCCGCGACCCCCCGTCGCTGTTCGGCCCGAGCGAGTGGAACAAGGCGGTCTTGTCGGCGACGATCAACCGGGCGCGCACGAGGGCGGCGCTGGTCCGCAAGGTGGGCGCGAAGCAGCAGCTCTTCGTCAACTCCGGCACGGGCGAGCCCAAGTACGTCGAGGTCCTCGCCTCCGAGATGGGCGCCAACCTGAGCCGGCCGGTGTGGATCAACCGTCCGGCGCAGCGGTTCCTGGTCACCGACGGCGCCAAGCTGTGGGCGGTCACGCCGCCGGGGAGCGGCGGCGAGCCGCCGCAGGCCGTGGTCGTGCCCGGTCCCAACGGGGAGAGCCTGACCAATGTCTCGGCCTTCTCGGTGTCGCCCGACGGCCGGCGGATCGCCCTGATCGTGGGCGGCAAGGCCATGATCGCGGCGCTGCGGTTCGAGAACGGCAACCTGACGCTCGGCGAGCGGCACCCGGTCCCCAACACGCTCAGCAGCAACAAGGCCGTCGGCTGGATCACCGAGACCACGCTCGCGATCGGCGGCGGGCCGAACCCGCTCAACGACAGGGCGGCCGGCACCTACTCGATGGTGTGGACCAGCATCGACGGCACCGGCGAGCGGCCCTTGCCGCTGAACCCGAGCCCGCCCGCCGTCCTGGTCACCGAGCTGTCGGCGCGCACCAACGACCCGACCAGCAGGCAGTCGGAGCAGGCGGTGTCCGTCGTGTTCCAGGACGGGGGGCAGCAGGGCCGCGGGGTGTTCGGCAGCTCCGTCGACGAGCTCAAGCAGGACGTGCTTCCCGGGGCGGCGCCCGGCCCGTCGACCTCCCCACCGGCGAAGCTGGTGGCCAAGTCGCCGTTCTACGCGGACTGACGGGCGTCATGCTGCTCGCCGACCTGCTGGACCTCGTGCTGCCGGCCACCTGCGCCGGATGCGACGAGCCGGCGACCGGGCCGCTGTGCGAGCCGTGCCGCGCGGCGCTCGCCGCCGTCCGGCCGGGGCGCACGCGGCCGGTGCCCGAGCCGCCGGGGCTGCCGCCGGTCTTCGCCCTCGCCGCGTATGCCGGCTCCGTGCGGCGGATGCTCATCCAGTACAAGGAGCGCAACCGTCACGAGCTGGCGCCGGTGCTCGGCGGGCTGCTCGCCAGGGTCGTCGCCGCGTCCGTGCCGGCCGGTGCCGGGCCGGTGACGCTGGTGCCGGTGCCGGCCACGAGCGCGGCGGCCAGGCGGCGCTTCGGCGACCACGTCGACCGGCTCGCGGTCGCCGCGGCCGCGACGCTGCGCCGGCGGGGCGCCGAGGTGCGGGTGGAAGGGCTCCTGCGGGCGCTGCCGAAGCGGGAGGACTCCACCGAGCTGTCGGCCGCCGAGCGGGCCCGCGCGGCCGCGCAGGCCTTCGCGGTGCGCGGACGGGGCAGGCCGGCCGGCGGTGCCGTGATCCTCGTCGACGACATCATCACCACCGGGTCGACCCTCGCCGCATCCACGGCGCGGCTCGCCGCCGCGGGCGTCCGGGTCCACCGCGTGGCCGTTCTGGCCGCTACGCAGCGTGCCGCGTAGCTAACGCCCTTCGTCCCGGTTCGAGCGGAACGTTACTTCGTGCGCCACTCGGGGTAATCCGCGAGGAGGGATTCAGAAGTTGATCGGAGAGTTCTTGTGAACCAGGGGTGACTAGCGGCTGTCCTCGGTTTAACGTCGAGAGACGACCTGACCGAAGACCTTGCCGGCGTTCGCGAAGCGCCGGTTCGGAAGGGAGGACCCTGCCCCATCCGTTTCGGTCGCGTGCCGCGAAGGCTCAGCCTCTGGGGAGGCGCGATCCGGCCGAGCAGTCCGGACAACAACCGAACCCAAACCCGTTTCTTTAGCTAGACCCGTGGGGGAGGCCAGGAGTGGACATCGTCGTCAAGGGCCGCAACGTCGAGGTGCCCGACCATTACCGGCAGCACGTCGCAGACAAGCTGCAGAAGGTCGAGCGATACGACCACAAGCTCATCCGCGTCGACGTCGAGTTGTTTCACGAGCGCAATCCGCGCCAATCCGATCACTGTCAGCGCGTGGAGATCACGTGTGTCTCCAGAGGGCCGGTGATCCGGGCGGAGGCCTGCGCCGCCGACTTCTACAGTGCGCTGGACGCCGCCATCGCCAAGCTGGACAGCAGGCTGAGCCGGGCCGCCGACCGCCGGCGCGTCCACCGGGGGCGGCACGCGCCGGTCTCCGTCGCCGCGGCGACCGCGTCGCTGGCGTTCACACAACCTGAGCGCGCGAGCGTCGCCACACTCGCCGACGTCGAGGCCGGGTCCTTCGACCTGATCGACGAGCAGGACGACCAGCCGTGGCACATCGTCCGGGAGAAGGAACACCCGGGCGAGCCGATGACCGTGGACGACGCGCTGTTCCACATGGAGCTGCTCGGCCACGACTTCTACCTTTTCAACGACAAG
Source organism: Dactylosporangium maewongense (assembly GCF_039531485.1). Taxonomy (NCBI): domain Bacteria; kingdom Bacillati; phylum Actinomycetota; class Actinomycetes; order Micromonosporales; family Micromonosporaceae; genus Dactylosporangium; species Dactylosporangium maewongense. Next base: position 150,606 of record NZ_BAAAQD010000003.1, on the reverse strand, counting down.
GAGTCGGGCCGGCCCAGCGTCGTCTACCGCCGCAAGGCGTACGACTACGGGGTCATGAGCCTCGGCACCTGAGCCGTTGCCGCCGAACGGCGGGCCGGTGTGAACCGGCCCGCCGTCCGCTCACAGGTCGCGGGCCAGGACCGCGGTGTCGGGGTAGTCGGCGAAGACGCCGTCGAGCCCGGCCGCCAGGAAGGTCCTGATCTCGCCGATCACGTCGCCCCACGCGTTGGGGTCGGTGCCCTTGCGCAGGTTGAGCGGCAGGAACTGGTTCTCGTTGCGGAACGTCCAGGAGTGCACCTTCAGGCCGCGCGCGTGGGCGTCACCGATCAGCGCCGTCGGCTGCAGCAGGTTGCCGGCCGGGTCCCGCGCGATGACCAGGTTCTTCGTCGCGCCCACGCCGTTGGTGAAGGTCTTGAGCCAGTCCAGGCCGGCCGGCTTGGCGAGGTCCGCCCACGTCCGCGGGTCGCCGCTGCTGCGGAAGTCGAAGGGCGAGCCGACCGCGTCGAGCAGCACCACCGACGGCGTGTCCACCAGGCCGCGCAGCTTCTTGATGCTGGTCGGCTCGAAGGACTGCAGGAAGACGTTCGCGTTGCGGCCGGCCAGCCCGTTGCGCTTGAGGATCCGGGCGAGCAGCGGCTCCAGCGCGAGCCCGACGGACGCGAAGTACGTGGGGTGCTTCGTCTCCGGGTAGATGCCCACACCGGCGGAGCGGGCGAGGTCGATGACCTCCTGCAGGGTCGGGATCTCGAAGAGCCCGTCGTAGATCGTGTTGTGCGGGCGGACCGCGGGCAGCCGCTCGACCGCGCGCAGCGTCTTGAGCTCGGCGAGGGTGAAGTCCTCGGTGAACCAGCCGGTGACGCTGACCCCGTCGATGGTCTTCGTGGTCCGCCGGCCCGCGAACTGCGGCTTCGACGCCACGTCGGTGGTCCCCGAGATCTCGTTCTCGTGGCGGGCGACGAGCTGGCCGTCCTTGGTGGGCACGAGGTCGGGCTCGATGAAGTCCGCGCCCATCGCGATCGCCAGGCGGTACGCCGCCAGGGTGTGCTCGGGCCGGTGGCCGCTCGCCCCGCGGTGCCCGATGACGAGCGGCCGGGCCGGCCGCGGCTTCGTGGTGTGGGCGGAGGCCGCGGGGCTGACGAGGGCCTGTGGAAGGACCGCCGCCCCGGCGGCCACCGAGATGCCGGAGATCACTGCACGTCGACGCATGCCCAGACTGTCTCGGGCACACGGCAACGCCACATGACGCCTAGGTTGCCGCCGGGCGCAGCTTGGCGAACTGGATGTTGTCGATCCGGGTGCCGTCCGGGCCGGGCAGCCGGCTGCGCTGCAGGCCCTCGCGGTGATACCCGGCCGCCTCCAGGACCCGCTGCGACGCCACGTTGTCCGGGGCGGTGCCGGCGGTCATCCTCGCCATCCCGATCTCGAAGCCCCACGCGGTGATCAGCCGGGCGGCGCGGGAGGCGTACCCCTTGCCGCGCGCCTCCGGGGTGAGGCTGTAGCCGATCATCGCCTCGCGCAGGAGCGGCTCGAAGTAGAACAACGCGATCTCGCCGAGGTAGGTGCCGCCGTCGGCGTCCCGGATGGTCATCTCCGCCCGCTGGCCGGCCAGCCACTTCGACACCGACTCGGCGCATTGACGGGTCACGACGGCCGGGTCCATCGGGGTGCCGACGACTGACCTGCCGCTGACGTCCGGGCGGCTGCGCATCTGGTACGTGCTGGGCCCGTCCTCCTCGCCGATCGGGCGCAGCGCGACGACGCCGTCGGTCAGCACGCCACCGGGCAGGTCCGGCAGGGCGCGGGCGCTGGGGCCGGGCGGGTCGCCGGCGGTCCTGGCCCACACGACCATGTCCTGCCAGCTGCCGTCCGCGGCCTGCGAGGCGGCCCGGGCGACGCCCTCCCGGACGTACCCGCCGGCGACGGCGACCCGCTGGCTGGCGCCGTTGGTCAGCGCCGTCACCAGGTACAGCCGCTGCAGCCCCTGCGCGAACAGCCCGGCGCTGAACTGCTCCAGCGCCGCTGACGCCACCCCCTGCCGGCGGGCCCACGGCGCGACCCAGTAGCCGACCTCCACGGTGCCGGTGCCGCGTGGCGTCGACCCGATCGCGCCGAGCACCCGGTCCGTCGCCGCGTCGACGATCGCCGGGTCCCCGGGCTTCTGCCGGAAGAACGCCAGGGCGTCGTCGCGGGTGTACGGCTGGGGCAGGAACGGCAGGTAGTGCGCGATGGCGGGGTCGCCGCACGCCTCGGCGACCGCGTCGGCGTCCTCGTCCCGGAACGGCCTGAGCGCGACGGTCATTTCAGGTCCCGCTTGAGCAGGGTCGCCACCCAGCCGTCGACCCGCGTGCCGCGCTGCTCGCAGCTGTCCCGCTGGACGCCCTCGATCACGAATCCCACCTTCTCCGCCACCCTCCTCGATCCGATGTTGCCCACGTGCGCGCGCCAGACGATCCGGCCCAGGCCGAGCCGGTCGAACCCGAAGCCGCAGATCGCGCGCGCCGCCTCGGTCATGAAGCCCTTGCCCCGCATCCACGGCGCGGAGGAGAAGCCCAGCTCCGCGCTGACCGGGTCCATCGGGTTGATCCGCAGGTCGATGGTGCCGGCGAACCGGTCGTCGGGGTCCGCGACCACGAACCCCACCCCCGTGCCCTGCAGCCAGCCGTTCGGGTACCGGTGGTGGATGAAGTCCATGGCATGCTCCGGGCCGTAGTCCAGGGGGACCGACGTCCACTGGACGGTCTCCGGGTCGCGGAACGTCATCACCAGGTCGTCCAGGTCGCCGTCGCGGGCCAGCCGCAGCGTGCCCGGCCCGGCCGGCAGGCGGACCGGCGGGGTGCAGAACGTGTGGGCGCGCAGCGCGCCCGGGCCGCCCGGAGCGACCCACGCCGGGGGTGTGTCGCAGACCTCGCCGGGCAGCATCACCCCGTGCCAGCCGTCGACGAACCCGCCCTCCTTCGCCGGCAGCAGCGCCCGCACCACGCCGTCGAACGTGAAGCCGATCCGCTCGGCGGTGAGCTTCGACGCGTGGTTGCCGACCTCGGCGCGCCAGACGAGCTTCGTGAGCCCCAGCACCTCGAACGCCCAGTGCGCGACGGCCCGGCCGGCCCGCTCGGCGACCCGCCGCCCGCGCGCCCAGGGCGCCACCCAGGTGCCGAGCTCGCCCTGCCGGTTGCGCAGGTCGAGGGTGACAAGGCCGGCGGAGGCGAGCAGTTCACCCGTGCGGGCGTCGAACACCCCGAGCGGCGCCGACGTCTCGGTGACCCACGCGGCCCGTGACATCTCCCGCACGTAGGCGGCGGCCTGTTCCCGCAGGTAAGGCACAGGCACCATGGTCCAGCGCTGAATCAGGGGATCCTGGCAGGCGAGGAAGACGTCCTCGGCGTCGTCCTCATGCCAGGCGCGCAGGACGAGCCCGTCGCCGGTGGTCAGTTCGATCGGCTCCATGACCGCCGATCCTGCCCCAAATGTGTCCGCTGTCGGCGGATATTTCTTCGGTACATCGAAGCGATTTGTACGGCTTTGTCCATCAGTGTCCGTAGAGTGGGTGGGCGGGGGCGGCAGTTCGGGCAAGAAGCCGCCTACGATGGGTCGCAGACGTTTAAGGGAGCGCTGACCCGTGTCGATTTTCGAGAAGATCCTCCGCGCCGGCGAAGGTCGCCAGGTGCGGCGGTTGAAGGCTGTCGCAGATGCCGTCAACTCGCTGGAGGAGGAGTACACCGACCTCTCCGACGAAGAGCTGGCCGACATGACGAACCAGTTCAAGGAGCGGCTCGCCGACGGTCAGACGCTGGACGACATCCTGCCTGAGGCGTTCGCGGTCGCCCGCGAGGCCGCCTCCCGGGTGCTCGGTCAGCGACACTACGACGTGCAGGTCATGGGCGGCGCCGCCCTGCACTACGGCAACATCGCCGAGATGAAGACCGGTGAGGGCAAGACCCTCACCTGCGTGCTCCCCGCATATCTCAACGCGCTCTCGGGCAAGGGCGTGCACGTCATCACGACCAACGACTACCTCGCCCAGCGCGACGCCGAGTGGATGGGCCGCGTGCACCGGTTCCTCGGCCTGACCGTCGGCACCGTGCTGCCCAACCAGCCGTCGTCGGCGCACCGGGCCGCGTATGACTGCGACATCACGTATGGCACCAACAACGAGTTCGGCTTCGACTACCTGCGCGACAACATGGCGTGGTCGCGTGACGAGCTCGTGCAGCGCGGCCACAACTTCGCGATCGTCGACGAGGTCGACTCGATCCTGATCGACGAGGCCCGCACCCCGCTGATCATCGCCGGCCCGGCCGAGCAGTCCGCCCGGTGGTATCAGGAGTTCGCCCGCGTCGTCGGCCGCCTGAAGCGCGGCAAGGACGGCGACGGCGACTACGAGGTCGACGAGTCCAAGCGCACGATCTCCGTCACCGAGCGCGGCGTCGGCAAGGTCGAGGACCAGCTCGGCATCGACAACCTCTACGAGTCGGTCAACACCCCGCTGGTCGGCTACCTGAACAACGCCATCAAGGCCAAAGAGCTCTACAAGAAGGACAAGGACTACGTCGTCAACGACGGCGAGGTCCTCATCGTCGACGAGTTCACCGGCCGCATCCTGCACGGCCGCCGCTACAACGAGGGCATGCACCAGGCGATCGAGGCCAAAGAGGGCGTCGAGATCAAGCAGGAGAACCAGACGCTCGCGTCGATCACCCTGCAGAACTTCTTCCGCCTGTACTCGAAGCTGTCGGGCATGACGGGCACCGCCCAGACCGAGGCCGCCGAGTTCAACAAGGTCTACGGCGTCGGCGTCATCTCCATCCCGACCCACCGCTCCATGGTCCGCGTCGACCACCCCGACGTGATCTACAAGACGGAGAAGGCGAAGTACAACGCCGTCGTCGACGACATCGTCGAGCGGCACGCCCTCGGCCAGCCGATCCTCGTCGGCACCGTCTCCGTCGAGAAGTCCGAGCTGCTGTCGCAGCTGCTGCGCAAGCGTGGCGTCGCGCACTCCGTCCTCAACGCGAAGTTCCACTCCAAAGAGGCCGAGATCATCGCGCAGGCCGGCCGCAAAGGCGCCGTCACCGTCGCCACCAACATGGCCGGTCGTGGCACCGACATCCTCCTCGGCGGCAACGCCGAGTACCTCGCCGCCGCCGAGCTGCGCCAGCGCGGCCTCGACGAGGTGGAGGGCCCGGACGAGTACTCGGCCGCCTTCGAGGACGCCCTCCCACGCTGGGAGAAGATGGTCGAGGACGAGTCCGACGAGGTCACCGACGCCGGCGGCCTCTACGTCCTGGGCACCGAGCGGCACGAGTCCCGCCGCATCGACAACCAGCTCCGCGGCCGCTCCGGCCGTCAGGGCGACCCCGGCGAGTCCCGCTTCTACCTGTCCCTGCAGGACGAGCTGATGCGCCGCTTCCGGGCCAGCGCCGTCGAGGCGGTCATGGACCGCTTCAACATCCCCGAGGACGTGCCCATCGAGTCCAAGATGGTCACCCGCCAGATCAAGAGCGCGCAGACCCAGATCGAGGCGCAGAACGCCGAGATCCGCAAGAACGTCCTCAAGTACGACGAGGTCCTCAACAAGCAGCGCAAGGTCATCTACGCCGAGCGCAAGCGCGTCCTGGACGGCGAGGACCTCAGCGAGCAGGTCCGCAACATGATCGACGGTGTCGTCGGCGACTACGTCACCTCCGCCACCTCCCTCGGCGAGACGGCCGAGGACTGGGACCTCGAGCAGCTGTGGACGAACCTCAAGCAGCTCTACCCGGTCGGCGTCACCATCGAGGACCTGGAGGAGGAGGCCGGCGGCTCGCTGGACCCCGAGTTCCTCAAGAACCAGCTCATCGACGACGCCCACGCCGCCTACGACCGCCGCGAGGAAGAGCTCGGCGCCGAGGCCGTCCGCGAGCTGGAGCGCCAGGTCCTGCTCAACGTCATCGACCGCAAGTGGCGTGAGCACCTCTACGAGATGGACTACCTGCAGGAAGGCATCACCCTGCGGGCCTACGCGCAGCGCGACCCCGTGGTCGAGTACCAGCGCGAAGGCTTCGACATGTTCCAGCAGATGCAGGAAGGCATCAAGGAAGAGGCCGTCGGCTTCCTCTTCAACCTGGAGGTCCAGGTCGAGGAGGCTCCGGCCCCGGTGCTGGACGTGGCCGCGGCCGCCGAGACCGGCGCCAACGTCCCGCTGCCCGAGCCGCACGTCGAGATCCGCGCCAAGGGCCTCGGCGGCAACCGCATGCCGCGTGCGCTGCAGTATTCCGCCCCGACCATCGACGGCGAGGCGGGCGTGCACATCGAGCAGCAGGAGGAGGCGCCCGCCCTCGGCCTGGGCAGCGGCACCACCCGCCCGGCCCCGTCGTCGTCGCCGTCTCCCGGCGTGCGCCGCTCGGGCCCGGCCGCGCCGTCGGCGGCCCGCAAGCCCTCCCCCGGCCAGGCGGTCGCCGGCAACGGCCCCTCCCGCAACGCCCCCTGCCCCTGCGGCTCCGGCAAGAAGTACAAGCGCTGCCACGGCGCCCCCGGCGGCGCCTGACCGCGCCGCCTGCCAGCCCCACCGGACGCCCGCCGCGCTGCTGCCTTCGTGTCGCAGCTCGGCGGGCGTCCGCATGTCCGCACCTGAACCACCGCCCCTCACGAGCGCACAGGGGAGCGGAGTCCCGGTGCGCCCGCCGCCGCCCAAGGCGGGGACTTGGGTTGGGCGGATGAGTGGCGTCTGGTGCGCTCCGCTGCTGCTCAAGATGGGTGGGCGGAGTCCGATGCACCCCGCCGCTGTTCAAGGCGGGCGCCGGGGATCTGGGATTGGCGGGCGGGTGAAGTCTCGGGGCGCCCGCCGCTGCTCAGGTTGGGTGCGCCCGGGGCTTGGGATTGAGGGTGGGTGGAGTCCCAGCGCGCTCAGCGCCCCTCCCGCGGGCGGCCGGGTTGCGGGCGAGGTCGTTCGGTGCGCTCCGCCACTGTTCAAGGCGGGCGCCGGGGATCTGGAGTTGGCGGGCGGGTGGAGTGCCCCGTTGCGCCTGCCGCTGCTCGGGTTGGGGTGCACCCAGGGACTGCGTTGAGGGGTGGATGGAGTCCCAGTGCGCCCGCCGCCCTCCCGCGAGCGCCGGGGCATTGGGTTGAGCGGAGAGTCCGGTGCGCCCCCTGTTGCTCAAAGATGGCGCGCTGGGAGCTTGGGGTTGAGGGGGGAGCCCTGGTGTGCTCGCCGTTGCTCAAGGCAGGTGCCCGGGGCCTGGGTGGGTGGAGTCCGGTGCGCCCGGCTGCTGTTCAAGACGGGCGCCGGGGGATCTGGAGTTGGGCGGGTGGGTGGAGTGCCCCGGGGCGCCTACCGTCGCTCAAGCTTGGTGCACCCGGGGCTTGCGGTTGAGGGGTGGGTGGAGTCCCAGTGCGCCCGCCGCCCCTCCAGCGGGCGCACCGGGGGTCTGTGCGGACCTCGGTGGTGGGTCTCGGTGGTGAGTGGGGTGCCGGGCAGCGGGAGCCTTAACCGGTCCGCGAGGTTGACCGGGTGAGGGCTCCCGCTGCCCTGTCGGGGCCCGTCCTGCCCCGTGCCGGGACGGGCGGTGTGGCCGGGGGGATCAGGGCTTGGGCCGGTGCCGCCTGCCGCCCTCCCTCGGCGGGCGGCACCGGGGCTTCAGACGACCTGGACCAGGGTGCACAGCCAGGTGGGGTGGCCCGTGGTCCGGTGGGGCATGCGCTCCAGGCGGACGGCCATCGCCCAGGTGGCGGAGCCCTGCTCGAGGATGGCGACCAGCTCGGCGATGCCGGGCAGGGGTTCGGTGACGAGCATGCGCCTGACGCGCACGAGGTGGCCCTGGCGGGCGGCGTGCGACGGGGTCATGCGGACGCGGACGGTCCGGCGGATCAGCTGGTCGGTGATGGCGGTGCAGTGCTTCGGGTGGGTGACCTGGCGCAGGTGGGAGGCCGGGCGGTAGCCGTTGAGGATCTCGACGCACATGCCGACGAACCGCTGGGCGGACGGGTGCGGCGGTGACAGTGCGGGCGTCCCGGCCGAGGGTGGTGCCGGGGCCTGGCGGGCGGAGGCGGGGGCCGCCCTGGTGGGGAACGCCACCCAGTCACCCGGCAGGAAGTCCATGCCGCCGGTGGGCTGTGAAGGCCGGCGGACCATGGCCTCCTCGCACGGCGGGTCGAGCGGCGGGGCGGGACGGGCCACGACGGCCGCATCACCGGCCACTGCCGCCGAGTGATCAGCGGCGCCACCGGCCAGAGCCGCCGGGCGGTCGGTCGCGCCGGCGGGGGAGCAGGCCGATGGGGTGGGCGCGTCGCTGGGCGGGCGGGCTGCGCGGCGGGACGGCGAGGTGGTGGCCGCGGTGCCGGGGCGGGACGCCGACGTGCGGGCGCGGCGTGGGCGAGTGGGCGTCGTGGTGGGCGCCATGACTTCCCCCGATCCTTGCGTTTGCCTACGTTTGCCTCCTCCTTTCTAAGACTGTACCGAACCCCGGTCAAGGCAAACGTAAGCAAACGCAAGATCAACTCGACCGCAAAGACATGATAAATCTGGACAATGGGTAAGCGTCGCTTTGCGCGGGTGGGCAGGGGCTACAGCGCGTCGTCGAAGCGGTCCGTGAGCGGGTTCGAACGCACCCATTCCGCCGTCTCCGCGTACTTGCGCTCGATGTATTCCTCCAGCTTGGAGCGCTCGATCCGCCACTGGCCCCGGCCGCCGACCTTGATCGCGGGCAGCTCGCCGCTGCGGACCATGTGGTAGACCTGCGACGTCGACACGTTCAACTGCTCGGCGACGTCGGCCATGAGCAGGAATCGCGGCTCCATGACCTCAGTTTGCCACCGTTAGGCCCCGACAGCCCCGGACGGCCCCCCACGAGCGCTGAAGGACACATGGGCGTTTCCGCACCGAAAACGGCGATGAGGGTGTAGTACAGGTGGCGTGACGAGTGACCTCACCCGTGTGTACCTGCCCGCGACCCTCGCCCAGCTGGCCGTCCTGCGGGAGAGCGGCGAGCTGCCCCCGCCGTCCGAGGCGCACGCCGTCACGCCCGCGCTGCGGGAGTGGTACGCGGAAGGCGACGAGGAGGAGCTGGAGTACGTCGCGTTCACCCGGGCGGCGCAGAGCGCGCTGCGGCTGCTGCGCCACGACCCCAAGGCGCCGCGGCGCAGGGTCGTGCTCTGCGTGGACCTGCCGGAGAAGGCGCTGAAGATGGCCGGGCTGGACCTCGGGTCGAGCCAGGTCGAGGTGTCGGGCAAGGTGCCGCTGCGGGCGGTCGCCGCCATCCACGTCGACGGCCGCGACGCCGAGCCGGAGGTGTCGGCCGCCGCGGAGGTGGTGGAGGAGGCCGCGGCCGGCGACCCCGACGCGCAGTTCACCGTCGACGGCGCCGAGGACCACGAGCTGGAGTGGTACGACCCGTCCGAGCTGGACCAGCTCATCCAGTAACAGCGAAGACAGCGAAGAGCTAGGCGCGCCGGATCGTCCGGCCGACCAGGATCATCGCCGTGAAGGCGCCCGCGAAGAGCACGATCATCCCGTGGTTGATCTGCTCCGGCAGCCGGCTGTAGATGATCTGCGCGTCGAAGGCGCTGTAGTCCTCGACGACGGCGGTCAGCGGCAGCCGCCCCAGCCAGCCCAGCAGCGTCGCGACCAGGGTGACGACCCCGGCCGTGGCGCCCGCCGCCGGGTACACGGGCCAGGGCAGGGCGGCACCGGTGCGCCGCAGGGCGATGAACGCGACCACACCGGCCAGCACGCCGCTGAGGATCGACGTGGTCAGCTGCAGGCGGGACGCGGCCTCGGCCATCGTGCCGACGGTCTCCTGGTTGCCGAAGAGGTCGACGAGGTCGTTCTGGAAGTAGGCGACGACCAGTCCCAGCGCGGTGGCCGCCACGCCGCCGGCGATCCCGGCCGTGACCGCCTCCAGGAAGCGGAAGGCGGCCGCCGCGCCGCCGAGCGCGCCCGTCACGGCCACGACCGCCGCGACGTACGGCACGGCCGGCCCATGGTGGTACGCCAGCAGCATCCCGCCCGTCGCGAGCAGCCCCACGACCAGACCGCCGGCGGCGCCCGCGAACAGCCGGCGCCACGGCAGCAGGCCGACGGCCAGCACCCCGGCCGCGCCACCGGCGAGGGCCGTGGCGAGCAGGATGCTCGGCAGCACCAGGGCGGCCAGGGTGGTGACGAGGAACTCACTCGCGGCGTTGGCGATGACGCTGTAGGTCGACCAGAGAGTCAGCGCGAGCAGCAAGAGCGCGACGACGACCACCGTGTAGGGCCGGCGTTCCACCTGAGACGAGACGACCTTTGTTGCCACGAGCTAGCAGCGTACGCGGAAGCGACCCGAACGACGGTTCAGGGGACCGTGGGAAGATGAGAGGAAACCTCGCCGACGTTGCCGAGTAGAGATCTGGAGTCCCGTGATGGATGGCCTGTTCGCCGTGCCTGACCCGACCAACGAGCCGGTCCGCGGCTATGCGCCGGGGTCGGCGGAGCGCGAGAGCCTGCAGCGCCGCCTGGCCGACCTGGCGGGCGAGCGGTTCGAGCTGACGATGACGATCGACGGCAAGGAGCGCATGGCGTCGGGCGAGCCGATCGACGTCGTGCAGCCCCACAACCACCGGCACGTGCTCGGCGTCACCCACAACGCGACGACCGCCGACGCCGCCGACGCCGTCGAGGCGGCGAAGCGGGCCGCGGCCGGCTGGCGCGACCTGCCGTTCAGCGAGCGGGCCGCGGTGTTCCTGCGCGCCGCCGACCTGCTCGCCGGCCCGTGGCGCGACACGCTCAACGCCGCGACCATGCTCGGGCAGAGCAAGACCGCGATCCAGGCCGAGATCGACGCGGCCTGCGAGCTGATCGACTTCCTGCGGTTCAACGTCCACTTCGCCCAGCAGATCCTCGCCGAGCAGCCGAAGTCGTCGCCCGGGGTGTGGAACAGGTTCGACCACCGGCCCCTGGAGGGGTTCGTCTACGCGATCACCCCGTTCAACTTCACCGCGATCGCCGGCAACCTGCCGTCCGCGCCCGCGCTCATGGGCAACACCGTCGTGTGGAAGCCGTCGCCGACGCAGCAGCTGGCGGCGCACCTGACGATGCGGCTGTTCGAGGCCGCCGGCCTGCCCGCCGGCGTGATCAACCTGGTGACCGGCGACGGGCTCGCCACGTCCGAGGTCGCCCTCGCCGACCGCGACCTGGCCGGCATCCACTTCACCGGCTCGACCGCCGTGTTCCGCACCCTCAACCGGACCGTCGCCGAGCGGGAGTACCGCTCCTACCCGCGGATCGTCGGCGAGACCGGCGGCAAGGACTTCGTGATCGCCCACCCGTCCGCCGACCCGGCCGCGCTGACGACGGCGCTGATCCGCGGCGCGTTCGAGTACCAGGGCCAGAAGTGCTCGGCGGCGTCCCGCGCGTATGTCCCGGCCAGCATCTGGGCGAAGATCAAGGACCAGCTCACCGGCACCGCCGACGAGCTGACCTACGGCGACGTCACCGACTTCAGCAACTTCGGCGGCGCCGTCATCGACCGGCGGGCGTTCGACCGGCACGCCCAGGCGCTCGACCGGATCAAGAACTCGCCGTCGTGCACCGTCGTCGCAGGCGGCACGACCGACGACAGCGAGGGCTTCTTCGTCCGGCCGACGGTCGTCGAGTCCACGGACCCCACGCACGAGGTCTTCACGACCGAGTACTTCGGCCCGATCCTCGGCGTGCACGTCTACCCCGACGCCGACTACGACGCCGTCGTCACGCAGGCCGAGTCGGTCGCGCCCTACGCGCTCACCGGCTCGATCTTCGCCACCGACCGGCAGGCCGTCGAGCGGGCGACGCACGCGCTGCGCTTCGCCGCCGGCAACTTCTACGTCAACGACAAGCCGACCGGCGCGGTCGTCGGGCAGCAGCCGTTCGGCGGCGGGCGCGCCTCCGGCACCAACGACAAGGCCGGATCGTGGCACAACCTGCTGCGCTGGACGTCGCCGCGGACGATCAAGGAGACGTTCGTGCCGCCGACCGACCACCGCTACCCGCACATGGGCTAGACCCGCGCTGGTGCGACCGCGACGATCTTGTCCAGGGTGAAGGCACGGTCGTCGCGGCGCAGCCGGCACCACGCGTCGATGGTGGAGCCGGACAGGTGCGCGTTGTCGATGACCCGCTCGGAGGCGCGGCCCTGCGCGTCGACGTAGCGGATCCACACCGGCGAGCCGTCCTCCACCGCGGTCGCGAGGAGCTGGGCCTGGTCGGCGCGCAGCTGCGGCGCCCGCTGCCGGATCAGCTCCAACGGATCGGGCGTCCGCTGCGTCGGCACGAGCAACCGCGCCGCCAGCTCGCCCGGGTCCACGGTGGCCCGCGCGGGTGGGCGGCGCGCGTGGTCGACCCGCGCGCGGTGCAGCCGGACCGGCCCCGGGCCGGCGTCGCGGGCCGGACGGTAGCCGGCGGCCCGCAGCGCCGCGAGGGTGTCCACGGGTGACAGCGCCGACCCGGCGACGGTCGGCGCGACCCGGCGCAGCTTCAGCGCCGCCAGCGTGCCGTCGGCGACCAGCGAGTCCAGCAGGTCGGTGTCCTCGCTGACGATCACGCTGCCGACCCCGCGCACGTGCAGGGTGTCCGCCGGCGGCCCCGCGGGCAGCAGCCGCGCCGCGACCTCCGCGACGCCCCGCCCGTCGGCGAGCGCCCGGCCGAGCGGGCTCAGCGCCCCGGCCGCGCACACGCCCAGCAGGGTGGCCTCGTCGACGATGCCGGCCACCACGGACCCGAGGTCGTCCAGGGCCCTCGTCTGCAGCGGCGCGGTCCACCGTACGAGCGGCGCCAACGACTCCACGTCGGCGACGGCCGTGTCCGGGGGCAGCTCGTGCAGCGCCCGCACGACGACCTGCCGCAGCGGCTCGCCCGACCACCACTGCGTCAGCAGCCTGGCGAGCCGGTCCGCGGCCGCCCGGTCGGCCCACTCGTCGTAGGCGAGCGTCGGCACGAAGCGCACCCCGTCGGGCCCCAGCAGCCGCGCCGCGACCGCGAGGTCCGCCAGCAGCGCCACCGTCGGCTCGTCGAGGCCGGTCGTGAACGCGAGCCGGCGCCGCTCCCGCACCGCGACCTCGCCGGAGCGCTGCCGGCTCAGTGGGCGCGCCGCCGCCGCGTCGAGGAGCACCGGAAGCCGCTCCAGCAGCAGTGTCGCCGCCTGTACCGCCGCGTCGCGCACCTCGGTCCGGTCGGCGGGCCGCAGCGACGGCGCCGGCGGCACCGGCTCGAACGCGTCATGCCCGGAAGGGGCGGGCAGCTGCGCCGTGGTGAACAGCGCGGTGTCGTCCTCCGACGGCCACACCAGCGCCCGCTGGAGCAGCACCTGCAGGGTCGCGTCGAGCGCCGGGTCGTCGGCGGCGACGCCGAGCCGGTCCGCCAGCTCCGGCAGCGGCACCGGATCCGGTCCGCCGCCCAGCGCCTCCAGCACCTGCACGGCCGGCAGTGGCAGCCGCGCCACCACCTCGTCGACGCCGGTCCGGGCGGTCAGCCGCGCGGCCAGCTGCACCAGGTCCTCCGGCGGCGGCGCCCCGAGCGCGTCGGGACGGCGGCGCAGCACCGCGCCCAGCTCGTCCGCCGCCAACCGACCCAGCCAGCCGACCAGTGCAACTCTCGTCACGACTGGTGACCTTATAGGTTTGGGAGGTGACCAACCCATCGCCCGGCAACGTCGCCGGCAACTGGCAGGACGCGCATTTCGGGGAGCAGGGCGGCCGCCTCACGTACGGTGACTACCTGCAACTGACAGGTCTGCTCGACGCGCAGGTCCCCGAGTCGGACCCCGCCGCGCACGACGAGCTCCTCTTCATCACCATCCACCAGGTGTACGAGCTGTGGTTCAAGCTCATCCTCCACGAGCTCACCGACGCCCGCGACCGCCTCCTCGCCGGCGAGACCTATCTGCCGAGGGTGCGCCTGGAGCGCTGCCTGTCGATCCAGCGGGTGCTGGTCGGGCAGGTGGACGTGATCGACACGATGACCCCGCAGGACTTCCTGCGCTTCCGCAACAAGCTGTCCCCGGCCTCGGGGTTCCAGTCGGCGCAGTTCCGGGAGATCGAGTTCCTCTCCGGGTTGAAGGATCCGACGTATCTGCAGCGCTTCCGCGGCCTGTCCGACGCCGAGCAGGCGCGGCTCAACCGGCGCCTGGAGGAGCCGAGCCTCTGGGAGGCATTCCTCACCACCCTGGAGAAGGCGGGCTTCGCCGTCGCCACCAAGGAGGACCGGATCGCGTCGCTGCTCACGATCTCCCGCGACCGGGAGCACCACGGCCCGTTCTGGGACCTCGCCGAGACGATGGTCGCGCACGACCAGGCGTGGGGCATGTGGCGGGCGCGGCACGTCCTCATGGCCGAGCGGCAGATCGGCACCAAGGCCGGCACCGGCGGCAGCGCCGGCGGCGCCTACCTGCGCTCCCGGGTCGAGCTGCGCTTCTACCCGGAGCTGTGGGAGCTGCGCTCGCACCTGTAGCACCGGCGCTGGGGAGCTGCGCTCGCACCTGTAGCACCGGCGCTGTGGGAGCTGCGCTCGCATATGTAGTCTGTCTACTCCTTTCTTTGTGCCAACCGGCCCACCCGGGCCGTCCAGCCGCATCGATGTGGGCCTACCGTCCTAGGTGATGGGGAGGGGTCCGCAATGAAGACGAAGACCATGCTCGGCGACCGGTACCGGCTGGAGACCGAGGTCGCCCGCGGCGCCATCGGCGCGGTCTGGCGGGCGTACGACGAGCAGACCGGCCAATGGGTCGCGGTCAAGATCATGCGCGCCGAGGCCGCCGAGGTGCCCGAGCTCGTCGACGGGTTCCTCGGCGAGGCCGAGCTGCTCGCCGGCCTCGACCACCCGTCCGTCATCCGGGTCCACAACCTGATCACCGGCAAGGGCCTGCTGGCCATCGCGATGGAGCTCGTGGGCGGGCCCGACCTGCGGCGCCGGCTGCGCGCCGACGGCCCGTTGCCGCCCGCCGCCGCGGCCGAGGTCGTCGCCCAGGTCGCCGACGCGCTCGCGTACGTCCACGCCGCCGGCATCGTCCACGGCGACGTCAAGCCCGGCAACCTGCTCGTCCCGCTCGACGGAGGCCCGGTGCGCCTCGCCGACTTCGGCGTCGCCCGCCGCCTCGACCAGCCCGCCGGGCCGACCCACGCCACGCCCGAGTACGTGGCGCCCGAGGTCGTCGCGGGCGGCCTGCCCAGCCCCGCCTCCGACGTCTACGCGCTCGGGGTCGTGCTCTTCGAGCTGATCTGCGGCCGGAGCCCGTACCGCGGCGGATCCCCCAACGACGTCCTGCGCCGCCACGCGGACTGCGTGCCCGTGCCGCCGCCCGGGATGCCGGCCGCGCTGTGGCCGATCATCGAGGGCTGCATGGAGCTCGACCCGCGCATGCGTCCGGCGGCCGCCTCGATCATGGGCCGGCTCAGGGTCGCCGAGGGTGCGCTGGACGGCTTCGAGCCGCTGCCGCGGCTGCCCGCCGAGGCGGTCACCTTCTGGGCCCGCTCCGCCGAGCAGACCGCGCCCGTGTCCGCCCCGGTCCGCCGGGTCGACTGGGTGCCGCTGCCGACCGCCCCGACCTCACCGGCCGCGGCCTCGGCGGCGCTCATGGTGGCCGTGCCGATCAAGGACCTGCCGACGGAGCCGAACGGGCTGCCGCTCTCCGAGCTGCCCACGCAGGCGCGCGGGGCGGGCGCGTTCGCCGCGGCGGTCCGCCAGGACGTCGCCGAGCTGCCCACCGTGCCGTCCCAGCTGCCGGCTGCTGAGGTGCCGGCTTCCCAGCCGCCGGCTTCCCCGCCGGAGGAGCCGCCGGCGGACGCCGCCCCGCCGGCCTCGGAGCCGGAGCCTCAGACCGAGGTCATCGCACTCGCCCCCGAGGCGGAACCGCCCACCGAGGTCATCGCGCCCGCTTCCGACGTGGAACCGCCCACTGAGGTCATCGCGCCCGCTTCCGACGTGGAACCACCCACTGAGGTCATCGCGCCCGTTTCCGAGGTGGAACCGCCCACCCAGGTCATCGCATCCGTTTCCGGCGCGGAACCCCCGGCCGAGGTCGTCGCGTCCCCTTCCGATGCGGAACCGCCCACCGAGGTGATTGCGTCTGCTCCTGAGGCGGAACCGCCCACCGAGGTCGTCGTGTCCGCTGCTGAGGCGGAGGCCGTGGTGCTCGCCAAGCCGGCGCAGAGCGCTCCCGGCGGAGCCCTCGCGGCGCTGCAGCAGGCCCTCGCCGTGCCGGCCGAATCCGCCACGCCCGCGGAGGCCGCTGCCGACGTCGTCGCCGAGGATGCCGCGGTACAGGCTGAGACCGAACAGTCTGAGGATTCCGACGAACCGGTCGATACCGGGAATGCCGGACCCGAGCTGGTGACGGACGTCCCGCTCTGGGGCGGCGACACGCCCGGCGGGGATGAGCCCGCCGCGCCGCCGGTCGAGGAGGGCCCCAACCCGGACGCGTTCACCGTGGTGCTCACGCCCGCGGTTCCCCAGCAGCGGGAGGCCTCCGCCGAGGCGGCCGCCACCGCCGAGGGGGAGCGGTCCACCGACGTCGTCGTGCCCGCGGCCTGGCCCGTGCTGCCCGACCGGCCCACCGGCCCCATCCCCGGCCCCTCGCTCGTCAAGCCCGACGCGCCGGTGCACCCCTCGCCGATGGACCCGGTGGATCTCGAGGATGCCGCCGAGCCGCCGACCGACGTCCTGGCATCCGCCGCGGACGCGCCGCCGGCCGCCGCCGACTCCGACTCCGGCGCGCTGACCTGGCTGCGTGCCCCCGACGACGCGTCCGATGCCGCCGCGCCGCCCGCCGGCGAGCGCCGGTCCGACCGCCGGGTCCTCGCGGGCGTCGGCGGGGCGGTGCTGCTGCTCATCCTGCTCGGCGTCGGCGCCGTGCTCATGAGCGGCGCGTTCGACGGCGGCGGGCGGCAGCCCACGCGGGTGAACGGCACCACGCCCACGGTCGTCCCCAGCGACTCGCCCGCCCCCTCGGCGGCGACGTCCCCGGAGCCGTCCAGCGCGCCGCCGGTCGAGGAATCCACCGCACCGGGCGGCGAAGACAACGGGGGCGGTGGCGGGAAAACGCCCACGAAGCGTCCGACGGCGGTGCCGTCGCCGGGGCGGAGCCTGCCGGGCATCGGTGATCCGCTGCCGCCGTTCCCGACGATGCCGTCCTTTCCTTCGCCGCCGAAGTTTCCGTCCTAACTCGACAGTCGCGACGCGACAGTCGACAGTGGATTTGTCGAAATCCTGGACTGAGCCGGAGAAAGATGACAGCGTAGGGTTCATGGCGGAATCTGGAGTCAACGCGACGGCGGCGGCCCTGCTCGGTCTGCTGCACGAGGGGCCGATGACCGGTGGGCAGCTGATGGCCGCCGCCCAGCGACGCCTCGGCGCCTACTGGTCGATGACCCGCAGCCAGGTCTACCGCGAGCTCCCCGCGCTCGCCGCCGCTGGTTATGTCAGGCTCGGCAAGCCCGGCGCGCGTTCGAGCCAGCCTTATGCGATCACTCCCGCCGGCAAGCGGGCATTCACCCGCTGGCTGTCGGAGCCCGCCGGCCGGGAGGCGCTGCGCAATCCTGTCGCATTGCGTGTCGCCTTCGGCGTGCAGCAGACGGGCGCGCAACTGCAGCAGGTGTATGCGCACGCGTTGGAATACCACAATGCGGCGCTGACCGAGGCCCGGGAAATGGCCAAAGAGGCGAAGAAGTCCGGCGACGAGTTCTTCGCCGCGTCGCTGGACTTCGCGGTCGGCTATCACAAGGCCGCCCTCACGTGGCTCAAGAGCGCCCCGACCAAATAGCGCCCGCCCGTTAGCGCCCGCCGGTCCGGCGTAGTCTTTGAGGGTGACCGCTCTCGACCACGCCGAATCGCTCAAGCACCTTGATGGCACCCTGCGCAACATCGAGGCCGTCCTCGACCTCAACCGGCTCCGCAAGGAGAAGGCGGAGCTCGAAGAAGCGGCGGCCGTGCCCAACCTGTGGGACGACCAGGCGGCCGCGCAGAAGGTGACGTCCCGCCTGTCCTACGTGCAGGGCGAGATCGGCAAGCTGGAGCGGCTGCGGGCCAAGCTCGACGACGCCATCGTCCTCCTGGAGCTCTCCCAGGCCGAGGACGACGCGGGGTCGCTCGGCGAGGTCGCCGACGAGATCACGGCGCTGACCAAGTCGATCGAGGAGCTCGAGGTGCGCACCCTGCTCTCGGGTGAGTACGACGCCCGCGAGGCGCTCGTCACGATCCGCGCCGGCGCCGGTGGCGTCGACGCCGCGGACTTCGCCGACATGCTCCTGCGCATGTACCTGCGCTGGGCGGAGCGGCACGGCTACAACACCGACGTCTACGACACCTCGTATGCGGAGGAGGCCGGGATCAAGTCGGCCACGTTCGCGGTGAAGGCCCCGTATGCCTACGGGACGCTGTCGGTCGAGTCGGGCACGCACCGGCTCGTGCGGATCAGCCCGTTCGACAACCAGGGCCGCCGGCAGACGTCGTTCGCCGCGCTGGAGGTCGTGCCGGTCGTCGAGCAGACCGACGACGTGGAGATCCCCGACGACGAGCTGCGCGTCGACGTGTACCGCTCGAGCGGCCCCGGCGGCCAGGGCGTCAACACGACCGACTCCGCGGTGCGCCTCACCCACCTGCCGACCGGCATCGTCGTCTCGTGCCAGAACGAGCGGTCCCAGATCCAGAACAAGGCGACCGCCATGGGCGTGCTGAAGGCCAAGCTCCTCGCCGTGAAGCGGGCCGAGGAGACCGCGAAGATGAACGAGCTCCGCGGCGACGTCCAGGGCTCGTGGGGCGACCAGATGCGCTCGTACGTGCTGCACCCGTACCAGATGGTGAAGGACCTCAGGACGGAGCACGAGACCGGTAACCCCACCGCGGTCTTCGACGGCGACCTGGACGCCTTCATCGACGCGGGCATCCGGTGGCGCAAGCAGCGGGAGCTCAATCCGGCGTAACCCCCGTTCGGGTGACCCCCGGGGGTGTGATCATCGCATTGGAGTGCGGCGATCACCTTCGGTAATTAGGCGATCAAGGCCGCAAGTGAGGTGTACGTCACACTTGCGGCTGGAATCCCGTGTCTCCCTGCGGTTGGGGTCAGCTCTTTGGGTTCGCATTTAGGGCAAACGGCACGCGACGCACTTCGCGTACTTGGCGTGGATGTCACACCGCGTAGACTCACGTCCCGTGATTCGGCTTGACCACGTGACGAAGACGTATCCGAAGGCGTCCCGCCCCTCACTCGACGATGTTTCCGTCAACATCGAGAAGGGCGAGTTCGTCTTCTTCATCGGACCTTCCGGCTCAGGCAAGTCCACGATCATCAAGCTGCTGCTGCATGAGGTCACGCCCAACAAGGGCAAGGTCGTCGTCAACGAGCGCGACGTGACCTCGATGCGCTCGTGGCGCATCCCGGCGTTCCGCCGGCAGATCGGCTGCGTGTTCCAGGACTTCCGTCTCCTGCCCAACCGCACCGCCTACGAGAACGTCGCCTTCGCGCTCGAGGTCATCGGCAAGTCGAAGGGCGTTGCCCGCCGCGTCGTCCCCGAGGTGCTGGAGCTCGTCGGTCTCGGCGGCAAGGAGCACCGTTACCCCCATGAGCTGTCCGGTGGTGAGCAGCAGCGCGTCGCCGTGGCGCGCGCGTTCGTCAACCGGCCGCTGATCCTGCTCGCCGACGAGCCGACCGGAAACCTGGACCCGGACACGTCGATCGAGATCATGCGTCTGCTCGACCGGATCAACCGGACCGGGACCACGGTGGTCATGGTCACCCACGACTCCAACATCGTGAACCAGATGCGCCGCCGGGTCGTCGAGATCGAGAGCGGCCGGATCGTGCGGGACCAGTCGCGCGGTGTGTACGGCTGACGATCGCCAGATCTCGTCGTAGCCACCCCTTGACGTTGCCGGGTCCGCTGGGAAGGAACCCCACCCGATGCGCATGAAGTACATCCTGTCCGAGGTCCTGACCGGACTTTGGCGAAACGTCACCATGACCATCGCGATGATCATCACGATGACGGTGTCGCTGACCATGCTGGGCGCGAGCCTGCTGCTGTTCTTCCAGGTCAACAAGATGGAGGACTTCTTCTACCAGCGGGTAGAGGTGTCCATCTTCCTGAAGAACGACGTCACCGACGATCAGCGGACCAGCCTGAAGAGCGCGTTGGAGAGCAACGCGCTCGTCAAGCAGGTGACGCACGAGAGCAAGTCGGAGGCGTACGCACGCTTCAAGACGCAGTTCCGTGACGCGCCCGACCTGGTGAACGCCACCAAGGAGGACTCGCTCCCGGAGTCGTACCGCGTCAAGCTCAAGGACCCGAAGACGGTCAAGCAGCTCCAGGAGGAGTTCATCTCCCAGCCTGGCGTCAGCGACATCGTCGACCAGCAGGAGCTGCTGAAGAAGGTCTTCGAGCTGCTCGGCGCGTTGCAGACACTCGCCTTGACCGTCGCCATCATCCAGGGCGCCGCGGCGTTGCTCCTGGTGGCCAACACCATCCAGGTGGCCGCCTACAGCAAACGCCGTGAGGTCGCGGTCATGAAGCTCGTCGGCGCGTCCAACTGGTTCATCCAGCTGCCCTTCGTCCTGGAGGCGGTCTTCGCTGGCCTGATCGGCGCCTTGCTGGCCTTCGGCGGCCTGGTGGCCGCGAAGTTCTTCTTCATCGACGGGTCGCTCAAGGCCCTGGCCAACGTCCTGCTGCCGATCGACTGGAGCAGCATCTGGGTGATGCTGCCGGTCCTCGCCGGCGCCGGCGGCCTGGTCAGCGCGGTCACCGCCTGGATCACGCTGCGGTTCTACGTGCGGGTCTGACCCGCGGGCTGTTTCCACGAGGGGTGGGCCGGTTTCCGGCCCACCCCTCGTCGTATATCCGAAGTGCACCACGATAGGTGCATTTCGCCAAAATTCCGGACTTATGGGTCTTTCGCTGCGTACGGTAACCCTCAAGTGGTACTGGAGGGTTACGTGAATCGGATCAGGATCTTCTGCGCCGTCGGGGCTTTCGTCGTGCTGCTGGGCAGCGGCACGGCCGGGCACGCAGACGCCCGCGACGACAAGGCCCGCATCGACCGCCAGATCCAGGAGACGCAGGCGACCCTCGAGGCGGCCACCGAGCGGGCCCAGCAGGCGGCGACCGACCACGCCGCCGCGACCGCAGCGCTGCCCGGCGCCGAGGACGCCCTCGAGGATGCCAAGGGCCGGGTCATCGCCGCCGACGCCGCCGCCCGCCAGGCGGAGCGCGACCGGGACGCGGCCGAGGCCGTACTCGACTCGGCCGACGACGACTACGACGCCGCCAAGGCCGAGGTCGAGCAGGGTCGCGCCGACGTGTCCGTGTTCGTCGCCGCCACGTACAAGGGCAGCGGCTTCGCCATGTTCAACTCGATCATCGAGTCCGGCTCGCCGAACGACCTGGCGCTGCGCATCTCCTACCTCGACCGTGTCGCCGCCGAGAGCCAGCGGGCGCTGGACGACCTGACCCGCGCCAGGATGTCGGCCAAGCAGCGCTCCGCCGTCGCCGAGCTGGCCCGCGACAAGGCCCGCCGGGCGGCCGAGCAGACCCGCCAGGCGCTGCAGGACAGCAGGACCGCGCAGGCCGGCGCCGAGCAGGCCGCCGCCGACGTCCGGGCCCTCATCGACAAGAGCGCGCAGGCCGAGGCCGTCGCCAACTCCGAACGCACCGCGGTCCTCGCCCGCTACCAGCAGCTCAAGGTCGACAGCGACCGCGTCGCCGGCGAGCTGCGGGCCGCCGCGGCGGCGGAGGCGGCGGCCGCGGCGAAGGCGGCCAAGGCGGCCGGCAAGACCGGCAAGACCGGCACCGGCGGCGCGCCGCTCACCACCGCGATCCCGCCGAAGACCGGCGCCTTCTTCCTGATGCCCGTGCACGGCTGGAAGTCCAGCAACTACGGCATGCGCTTCGACCCGGTCTACAAGGTGTACCAGCTGCACGCCGGTATCGACGTCGCCGCCGGCGGCGGCCAGCCGATCGTCGCGGCCGCCGACGGCAAGGTGGTCAGGGCCGGATGGGCGGGCGGCAACGGCAACTACACCTGCATCTCCCACGGCCTCTACCAGGGCAAGGGGCTGGCAACCTGCTACGGCCACCAGTCACAGATCCTCGTCCACGTCGGCCAGACCGTGCACCGCGGCGAGCTCATCGGCCGGGTCGGCACCACCGGCGCGTCGACCGGCAACCACCTGCACTTCGAGGTCCGCCTCAACGGCAGCCCCATCCAGCCGCTGAACTGGCTGCCGGGCTGTCTCTGCTGACCGAAACCTTCTTGCCGCGCGCGATACGCTGATACTCCTATCAAGATTTGTGGAGGGGTCGATGCCGCGCGAAAAGGGACGCAAGGTCGTCGCGTCCAACCGGAAGGCGCGCCACGACTACGAGATCCTCGAGACGATCGAGGCCGGCGTCGTGCTCACCGGCACCGAGGTCAAGTCGCTGCGCGCCGGGCGCTGCTCGCTCGTCGACGCGTTCGGGCAGATCTCCGACGGCGAGGTGTTCCTCCATGCGATGCACATCCCCGAATACACGATGGGCACCTGGACGAACCACCCTCCCCGTCGCGTCCGGAAGTTGCTGCTGAAGCGGCAGGAGATCGGCCGCATCGGCAACAAGGTCCGCGAGAGCGGCCTCACGCTGGTGCCGCTCTCGGTGTACTTCGCCGACGGTTGGGCCAAGGTGGAGATCGGCCTCGCCCGGGGTAAGAAGTCCTACGACAAGCGCCAGTCGCTGGCGAAACGTGACGCCGAGCGGGAGATCTCTCGCGTCATGGGCAGCCGCAACAAGGGCAGAACCGAGTAAATCGTCTCGCCTGGCTGAGTAGTGCTCGTCAGGCGAGCGAGCAATGCGTGCAAGCCATATAGTCCGTGCGTGACCGAGATTCGGGTCGATGTCGACCTCGAGCACCCACCGTCCGCGGTGTGGCGTGCGCTCACCGAGGCCCACCTCGTCACCGACTGGCTGCCCACGACCCGGTTCATGGTCCGCGACGACGGCACGTTCACGTTCCAGGCGACCGCCCTCGCCGGCCTCGAGGACCCGATCGAGGGCGAGATCGTCACCACCGAGACGGCGCACCGCCTGGTCATGCGCTGGTCGGGGGAGAACCTGCACACCGTCGTCGCGCTGACCCTCGACGAGCTGGCCGGCGGACACACCCGGCTCACGATGACCCAGAGCGGGTTCCTCGGCCCGCAGGGGACGATGCGGCGCAGGGTGCTGCGCAGGACGTACCAGCAGCTGTTCGAGGGACCGCTCGCGGCGACCCTGAAGAAGCACGCCCAGCCGTCCGCCCCGGTCACCGCCGTCGACGCTCCGCCGGCCGTGCGGCGCAACGACGGCGGGCCGTTCAACCGGCTGCCGCGCCAGCCCAACGCGCCGAGCCGCTCCGCGCCCGGGCTCAGCTCGCACACCCGCTCCACCGCCGGCCCGCGCCCGACGACCACCATGCCGGGCTTCGCCGCCGCGGTCCTCGGCGCCCGGGCGACCGGGGTCGCGGCCGTGCCCGTCGTCGCCCCGACCGTCACCCCGGCCACCGCCCCGCCCGCCGCGCCGCCCGCCGCCGCACCCAGTCACCGGTCCGCGCGGCCATCAGGCATCGCGGCAGGCGTGCGTCGGCTGGGCTCCGTCGGTACATCTGCCGCAAACGCCATCATGTCGCGCGTACGACGCGTCGCGGCCGCTCGGGACTGGTCCGCCGACCGTCGCAGCCAGGCCGTGGCGGCGGCGGCCGCGATCCTGCTGCTGCTCGCGATGATCGCCCTGCTCGTCGGCAAGGCCACCGCGCCGCACCCGGCCAAGCCGCCGCGCACCGGCGGCGGCGTCGAGGGGCCCGTGCAGGCCACGCTCCCGGGCACGCCGGCCGAGCGGTCCCCGCGCCCCGCCCTGGTCGCGGCGAGCTCCGCCGCGGCGACCGCGCCGCCGTCGGCCACGGCCGCGCCCAGCGTGGTGGCCGCGTCCGGTCCGCAGCTCACCGCGAGCAGCCGCACCGAGGACCTCACGCTGACGTCCTACCGGGTGACCGTCACCGTCACCAACCCCGGCCCGGCCGCCAGCACCGACTGGACGGTCGCCGTCGTCCTGCCCCTGCTCGACCTCACCGTCCGCAACGTCGACGGCGCCGTCATGACCCGCGCCGGCCTCAAGGCGATCTTCACCCCGGTCGACAGCACCCGGACCGTCCGCCCCGGCGGCACCGCCACCCTCCGCTTCGAGGTCGAAGGCCTCGGCGTCCGCAACGCCCCGCTCACCTGCACCATCGACGGCCGTCCGTGCACCCAGGTATCGGGATGAAAAGCTGGACGGAAGGCGTTACTCTAGATCAGTCGCTTGTGGGAGCGGCAGCCAACACCACCCGCGCGGGGGTGACTGGTTTCGACTTTGTGCGCCGCGCTAGGGGAAGCGAGCCGAGGAAGCCGACGTTGTCTCGCGAATCAGTCGTCGGAAAAGTATAAGCGCCAATTACAAGCGCTCCGATCTCGCTCTCGCTGCCTAAGCAAGGGTAGAGATCTGTCGGTCCGGGTTCGCCTTCGACCCGATCACCGGCATCAGCTAGAAGGCTGGCCAACCGAGTCCTGTCGCGGGGCTCGTGCGGCGAGATCAATCGCGACTGGACCCGTCATACCGACTCGCTCGCGTGATCGGTAGGGCCGAGTAGAGACACAGCGAGCTGCGCTCGGAGAAGCCCTAGCAAAGCAACGAAGGACCCGGGTTCGATTCCCGGCACCTCCACCGCCGAACGCCCCCTGCTCACGCAGGGGGCGTTCGCCGTTGGCGGTTCCGGATTCCCCGCGCACCGGCTGCGCCGGTGCTCCCCATCGGGGGAGCTTCGCTCCACCCTCGCCCCCTCAAGACCGTCGCGGCGTTCGCTGGTCGCGTGTGGTGTCTCGGGTCGCGGGCGCGTGCTGGGCATGCTTGGGATCGGACCGCAGCGGGGGAGCTTCGCTTCACCCGTGCCCCTTCAGGACCGTCGCGGCGTTCGCTGGTCGCGTGTGGTGTCTCGGGTCGCGGGCGCGTGCTGGGCATGCTTGGGATCGGACCGCAGCGGGGGAGCTTCGCTTCACCCGTGCCCCTTCAGGACCGTCGCGGCGTTCGC